>NZ_SLYT01000013.1:0-134816 GCF_004346065.1 Rahnella sp. JUb53
CAGATAATACTCTTTCTCCCTGAAGAGTCAACCATTTTCTTTTACAAGATGCGGTGTTTTCACCGGGTTGATTCTTCCTGACTGGGCGACTTGGTTCTCGTTAGAGGAGTCGTTGTTCCCGGTCAGTGGAGGCGCATTATAGGGAGTTCTCAGAAGGCCGCAACCCCTAATTTCAAAAAACTTTCTGAATGCTTTCTTTTTGGTCTATACGTCTATAAAGCCCGCATTAATGCGATTTTTTATACGATATCTGCCCAAAATCTTCAGCGAATTTAGCCACCTGCTGCCAGTCGGTATATTCCACTTCTTTTCGCGTATCGGTTTCGCCACCTGTCATACGCATAATAAGTTGGATCATTACCTTATCGAACCAGCGATATCGTGGATAACGAAGAGCTCCGGCGAATACTGCGCATATTGCAGGTTTCCACGGCGTGGCCAGCAAGAACTTACGCACATACGCATTAGTTTGTGGAGTCCGTTTCTCAGCTTTACGCGCCGTCAGATTCACACCGAAAAATGCCGAAGGCATCTGGTTCAGCGTCTGCACGTGTTTCTCAACGAATTTATCCAGTACCGGATTGAAATGACCATAACGTATAGAAGCACCGATCATCACCTGGTCATAGTTTTTCAAATCGACGTGTTCGGCATGAACGAGATCGATGACATCGCAGCTGCACTTCTCTTTCAGCTCACTTGCTATATAAGAAGCAATCGCGTGTGTCTGTCCGTCACGGCTGGAATAGAGTATTAACGCTTTCATTCTTGTTTCCCTTTCTTAAAACTCATTCGCGCCAGAACGTCGGCGTGAACAGTACTAATAATGTGAAGACTTCGAGACGACCAAACAACATGGTGACGATAAGGATCCATTTCGCCACTGAATTCATCGATGCAAAGTTATCGGCCACAACGCCTAATCCCGGCCCCAGGTTATTCAGCGTAGCCGTGACCGCAGCAAAAGCAGAGAAGTTATCTACGCCGGTCGCCACAATCGCCAGCATGCTGATAATGAAAACCAGCGCGTAAGCGGAAAAGAATCCCCAGACCGCTTCGATGATACGTTCCGGCAGTGCGCGATTACCGAGTTTGATGGTGTAAACCGCGTTCGGGTGAACCAGCCTTTTCAGCTCGCGTGATCCCTGTAAATAAAGTAGCAGGATTCGGATCACTTTCAGGCCACCGCCGGTGGAACCCGCACAGCCGCCGATAAACGCAGAGCACAATAATAAAAGAGGCAGGAACAGCGGCCATTTGGAAATACTGTCGGTGGTATATCCCGCCGTAGTGGCCATTGAGACTACCTGGAAGAATGCCTGATTGAGCGTTTCCAGCGGCGAGCCGTAGGTATTATGGATCCACAGAATCACCGTGCAGATGACGACCAGCGTGAACTGCACGCCGATAAACATGCGAAATTCCGGATCACGCCAGTACACCTTGAGGTTGCGCCCGCTTAGCACCGCGAAGTGCAGGCCGTAGTTACAGCCGGAAATCAACAGGAATACCGCCACAATGCTATTAATAGTGCCGCTATGGAAATAACCGATGCTGGCGTCGTGCGTCGAGAAACCGCCAATCGCTATCGTCGAGAAACTGTGCCCAATAGCATCAAAGACCGACATCCCCGCGCCCCATAAAGACAAAGCACAGGCAATCGTCAGCAGAACATAGATAAGCCACAGCGTTTTAGCCGTCTCAGCAATACGCGGGCGCATCTTGTTATCTTTCAGCGGCCCCGGCATTTCGGCGCGATACAACTGCATCCCCCCGACGCCCAGTATCGGCAGAATTGCCACCGCGAGCACAATGATCCCCATCCCGCCAAACCATTGCAGCATCTGCCGGTAGAAGAGAATCGCTTTCGGCAGGGAATCCAGCCCGACGAGCGTGGTCGCGCCCGTGGTTGTCAGACCGGAGAAGGATTCGAAGAACGCATCGGTCAGGGAAAGGTTCGGCCGCTCAGAGAACAGGAATGGCAATGCCCCGACGCTGCCCAGCACCGTCCAGAACAGCACCACGATCAGGAAACCTTCGCGCGGCTTGAGCTCACTCTTTTGTTTCCGGTTGGGAAGCCAGAGGAATAGCCCAATTGCCAGGGCGACAAAGAATGTCTGACTGAATGCACGCCCCGCACCATCACGGTAAATTAAAGCGACCAGTCCGGGAATAATCATCGTTCCCGAGAAAAGGATGACAAGCACCCCCACGATGCGTGTTATGGCACGAAAATGCATGCTGGTGCGTTCCTCAGCGAATTAACCATATAAAATTTAAGAAACCGGACGCAGGATAAGCGTGCCACGGCTGATATCGAATAAGTGACTGACGGTTGCCGGCGCATCCGCGGCGGGTAGCGCCAGAACGAGATCTACCGCAGCGCCAAACTCACTGCGTAAAATATGTCCACCGACTTGCGAAAGCAGGGTTTCCACCAGCTGTAACTGGCTGTAATCACACTGCACCGCGAACTCCGCCAGTGGCACTTTTTGCTGCACGACAAGTTGCTTTAATGCCTGCTGAACACCGCCGCCATAGGCTTTCACCAGACCGCCGGTTCCCAGCATAATGCCGCCGTAATAACGTACGACGACGGCAGTAATTTCTCCAACCCCGCTTCCCATCAGCTGACTGAGGATCGGTTTACCTGCTGTGCCCGCAGGTTCCCCGTCATCAGAAAATCCCAGTTGCTGAGAATCATCAGGCGCACCCGCCACAAACGCCCAGCAATGATGACGCGCTGCCGGGTGCTGGTTTCTGATCTCCTGAATAAAAGCTTTTGCCGCTTCAACTCCCTCAGTTCTCGCCAGCAGGGTGATGAAACGGCTCTTCTTTATTTCTTCGCTGAAAATGACAGGTTCAGCGGGGACGGAATAAGGCTGCATCAGGCCAGCTTCAGATCACGTGTCATGTTCTCGATACGATTATCGTGGATGACAATGTTGTCTTCGATACGGATGCCGCCATAAGGCTTCAGCGCGTCGATACGATCCCAGGCAAAGTGCTTGCTGAACTGCCCTTCCCGCCACGGTAACAGCAACGAATCAATGAAATACAAACCTGGCTCGATAGTCAGCACCATTCCCGGCTCAAGGACACGGGTACAACGCAGATACGGATATTGCGAAGGTGCCGCCAGATGCGTACCGGTGTCGTCCTGCATGAAACCGGCCACATCGTGTACCTGTAATCCCAGCGGATGTCCCAGACCATGCGGCAGGAAAGGCCCGGTCAGGTTCTGTTCCACCATAGCGTCTTCACTGATATCGACCACCAGCTTGTGCGCTTTCAATAATTTGGCGATGCGGTGATGCATCTGAACATGATAGTCGGTATAGCGCACACCGGCCTTTATCGTATCGATCAGCGCCAGTTCTTCGGTGTTCAGATCTTTGATCAGCGCAGCGAAATCACTGTCCGGTTTTGCGGCATAGGTCCGCGTAAGGTCAGCGGCATAACCGTTATATTCCGCGCCCGCATCCAGCAGGAAACTGCGCATTTCGGCAGGTGGCTGGTTATCGAGCGTGGTGTAATGCAGCACGGAAGCGTGTTCATTGAGCGCGACGATGTTGCTGTAAGGCACATCGGTATCACGGTGACCGGTCGCAGTCAGATACGCCAGGTTAATATCGAACTCGCTCATGCCAGAAAGGAACGCTTCTTTCGCCGCACGATGGCCGCTCACCGCCACTTTCTGCGCTTCACGCATACAGGCCAGCTCGTAATCTGTTTTGTAGGCGCGATGATAATGCAGGTAATCCAGCACCGCTTTCGGGTTCACATTAGCAGCAGGGATACCCATGCTGATCGCGCGATCCTGACTGTAACCGATATAACCGACGCGCTTGAGATCAACCGGCAACTGGCTTTTGATGTCATCAGCATTGGCCAGCGGCGTCAGGGAAATTTCTTTGGTCCAGAAGGACTCCGGCAGCGGTTCGTGGCTGTGCCAGTAGTCCACCGGCGAATAGAACCACAGCTTCGGCGCATTCACGCCATCCACCCATAACCAGCAATTAGGCACCTGCGTGACCGGCACCCAGGCTTTGAACTGCGGGTTTACTTTGAACGGATAACTATGATCATCAAGGAAGGTCGTCAGCAATTCACCAGAGTGAATCAGTAACGCATCAAGCTGAGAACGTTGCAGAATTTCACGGGCACGCGTCTGCAGCGTGGCGATATGTTCTTTATAAAGCGTAGTAAGCGATTCCATCCAACTGTCCTTTTTTCACCTGAAAGACGATGCAGCATCTTACCACAGCCTCACCGTGACCATAGTCCCGGAAGGTTTGTGATCTTGCCTGCAAATAAAACACATCTCATTTGCAAATTATTAACATAAAAACCACACTCCAAAGCATCTGGTCATACCAGATCATCCCAGATGATTCAGGAGAGACACATGCTCTACCAAGGCGAAACATTACACCTGCACTGGCTCGACGGCGGTATCGCGGAGCTGGTGTTTGATGCTCCAGGCTCGGTTAACAAGCTCGACACCCAAACTGTCGCCAGCCTGGGCGAAGCCATTGCGATACTTGAAAAACAGTCTGACCTGAAAGCTTTGCTGCTCAGTTCAGCTAAACCGGCGTTTATCGTCGGCGCGGATATCACTGAATTTTTATCACTGTTTAATGCGCCAGCCGAAAAACTGCACGAGTGGCTGGATTTCGCCAACAGCATTTTTAACCGGCTGGAAGACCTGCCGGTGCCCACGCTTTGCGCCATCAGTGGTTATGCGCTGGGTGGCGGTTGCGAATGCGTGCTGGCGACGGATTTTCGTATCAGCACCGCCGATGCGCGTATCGGTCTGCCGGAAACCAGCTTAGGCATCATGCCGGGCTTTGGTGGCTCCGTGCGTTTGCCACGCCTGATTGGTACTGACAGTGCGCTGGAAATTATCGCCGCCGGTAAAAACATCAGCGGGAAAGAGGCTCTCAAAGTCGGGCTGGTTGATGCCGTGGTTGAAGCGGATAAACTGCGCGACGCCGGTATCACCATGCTGAAAAATGCCATCGACGGCAAACTGGAATGGCACAGCCGCCGCGACCCGAAACGTCTGCCACTGAAACTCAGCCAGATTGAAGCGACGATGAGTTTCAGCGTGGCCAAAAGTATGGTCATGCAAACTGCCGGCAAACATTATCCGGCACCGATGACCGCAGTAAAAACGATTGAAGCCGCTGCCCGTCTGGGTCGCGACGAAGCTTTGCAGCTGGAAACCGCCAGTTTTGTGCCGCTTGCACAATCGAAAGAAGCGCGCGCACTGGTCAGCATTTTCCTTAACGATCAGTTCGTGAAAGGCAAAGCTAAAAAACTGGCGCAGGACAGCGAAAAACCGAAGCAGGCTGCGGTTTTGGGCGCAGGCATTATGGGCGGCGGGATCGCTTATCAGTCCGCGCTGAAAGGCGTACCGGTAGTGATGAAAGACATCAGCGACCAGTCCCTGACGCTCGGCATGAACGAAGCGGCCAAATTGCTGAACAAGCAGCTTGAGCGCGGCAAACTCGACGGTCTGAAAATGGCCAAAGTACTGTCGACCATTCATCCGACGCTGGATTACAGCGGCATCGAACGTGCTTCCGTCGTCGTTGAAGCCGTAGTAGAAAATCCAAAAGTCAAAGCCGCAGTCCTGGCGGAAGCGGAATCCTTGCTCAACGCCGATACTATTCTGGCCTCGAATACCTCAACCATTCCTATCGATCAGCTGGCTTCTTCGCTGAAACGTCCGGAAAACTTCTGCGGTATGCACTTCTTCAACCCGGTTCACCGTATGCCTCTGGTTGAAATCGTGCGTGGCGAGAAAACCTCAGACAAAACCATTTCGCGTATCGTTTCTTACGCACTGGCGATGGGCAAAACGCCGATCGTGGTGAACGACTGCCCGGGCTTCTTTGTTAACCGCGTGCTGTTCCCGTATTTCTCCGGCTTCAGTTTGCTGCTGCGAGATGGCGCTGATTTCCGCCAGATCGACAAAGTAATGGAAAAACAGTTCGGCTGGCCAATGGGTCCGGCCTATCTGCTGGACGTGGTCGGCATTGACACCGCTCACCACGCGCAGGCCGTCATGGCCGCTGGCTTCCCGCAACGCATGGCCCGCAATTATCGCGATGCTGTGGATGTCCTGTTCGACAACCGGCGCTTCGGTCAGAAAAACCAGCTCGGCTTCTACCGCTACAGCGAAGACAGCAAAGGCAAACCGCGCAAGGAAGTCGATGAACAGGCGATCAGCCTGCTGGCCGATAACCTGAAACCGGCTCACGCTGACTTCTCACCGCAGGACATCATCGCCCGCATGATGATCCCGATGATTAACGAAGTGGTGCGTTGCTTTGAAGAAGGGATTATTGCCAGCCCTGCTGAAGCCGATATGGCGCTGGTGTACGGCATCGGATTCCCTCCTTTCCACGGCGGGCCGTTCCGTTATCTTGATACCCTCGGCACCGCCGAATATCTGAAAATGACCGAACAGTACGCACATCTGGGGCCGATGTATCAGGCACCGGCAGGGTTACGCGCCAAAGCGCAAACCAATGAAAGTTACTATCCGGTTGCCGCTCCGCTGGAAAATCTCAGCACCGGCAATCAGGCATAAGGACCGAAATCATGGAAAACGTAGTCATTGTTGATGCAGTCCGTACGCCGATGGGTCGTTCGAAAGGCGGCGCATTCCGCCATGTCAGGGCTGAAGATCTCTCCGCACATCTGATGCGCGCCGTGCTGGCCCGCAACCCGGCGCTGAACGCCAAAGATATTGATGATATTTACTGGGGCTGCGTCCAGCAGACGCTGGAACAAGGCTTCAATATTGCCCGTAACGCATCGCTGCTGGCGGAAATTCCGCACAGCGTGCCGGCGACTACGGTCAACCGCCTGTGCGGATCGTCCATGCAGGCTCTGCACGACGCGGCCCGCGCCATTATGGTCGGCGATGCACAAGTCAGCCTGATTGGCGGTGTGGAACATATGGGCCATGTGCCGATGAATCACGGCGTCGATTTTCATCCTGGCCTGAGCAAAACTGTCGCCAAAGCGGCGGGGATGATGGGACTGACCGCAGAAATGCTGGCGAAAATGCACCAGATCAGCCGTGAAATGCAGGATGAATTTGCCGCACGCTCCCATCAGCGCGCGCATGCCGCCACGGTTGCCGGGCATTTTGCCAATGAGATTGTCCCGACCGAAGGCCATAACGCCGAAGGTGTGCTGACCCGTTATGATTTCGACGAAGTGATCCGCCCGGAAACGACGGTCGCCACACTGGCGGCACTGCGTCCGGCGTTCGATCCGGTGAACGGCACCGTCACGGCGGGCACGTCTTCTGCCCTGTCCGACGGTGCGTCAGCGATGCTGCTGATGAGCGAATCCCATGCCAAATCTTTAGGTCTGACAGCCCGCGCCCGCATCCGTGCGATGGCGGTGGTCGGCTGCGATCCGTCGATTATGGGCTACGGTCCGGTACCGGCAACGCGTCTGGCATTGAAACGCGCCGGACTGAGCGTGCAGGACATCGGCCTGTTCGAGCTGAACGAAGCTTTTGCAGCACAAGCCTTACCGTGCGTGAAAGATTTGGGACTGCTGGAAACCATGGAAGATCGCGTCAACCTGAACGGTGGCGCCATTGCGCTCGGTCATCCGCTGGGTTGTTCCGGTTCACGCATTTCCACCACGCTGCTGAACCTGATGGAGCGCCGTGACGTACAGTTTGGCGTGGCGACCATGTGCATCGGTTTAGGTCAGGGTATCGCGACCGTTTTCGAACGCGTCTGATTTTCCCTTTCTGCAAAAACGAAAAAGCGGGCATTCAGCCCGCTTTCATCAATGTGTCTTATCCGTTTTAGTTGCCGTTTTCCCGCCTGTCAGGGGCGGGCTTTTTCATCTTTCTCTCCCATCCATAAATACAAATCAGATGAAAGAGAAGGCATCCCCAAACAGACGATCTTCCTGCGCACCGCGTTCCGCGACAAAACGCTCACGGGCGATTTTAGCCATCTCAAAACGACCGGCGATATAAATATCGTGCTCAGACAGCGAAGAGAAATCCTGTAAAACCGCGCTCAGCACCGTACCGCTTCTGCCCTGCCAGCCCTCTTCCGGCTGTTCAACTACCGGGATCACTTTCAGGTTCGGATGATTAATGCTCATCGCTTCCAGCTCACCAAGATCGTACAGATGCTTCAGTTCACGCCCGCCCCAGTAAATGGAGATATCGCGGTGCGGTTGCTGCTCAAGTGCGGTGATAAGAATCGAACGGACGTAGGAGAAGCCGGTGCCACCGGCAATCAGCACCAGAGGACGCTCGCCGTCTTCACGCAGCCAGGCATCGCCGTGCGGAATATCGACGGTGATCGCCTGCTCTTTCAGAATGCGATCCATAACCGCCATCGCGTACAGATTCAGTTCCGACGCGCCAATGTGCAGCTCAATCACATTGTGTTGCGCAGGCGTGGAGGCCAGTGAGAACGGGCGCTTATCGCGCTCATCCATTACCACCATCAGATACTGACCCGCGCGGAACGAGAAAGGCGCTTCCGGAACCAGGCGGACGCGATACACCGTATCCGTTATCGCCTCAACCGAGGTCACTTTACAGCTCAATGTTGTCATGCGTTCCCTCTGTGGGTCATCAAAGCAAAGCGTAGGACAAAGATTCGATTATTTTTTCGCATCGTCTTTATCATTAAGAATAGCGAGTTCATCCCAAATAGCGTCGATACGCGCGGTGACTTCCGGATCTTTCACAATCGGACGTCCCCACTCACGCTGCGTTTCACCCGGCCATTTGTTGGTCGCATCCATCCCCATTTTTGAGCCAAGCCCCGAAACCGGGGAGGCAAAATCGAGATAATCAATCGGCGTGTTTTCTACCAGAACCGTATCCCGTGCAGGATCCATACGGGTAGTAATCGCCCAAATCACGTCGTTCCAGTCGCGGGCATTCACATCGTCGTCACACACAATCACGAACTTGGTGTACATGAACTGACGCAGGAATGACCAGACGCCCATCATCACGCGTTTCGCATGACCGGCGTATTGCTTCTTCATGGTAACGACAGCCAGACGGTAGGAGCAACCCTCAGGCGGCAGATAGAAGTCCACAATTTCCGGAAACTGCTTTTTCAGGATTGGCACAAACACTTCATTCAGCGCCACACCCAGAACCGCAGGTTCATCCGGCGGACGGCCGGTGTAGGTCGAATGATAGATAGCGTCTTTCCGCTGCGTCATGTGCGTAATGGTGAATACCGGGAAACTGTCTACTTCATTATAGTAGCCGGTATGATCACCATAAGGGCCTTCCGGAGCCATTTCGCCCGGCTCAATGTACCCTTCCAGCACAATCTCAGCGCTGGCCGGCACTTCCAGATCGTTAGAAATACACTTCACGACTTCGGTTTTATTGCCCCGCAACAAACCCGCGAAGGCATATTCAGACAGCGTATCGGGAACCGGTGTCACGGCACCAAGAATCGTTGCCGGATCGGCACCCAGCGCTACCGAAACAGGAAAACGCTGCCCCGGATTTTGCTGACACCATTCCTGGAAATCCAGCGCGCCGCCGCGATGGGATAACCAGCGCATAATCACTTTGTTTTTGCCCAGCACCTGCTGGCGGTAAATGCCCAGATTCTGGCGAGGTTTATTCGGACCGCGGGTGACAGTCAGACCCCAGGTGATCAGCGGTGCGGCGTCTTCCGGCCAGCACTGCATCACAGGGATCTTAGTGATATCAACGGCATCGCCTTCCCAAATCTGTTCCTGACAAGGTGCAGAATGCAGCACTTTGGTCGGCATATTCAGCACTTGTTTAAACTTCGGCGCTTTGTCGAATAAATCACGAAAACCGCGCGGCGGCTCAGGTTCCTTCAGAAACGCCAGCAATTCACCGACTTCACGCAACGCACTGACATCTTCTTTACCCATGCCCATCGCCACACGCTGCGGTGTGCCGAATAAATTGCACAGGACCGGCATGTCATAGCCTTTTGGATTTTCGAACAACAGAGCCGGGCCGCCGGCACGCAAGGTGCGATCGGCAATCTCGGTCATTTCCAGATAAGGATCGACAGACTGGCTAATGCGTTTCAGCTGGCCTCTCTTTTCGAGTAACGAGAGGAAGTCACGTAAATCACGGTATTTCATGCTAATTCTGAGTCGCCGGGTTGAAGGAGGGCATTATAGAGCCTCTCCGGGGTTGTTGCTGCTTTTTTGTTATCAGCAGGTTTCTTTTTAGTAAGACTCTTACCCTAAGTAAACGCCAATAACGAAAAAGCAGTATAACCGTCAGTCCCGATAGTTCTGGTCTGACGGTGCGGATTAGATCTGTGCAAAAATTACTGGCAGTTAAAAGGTACCAGAGGTTGAATCGCCTGAGTATCCTGATATTCCTGCGTTTCCTGCCCGTGACGGAACACTTTGAAACCCTGCTCTTTGGCACTGAAGTAACTCAGATCGTTACCGGACACCTGCAGCAAACTGCCTTCACGCAACGCAATCACCGATTCAGACGGATTAACCGCGCAGAACTCGGCGATACGCTCATCACGCGTTTCACCCATGTGACCACTCAGATGCGCATCAATATAATGCGGATTAATTTGCACCGGGAACAGGTTCAGCGCAGGCAGTACGACTGAATTGCGCACCGGCATATCATTGGTGGTACGAATACTTGGCGTCGCAACATTACAACCCGCACTCCAGCCGACATACGGCACATTGCGCTCACGCACCGCGCGCTGAATTGGCACGATCAGGCTGTTTTCATGCAGCATCTGATTGAGCATCCAGGTATTCCCGCCGCTGATCAGAATACACTCTGCGCTGGCAATCGCCTCAGCCGGGCTTGCTGCGTGATGAATACTGCTAACCTGAATACCCAGCGCATCTGAAAGTTCTTTCGCGCGCGCATCATAATCACTGCGGATCAGAGCGTAAGGGATCAGGACGGCAGAGGTAATTTTGCGGGCCTGCAACATCGCCTGGATGCGCGCTTTCGCATAGCCCAGTAACTCTGATTCGCCTGAAAGCTTACCGTTACTCAGTAAGAACAACTCCATGAGACTTCTCCTGATAAAATAAGACTAATAGAGGGGATAAGAAGGTGCATTTCTTCGATAATAAAAGATAACGGGTCGACAATCAGCAAACGTCTGCAAAGACTTGCACTGTCTGTATCTCGTGAGCGGCTTTTGGTATGCTGCCCCGCTCGACGCTTTAATGTGGGAACCTATGGAATCCTGGTATTTACTCTATTGCAAACGTGGTCAGCTTCTGCGCGCCAAGGAACATCTTGAACGCCAGCAGGTAAACTGTCTGACACCAATGATCACACTGGAAAAGCTGGTGCGTGGACGCCGTACGGCGGTCAGCGAGCCCCTGTTTCCAAATTACATGTTCATTGAGTTTGACCCTGAGCGGATCCATACCACGACGATCAACGCAACGCGTGGCGTCAGTCATTTCATCCGCTTTGGCGCAAAGCTGGCAACTGTCCAGCCGGACGTGATCAAACAACTGATGGAGCCGCCGACGATTGAAGTTCGCGATCCTGATACACCGTATGAAGGCGATCCGGTTGTCATCACTGACGGTATTTTCGCCGGAATCGAAGCCATTTATACCGAGCCGGATGGCGAGGCCCGTTCGCTGCTGATGCTCAACCTGATCAATCAGCCGGTTCGCCAGAGCATTGAAAATACCCACTTCCAGAAACTCTGACCGGTATTTTCGACACATCAGAACTCAAAAGGCACCTTCAGCGGTGCCTTTTTCATGGATTCAGCGACGCTCCGGTAACGCAAACAGCTTACGCGCATTGGCATCGGTGATATCCGCCAGCCATTGCGGGTCTTCACCCCGCCACAGTGCCACCTGATTCACGATATGCGGCAGGAAAGCCGGTTCGTTGCGACGGTTCTTTGGTTTGTTCTCCATATCCCGCGGCAGTAAATACGGCGCATCGGTTTCCAGCATCAGCCTTTCAGCCGGGATCAGCGGCAGCATTTCACGCAGCTCCAGTCCGCGACGCTCGTCGCACACCCACCCGGTAATTCCAATCGACAGACCAAGGGACAAATACAGCTCAAGCTCCTGGCGGGTGCCGGTAAAACAATGCACAACGCCACCCGGCAAATCTGCCAGCCAGGGTTTCAGCAATGCGGCAAAACGCTCACCGGCGTCGCGACAATGCAAAAATACCGGCAACTGTAACTCTTTCGCCAGTGCCAGTTGCGCCGTAAAAGCCGCTTCCTGAAGGTCAGCTGGCGAAAAGTTGCGATTGAAATCCAGCCCGCATTCACCGATGGCGACGACGTTGGGCAATTCAGCCAGCTGACGAATGTTTGCAGCAACCTGCTCGTTCCAGTCGCTGGCCTGATGCGGATGCACGCCTGCGGTTGACCAGCAAAAGTCCGGATGCTCTGCCGCCATCTTCTGCGCTTCGATACTTTCCTGCGCAGAGGTACCGGTGATCAACATGCCGCTCAGCCCAGCGGTCCGGGCTCTTTCCACCACCTGCGGCCGGTCTTTGTCAAACTGGCTGCTGGTGAGGTTTATACCGATTTCAAACATGGAAAGTCCTGAAACAGAAACCGCCCAACAGGGCGGTTTTTTAGAGCAGAATAAGGATTATGCAGGCTGATCCGGATCGGTATCAGACTCTGTATCGACATCAGACCGGCGGCGTGCTCCGACGTAGAAACGGGCAAAGAACACCCCGATTTCAAACAGCAGATACATCGGAATTGCCAGCAGCGTTTGCGAGAACACATCCGGCGGCGTTAACAACATGCCCACCACAAATGCCCCAACCAGGACATACGGACGTTTCTTTTTCAGGTCTTCCGGCGTGGTCACGCCACTCCAGCAGAGCAGCACAATCGCGATAGGCACTTCGAAAGACACGCCAAAGGCCATAAACAACGCCATCACGAAATCGAGATAGTTGTTAATGTCGGTAGCAATCTGTACGCCAACCGGCGCGGTTTTCGCAAAGAAAGCAAACGCCAGCGGGAACACCACGAAATACGCAAATGCCACGCCGAGATAGAATAACGCTGAGCTTGAGAACAGCAGCGGCATCATCAGACGTCGTTCATGTTTGTAAAGCGCCGGCGCCACAAACGCCCAGACCTGATACAAAATGAACGGTGCGGATAAGAACACCGACACGATCATCGTCAGTTTAATTGGCGTAAAGAACGGTGATGCGACGTCGGTCGCAATCATGCTCGCGCCCATCGGCATCTGCTTAATCAGCGGTGAGGCCACCAGCTGATAGATGTCATTCGCAAAATAAACCAGCGCTAAAAACACCACCAGAATGCAGATAATGGCATTCAGCAGGCGCTTGCGCAGTTCAATCAGATGACTGATCAGTGGTTGAGTATCTTCAACTGCCATGTTTAACGGTCACCTGTCGTTTGAGTTGATGAAGCCGGTTTGACGGGTGCGGCAGTTTCAGCAACAGGGGCTTCATCCACAGCAGCTTTCGTCAACGGTGCAACCTCAACAGAAGTGTCAGGCACCGGTTCCGTTGGTGTCATCAATGGCTGAGCAGCATGAGCGGATTTATTCGATGCGAGTGCAGCATCAACAGCGCTTTGCGGCGCACCTGCCGGGGCAGAAACCACTTTGTCTGCCGCTGCCGGTGAAACACCCGCGTCATGATGCGCTTCCGCTTCATCCAGAACCGGATTATGAATGGTATTGCCATCAGCTTTAGCTTCTTCCACCGCCTTCTCCGCAGGGTTAAGCCCTGAATTGATAGACTTTTTCATGGATTCTGCCGCTTCTTTCAATTCGTCCATAGACGCTTTGATTTCAGGCGTTAAATTCTTCAGACCGGACTCTTCCGCTTTCTTCAGGCTATCCTGCAGCTCCTGAAGTTTCAGCTCCTGCGATAATTCGCTTTGAACTGAAGCGGCCATTGCACGAAGCGTACGGATCCAGCCTGCTACTGTTCTCACTGCTACAGGTAAACGCTCCGGCCCGAGAACAACCAGGCCAATCACCAATACCAGCAGCAGTTCACTAAATCCAATATCGAACACGGCTTATACCTGCTCTTTGTTTTGGCTCTTGGTGTCTTCTGCTTTCGCTTCCGGCTTGATCTCAACAGACTTTGCCGTGAAATCAGCATCAGTTGGAGAAATGTCAGCGTCTTTGGTTTTTGGCTGAGTGTCGTCATCGCTCATGGCCTTTTTGAAGCCTTTGATGGACGCGCCCAGATCAGAACCCAGACCACGCAGTTTCTTCGTACCGAACAGCAGTACCACAAGAACAACGAGAATCAGGATTTTTGTAATACTAATACCACCCATTTTTTTCACCTCAATAGGAAGGAACGACATTCATTGCCGTTCGCAAACGGCATTCAATTTAAAACAATATGATTAGCTGGCGCGCTTCCATCCGATCAACCAGGAAACAGCACCGGCAGCCATCAGGCAGGCTGGATAAATCTTCACGTCGCCCAACAGCAAAAGGGTTCCGCTTAACAACAGCGTCGCACCTATTCCCAGAAGATAACGAGACTGACCCTGACGGGAACTCTGGTTATGGATCTGCGAGGAAAGCTTCTCAATGTTGTATTGCAACAGCTTGTGCTGATGCAGACTCTGATACACCAAATCCGGCAACTCAGGCATTTTCTCGAGCCAGAACGGCGCACGCTCTTTCAGTGCGCGGATCATCGCCGGTAAACCGACCTGATCGCGTACCCAGCTTTCGAGGAACGGCTTTGCCGTGGTCCACAAATCCAGCTGAGGATAAAGCTGACGCCCGAGGCCTTCGACATACAACAGTGTTTTTTGCAGCAACACCAGCTGAGGCTGGACTTCCATATTAAAGCGCCGCGCCGTGTTAAACAGGTTTAACAATACGTTGCCAAAGGAAATCTCTGCCAGTGGTTTCTCAAAAATCGGTTCGCAGACCGTACGGATAGCAAATTCGAATTCTTCAACGTTGGTATCGCGGGGAACCCAGCCGGAATCGACATGCAACTCAGCCACTTTGCGATAATCGCGGTTAAAGAACGCGATGAAGTTCTCCGCCAGATAGCGCTTGTCTTCCTTATTGAGCGAACCCACTATGCCGCAATCGATCCCTATGTAGCAAGGGTCTTCCGGCGTTTCGTAGCTGACGAAAATATTGCCCGGATGCATATCGGCATGGAAGAAACTGTCGCGGAAAACCTGTGTGAAGAACACCTGCACACCACGTTCTGCCAGCAATTTCATATTGGTGCCCTGTTTTTTCAGTGCCTCAATATCAGAAACCGGAATGCCGTAAATGCGCTCCATCACCATCAGTCGTTCGCTGCAGTAGTCCGGATACACTTCCGGCACATACAGCATCGGACTACCTTCAAAGTTACGACGAAGCTGGATCGCATTTGCTGCTTCACGTAACAGATTCAGTTCATCGAGCAAGGTTTTCTCATACTCGCGCACCACTTCACGCGGGCGCAAACGGCGACCATCAGGCAGCAGAATCGGCAGCCAGCTTGCAAGACGAGACATCAGACGGATATCCGCCACAATGGTCGGCAAAATATCCGGGCGGATCACCTTGAGTACGACCGGCTTGCCGTTTTCCTTGAGGATTGCCGTATGAACCTGTGCAATCGAGGCAGAAGCCAGCGGAGTCTGATCGAACTCATCAAACCAGGTTTCCAGCGGACCACCAAGTGCAGCATCGATTTGCTGACGCGCTTTTGCGCCATCAAACGGCGGTACATGGTCCTGCAGCAGAGCGAGTTGATCGGCAATATGTGGAGGGAAAAGATCGCGGCGCGTGGACATCATCTGACCAAACTTGATCCATACCGGCCCAAGTTGTTCCAGCGCCAGACGCATGCGCTCGCCCAACGGCTTATCTTTGTGACGATGAGGTAACCAGAAAAAAAGATAACGGCCCATTCGCAGCGGCAGCGTTAAGCGGATTTTAGGGATCAGTTCGTCAAGGCCGTAGATAAGAAACATGCGGATAATCAGGTATAAACGTCGCATTTCCCTAGGCGTCACGGTTTGCCCTCCAGTTTTTCGATACGTTTATCCAGCGCATCAAGTTCACGCTTCGTTGCAGTGACTTCATCGCTAAACCAGACGACTTCCAGCGGGCCGGGTGCCATTTTCCACTCCTCGGTCAGCGTCTGCGCCACATAACTTTGCTGATGTTTCAGGCCTTTTTGCAGAAAATTAAAGCCGCCCTGAACCGCCTGACTTAACCCCTGTGCGGCGATATCACCGATATAGGGCGCCAGAAATTCTGCGGGCTCAAATTCCGCCATATCCAGCAACGCAGAGAACTGCTGAACCACGGAAATATCCCCGTCGACTACCAGTTCGCCACTGCGCATCATCGGTGACAGTTGCTGGCGATCCCGTAATTTGCGCAGAGATGAAATCCGGGAAGTGACGGTGCAATCGGCCGCACCGTCCCATTGTCCGAGGACATCGATTTTTTGCTCGCTGAAAACAAAGGTCAGCGGTGAGCTCAGTTCCTGCAACTCAACACGTAAAACTTTACCTGCCAGACGCGTGCGCGCCGCCTTCATGCTGCGATCTTTGAAAAGCAGAAAATTGAGCGGCGTCTCGATAGCGGCAGTCAGCAACGGCGTTAACAACATCGGCATACTCATATCAGAATTTAAAACCCCGATGCAGTGCGACAATGCCACCCGTCAGATTGTGATACGTCACATTTTCAAAACCAGCATCGCCCATCATGCCCTTCAGGGTTTCCTGATCAGGGTGCATACGGATAGATTCGGCCAGGTAGCGGTAGCTCTCAGCATCCTGCGCAACCAGCTCGCCAATGCGCGGCAGAATGTGGAAGGAATAGGTATCGTAGGCTTTGCTCAAAGGCTTGAGGACAGGTTTGGAGAATTCCAGTACCAGTAAACGGCCGCCCGGCTTAAGCACGCGGAACATTGAACGCAGCGCTTTTTCTTTTTCGGTTACGTTACGCAGACCGAAGGAAATCGTGATGCAGTCAAAATAATTATCAGGGAAAGGCAGGGCTTCGGCGTTCGCCTGTACGTAGCTGACGTTACCGACAATGCCGAGATTGCGCAGCTTTTCGCGGCCCATTTTCAGCATGGAGTCGTTGATATCGGCCAGCACAACTTCGCCTTTCTCACCCACCAGACGGGAGAATTTAGCGGTCAGGTCACCCGTACCACCAGCCAGATCCAGTACACGATGTCCCTGACGGACACCGCTGCAATCAATCGTGAAGCGCTTCCAGATACGATGAATACCGAAAGACATCAGGTCATTCATCAAATCATATTTTGCCGCAACGGAATGGAAGACTTCTGCCACCATTTCCTGTTTTTCATCTTTGGCTACTGTACGAAAACCAAAATGAGTGGTTTCCTGCGTCTGCTTTTCCATTTTATATGCCTGCTTTTTCAGTCGAACTCTTGGGGAGAAGTGTATCAGAACCCATAGGAAAGCCCCATCACCGATGGTGATTCAACATATTGCAATAATTCACACGTTGAATCTGAAATGCCGTACTGGACATTCCGGCAAGCGCGGCCTATTGATGCAGGTTTAGCTCGCGCGGGTTCAGTGTCTGTTCTTCTTCCGCATCAGAGGTATCTGGCAGAGATGCGGTATCTTCAGGTTCATTTTCCGCTTTAGCCCTCTCAGCCAGAGAAGGACTGATTGGCCGTTTAACTTCAACACCCAGAGCGCGGAAACTCTCAACCTGTCCGATAAGATTACCACGGCCTTGCGTGAGTTTATTCATCGCGGCGCGATAACTTCCCTGCGCTTTGTCGAGGCTCTGCCCCATCGACTCCATGTCATCTACAAACAGCCGCAGTTTGTCGTAAAGACGCGCAGCGCGATCGGCGATACGTTTGGCGTTCTGGCTCTGGTGTTCATAGCGCCACAGATTACTGATCGTGCGTAACGCCACCAGCAGAGTCGTCGGGCTGACAAGCATAATATTGTGACGGAGCGCTTCGCTGATCAATTCGGGCTCCCGGTCGATAGCCAGCAGGAAAGCAGGTTCAACAGGGATAAACATCAGCACATAATCGAGGCTGCGCAGGCCAGGAAGTTGCTGATAATCTTTGCGTCCGAGCAGGCGGATGTGTCCGCGTACCGAGGCAATGTGTTCATTGAGCGCGATTTCGCGCTCAGCGTCATCTTCACTGTTGAAATAACGCTCGTAAGCGACCAGCGTCATTTTGGCGTCAATCACTACGTCTTTGTTTTGCGGTAACCGCACCACCACGTCAGGCTGCATGCGACTGTTGCTGTCGACCTGCACGCTGACCTGCGTCTGATATTCATAGCCTTCACGTAATCCGGAAGCCTCAAGCACGCGGCTGAGCACCACTTCGCCCCAGTTGCCCTGCGTTTTGTTGTCACCTTTCAGTGCTTTGGTCAGGTTGACGGCTTCACGTGCCATCTCGACATTCAGCTGTTGCAGATTGCGGATTTCGTGGGCCAGCGTATGCCGTTCACGGGCTTCCTGCCCGAAGCTGTCCTGCACCTGACGGCGGAAACCGTCGAGTTGCTCGCGCAACGGCAGCAGTAATTTGTCGAGGCTTTGCTTATTCTGTTCGTCGGCGCGACGGCCATTTTGTTCGAAAATCCGGTTCGCCAGATTCTCAAACTGACTGCTGAGACGCTGTTCGCTGTTGATCAGCAGACGCTGCTTCTCCTCAGCCGCCATGCGGGTTTCATCCAGACGGGTGGAAACCTCACGCAATTCTGCCTCCTGCGCACTGTTAATTTCCCGCTGTGCGCGCAGTTCCTGATTCAGCTGTTCACACTCGTTTTGCCAGTGCGCCAGCAGTTGCAGTTTTTCCTGACTGGCGGCCTGCAGGCTGTGCAATTTTCGCAGTTCCAGCTCGGCTTCACGCAGTTGCTGCTGTCCCGATAGCCGCTCGCTTTTGTGCGTATCATTTTCCGCTTTGACCTGCTCCAGCGATTGTTCCAGCAAACGGCGCTGCGTTTCGTACTCCGTTTGCTGTTGCTGTTGCCGCAAACTGGCGACGAGCCACCCCACCAGTAAGCCAATTAACGCCGCCGCCAGGGCAGTCAGAATGCTGATATCCACACGATTTCCCTCTTGAAGTCTCTTGCGGCCAAGGTAATGTCAGGCTGTATGGATGTCCAGTCTATTTTCTGTTGCATTGAGCCTTTGCGAGACGTCTTCCAAAAGGGAATTTCTCAGCCCTGCTCCTTGCGGCGGTCAGCCGCAAGGAGCAGGATTCAAAACCAGCGGCTCAGCCACTGAATGCCGAAAGCTCCAGGCGCCAGAATACCGAAAGCCCAGATAAGCGCCGACGTCACATTGGCAATCTGGAAATATTTTTGCGGCATACCGCAAATCCCCGCGACCAGCGGCACAACAGCACGCAGCGGGCCAAAGAAGCGGCCGATAAACGCGCCCGGCATGCCCCACTTGTCAAAGAAAGCATGACCGCGCACCAGCATTTGCGGATGACGGGAGAAAGGCCAGAAGTTGCCCACTCTGTCCTGAAAATGGTTGCCGACCCAATAGGAAAGCCAGTCGCCAAAGAAAGCACCCGCAGCGGCGGCGGCCCAGATGGGCCAGAAAGGAATACCGGTTTCACCAATCAGCGCGCCCAATCCCAGCAGGATAAAGGTTGCAGGAAGGAGCAGTGACAAAAAGGCCAGAGACTCACCAAAAGCCAGAAAGAAGACGATGGGCGCAGCCCACACCTGATGTGCGCGGATAAAGGTGGTGGTGTAATCGAGAAGGTCATGAACAGTCAAAAATGCAGTTCCTTTTTATCAGAGATACGGAGCGGGAATTGATCAATTATTCCAGACGCATTACTAACATGACCTTAACAGATCTGCTTAACAGGGCAAAAAAATGGGCCGCCAGAGGCAGCCCATCACTATGATGTAGTGTCTTTATAATCCGATCCTTTCCCTAAATCATTCGAGTTGCAGGAAGGATGACGGGAAATCAGATTAGTCGGCGAGCCGCTTCTACAACAATCTTCACCGCATGGCTTTCGGTCTTCTTCATGGTTTCCGCATCAGGGATTTCCTGCTGCGTACGGTTCACGATCACACCGGCAACCATACCGGCGCGCAGGCCCTGGCTGGCGCACATGGTCAGCAAGGTGGCGGACTCCATTTCATAGTTCATGACGCCCATTTCCTGCCACTCTTTCATCGATTCTTTGAAGCGACGGACAACGCGGCCGGAGAAGGTATCATAACGTTCCTGACCCGGATAGAAGGTGTCAGAAGACGCGGTCACGCCAATGTGCGTGGCAGCGCCTGCGGATTCTGCCGCAGCAACCAGCGCGGTGGTACAGGCAAAATCGGCGACCGCAGGGAATTCCATTGGGGCGAAATGCAGGCTTGCGCCATCAAGGCGAACGGCGGCGGTAGTCACCAGAACGTCACCCACATTGATGTGTGGCTGGATAGCACCAGTGGTGCCGACACGCAGGAAGGTACGGATCCCCAGTTGCGCCAGTTCTTCAACCGCGATGGAAGTCGAAGGACCACCAATACCGGTTGAACAAACAATCACAGATTTGCCATCGAGCTCAGCGCGCCATGAGGTAAATTCGCGGTGGGAAGCCAGACGAACCGGGTTCTCCATCAGTTTGGCAATTTTTTCCACGCGCTCAGGGTCGCCGGGAACAATCGCCAGCGTCGCGCCGTTTAAATCTTTTTTGGCCAGGCCAAGATGGAAAACTTCAGGCTGAGACATAACAAACTCCTCTGTGTGTAAGGTCATAAATTGGCAGGAGGAACACCCGGCAACTGTACTGAACATTGTGACGTTATTTCGTGACGGTCGTCACTATGATGTAACAACAGGAATTACGCATACATTTAATTTGTGATGATGGTCACAAATTAATGGGCGATTGACGCGATTTTAAACAGCCTGCCTCCGCTACCGGAGACAGGCTATTTTCAGTTATGACAAATCAGGCAGGAACCGCATCTGCCGCTGCACTACGCGACCAGATACGGTGTTTCAGCATTTCTTTCAGGAACGTTTTCAGCAATGCGCCTTCGGCTTTTTCACCTTCGACAACGCCCTCTTCCGGCACATCATCCTTCAGCCCCAGCAGCGATTTAAAGCGACGCGCATCACCACTTAAACCGATGACTTTCAGATGCTTATAAGCTTCGAGCAGGTAATGACGGGAATCGCCGTTCATCAGCAGTGCATCGATATGCCCGTGCGGAACAATCACTGCATCGACGGTAATGGAAGGCGACCCGGCAAATGTGGCATCCACCGGTAATGTCGAACCATCATCGGCGGTGACAGTCCCTAAATGACTCGCCAGTAATTTAGGATGCACACCCGCAGCCTGAAGCGCCTGCAAGGTTTCCAGTACATCGGCCGCATTCACGCCTTCACCGAGCAGAATTGCCACCTGACGCCCTTTAATCGTGCCTTTGCCGCTGGCATACAAACTCAGGGTCGGATCACTTTTCAGGCCATTCACCGGCTTCGGCGCTTTTATCTTCAGGGTGTCAGCGGAAAGCGTAATACCCAGATTTTTAGCCACTTTCTGCGCCAGCGTCTGGTCAACATGCGCCAGTAAATCCACCACACGCTCGCGGATATACGGCCGCGCCACCTTCGACAATTCAAACGAGAAGGCCCCGACAATATGATCCTGCTCCGCTGTTGTCTGGCTCAGCCAGAACAAACGCGGGTGGGAATAATACTCAGCAAATGACGGACTGCGCTGACGGATTTTTTCCGCATCTATCCGCTCCGGATAGCTTTCAAAACCGCCGCCGGACGCTGCCGGAGGTGTTTCCCTCGGCCAGTTATTGTTGATGGAGTTCGGCTCATAATTCGCCGGATTGGTATCGATATCCTGCCGGTGCATGCCGTCACGCTGGAAGTTATGGTACGGACAGGTCGGGCGGTTAATCGGAATTTCATGGAAATTCGGTCCGCCAAGACGACTGATCTGCGTATCGGTATAGGAGAACAGACGCCCCTGCAACAGCGGATCATTGGTGAAATCGATGCCCGGCACTACGTGTCCCGGATGGAATGCGACCTGTTCGGTTTCCGCGAAGTAATTATCGGGGTTACGGTCAAGCACCATCTTGCCGATGAGTTCTACCGGCACCAGTTTTTCAGGGATCAGCTTGGTCGGATCCAGCAGATCGAAATCAAATTTGAATTCGTCTTCTTCAGGGATCAGCTGAACGCCCAGTTCATATTCAGGATAATCACCGGCTTCGATGGCTTCCCACAAATCACGGCGGTGGAAATCCGCATCTTTCCCGGCCAGTTTTTGCGCCTCATCCCACAACAAAGAGGCCTTTCCGGCCAGCGGCTTCCAGTGGAAACGCACAAAAGTAGCTTTCCCTTCGGCATTCACGAAACGGAATGTATGGATGCCAAAACCTTCCATCGTGCGGTAACTGCGAGGAATGCCACGGTCAGACATCGCCCAGAAAACGTTATGCAGTGTTTCAGGTTGCAGGGACACGTAATCCCAGAAGGAATCGTGCGCGCTGGCGCCCTGCGGGATTTCATTATGCGGTTCTGGTTTTACCGCATGGACAAAATCAGGGAATTTATGGGCATCCTGAATAAAGAATACCGGCGTATTGTTGCCGACCAGGTCGTAAATGCCTTCATCGGTATAAAACTTTGTCGCCCAGCCACGGATGTCGCGAACAGAATCCGCCGAGCCTCGCGAGCCCTGAACGGTAGAGAACCGCACAAACACCGGCGTTTTCTTTGCCGGATCAGAGAGAAAATGGGCTTTCGTGACATCTTTCATGCTGCGGTATGGCTGGAAATAGCCGTGCGCCGCCGCACCGCGCGCATGAACAATACGTTCAGGAATGCGCTCGTGGTCAAAATGGGTAATTTTCTCGCGGAGGATAAAATCTTCCAGCAACGTCGGCCCGCGGTTGCCGGCTTTCAGCGAGTTCTGATCATCAGAGATTTTGGTGCCCTGATTGGTGGTCAGCGGCTGCTTTTCGCCGTTTTTACGATGGCGTTCTAATGCGTCCAGCTTGGCATTGGTATTTTTCGGACTTTTGGCACTGCCGGAAGCGGTCGGCTCTTTCCCCGGCGGTGTCGGCTGGGGTGAAGGCTGATAAGTACGATCGGCGGGTGCCAGGTCGCCCAGGCCAGGTTGAGAGGACTCGATGCCCGTGGCGGGGGCGCGGCTTACCGGTTTTGGCTCACTTTTCTTGGTCACTTTAGACGGTGATTTTGACATTGAACATAGCTCCTAAGACTAAGGTTTCGGGCGTTCGGTGTGCGTTCTGTAAATCTTCCATGATGACTTTCCTGATTAACTTTTAACTATAGAACATCTCTTGCGCCTTGCTGTTCATGCTTTACGGCTATAGTTTTAATCCAAAGCCACAGATTTTCGTATGGACACTTGCCTGGAGACCCCCGATGAAAAAAGAAGAATTGCTTACCCTGAAACAGGCTCCGACCAGCTTTGCTCCTGCCGTCACTCCCGTCGCCAGTACCACCATCCACACCGATACCGACGGACTGCACGCAGGCCAGACCACGATCCCTTCGCAGGGCGAAGACATGCCTGCCTATCTTGCCCGTCCGGAACAGTTCACCGGAAAATTGCCGATCATTCTGGTGGTGCAGGAAATTTTTGGCGTACACGAACACATTCAGGATGTCTGCCGCCGTCTGGCGAAACAGGGCTATATGGCCATCGCGCCTGAGCTGTATTTCCGTCAGGGCGACCCGCGTGATTACACCGAAATCAGCGAGCTTTTCGCCAAACTGGTCAGCAAAGTGCCGGATCAGCAGGTGCTTTCTGATCTCGACCACACCGCACACTGGGCCGCGCAACATGGCGGGGATATTTCCAAATTAGGCATCACCGGTTTCTGCTGGGGCGGACGCATCACCTGGCTGTATGCGGCGCACAATCCGCAGCTGAAAGCGGGCGTGGCGTGGTACGGCAAACTGGTGGGTGATAAAACGCTGACCAGCCCGTCACAGCCGGTCGATCGCGCCGCCGCGCTGGATGCGCCTGTTCTGGGTTTATACGGCGCAGAAGATTCCAGCATTCCTCTGGATACGATTGAAACCATGCGTCAGGCCATCCGCGCAGCCAATGCCACGGCAGAAATCGTGGTCTATCCGGAAGCCGGTCATGCGTTTAACGCTGATTACCGCCCGAGCTACCACGCGGAAGCCGCCGCTGATGGCTGGCAGCGTATGCTGGATTTCTTCGCCCAGTACGGTGTGAAGTAAAAGTACGGTATTGAGCAAATAAAAAAGCCCGGCAGATTTTCCTGTCGGGCTTTTTATTAGCATTCAGTCAGTTACAGCGACAATCTGTTTACAACGACAATCTATTTACAACGACAATCGCCCAAACGCGCCCTGCCAGTCCTGTTCGAAATTATCGACCGCTTTTCTGAAACAGCGCGTTACGCCTGCGGAGGCTGACCGTTAGAGGCAGAAAGTCCGCCATCAACCGGCAGATTTACACCCGTCACGAAGCGCGCATCATCACTGGCGAGAAACGCAATCACATCAGCAATTTCTTCCGGCTCTGCGCCACGCCCCAGCGGGATTCGTTCGGCAAATTTTGCCAGTAACGGCTGGTTATCTTTAATGCCAGCCGCCATATCCGTGAAGGTCAGCGACGGACAAACAGCATTGACGCGCACGCCGTCTTTACCGTGATCCATAGCAATCGAACGGGTGAAGTTGGTCACACCACCTTTCGCGGCATTATAGAAGCTCATGCCCCAGTCACCGCCGATGCCGGACACCGAGGAAATATTCACGATATTGCCTTTGCTTTTAATCAGCGCGGGCATAAAGAAACGCGTGCAATAGAAAACGCCGCTAAGATCGATACCCATGATTTTCTGCCAGTCATCGAGGCTGGCTTCTGTCACTTTGCCCTGCACCACAACGCCTGCGCCATTTACCAGCACATCGACCCGGCCGAATTTATCCTCAATCACGTCTGCCATACGCTCCACATCCTGTGCGGATGAAACATCCGCCAGATGAATGTAATACTGCGTACTGCTCAACGTTTTAGCGACTTTCTCCAGCTTTTCCTTCGTCCGGCCGACAAGTACCACAATCGCCCCTTCTGAAGAAAAACGCCGTGCCGATGCGGCCCCCATGCCGGAACCTGCGCCAGTCACTACCACGACTTTGTCTGTAAACCGGTTCATATTTTCTCCCTGTCTGATGGGTAAAAAGAAAGTAAATCCTGATTTAAGCCTAGCGGAGAACCGCGACGCGTGCGGAAACTTGCCTGAAACCCAGCGCCGTAATCGCGCTACAGCCGCCGTATGACGCGGGCTGAAAAAGACGTAACAAAGTGCAAATGGGAACAATAAAAAGGGGGCACCGGAGTGCCCCAAATGTTTCAGCAACAACACAACGATTCTTTATTTCAGGCTTTCTCAGCACGCAGGCGCCTGGCGGCTTTCACCATGTTTTCCAGCGATTCGCGGGTTTCCGGCCAGCCACGGGTTTTCAGGCCGCAATCCGGGTTGACCCAAAGACGTTCTGCCGGAATGCGATCCGCGGCTTTACGCAGCAAATCTTCAATCCATTCGACGCTTGGCACGTTAGGTGAGTGAATGTCGTAGACGCCCGGCCCGATCTCATTCGGATATTCGAAGTCCTTGAATGACTCCAGCAGGTCCATATCAGAGCGCGAGGTTTCAATGGTGATCACGTCAGCATCCAGCGCGGCAATGGAATCCATAATGTCGTTGAATTCGCAGTAACACATGTGGGTGTGGATCTGCGTGTCATCGCGGGCAATCGCGGCATTGAGTTTGAACGCATCCACTGCCCAGCGCAGGTACGCATTCCATTCAGACTGACGCAGTGGCAGACCTTCGCGCAGTGCCGGTTCGTCAATCTGGATGATACCGATACCGGCTTTTTCCAGATCCTCCACTTCGTCACGCAGCGCCAGCGCGATTTGTTTGGCGATGGTTTCGCGGCTGACATCTTCACGCGGGAAGGACCAGCACAGGATCGTAAGCGGGCCGGTCAGCATGCCTTTCACCGGTTTTTCGGTCAGAGACTGCGCGTACTTCGCCCACTCAACGGTAATTGCTTGCGGACGGCTGACGTCGCCGATAATGACCGGAGGTTTCACACAACGTGAACCGTAGCTTTGTACCCAGCCGTTTTGCGTGAACACAAAACCGTCCAGATGCTCGCCAAAGTATTCAACCATGTCGTTACGTTCAGCTTCGCCGTGAACCAGCACGTCGATACCCAGACGTTCCTGCTCTTTAATGGCTTGCTTAATATGTTCGCTGATCCCGGTGCGGTATTTAGTGTTGTCCAGACGACCTTGTTTGAAGTCCAGACGCAGGCCACGGATCTCCGTGGTTTGCGGGAATGAACCGATGGTCGTCGTCGGCCAGGCTGGCAGATTGAAACGGGCGCGCTGTGCTTTGGCGCGTTCGGTATAAACATGCGCACGCTCGATATCTGCGCCGGTGATTGCCGCCACACGTTTACCGACGGTTGCGTTATTTACACGGGCAGATTCGCGACGGGCACGGATTGGCGCGCTGTATTCCGCCAGTTTTTGCTGCGCTTCAGCGGTCGGATTGTTCAGTGCAGAGGTCAGCAATGCCAGCTCGGCGCATTTTTGCAGCGCAAAGGCGAACCAGCTTTTCACTTCTTCATCCAGACGGCTTTCAACGCTTAGGTCGATCGGGCTGTGCAGCAGCGAACATGAGCTGCCGATCCAGACATTTCGGCCCGCCACCAGCGGTTTCAGACGCTCAAACCAGGTGCCCAGATCCGCACGCCAGACGTTACGGCCATTGATCACACCCAGAGAAATCAGCCAGTTTTCTGGCAGCTGACTGATGACGGTTTGCAGGTCATCACGTCCGGCGACGGCGTCGATATGCAGACCCTGAACCGGTAACTGGCGGATAGTGTCGAGGTTGTGCCCGACGCTGTCGAAATAAGTGGTCAGCAGCAATTTAGTTTTGCTCTGTTCCAGCGCGGTATAAGCCGGTTTATACGCATCCAGCCATTCCTGCGGCAATTCCAGCACCAGAGCCGGTTCGTCAATCTGCACCCATTCGATATCGCGTTTCGCCAGTTCGGCCAGAACTTGCTGATAAACAGGCAGAATATCGTTGAGCAGGGAAAGACGGTCAAACTGTTCGCCCTTCACTTTGCCGAGCCAAAGATAGGTCAGCGGCCCCAGCAGAACAGGTTTCACTTTGTGACCGAGCGCCAGCGCTTCGTCCACTTCTTCAAGCAGTTGTGTCCAGGTCAGTTTGAATTTCTGCCCTTTCACAAACTCCGGCACCATGTAGTGATAGTTGGTGTTAAACCATTTTGTCATTTCTGCCGCAGCAGCCGGTTTACCGGTCGGTGCGCGGCCACGGCCAAGACGGAATAAGGTATCGAGATCAACAGAGCCATCGGCATTCTGATGACGGGCCGGTACGTTGCCCAGCAACAGGCTGGTGGTCAGTACGTGATCGTACCAGGCGAAATCGCCCACCGGCACCAAATCCACGCCTGCTTCAGCTTGTTGCTTCCAGTGACGGGCGCGAAGTTCACGTCCGGTTGCCAGCAGTTCTTCCTGAGTGGAATTGCCTGCCCAGTAGCTTTCTTGTGCTTTTTTAAGTTCACGACGCAGACCAACGCGTGGAAAACCCAGAGTGTGATTCAGTATCGTCATCTTTTTAATTCCTGTTTAGCCATCCAGATGTTTACACATCCATAATCCGCAGGTAGTGTATATTCCACAAGCGCAAATTATTCATGACACAGTGAAGGACTCTCATGATCGAACTGAAACACCTGCGAACGTTGCAAGCACTGCGCAACACCGGGTCACTGGCCGCAGCCGCCTCGCAGCTTCATCAGACCCAATCGGCTCTGTCGCACCAGTTCAGTGACCTGGAGCAACGCCTGGGTTTCAGGTTGTTCGTGCGAAAAAGTCAGCCTTTACGTTTCACGCCGCAGGGCGAAATCATGCTGAATCTGGCAGAACAGGTGCTGCCGCAAATCCAGCAGGCATTGCAGGCCTGTAATGAACCGCACCAGACTTCACTGCGTATTGCGATTGAATGTCACAGTTGTATTCAGTGGCTGACGCCCGCGCTGGATAACTTCCACCAGAACTGGCCGCAGGTGTTGATGGATTTCAAATCCGGGGTGACGTTCGACCCGCAGCCCGCGCTGCAACAGGGCGAGCTGGATATCGTATTAACCTCCGACATTCTGCCGCGCAGCGGTCTGCATTATTCCCCGATGTTTGATTTTGAAGTGCGTCTGGTGCTGGCACCGGATCACCCGCTGGCAGCTAAAACGGTGATCACGCCGGAAGATCTCAGCACGGAAACGTTGATGATTTATCCGGTACAACGTCAGCGGCTGGATATCTGGCGGCATTTCCTGCAACCGGCAGGCGTCAGCCCGGCATTGAAAAGTGTCGATAACACGTTGTTATTGATTCAGATGGTGTCGGCGAGAATGGGGATTGCGGCGTTACCGCACTGGGTGGTGGAGAGTTTTGAGCGCCAGGGTCTGGTGGTGACCAAAACCCTGGGCGATGGCTTATGGAGCCGCCTGTACGCCGCCGTACGTGACGGCGAACAGCGTCAGCCGGTAACCGAAGCCTTTATTCGTTCGGCGCGGCAGCACGCGTGCGATCATCTGCCGTTTGTTCGCGACGCGGCACGACCCAATGCCGGTGCACCCACAGTGAGGACATAATCACTGCGGCACCGACGATAAAGCTCGGCCAGTGCGGCTGCTGTTGCCAGATTGCCAGGTTAACCAGCAGCCCGGCCGGGACGTGAAAGTTGTTCATAATCCCCAGCGTTCCCGCATCAACCTGCGTCGCCCCGTAGTTCCACATGAAATATCCCAGCCCGGAAGCGCCAATCCCCAGCCACACCAGAATGCCCCATTGCAGATTCGTGGTGGGCAGTTTTTGCGGATTACCCCACAGGAACCACGCCACCACCGCACAGAGCAGCGCCCCCAGATAGAACCAGGAAAACGCCGTATGCTGCGGCATCGGACGGGTTTCCATCAGGCGTTTATACCCCACCTGCCCGATGGCAAAACAGATATTCGCCGCCTGCACCAGCAACAGGCCGATGATGAAATGCTCGCTGATGTGGTCGTAACGAATAATCGCCGCCCCCGCCACCGCCAGCAGTGCGCTCAGCGCATAACCGATGCGGATTTTGCGGCCACTGATCAGGTCATAAATCAGCGTAACGTACAGCGGCGTCATCACCGTAAACAGCAGGAATTCCGGCACCGACAGGTACAGATACGCCTCGAAACTGATGAGATACATGATCCCAAGCTGCATCGCACCCACGGCCATATACAGCAAAATGGTGGTGAGCTGATGGCCTTTCCAGCGCAGGAATGGCAGGAAAACCAGCGCCGCCAGCCCTAAACGGACTAACACGGAGAATACGCTGTCGACCTGTCCGGCCAGATAGACGCCGATCAGGCTGAAGGAAAAGGCCCACAAAATGGTGGTAATAATGAGTAAAGGCACGGCAGTTGAGCCCTAAAATGTTAAAGATGGATAATTGTAACGGAATGAAGGAAACCGCGAAGTGCGAAGGTGGTTTACATCTGTTCAATTATAGAGCAAACGAGAGCAATGCCACGCTTTGAGGGAAACGTGCGCTCAAAGGACACGTTCACGGCTGCGATGGCATACACTTAACGTATGACTGGAAACGGAGGATGAACTGATGAAATGTTTATATGGAATGCTCGCCGCGCTGCCGCTGCTGTTTGCCGTTCAGACCGCCAGTGCAGTCGAAAAAGTGCCGAACCCGAACGACCCGCTGCTGAACAATCCTTCGCAACAGCGGATGCAGCAACAACAACAGAATAACCAGCAGATGCAGAAACGTCAGCAGGAACAGGATATGCGTAACAGTCAGCAACAGCAGCAACTGAAGCTGAAATCACAGATTCAGAGCAATCAGCAACGATTGCAGATCCAGCAAAATAACCAGACGCTGGGTCAGAAATTGAATCAGACGCCTTAGTTAATCTTTCAGGCGCGGTGGTCACTGCGCCTGATCTGTGCTTTTAGCACCACGTTCTAGGTAAAATCCGGCCCAATCACATCAATCTTATCGGTACAAATACAGTCCACGCCCCAGCCCAGTAATTCGCGGGCGCGCGCCGGATTATTCACCGTATACACCAGAATATGCAGTCCGGCGTCTTTGATGGCTTTAACGCGTTCTTCGTTGAGCAATTTATGGTTGAGATGCAGAGAAACGCATTCCAGTTCGTCAGTCAGCGCTTTCCAGTTCTCGTGCCATTCGTCGATCAGCAAGCCGCGTGGCAATTCGGGGGCGGCTTTTTTAGCGGCAACCAGCGCGTCGAATTCGAACGAGGAAAGCAGCGGTGCAACAGGCTGATCTTTCCACAGCTCACGGGCGGCCAGCGCCACGTCAGTACCGGTTTTCTCGTTCAGACCGGTGGTCGGTTTGATCTCAATATTCACCATCATATGATGACGCGCACAGCGTTCAGCAACCTGCGCCAGCAGCGGCAGTTTTTCGCCTTTAAATGCGGCGCTGTACCAGTTACCGGCATCGAGCTGTTCGAGTTTTTCCCACGGCAGTTCACCCGCCACGCCCCAGCCGTTACTGGTGCGGTTCAGGGTATCGTCGTGCAACAGGAAGATTTCCCCGCCTTGCGCCAGTTTGGCGTCAAATTCGATCATGGTATGACCGTATTTTGCGCCCATATCGATGGCGGCCAGCGTGTTTTCCGGAGCCAGCGCGCCGCCGCCACGGTGCGCCACAATGCGAGGATAAGGCCAGGCTTTCATGTTTATTCCATCCGTAATCCACTGTGAGTATCGAAAAAGTGTAACGCTTTCGCCGGGAAAACCAAGCGCAACAGCGAGCCGGCTGTCGGGAACACTTCATGGGATAAACGCACCACGACGCCGCTGCCCGCCAGTTTGCCGTGCGCCAGATTATCCGCGCCCAGCAGTTCCAGCGTATTCAGCACCATCGGAATACCGTTTTGGGTGTCATCGGTCAGATGAATATGTTCAGGGCGAATACCGATCGTCAGCTCACGACCGCCCCACTCAGGGCGCGGAACCGGCATCGGCAACTCAAATCCGCCTTCCATCACCAGCGACGTACCGTCAGAGGTCAGCTGGCCGGGCAACAAATTCATGGCCGGAGATCCGATAAAGCTGGCGACAAACAGGCTGGCCGGACGGCGGTAAACTTCCGACGGCGTACCGATCTGCTCGGCGATACCTTTGTTCATCACGATCACGCGTTCGGCCAGTGTCATGGCTTCCACCTGATCGTGCGTCACGTACAAACTGGTGGTGCGCAGACGGCGATGCAATTGTTGCAGTTCGAGGCGCATCTGCACGCGCAGTTTGGCGTCGAGGTTCGATAGCGGTTCGTCGAACAGGAACACCGCCGGTTCACGCACAATAGCGCGCCCCATCGCCACACGCTGACGCTGACCGCCGGAAAGCTCACGCGGTTTGCGTTTAAGCAGCGGGCCGAGTTCCAGAATACGCGCCGCCTCTTCAACGCGGTCATTGATCTGCGCTTTGCCAAAACCGCGGATTTTCAGGCCATAGGCCATGTTGTCGTACACGCTCATGTGCGGATACAGCGCGTAGTTCTGGAACACCATCGCGATGCCGCGATCTTTCGGTTCCAGCTCGGTGACACGCTGGTCGTTGATGTAGATATCGCCGGACGTGGTGCGCTCAAGCCCGGCCACCATACGCAGCAGGGTCGATTTTCCGCAGCCGGAAGGCCCGACCATCACGATAAATTCGCCGTCGGCGACGTCCAGATCGATACTTTGAATGATCTGGTTTTTGCCGTCGTAGGACTTGGTCACTGCCTGTAATTTCAAATTTGCCATTTCAGTTACTTCTCACTGTCTACCAGGCCGCGCACAAACCAGCGCTGCATCAGGAGCACCACCGCCAGCGGTGGTAATAAGGTCAGGATCATGGCCGCCATCACCTGATTCCATTGAGTCGAGCCATCGCCGGAGGAAATCATGCTTTTAATCCCCGCCACCGCCGTCCCCATCGAGGCATCGCTGGTGATCAGAATCGGCCACAAATATTGGTTCCAGCCATAAATAAAGGTGATGACGAACAGCGCCGCGAGATTGGTTTTCGACAGCGGCAACACGATGTCCCAGAAGAAGCGCATCGCGCCCGCGCCATCGATACGCGCGGCTTCCAGCAGCTCATCCGGCAACGTCATAAAGAACTGGCGGAACAGGAAGGTCGCGGTCGCCGAGGCCATCAGCGGCAACGTCAGGCCGGTGTAGCTGTCGAGCATATGCAGATTGGCGATCACCTGTACGGTTGGGAAAATACGCACTTCAACCGGCAGCATCAGCGTCATAAAAATCAGCCAGAAGAACAGGTTACGCAGCGGAAAACGGAAATAGACAATCGCGTAAGCCGAGAGCATTGACACCGAAATCTTACCGACGGTGATCACCATCGCCATGATGAAGCTGTTGATCAGCAAACGACCAAACGCCGGGCTGTTGTTGCCTGCGCCCTGCGTCCAGATGGTGCTGATGTTTTCCCATAAATGGGTGCCTGGGATCAGCGTCATCGGCACATCAAAAATCTGTTTGTTATCCAGTGACGCCGCCACAAACGCGACATACAGCGGGAATAAAATCACCAGCACGCCGAGCAGCAGCATGATGTGGCTGAAAATATCCAGCCCTCTGCGGTTCTCAATCATTGGTAACGCACCTTACGCTCGACAAAGCGGAACTGAATGAACGTCAGGCCGCAAACCAGCATCATCAGAATGACGGACTGCGCGGCGGAGCTGGACAGGTCCAGACCGGAGAAACCTTCGCGATACACTTTATAAATCAGCGTCGTCGTCGCCTGCACCGGGCCGCCCGCTGTCGCGGCATCGATCACCGGGAAAGTATCAAAGAAGGCGTAAACCAGATTGACCACCAGCAGGAAGAAGCTCACCGGAGAAATCAGCGGCAGCACCAGATTGAAGAAGCGTCGAACTGGGCCTGCGCCGTCGATAGCCGCCGCTTCTACCAGTGATTTAGGGATCGACTGCAAGGCCGCGAGGAAGAACAGGAAGTTGTAGCTGATTTGCTTCCAGACCGACGCCAGCACCACCAGGAACATCGCCTGACCGCTGTTTTGCGCGTGGTTCCAGTTATAGCCCATCGAGCCTAAGAAGTGGGTAATCAGACCCAGACCGGGGCTGAACAGGAACATCCACAAAACGGCAGCCACGGCAGGCGCAACGGCATAAGGCAGGATCATCAGCGTCTGATAAATCCGGCTGCCGCGTACCACGTGATCGACCAGCGCCGCGAAAAACAGCGAAACCGCCAGTCCGATAAAGGCCACCATAAAGCTGAATTTCAGCGTGGTGTAGAAAGAGTCGAGATAGTACGGATCCTGAAACAGCTGCGTGAAGTTAGTCATTCCGGCGAAGGTGCTGGAAAGTCCGAACGGATCCAGCGTCTGCACCGAATACCACAGCGCCTGACCGGCAGGCCACAGGAAAAATATCGCGGTGATTAACAGCTGCGGCAAAACCAGCGCGTAGGGCAACCAGCTGCAACCAAAACCGGGACGGTGTGAACTCATGATGGTTTACTCGTTAATGCGATGACAAAAGGCAGGCTACTCCGGATGAGGCGTAGCGAGCGAAGCCAGACTGGGTGCGGACAGCGCACAGCTCCCGGAGTGGACACAAAGTCCATGAGGAGAGCGAGCACTGCCCAATCCCAGACTGGCAAAGCGCAGTAGCCGACTTACTTAGTAGAAGCTTCGAAGCGACGTAACAGTAAATTCCCGCGCTGTACTGCAGTGTCTAACGCTTCTTTAGCCGTTTTCTTACCGCTCCACACGCTTTCCAGTTCTTCATCCACGATGGTACGGATCTGCGGCATGTTGCCCAGACGCAGGCCTTTGGTGAACGGTAACGGTGGCTTGTTCAGCATCTGGCGGGTGGCGACGTCGGAACCCGGATTCTTCTCGTAGAAGCCATCTTTTTTGGTCAGTTCATACGCGGCGGTGGTCACAGGCAGATAACCGGTTTTCTGGTGCCATTCGGCTGCGATTTCCGGCGTGGTCAGGAATTGCAGGAATTCGGCAACGCCTTTGTAGGTGTCTTTATCTTTGCCGTTCATCACCCACAGGCTTGCACCGCCGATGATGGCGTTTTGTGGTGCGCCTTTGATGTCTGCATCGTAAGGCATCATGCCCACGCCGTAGTTGAATTTGGAATACTGACGGATGTCGGCCAGTGAACCGGAAGACGCGGTGGTCATCGCGCAATCGCCGTTATAGAACTTGGCGGTGGATTCATCCTTACGACCAAAATAGGTGAAGTCACCTTTTTTGTTCATGTCTTCCAGCATCTGGATGTGTTTGATTTGCTCTGGTTTGTTGAATTCCAGAACCGCATCGGTGCCATCGAAGCCGTTGTTTTTGGTGGCGATTGGCAGACCGTGCCAGGCGCTGAAGTTCTCAATCTGGATCCAGCCCTGCCAGCCGCTGGCGTAACCACATTTCATGCCCGCTTCACGCAATTTCTCGGTGTAGGCGGCCATATCCTGCCAGGTTTTCGGCGGCTGATCCGGGTTCAGACCGGCTTTCTTAAAAGCGTCTTTGTTGTAATACAGCACCGGCGTGGAGCTGTTAAATGGCTGGGACAGCAGGCGGCCTTTGGAATCGGAGTAATAACCGGAAACAGTCGGCACGAACTGTGAAACGTCTTCTTTAATGCCCGCATCGCTGAACACTTCGTAAACCGGTTTGATGGCTTTGCTGGCCATCATGGTCGCAGTGCCCACTTCGTAAACCTGCAAAATCGCCGGAGCATTACCGGTACGGTATGCCGCGATACCGGCCGCCAGGCTTTCGTCGTATTTGCCTTTATAGACAGGCACGATTTTGACATCAGGGTGCGTCTGGTTAAAACGGTCGGCCAGCGAGTTCACTTCTTTGCCTAACTCGCCGTCCATTGAGTGCCAGAAAGGAATTTCTGTCACAGCGAAAGCATTGGCGCTGAAAGCCAGCGTCAGCGCGGTGCCGATAACCGTTTTTTTGAGGTTGATGAACATGCCTGTCTCCTGAATTCTGCTGGTGTGCTGCAAGTGCAGCCTGAAGTATGCTGGGTAGAGTCGGGAGGTAAAATGACACGGAAAAATGACAATAAGGTTACGGGAAAGTTAAGCGGGGATGACAGACAGATGGCAGAAAATGAGGTTCATGGCGGTTAAGCGTTAGGAAAAACCGTCCGCAGGACGGCTTATCTTATTAGAGTTATGCTACGGTGCGTTCATTCCAACTATCTTTAAATATTATGTTCCCATCGACATATTTCCATTGAATTGACTCATAGCGCATTTCAATATTTTCCAGATGCGTTCCTGTTCCCGAACCGGGATGAAGGCTCGGAGTAATGCCTGTGATCTTCACATTTTCCATGCGGATGTTGAAATACTCCGCTTCTACACCAGCGTCTAATATGTGATACATCTTAAATTCAGCGGATTTAAGCGTGATTCCCTGACTAATCGTACGGTAAAGTATTGGTGTTGTGCGATCAAATTCCTTTTGAAATAATATCGGTGTATGAATACGCGTACCTGTCAATTTCCCAGTATTTCTATCCGTCGGAACTGTCAGGTGGTGTGAAAGTGACTTAACTTCAATAGAACCCACACGCCCGTGAACATTACAACTTCCGATAACAGGAGAACCATTTTCATCCGTTAACCACAAATAAGCAGGATTAGACATTTTTATTTCCTTAATTTAACGTTTAGACTTTTTTTCCTATAGTCTTCTATTTTTCCGATGCACTTCGATACACAGAAGAAACAAACCAGCCATCCTGCGGCATAAACGAATTTCATAGGCCACACAACTGGCAGCATAAGGCATCCGATTAATCCGCCAACAAAAAGCACAGATTCAAAAAAATCCCATACTTTGACGACAGCAAATATCACCCACTTCGCTGCGCCTTTTGCGACAACATAAAGCGGTTTATTGAGTGACATGTAGTTTTCGCCCTACAGCATCAATTATCCTGTCAAACGCAGGCTGCCCACGCGTAGCACCAATGTGCACCGCATCAATGAACGGTTTAACAGCAGGTTCATAAAGAAAGTAGGTAAGGTCATAATCGTGGGGTCGTAGGAGCTTGTAAATCTCCGGCGCATCGATGGCAAGGCTTTCTGATTTTCTTATTGAGCGCTCACTCATTCCCCCTATAAGTAAAATCATCGTCACCCTGCCAATCCAGTTTTTAGCACTTTGCGCACCGATAAATGACACTCTCGCAAGCACAGCAGCACCGGTGACGGCAATAATTTTCGCGGTAAGTAAACGCCCAGCAATCGAGGATACTACACCCCGATAGACATTATTTTGTTTGGTCACTGAAGCATACTTATCGAATTCTTTAAATATAATCTCTATAGCATTTGTTATATGTTTGTAATTGAGTATGTCATTATGTATTGCTTCAGCCATGCGAAAACGCTGTGTCTGATGTGCATAGCGAGAATCTGTATCAAAATACCCTATAGCCAGATAGCCCATATCTAAAGGAACGGTAAGCGCTCCATTTATTAATCCGGTAATTGTGGCTGGGGACATGATGATATCTGAAATTCTATTTGCAATATCGTCTATATCACTTGAAACGTTATTGATATCTGCCACGATAAACCTCCCTGATTTCGTGTTGATATGACCTTAATACAATAAGGGTTAAATGACCAAGTGTTATAAATTCAATTTTTTTTATTAAATGTGCGGCATACCGTGGAATATCAGGGAGCAATATGAATGAGGTACTGTACCTGGCTGTCTGGCAGATAGAGGTTTACCTTCAAACGTCCCTGGTTTTTCTGGTACCAGAGCGATGACTCAGAAAATAAGGCGCATCAGATTAACGATGCGCCTCAGGGAACCGGAAAAAGTTAATTACAGTGCGCGTTTCAGACGGGCGACCGCCTCGTGCATTTGCTCTTCGGTTGCGGTCGCGAAGGAAAGACGGAAGGTCGAGTGATCCGGATTATCGGCATAGAAGAATTCGCCCGGCACAAACACCACGCCCTGCTCCAGCGTCTTTTTCATCCATTCAGCGCAATTACGCGGCTCGCGAAAACGCGCCCACAGGAACATGCCGCCTTTCGGGTATTCAAATGTCAGCACGTCGCCCAGCTCGCGTTCCAGCAGTTCGGCCATGACCTGGCATTTCTTTTTATACGCAGCACGGATGGTTTCGATCTGCTTCGGCAGACGACCCAGGCCGAGATAGTATTCCGCGATAGTCTGCGACAGCGCGCTGGCGTGCAGATCCGCAGCCTGTTTGATGATGGCAACTTTGTGCAGCAGCCAGTCAGGCATAATCACCCAGCCCAGACGCAGGCCCGGTGCCAGAATTTTAGAGAACGTCGAGGTGTAGATGATGTTTTCGGCGTGACCGAACAGCGATTTCGACAGCTCGAACAGCGTCGGCTGGCGTTCATCGGTGAAACGCAGTTCGCCATACGGGTCATCTTCTACAATCAGGAATTCGTGCTGTGCTGCCAGTTTCACCAGTTGCTCACGACGGGCGCGGCTCAGGGTCACGCCGCTCGGGTTACCAAACGTTGGCACCAGATACACACCTTTGATTTTCTGCGTTTTCAGCAGTTCCGCCAGCTCATCAACAATCATGCCATCGCCGTCAGAACCGACGGACAGCAGTTTGGCTTCGGCCAGTTCCAGCGTCTGTAACGCCGCCAGATAGGTCGGGCGTTCCACCACAAACACGTCATCCGGGTTAACCACGGCGCGCATCACCAGATCCAGCGCCTGCTGGGAGCCTGCGGTGACCACGATGTCGTCGGGGCTCGCCACCACGCCACGTTCCTGACAAAGCTCAGCAATACGCTCACGCAGCGTATAACTGCCTTCGGTCAGGCCATACTGAAAAGCGTGCTCAGGCTGTTCGGTGATCGCCAGTTGTGTGGCTTCACGCAGGCCGTCGAAATCAAAAAGCGCTGAAGAAGGAATACCACCCGCCAGTGAGATAACGCCTTCCATTTTGCTGTGTTTCAGCAATTCCCGGATGGCCGAACTTTTAAGCCTGACCATACGGGCGGCGAGTAAACCTTCTGTGTTCATGACATGTTCCTGATGATGTGCAAAGTTATAAGAATGTAAGAGATGTTAATTTATAGACAAAATAAAAACCGCAAAGCGCTTGCCGTGCGGTTTACCAGATTTATCACAGATTTTTAAAATGTGAAGCCACTTTATGCACCGAGATAGGCCGCACGCACCGCTTCGTTCGCCAGCAAGGCCGCGCCGGTATCTTCCAGCACCACATGACCGTTTTCCAGCACATAGCCGCGGTCGGCGAGTTTCAGCGCCTGATTAGCATTTTGCTCGACCAGGAAGATGGTCATCCCTTCTTCGCGCAGTTGCTGGATGGTGTCGAAAATCTGCTGGATGATGATGGGTGCCAGCCCCAGCGACGGCTCATCGAGCAGCAGCAAACGCGGCTGGCTCATCAGCGCACGACCAATTGCCAGCATCTGTTGCTCACCGCCGGACATGGTGCCCGAACGCTGAATGCGGCGCTCTTTCAGACGCGGGAACAGCGTAAACACGCGCTCCAGACGGGCATGATACTGGTCGCGTGTGGCAAAAAATCCGCCCATCGCCAGATTCTCTTCCACCGTCATACGTGAGAACACGCGACGGCCTTCCGGCACAATCGCGATATCGCCGCGCATGATTTTGGCGGTTTGCCACTGCGTGATGTCCTGACCTTCGAAAATGATCGAGCCGTTCGTCGCACGCGGTTCGCCACACAAACTGCCGAGCAGCGTGGTTTTACCCGCGCCGTTCGCGCCGATCAGCGTGACGATTTCCCCTTTATTAATACTCAGGCTGACTTCATGCAGCGCCTGAATTTTGCCGTAATGGGCGGATACCTGATTGAATGACAACATCTTGTTCTGTCCCTTAGCCTTCGCCCATCAACCTTCGCCTAAATAGGCGCGGATCACGTCAGGATTATTACGAATTTCAGCCGGTGTGCCTTGTGCCAGCGGCGTGCCCTGATTCACCACGTAGATGCGATCGGAAATGCCCATCACCAGTTTCATGTCGTGCTCAATCAGCAGAACCGACACGTTGTGCTGGTTACGCAGTTCGGCAATCAGCTGATTCAGCTCTTCGGTTTCACGCGGGTTAAGACCGGCAGCCGGTTCATCGAGCATCAGGATTTCCGGGCGCGTGACCATGCAGCGGACAATTTCCAGACGGCGTTGCTGACCGTAAGCCAGATTGCCAGCCTGACGGTTCGCCAGTTCGAGCAATCCGACACGTTCCAGCCAGTCGGCAGCGCGATCCAGCGCATCCGCTTCGGCGCGACGGAATCCCGGCGTTTTAAACAGCCCCGCCAGTACGCCGCTTTTAAGGTGCTGATGCTGGGCGACCAGCAGGTTTTCAATCACCGTCATTTCGCGGAACAGACGCACGTGCTGGAAAGTACGCACCACGCCCATGCGGGCAATTTTCTGCCCCGGCAATCCTTCCAGATGCTGGTCACGCAGTTTAATGGTGCCGCCGCTCGGTTTATAGAAACCGGTCAGGCAGTTAAATACCGTGGTTTTACCGGCACCGTTCGGGCCGATCAGCGAAACAATTTCGCCCTGGTTGAGGTTCAGCGCCACGTTGTTGACCGCCAGCAGGCCGCCAAAACGCATCATCAATCCCTCAACCGCTAACAGAGGTTGCGTACTCATGCCTGTTCCCCCTGATCCGCGATTTGTTTCTTCGAAAGCTTCAGCTTGAGATGAACACGTTTCATCGGCAGCAAGCCCTGCGGACGCCAGATCATCATCAGCACCATTAACGCACCGAGCAGCAACATGCTGTATTCGTTGAGGTCACGCATCAGTTCGCGGGAAACCACCAGCAAAATAGCCGCCAGAATAACGGCAAACTGCGAGCCCATCCCGCCGAGCACGACGATAGCCAGCACGAAAGCGGATTCCGCAAAGGTGAAGGATTCCGGGCTGACAAAGCCCTGACGCGCGGCAAACAGCGTACCGGCGAAACCGGCAAATGCGGCGCTGATGGTGAACGCGGTCAGTTTGATGCGGGTCGGATTCAGCCCCAGAGAACGGCAGGCAATTTCATCCTCACGCAACGCTTCCCACGCGCGCCCCAGCGGCATACGCAGCAGACGGTTGATGATGAACAAGGTCGCGATCACCAGCAGCAGCGCCACCATATACAGGAAGATAATGCGGTCGCTCGGATCATAGGCAACATGGAAAAAATTACTGAACGTGTCCCAGCCGCCGTCACGCGGCGTCCGGCTGAATTCCAGCCCGAACAGCGTCGGTTTTGGGATCTGGCTGATGCCGTTCGGCCCGCCGGTCAGTTCGGTATTATTGAGCAGAAGGATACGGACGATTTCGCCGAACCCGAGCGTCACAATCGCCAGATAGTCACCCCGCAACCGCAACACAGGGAATCCGAGCAGGAAACCAAACGCCGCCGACACCAGTCCGGCCAGCGGTAACGCTTCCCAGAATCCGATGCCGTAATAGTGATTGAGCAGCGCGTAGGTGTAAGCGCCGATGGCATAAAAGCCGCCGTAACCCAGCACCAGCAGGCCGGACAATCCGACCACTACGTTCAGACCGAGGCCGAGCATGATGTAGATCAGGGTCAGTGTGGCGATATCCACCGTGCCGCGCGAGACGATAAACGGCCAGGCGATAGCGGCGATAATCAGCACCAGCACCAGCAGTTTTTGTTTCGGCGTCGAGCCATCAAAGCTCGGCAAAACCCAGCCCGGTCCGGAGACTTTTTTCAGGCTGCTGCTGACCATCGGGCGGAACAACTGAAACACGAAGACGATGGCGCAGCCGATGGCAATCCACGTCCAGCGCACTTCACCGGCCCCGTTGACCACCAGTTTTGTACCGTCGAGGCTCAGCTGTAATCCCATGATGAACGCGGCCAGCACCAGCAGAACGAAAGCGGAGACCAGCGCATTTAACAGATTCAGGCGCTTCATACTTTCTCAACCTCCGGACGTCCGAGAATACCGGTCGGCAGCACCAGCAACACGACGATCAGCAAGGCGAAGGACACCACATCTTTGTATTCGGTGCTCAGATACGCCGAGGTCAGCGCTTCAGCCACGCCTAAAATCAGGCCGCCGATCATCGCCCCCGGAATGCTGCCGATGCCGCCGAGAACCGCCGCGGTGAAGGCTTTCATCCCGGCCATAAAGCCGATGTATGGGTTAATCACGCCGTAGAACTGACCGAGCAGAACGCCAGCGACGGCGGCCATTAATGCGCCAATGACGAAAGTCAGCGAGATCACGCGGTCAGTGCTGATCCCCAGCAGGCTGGCCATTTTAAGATCTTCCGCACAAGCACGGCAGGCACGCCCCATACGCGAATAACGGATGAACAGCGTCAGCGCCAGCATCGCGACAAACGTGACTATCCAGATAATCAGTTGCATGGTGCTGATGGTCGCGGCGAAACCATTCGCCTCGCCCAGAGTCCACTGGCCGGTCACCAGACTGGGTAAAGCGAGATCACGTGAGCCCTGCGTGAGGCTGACGTAGTTTTGCAGAAAAATGGACATCCCGATGGCAGAAATCAGTGCAATCAGACGCTTGGAGTTACGCACCGGCTTATACGCCACGCGTTCAATACTCCAGCCATAGGCACTGGAAATCACAATCGCGGCGATAAAACCGGCACCGATCAGCAACCAGCTGGCGTCGATACCCATCATCATCAGAGCGGCGATTACGATAAAGGAGACATAACTGCCGATCATATACACCTCGCCGTGGGCGAAGTTGATCATGCCGATAATGCCGTAAACCATGGTGTAACCAATGGCGATCAGCGCATAAGTGCTGCCCAACGTGACACCGTTGAACATCTGCTGAATGAAATAGAGGAACTGCTCTGACATACCCTATCCTTATTAATCAAGGGTTTGATAACTTGTGCTGAGACTGCAACCCGGCGCCACTTAATAACACCAGACGCCGGGCAGAGTAATGCGCGGTTCTTGTTCTGAAACATAATGCCCAAAATCATTCGTGTTGCATCAAGGCGGCAACTGAATGAATCCCCGGGAGCTTACACAGGTAAGTGACCGGGGTGAATGAAGGCGGCCAACGCAGAGGCGGCGCGAAGGATGCCGGGCATTTATTTGATCGGGGTGGAGGTGCCATCCTTATGCCACTCGAAAATACCGAATTCGAATCCTTTCAGGTCACCTTTCTCATCCCAGCTCAGCGGACCCATGACAGTATCCACTGACGCTGATTTCAGATTTTTAGCAATGTCAGCCGGTTCCATGCTGCCGCTGCGTTCCATACCGGTGGTCAGCGCCTGCAATGCAGCGTAAGTCGTCCAGACGAACGGACCGGTTGGATCCAGTTTTTTGGCTTTCAGCGCATCAACGATTGGCTGGTTAGCCGGAACCTGGTCATAACGTTTTGGCAGCGTCACCAGCATACCTTCAGAGGCATCACCGGCGATGTTAGACAATGAGGAGTTGCCCACGCCTTCCGGACCCATGAATTTGGCGTTCAGACCGGCTTGCTTGGACTGGCGCAGGATCTGGCCCATCTCCGGGTAGTAGCCGCCGAAGTAAACGAAATCGACGTTTTCTTTCTTCAGACGTGCCACCAGCGTGGAGAAGTCTTTATCACCTGCGGTCACACCTTCAAAAAGAACGACGTTGCCGCCACCTTTTTTCAGCGCGTCCTGCACGGAACGGGCCAGGCCTTCGCCGTATTGCTGTTTGTCATGCACAACGGCGATACGTTTTGGTTTGATGGTGTCGAGGATGTATTTGGCTGCTGTCGGGCCCTGATCGGAATCCAGACCGGTGGTGCGCATCACCATTTTATAACCGCGGGTGGTCAGGTCAGCGTTGGTCGCGGCCGGAGTGATCATCAGCACGCCTTCATCTTCATAGATGTCAGAAGCAGGCTGAGTAGAGGAAGAGCACAGGTGGCCGATCACGTAACGGATACCGTCGTTGATCACTTTGTTCGCTACCGCAACCGCTTGTTTCGGGTCACAGGCATCGTCATATTCCACGCCAACCAGTTTGTCACCTTTCACGCCGCCTTTGGCGTTGATGTCAGCGATGGCTTGTTTTGCACCTGTAAATTCCATGTCACCGTACTGGGCGACCGGACCTGACATAGCACCAACAATGGCGACTTTAATATCTTTTGCGAATGCCGCCTGACTCATTGCTAATGCAATACAACCTGCCAGCCAGATCTTACCCTTCATTGCTTTCATCCGATTACCCCGTTCATGTGTGTGTTGTGGTTTGCTCTTTGTTGCCTGTTTAAAACATCATCACTTAGGAAATTTAGTATAAGTAATAACGAGTTAACGGCTTATTTCGTCTTATTTTCGAATAAGACTTTATAATTCATATCATTAAACAGGAATTTTCTTCTGCAAATCAAATAGCACAATCAGAAATATGAGGTGTAAACAGAATTTTATTTGGGTGAAAAGGCGGGCGCGGATGTAAACAATCAGTCGTTAACACTGGCTTTATTGATTAAAGCCAACATTTATCGCTTATGCAGAGATCGCTAAAAAACTTTTCGACCTGTTACTGTACAAAAAAAGTTACGCCCGTTCTGCAGAACGATCCGCTACACTGATCGCCTCCTTTTTCTGACCTTCCGCATCATGAAACTAACTATCCAAAAACTGACGTCACTCAGCGCGCAGGACCTGATCGATCTGGCAAAAATCTGGCCGGAGCAAACCGAAAGTGACTGGCAAGCCAGCCTGCAAAACGATCGTGCGCTGTTTGCGGCGGTGTTTAATGAACGCATTCTGGGCGCGGTGAAAATCACGCTCGATGGCAATCAGGCTGAACTGAGTGATTTGCTGGTGCGCGACGTCACGCGTCGTCGCGGTGTCGGGCTGTATCTGATGGAAGATGTGCAGGCGCAGCTGCCGCAGGTGAAAAGCTGGACGATGAAAGCAGAACCTGAGCCCGTGCTGGATGCGTTTATGCAGGCATGTGGTTTTCGCAATGAAAAAGGTGTGTGGCGCAAATAAGTGCTACAGGCGACCCGTCCCCGGGCGCCTGGGTTTCCCTTTTACTGACTGGTTTTCAGCTGGCTCTCCGGCAATTTTGGTGTTTCAGGTTTTGCCCTGAGAAACGCTATCGCGACCACGCCAAACAACGTGATGCCGCAAAGGGTGAGTAAGCCGGCAATATTATTCGAGAACATACTATCCGCGGCCACACGGATTTGTGGTGCCAGGAATCCGCCAATCGCCCCGAACAGATTGATGAAACCAATCCCCGCCGCCAGCGCACTGCCGCTGAGCAACGTGGTCGGAATGGTCCAGAACACCGGCTGTACGGCAATAAACCCAACGGCGGCAAAGCACAGCGCACCTATCGCCAGCACCGGACTGGCAACCAGAGCAGAACCCCCAATCCCCAGCCCGGCGGCCAGTAAGGTGAACGCGGCTATCGAGCGTAAATGGCCAGTTTTATCGGCATAGCGCGGAATAAAGAAGGTGCCGAACATCGCCGCAATCCAGGGAACAGACGCGATCAGCGACGCACTGAAACCGACTTTTGTTCCCAGCAAACTGGCGACCTGCGTCGGCAGGAAGAAAATCAGCCCGTATACGCCAATCTGAATAATCAGATAAACCAGCCCGAGGTGCCAAATCGCCGGAATGCTGAAGGCATCCCGCAGGCGTGAATTCTGTTTCAGTTTCTCTTCTTTCGCCAGTTCACCGATCAGCGCCTGTTTTTGTTCAGCTGACAGGAAACGCGCCGTCGACGGGCCATTATCGAGATACCAGAATGTCCAGATACCGGCCATCACCGCCAGCACCCCTTCAATCATAAACATCCAGAACCAGCCCGGATGTCCGGCAAAACCGTGCATCTCCAGCAACGCACCGGAAAGCGGGCTGCCAAACGTCAGCGCCAGCGGAACGCCCATATAAAATAATCCCATCACCGAAGCCCGGTTTTTGGCCGGGAACCACAGGGATGTCAGGTAGATCATGCCGGGGAAGAATCCGGCCTCGGCAGCACCCAGCAGAAAACGCACCAGCAGGAATTTGAATTCCGTGTCGGCAAAAGCCATTGCTGACGAGAGAACGCCCCACACCAGCGTGGTGCAGCCAATCCATTGTTTGGCACCGAACTTTTTCATTAATAAATTTCCCGGCGCACCGAGAAAAGCATAAGCGACGAAGAATATTCCCGCCCCCATCGCAAAAGCTTCATTACTTAATCCGGTATCAATCTGATAAGACTCTTTCGCAAAACCAATATTCGCCCGATCCAGAAAGGCCAATATATATAACGAAAGCATAAAAGGAATCAGACGCCAGCGGGTTTTCTCAACGGCTTTATTTAATATCGTCGTCATAATATGAACCTTTTTATAACCGGCCTGTTATTAGTCAAAAAATAATATCAATAACAGGCCGAAGTAAACGTTCGGATAAATAATCTGTCGCAGAAATTAATGCTGATATGGGCGGGTTAATTTGCACTCAGGATTTAATTCCACCCCGAATCCCGGTTTATCCAGTACCGATTTATGAATACGTCCGTTCACCGGCACCGGCTCATCAAGCAGGATTGGCGCAAACTGCGCACGGGTGTGGTCAGCCTCAGGTGCAGTCATCAGGAACTCGCTGAAAGGCGTATTGGTGAAGGTAATCACCGCATGATGTGAATACACGGAGGAACCGTGCGGCACCACTAATTGCCCTTTCGCCTTGGCGATGGCGGCGATTTCCAGCAAGGTGGTGAGCCCGCCACACCAGCCCACGTCAGGCTGCATGATATCGACGCCGGTTTCTGACAACGTCTGGAAAGACTCCAGCGTGCCGTGGTGTTCGCCGGTGGTGACCATCATCCCGGCTGGTGCGTTGCGTTTGATTTCGCGGTAACCTTCATACTGTTGCGGCGGCAGACATTCCTCAATCCATTTGAGGTTATACGGCGCACAGGCATGCGCCACTTTGGTAGCGAAATTAACGTCCATCGACATCCAGCAGTCAAGCATCAGCCAGAAATCCGGGCCGCATTTCTCGCGCATATCCGCCACCATAGCAGCCGTTTCACGTACGCCGTGGTCGCCATCATGCGGGCCAAAATGCGTCACCATTTTGCCACCGATGAAGCCCATCTCTTTGGCCAGATCCGGACGTGAACCGGTAGCATAGAACTGGATTTCATCGCGCACTGCGCCCCCGAGCAGTTTATACACCGGCAGTTGCGCACATTTACCGAACAGATCCCACAGCGCCAGGTCGACGCAGGAAATCGTATTCATCACCAGACCGCCGCTGCCGGCGTAGAACATCGTGGATCGCATCATCTGGTCGTGGATCAGTTTGATTTCTGAGACACAGCGCCCTTCAATAAAACGGTTGAGATGTTTTTCGACAATAAAACACCCCATTTCACCCGCCGTAGACACCGCAAAACCGGTGACGCCATTGTCGGCTTCTATTTCAACCACCAGCGTACCCAATACGTTAATACCGAATGACTGTCGGGATTGTTCATATTCTTTATATTTACTCATTGGCGTACAGACTTTATCGTCGATCCAGTGTTTTTCCTGCTGGTCATGATAATCCGCACCGCCACTGCCTTTTTCTGCGGTCGCACCGCCCATGAAATATGCACGAATTTCTTTAATTTTAGGTAATACTCTTGATTCCATCATAATATAAACTCCGTTTATTTTATCAGGGTAAGGAGAGAGGTTATTTCTTTATTCAGGGAAAAGCTTAAATCATCTATCTTTTGCTTTATTTCATCCGAAAGCGGAATTTTATTTTCGCCCAACGGGAAACCACGTAATGACATGCCGAGTTTATATCCCAGAGGAAAAGGCAATGACGCCATCATCGACATCACGGGTAATGCGGCAAATTGTAATGCCTTCGATTGTTCCGTTTTTCCTTCGCTGAAGAGATCATAAATTTTACACATCACTTCCGGCAAAACGCCTGCGGTCGCGGTCACGCTGCCGGTGGCTCCGGCACATAATGCGGAGAAGAAAAATTCTTCCCGGCCGGTCATCACAGCAAAATCTGCGTCTTCCCGCGGACAACAGGACAGCATTTTCATCATGCCGACGGCATCACCGCTGGAATCTTTAATACCGACAATATTCGGATGGGCTGCCAGTTCAGCGACACTTTCGGCATTTAACGGATCGGCGAAAAACGGGATGTTATACAGGCATAACGGCAGATTTACCGCGCTGGCAACCTGGCGAAAAACACTGGTCAGCGTCGCAGCATCATAGTGATAAAACGAAGGCGGCATCAGCACGACCCCGCTGGCACCGGCACGTTCTGCCGCATGTGCCAGTGCGATGCTTTCATCCGTCGTGGTCGCCGGGATCCCTGCCCAGACGGGGACGCGTCCGGCAGTCTGTTCAACGACGGTTTCGACTACCGCACGCTTTTGCTCAACGTCCATATAACCGGCTTCGCCCACCGAACTCACCGGGAACAGAGCACTCAGGCCAGCCGCTATCTGAAAATCGACAATTTTGCGCAACATGTCCATGTCCGGCTGCCCTGCTTTCCAGGGGGTTAACATGGCGCTGATGACTCCTGAAGGTCGTAACATCATTGGTTCCTTATGCTTTGTAGCCCAGATCCCTGGAGATTTCCCAGGCGGTTTTTTTTACCTTGTCAGCCAGTGCGTCGATATTTTCCGGCATGACATGCAAGGTGGTGCCCACGACGGAAATCGCTGCCGTGACGCGATGTGCTGCATTGAATACCGGCGCGCTGATACAGCGGATATTCGCCACATCTTCTTCATCATCGAAAGCCCATCCGCGCTGATGGATTTGCTGTAACGCCGTGCGCAGCTGCTGAGCACTGGTCAGCGAGTTGGGCAATACCGGGCTGAATTCCAGTGCAGCAATCAGTGCGTCCTGACGTTCACGACCGCACCAGGTCAGCAGACATTTGCCCAGCGAAGAGCGGCACAGAGACAGGCGTTTTCCTTCCCAGGTGCGAACCTGAATATTCGACTGGCTTTCGACTTTGATCAGATAAATCGGCGTATCCCCGTCCAGCACGCCGAGATGACAGAGCAGCCCGGTGTCGTGCATCAGTGCTTTCAGATGCGGGAGTGCGACATTGCGCAAATCGAGCTGGCGGGAAACCTGACTGCCCAGCTCCAGCAATCTGAGCCCGAGGCGGTAATTACCGGAATTTGACTGCGTAACTAAACGCTGATTTTTCAGTTCCTCCAGCAGCAGATACACGGTGCTTTTGGGCATCCCCAGTTCACTGACCAGCTGGTTCGCGTTGCACTGTCCTTGCCGGGAAATGATGTCGAGAATGGCGACGGCGCGCGTCAGTGCCGGAACTTTTGATTTAGCGATTAATTCCATCATGCTGGAATCCATTCTGTTGAGATGGACAAGTTATAGAGGCAAAAATGAACAGACGACAGGACGCTTGTGATCCTCTGTGATTGAGTTCTCTATAAAGTTGAATATTCCAACATGCTGGAATAACCAGATGATTTAGAAGGGAAAATATTCAGAATAATTCCAGTATGCTGGAATTAACAGGGGCGTTCAGAGGGGAATTTCAGGCATAAAAAAAGCGACCATAAAGGTCGCTTTTTCACATCGGAAACTGCGTTTATCAGGCTTCGATTGCCACACGCAGTTTTTTCATCGCGTTCTTTTCCAGCTGACGAACACGTTCTGCGGATACACCGTATTTATCGGCAAGCTCCTGCAGAGTCGATTTGTTTTCGTCGTCTAACCAGCGGGCACGAATGATATCCTGGCTGCGCTCATCCAGACCTTCCATTGCAGAGGAAAGTTTGTCTGTCGCGTCCTGATCCCAGTTATCTTCTTCGATGGTTTCTGCAAAGTCAGAACTCTTGTCTTGCAGATACAGCATCGGTGCCATCGCAGCGCCGTCGCGTGGTTCATCGTCCGGGGTCGGATCAAACGTCATGTCCTGTGCGGCCATGCGTGATTCCATTTCCAGCACATCTTTGCTGGTTACACCCAGTTCGCGGGCAACGTGCTCCACTTCGTCGTGGCTGAACCAGCCCAGACGCTGTTTGTTTTTACGCAGGTTAAAGAACAGCTTACGCTGCGCTTTGGTGGTGGCGACTTTCACGATGCGCCAGTTACGCAGCACATACTCGTGAATTTCTGCTTTGATCCAATGCACAGCAAAGGACACCAGACGCACACCGACTTCCGGATTAAAACGGCGAACCGCTTTCATCAGGCCGATATTCCCTTCCTGGATAAGGTCTGCCTGTGGCAAACCGTAACCTGAATAGTTGCGGGCAATGTGAGCAACAAAGCGCAGGTGAGACAGGATCAGCTCTTTCGCTGCTTCCAGGTCACCGTCGTAATGCAGCCGTTCAGCCAGCGCCCGTTCTTCCTCTGCGGTGAGCATAGGATAGGCATTGGCGGCCCGAACATAGGCTTCCAGGCTACCTTGGGGTACTAATGCTAAAGTGCGCATTTCTTTGGTCATTCAAGCCTCTCATGTATGACGTAATGCAGGTTTTATACCACGTTGCTGCGGGATGATACCGCTACGTTGCTGGCCTTCAGGGGCGACAACAAAGCAACGCCGAGCCCTTCATATTCGCTGCTCTACGACCACGAATTTTACATAAAGTTCACGGACAGATTCAACAGTCTGATGACTGTATGTGACAGACTGACTATTGGATAGTGAATTTGTGCCATTGCAGGGGAAGCAGGAAAATGATGGGACGATATAGCAAGAATCGGCTGTTCCCCTGTACACAAAGACTGAGCAGCAGGGGAACATTATAGCAAATTATCGCTACTGTGGTGTAAATCGCCGTAAATGTTGAACCGTCGCCAGCCAGGCGGCAATCCAGCCAATCATCGCGGACACGATCAGCAGCAGCAGGCTTTCATCCCAGCCCAGACCGTGCAGGTCAAAGGTGGTACCGAACACCTGTGCCACCTGGGTCACTACGCTCTCAAGGCGCAGCACCAGCACTTCCGAGAGGATCAGCGACAACAATGCGCCGGTGAAACCGAGCATCGCGCCGCCATTCAGGAACGGTCTGAGTATGAACCCGTCGGTCGCGCCAATCAGCTTCATCACGTTGATGGTATCGCGTCGGCTGAAGATGCTCAGTCGCACACTGTTACCAATAACCAGGAAGACGGCGATCACCATCAGCACGCCGATCATCGCCGCAATCTGCCCGACCAGACCGGTGAGCGCCGCAAGACGGGCAAACCAGCTGTCATCCATACGCACTTCATCCACGCCATGAACGGCCGCCACGCGGTCGCGCAAGGTGTTGAGTGTCGCAGAATCCTGGAAATTCATTTTAGGCGTGATGATAGCCACCGCTGGCAGCGGATTTTGCTCCAGCATGTCCATTGCGCCGCCAAAGCCAGACCAGTTGCGGAACTCGCCCATCGCTTCTTCACGGGACAGATAATTAACTTTATCCACGCCCGCTTCTGTTTTGAGGGTTTTCACCACGTTTTCTGCGGCGTCATCATCCAGCGCTTTGTCGAGATACACGGTCAGCTGCGGCGTCGGATACCACTGTTCTGCCGCGGTACTGACGTTTTTCCACACCAGATAACAGACGCTCGGTAGCGTCAGGGAAATCGCGATTACCATCACCGTGAGCAGTGTTGCCAGCGGCTGACGCAGCATGTCAGCCAGCGCGTTCATCCACGCATAACGCCACTGTTCGCGCCAGCCACCCTGCAACGCTTTGCTTTTTGCGGCACGGGCGCTTTTTGCGGTTTTCGCCGGGTTCGGACTGTTCGCCATTAGTACACCCCTCCCGACATACGCCCCTGACTCAGCGTCAGCGTACGGTAATTACGACGGGCAATAAGACCCACATCATGCGTCGCCATCAGAACGGTAACGCCGACGCGGTTAAATTCTTCGAACAGACGCAAAATGCCTTCCGACAATTCGCCATCGAGATTACCGGTCGGTTCATCCGCCAGCAGCACCGCAGGCTTGTTCACCACCGCACGGGCGATGCCCACACGTTGTTGTTCACCACCGGAAAGCTGGATTGGCAGGTTCTTCGCTTTATCCAGTAATCCGACTTTATCCAGCGCAGCCGACACGCGACGGCGAATATCTTCGCTGCTGGCCCCGGAAATGATCAGCGGCATCGCCACGTTGTCATACACGGTGCGATCCATCAGCAGATGGTGATCCTGAAAGATCATGCCGATCTGACGACGCAGAAATGGCACTTCGCTGGATTTCAGACGGCTGATGTCATGGCCGCCAAACAAAATATGTCCGGCACTCGGGCGTTCAATGCCGCAAATCAGCTTGAGCAGGGTACTTTTACCCGCGCCTGAGTGTCCGGTCAGAAATGCCATTTCCGCTTGCTGGATGTGAAAGTTGACGCCCTGAAGCGCCTGTCGTCCGCCCAGATAAGCTTTACTGACCTGTTCAAAGCGAATCATCCGTATTAATCCTCTCGGGCAAAAAGTGCCTCAATAAAATCGTCTGCCTTAAACGGCCTTAAATCTTCGATACCTTCACCGACACCAATGTAGCGGATCGGAATGCTGAACTGATCGGCGATGGCAAAGATCACGCCGCCTTTCGCGGTGCCATCCAGTTTAGTCAGCGTTATCCCGGTCAGCCCGACGGCTTCGTTGAATAATTTCGCCTGACTCACCGCATTCTGGCCGGTGCTGGCATCGAGCGTCAGCATCACTTCATGCGGCGCATCTTCGTCGAGCTTCTTCATCACGCGGACGATTTTCTTCAGCTCTTCCATCAGGTGCGCTTTGTTCTGCAAACGCCCGGCAGTATCGGCAATCAGCACGTCGATATTACGGGCTTTCGCCGCCTGAATCGCATCGAAGATAACGGACGCGGAATCGGCACCGGTATGCTGTGCAATCACCGGGATCTTGTTGCGCTGACCCCAGACCTGCAACTGTTCAACGGCTGCGGCACGGAACGTATCGCCCGCCGCCAGCATCACAGATTTACCCTGTGCTTCAAACTGGCGCGCCATTTTACCGATGGTGGTAGTTTTACCGACGCCGTTTACACCAACCATCAGAATGACATACGGGGTTTTCCCGCTGACATCCAGTGGCTCGTCAACTTTCGCCAGTATTTCGGACATTTCTTCCTTCAGCTTACCGTACAGCGCGTCAGCATCTTTCAGCTGTTTACGCGAAGCGTGTTCGGTCAGTGAAGCAATGATTTTACGGGTAGTTTCGACGCCAACGTCGGCGATTAACAGCTGTTCTTCCAGCTCTTGGAACAGATCGTCGTCGATTTTCTTACCGCGGAACAGGCCGACAAAACCGGAACCCAGATTCTGCTTGGTTTTGACCAGACTGCGTTTCAGACGCGCAAAGAAACCTTCTTTGGTCGGACGCTCCTGCTCGGTTTCACCGGCAGGTAAAACGACGATAGGATCCAGCGCCACCGGCAGTGGTTCTTCGGCTGCGACAGAATCATCAACATAATCAATGGCATCAAGACGTTCGTCTTCGGCAATTTCTTCGGCCGATTCAGCAAATTCGTCTTCAGCAACATCTTCTTCAATCAGATCGTCTTCAACCACCACTGGCTGCGCAGCAACCTGTTCGGTGATGTGAACAATTTCTTCTGCCAGTTCAGCGGCGGCCTGTTCGCGAACCGGTTCAGGTTCTTTTAGCGGTTCCGGCTCAATTTCTGGCTCAGGTTCCACTTCCGGTGCCGGTTCGACTTCTGGCTCAGGTTCAACCACAGGTGCGATTTCTGCGGCAGATTCTGCGGAGGCTGCGGTATCCCATTCGCCAGGATGCTGCTCAACCGGAACACCCGGCTCTTCGGCTAGCGGATGTTCTTCAACGACCGCATGTTCTTCAACAACAGACTGTTCTTCAATAACAGGCTGTTCTTCGCGGATTTCTTCCTTCTGCTGCTCTTCTTCCTGACGGCCACGGCCAAACCAGGAGAAGAAACCGCGTTTTTTATCTTTTGCCATTTTACAACTTCACTCCTCGCCGTTAATGACTGGCGAACGGATTATTAATAGGGTTATGGTCAGGCAGTCTATCACTTTCCCCTGCAGGCAACACGCCCGCGTATTGAATTCCGGTGGTTTTTCAATCGACAATGTTAAACATTTGCCCAATGGCTGCACACCGGTAGAATAGCCTTCCAAACGATATGCAACGAAGCCTGACGGCTTTGGATTACACAAGCGAACTATGGCAAAGAAACCCAACACTCCCGCCGCCGGCCAGATCCGAATTATTGGCGGACAATGGCGCGGACGCAAACTTCCGGTTCCACATAGCCCGGGACTGCGCCCGACCACCGATCGCGTACGCGAAACGCTGTTTAACTGGCTGGCGCCGGTTTTACAGGGCGCACATTGCCTGGACTGTTTTGCAGGCAGCGGCGCGCTCGGTCTGGAAGCCTTGTCACGTTATGCGGCCAGCGCCACACTGCTGGAGTTTGAACGCCCGGTTGCGCAACAGTTAGAGAAAAACCTGGCGCTGCTAAACGCCAGTGATGCGAAAGTATTTAACGTCAATACATTGAACTGGCTGGCAAAAGCCGGAAATGCCTTTGATGTGGTTTTCCTCGATCCGCCTTTCCGTAAAGGCATTCTGCAAGACACCCTGAACCTGCTGGAGCAAAACCAGTGGCTGGCGGATGAAGCCTGGATTTATGTCGAAACAGAAGCCGAGCACGGTACATTGGATGTGCCCGCCAGCTGGCGGCTGCACCGTGAAAAAGTCGCCGGACAAGTTGCTTATCGCCTCTACCATCGCGATGTGACGCCTGAAACCGGCTCACCAGAACAGGAGCAGTAAGATGTTGATCAATATTGGTCGGTTGTTGATGTTATGTATTTGGGCGTTTCTGGCGTTTAACCTGATCCACCCGTTCCCGAAGCCGATCAAATACTTTTTAGACGTGGCGATTGTGTTCATGTTCTTTATGCACGGCCTGCAGGTGATGCTGCTTAAAGCCACGCAGGGCAAGGAAAAGGACACCATCGGCCCGTGGCTGCAAACCCGCATCTTCCTGTTCGGCGTGTTCGAACTGATGGCGTGGCAGAAAAAACAGCCGCCGCTGCCCGCTAAAAAGTAATGCCTGTATTGACGGCGCGTCAGGCGCCGTTCATTTCCTGCGTCGCCCCACTGTTTTAAAACTGCGTTAATCAGACCCGTCGTTACGGGGATTTCTGATTGTCGCCGGTGTGCCCTCTCTCCTACACTGAAAGCAAGTACAGGAAAACAGGATGTGTTTTCCTGAAGGCAGATCCTTGCATCGTTTCCATGTTCTGTTCTTACATTTAAAAGGATAAACAATGAGTTGGCCATTCCTCGCAGTATTTTTCTCTGGCTGGTTATTCGTTGACGCCAGCTATCGCGGCCCGCGCTGGCAGCGCTGGGTGTTTAAACCCGTCACCTTACTGCTGCTGCTTTTGCTTGCCTGGCAGGCACCCACGCTCAATGTTTACAGCTACCTGATCCTGCTGGGACTGGCGGCGACGCTGGTGGCAGACGGCCTGCTGTTGCTGCCTGAAGAGCGGTTCATGTACGCCATCGGGGCGTTCTTCCTCTCGCATCTGCTGTATACGTTGAGTTTCGCCAGCCAGATGACCATTACCTTCTTCTGGCCGTTGCCACTGACGCTGCTGATTATCGGCGCCATATTGCTGGCAGTGATCTGGACGCGGCTGGCTGAGCTGAGATGGCCAGTGACCACTTACATCGCGATGACCCTGCTGATGGTCTGGCTGGCAGGCGAGCAGTATTTCGCGCGCAGTACCGACATGGCGTTTTCGCTGTTCTGCGGCGCGGTGCTGTTGCTGCTGGCGAATATTCTGTGGCTGGTCAGCCGCTATCGCTTCAAATTCCGTGCGGCAGACGCACTGGTCGCCGCCTGTTACTTTGGCGGTCACTTCCTGATCGTCCGCTCACTTTATTTGTAAATGACTCAATAACACTGACTACAATCCCCAAAATAATTCGAGTTGCAGAAAGGCGGCAACTGAAGGAATCCCGATGAGCTTACTCAGGTAAGTGATTCGGGTGACTGAGGGCAGCTAACGCATCTGCAGCTCAAAGTATGAAGGGGATTAAAATTGCTTGACCTTAGAGCTGACTCCAGGGTTTACACTGGTCGTAATTCCACTCGGTTTCGAACCGGAGGCTTTATGATCCCAATGAAAAATAACAACAGCTGTAGCTGCGGATGTCAGAGCAAACGCGCGCCTGGACTGCATATCAACAAAATCGGCGCTATTGCCCAGTCCGGTACACATCCTGCCAGCTGTTGCAGTGATAAATCCCCGCTGGCGGTGTCGGCTTGTGCCACCACTTCTGACAGTTGCTGTGCGCCGAAAGCAGGTGAGCACTCACATACTTCTGATGACGGCAGCACAGAAGGTTCGCCGGGCGAAGATGACCCCAGCGCGCCGCCTTCCGGCACTCAGCAATACAGCTGGAAAGTGGAAGGTATGGATTGCCCGGCCTGTGCCCGCAAAATCGAAAATTCTGTCGCCGGTCTTGATGGCGTAAACCGCGCCAGAGTGCTTTTCGCGACAGAAAAACTGGTCATTGATTCCAGCCACGACATCTCACAAAACGTGATACAGGCCGTGACCGGTGCAGGTTTTACCCTGCAATCCCTCGATAAAAACCAACATACTCCGCAACCGGAAGAGTCACGTCTGAAAGAGGCGCTGCCGCTGATCGCCCTTTCGGTTCTGATGCTGCTGAGCTGGGTGCTCGACCATTTCAACCCGCAAATGGGTGAAATTGCGTTTATCGCCACCACACTGGTGGGACTGTGGCCGGTGCTTCGTCAGGCGATCCGCCAGACCCGTTCCGGCTCGCCTTTCGCCATCGAAACCCTGATGAGCATTGCCGCAATCGGCGCGCTGTTTATCGGTGCCACTGCCGAAGCGGCGATGGTGTTGCTGCTGTTTATGGTCGGCGAACGCCTTGAATCCTTTGCCGCCAACCGGGCGCGCAGCGGTGTGAAATCCCTGATGGCGCTGATACCCGATACCGCCGTCCGCGTAGTGAATGGTAAATCTGAAACCGTGCCGGTCAGCAGTTTGCGTCCCGGCGACATTATCGAAATCGCCGCAGGCGCACGTCTGCCCGCCGATGCCATTTTGCAAAGCGCTGCCAGTTTCGATGAAAGTGCCCTGACCGGCGAGTCGGTACCTGTAGACCATCAGCCCGGTGAGAAAGTCCCCGCGGGCAGCCTGTGCGTTGACCGCCTCGCACGTCTGGAAGTGGCTTCTGCACCCGGCAACAGCGCCATCGACCGCATCCTGCAACTGATCGAAGAAGCCGATGAACGCCGTGCGCCAATCGAGCGTTTCCTCGATACTTTCAGCCGCTATTACACACCGGTCATTATGCTGATGGCGCTGCTGGTGATTGTCGTTCCGCCGCTGGCAATGGGACTGTCGTGGGAAACCTGGATTTACCGCGGGCTGACTTTATTGCTGATTGGTTGCCCGTGCGCCCTGGTAATTTCAACGCCGGCAGCGATCACCTCCGGGCTGGCCGCGGCGACGCGTCAGGGCGCTTTAATCAAAGGCGGTGCAGCGCTGGAACAACTGGCGCTGATTCAAACCGTAGCGCTGGATAAAACCGGCACACTGACCGAAGGCAAGCCCGAAGTCACTGACGTTTTAATCCTGAACGGTGCCAGTGAAGGCGAAGTGTTAAGTCTGGCCTCGGCGGTGGAAGAAGGTTCGCATCACCCGCTGGCACAGGCGATTTTAGCCCGTGCAAAAATCAGTAATCCGTTACCGCTCACGGCGCAGGATCGCCGCGCGCTGGCCGGTTCAGGCGTGGAAGGTCTCGTTTCAGGTCGCAAAATTCAGGTACTGGCACCAAAAAGCGTGACTGAAAACAGTCTGACAGCGGAAACCCTTACGCAAATTACTGACTGGGAATCCACCGGAAAAACCGTGGTGGTAGTGTTGCAGGAAAATAATGCGATCGGGCTGATTGCCATGCAGGATCGTCTGCGTGATGACGCGGCAGAGGCGTTGCAGAAACTTAAAGCACTCGGCGTTTCAGCAGTGATGCTGACCGGTGACAATCCGCGGGCTGCGAAAACCATCGCTGACCGGCTGGGCATTGATTTCCGTGCAGGTTTACTGCCTGCGGATAAAGTCTCGGCGGTCACCGCGCTGAATGCGCAAAAACCGGTGGCAATGGTCGGTGATGGCATTAACGATGCGCCGGCGATGAAAGCCGCGACTATCGGTATTGCTATGGGAAGCGGAACGGACGTCGCGCTGGAAACGGCGGATGCCGCACTGACGCACAACCGTCTGAGCGGGCTGGCGCAGATGATCAGCCTGTCACGCGCCACCCGGGCAAATATCCGTCAGAACATCACGATCGCGCTGGGGCTGAAAGCGATTTTCCTGGTCACCACGCTGATGGGGCTGACCGGATTGTGGCTGGCCGTGCTGGCGGACTCCGGCGCAACGGCGCTGGTCACCGCCAATGCGCTAAGGCTGTTGCGCAATAAATCGAAATAAGCTTAATCGATGCGAACGTAATCGCAGCAGACAAGACTCAGGGCTGAGCTATCAGCCCTGTTTTTCGACTAAACCTTTGCACAATAAATAGCGATACGGCTGAGCTTCGGTATCCGATGCCAGCAGCGTATGTTCCATAAAACGGCAGAAACCGGGAATATCGCGGGTCGTTGCCGGATCATCGGCGATGATCAACAGCGTTTCGCCATCTTTCATGGTGCGTACCGCTTTGCGAACCATCATCACAGGTTCCGGGCAACGCAGGCCGAGCGCATCAAGCTGATGGTCGGGATTGATAAAGGGATCGGTCATTTCGTGTCTCAACATCTTCGGGCGCGGCAAAGCCTGATAGTTTAACCCGCTGGATTTCCCGCGCAACTGACACGGCTCATTGCGCTAAAATTAACCGTCGGATCTGTTGCGCAAACGGTGTGCAAACAGGTACTATGCGCGCCGCAAACCGCTAACGCCCCTGCGACAGCTTCAAGAACGCAGGGTATTTGGGTTCCCTCACCCCAATTTGTTCATAAAAAAAGGTCACATATATGTACTCCTTTACTGCTCAGCAGCGGTTTTCCGCGCTGATATGGCTTTCGCTATTCCACATTGCCATCATCACTTCCAGTAACTATCTGGTTCAGTTACCCGTCTCCATTTTTGGTTTCCATACCACCTGGGGCGCGTTCACCTTCCCGTTCATTTTTCTGGCTACTGACCTGACCGTCCGTATATTCGGCGCGCCGCTGGCACGACGGATTATACTTTCCGTGATGGTGCCTGCGCTGGCGATTTCCTATGTCATCTCGGCGTTATTCTTTGAAGCGCAATGGCAGGGAGCAGAAGCACTCAGCAGCCTGAATATCATGGTCGCGCGTATCGCCACCGCCAGTTTTATGGCGTATGTGCTGGGGCAAATTCTTGACGTTCACGTGTTTAACCGCCTGCGTCAGAATCGCCGCTGGTGGATAGCGCCGGTGGCCTCAATGTTCCTCGGCAATATCAGCGACACTCTGTCGTTCTTCTTTATCGCTTTCTACAAAAGTACCGATGCTTTTATGGCGCAGCACTGGGTGGAAATCGCGATGGTAGATTACACATTCAAAGTGCTGATCTGCCTGGTATTCTTCCTGCCGATGTACGGCATGCTGCTGAATATGCTGCTTAAGCGTTTATCCGCGCAGGGAAATAACCCGCATTCTGCCGTCCGCGTGCACTAAACTGTGAGCGGGGAAGACACAAATCGCGCCATAATCTGACTTGCTTTTGTGGCCTGAATAGGTTGCCATAAAGGCTGTTAAGTCAACATGTAAGCCTGGTTAACAGGCCACTTAAGGAAGCCCGATGCGTAATATCGCGAAAATGATGGGAATGGCAGTACTGATCGCTGGTCTGGCTGCGTGTGACGGTAAAACTACCGATGCACCTGCCGCAGATAAAGGTGCGCCAGCGGCCTCAGCAACGGCAGCGACCGTACCGGTCAGCCTGCTGGAAGGTAAAGTCACCTTCTCCCTGCCGCAGGGAATGAGCGACCAGAGCGGTAAGCTGGGCACTCAGGCAAACAATATGCATGTGTACGCTGACAGCACCGGTCAGAAAGCCGTGATTGTGATCCTGGGTGATAACACCACCGAATCGCTGGATGTTCTGGCGGGTCGTTTACAGGATCAGCAAAAAGCTCGTGATACCAATCTGCAGGTTGTGACCAATAAATCTATTCAGGTCAATGGCCAGACGCTGCAACAACTGGATACCGTGATCACTTCTGCGGGTCAGAAAGCTTACTCTTCCATCGTACTGGGCAAAGTAGACAGCCATTTGCTGACCCTGCAAATCACCCTGCCAGCGGATAATCAGCAGCAGGCGCAGACCGATGCAGAAACCATTATCAACACCCTGAAAATTCAATAAATTCAGAGGTATTGAAAATATCAGGCGGGGCTCAGGCTCCGCCTTTTTTTATGCTGTTACTGCCACTCAAAAAATTCACTTTATAAGCGGAACAGATAACGTTTTATTACTTTCAATGAAGTACAGTGATATAGAACAGAGAGTAACTGATAGTATTGTTATATATATTAACCAGTACACATCATAAAATGGAATAATTAACTTAAGGAATAAGTTATGTACCATAGTGATTTCATTATTAATAAGTTGCATTAGGCATAACAACGTCCATTTGCCTTGGATTCAATATTCATACCAGCTTCAGCCAGAAAATTAGCAAGGTGTCCGCACTTGCCGCTGCCGGAATAGGCTTATACGGATACGTACAGGAAGCCGCAGAGAGTGCAGAACGTTTGCAGGTTCTTAGCCCCGCGTATTACTACGCGTTGTATGTGCGAAAATTAGAAATGATGTATTTTTTAGTTGAACCTGTTTTTATGAAAGCCCTCTCATTTAGCACGAATCTTACATCAGATGATGAAGTCGCAAAAACAATAATTGATATGGTAAAGTGAATGTCATGATCGATTTTTTAAAGAGGTGGTTTAAACATCAACTGTCTTATTTTTTCTGGACTTACATTCCATTAATTATAACTGTGATTTTCGGTGTATTTATGGTGAGTTTTTTTCCTGACATCGCGATACAGTCAATTGGGGCGTTTTTCCTGTTGATGTTAGTTTTCGTTTTTTTATTCTCACGGTAAATTTCATGCAATCTAATTAAATGAGTCTTTTGAAATGTCACAGACCTGCCAGGCGGGGCTCAGTCTCCGCTTTTTTTGTCTTATGCTGTTACTCAATCTCACAAACCCGCCTCCGCTGTAATAAAAATGTAACATTTCCGTCATAAATCACAGTTCGTTTGTGCGCGAATAGCTAAAATGATGTTCGTTTTGGAACACACCGGCTTCGCCATTTCGTCCGTGGCTCACGATGAGTCCCACCTGATTTATGCCATCGGAGGCATTTATGCTCAGTATCTTTAAACCCGCGCCCCACAAAGCTCCTGTTGATGAGGCCCACGTCGATCCGCTCTACCGCCGTCTCCGCTGGCAAATCTTTATGGGGATATTCTTCGGGTATGCGGCCTACTATCTGGTGCGCAAAAATTTCGCGCTGGCCATGCCTTATCTGATTGATCAGGGCTTTTCCCGTGGAGATCTCGGTTTTGCGCTGTCCGGGATTTCCATTGCTTACGGCATATCAAAATTCATTATGGGGTCAGTGTCTGACCGCTCGAATCCGCGTGTTTTCCTGCCCGCGGGTTTAATTCTGGCTGCGGCGGTTATGTTGTTTATGGGCTTCGTGCCGTGGGCAACATCGAGCATTGCCATCATGTTTGTGTTGCTGTTCCTCTGCGGCTGGTTCCAGGGAATGGGCTGGCCGCCGTGCGGTCGCACCATGGTTCACTGGTGGTCGCAGAAAGAACGCGGCGGCGTGGTGTCGGTATGGAACTGCGCGCATAACGTCGGTGGGGGTATTCCTCCGCTGCTGTTCCTGCTGGGCATGGCGTGGTTTAACGACTGGCATGCGGCGCTGTATATGCCAGCCTTCGGCGCGATCCTGCTGGCGGTATTTGCCTTCATGACCATGCGCGATACGCCGCAATCCTGCGGCCTGCCGCCGATTGAAGAATACAAAAACGATTACCCGCCGGACTATGTGAAAGAGTCAGCCGAGCAGGAACTGACGGCGAAACAGATTTTCATGCAGTACATTTTGCCGAACAAATTGCTGTGGTATATCGCGCTGGCTAACGTTTTTGTTTATCTGCTGCGCTACGGGATCCTGGACTGGTCACCGACTTACCTGAAAGAAGTGAAGCATTTTGCGCTGGATAAATCCTCGTGGGCGTATTTCCTTTATGAATACGCAGGGATCCCCGGCACGCTGCTGTGCGGCTGGATGTCGGACAAAGTGTTTAAAGGCAACCGCGGCGCGACCGGCGTGTTCTTCATGGTGCTGGTGACTATCGCAACCGTCGTTTACTGGCTAAATCCGGTCGGCAATCCGGGCATTGATATGGCCTGTATGATCACCATCGGCTTCCTGATTTACGGGCCTGTGATGTTGATTGGTTTACATGCGCTGGAACTGGCACCGAAAAAAGCGGCCGGAACCGCGGCAGGTTTTACCGGGCTGTTTGGTTATCTGGGCGGCTCGGTCGCGGCCAGCGCCATTGTCGGCTATACCGTGGATTACTTTGGCTGGGACGGCGGGTTTATCGTGATGATTGCCGGTTGTGTGCTGGCCGTTGTGTTGCTTTTACTGACCATGCTCAGCGAGAACAAACACAAAGCGCAACTGAGGAAAAATGCCTGATTGGTTTTGATGTTCGTCGAAAGGCACCGAAAGGTGCCTTTTTTTGTTTTACACAGTTTCAGAAGGGATCCGTCTTCCCGCTGCATCAAACAGTAAAATACTGGCGGCATTAAATCCAAAACTGAGCGGCGTATTTTTAGCAAAAGAGAGCTGTTTCGACGATTTCATTTTCAGGATGTGCTCGCCGAAACGCGCGTATACCAGCGTGGCATCGCCCTGCAATTCTGTGAAATCGACTAAAACGTCAAATGCGTGTTCCGTCGCTTCATTCAGGCGCAACAGCTCAGGGCGGATCGCCAGCGACACGGTTTGTCCATCCTGCGCCGCGGGGAATTTATTGCCCAGCGAAAACATCGGCTGCCCGTCAATACACAACTGGCGGCCCGTCACCTGTGCGGGGATCACATTGATTTTCGGCGTACCGATAAATCCGGCAACAAACAAACTGGCCGGACAGTTGTACAGTTCAACCGGCGAACCAATCTGCTCAATATTGCCCTGATTAAGCACCACAATCCGGTCCGCCAGCGTCATGGCTTCGACCTGATCGTGGGTCACGTAAATCATGGTGTTTTTCAGTCGGGCGTGAAGCTGACTGATTTCCTGACGCATCTGAACGCGCAGCGCGGCATCAAGATTCGACAGCGGCTCGTCAAACAAAAATACTTTCGGCTGCTGAACGATAGAGCGACCGATGGCGACGCGCTGACGCTGCCCGCCGGAAAGATTTTGCGGCAACCGGTCGAGCATCTCGTCCAGCCGCAGGATCAGAGCCGCTTCGCTGATGCGTCGGGCAATTTCAGCCGGTGGCGTTCGGATATTCTTCAGACCAAACGCCAGATTCTGCCTGACGGTCATGTGCGGATAAAGCGCGTAGGATTGAAATACCATCGACAGACCACGCTTTCCGGCGGGCAACTCCGTCACGTCAGTGCCCTCAATGTGGATGGTCCCGCCGCTCAGCCCATCCAGCCCGGCAATCATGCGCAGCAATGTTGATTTACCACAGCCCGACGGCCCTACCAGCACCAGAAATTCGCCGGAACGGATCTCCAGAGTTAAATCGGGGATCACGGCTGTTTTGCCATAGTATTTTTTGACGTTTTTTAGCGTTAAGCCTGACATAGCGTTGTCCTTTGAAACAAAAAGATGCGCGGTTATGCCCCGGCAAGGGTGAGCAGTATTCCGTCAACATCGGTCATTGCGTCCTGATGGCCCCGCCAGATATCAGGTAGAACCACGTATAATTAACCTAAACTCCAGGTCGTGGTGAATATTGGTTTTACCTTCCAGCAACAGGGCTGCGGCTATTTCACCTTTTTTAACCGGGTCCTGTGCGATTGTCGTGAGCCCGATCTCATCCGCTGGCCGGTGAATATTATCAAAACCAGTAACGGCGATATTTCCCGGAACAGATAAACCGCTTTTCCGGCAATAATTAATGGCACCCTGCGCGAAGCGGTCGGACAGGCAAATAAACGCGGTTATACCGGGATTGCTTATCAGTAAGTCCCTGGCCGCTATTTCGCCAAATGTTTCATGATGGTTCGTTTCGCAAAGAAAGCATTTATTCAGATCAATATTCCATTCCCGGAAAGTTGCCACGCAGGCATTCACACGGGTAATCATCACCTGATTATCACCGGAAACACGTTGACTCAATGGCATCACTCCCTTTCGTCCCTGCAGTGAAGGGAATGAAATAATCCCAAATTCACGGTGCCCTTTTTCCAGCAGGTGCAGACAGATTTCCCTCATCGCCCTGTCGTTATCAATGGATACGCTGCTGTGCGAGGGAATTTTAAAATCCGTAGTCACCACGGGCAGATTTTTGGACAACGCTTTGGCGATGATCTGGTCATTATTGTGTGTCGCATTAAGGATATAGCCATCTACAGCCGTATTGATGACACTGGCCCTCGCGCCCTGCCCGATATGCAACGGGATCAGGATAATGCTGACTCCTTTTCGGTCACATTCACCGGCGATGCCTTGCATAAGCTGCACGTCATGACTGTCTGTAAACACATAACTGAGCGTGTCGTTAAAAATAATCCCGATGGCATCCGATTTCCCGGTACGCAATGCCCGACCAAGATTGTCAGGCCCGTAGAAATTAACGGAATGCGCATAATCGATTATTCGTTTTCTTAATGATTCAGACAGTTTGCCCGGATTATTAAATGCATTGGACACCGTGGTGTGCGTCACGCCTAATTCGCGGGCAATTGACTTTAACGTTATCTTACTCAGCTTACACACTCCTGAATGCTGTGAATAAAGGAAGTCTCGCCTCTGAAATGCAATAAATTCGCCCATATATACTCACAGCAAACAGGCTATTGCAACGAATATAAAAAATAAAGTTTAACGTTAAACAAAATCATTTATGTGACTGTAATAACGTTTATTCAATGAATGTCCATGCTAGCGTTTAAATAGACGTTCATTCATAAAATAATAATATGAATAATCATTAAATATAATTTCTCATTATGACTCATAACCTAATGGAAACAGGAAACAGCATGAAAATAATGAAACTGGCTGCTATTGCGGGTATCACGTTATTTCTTTCGGGCTGTGGCCCTGATGAAAAAGACCAAACCAGCATTAAAATGTGGGTCGCGCCGAATATTACGCAGGAAGTGTATTGGGGCGAAATCGTTAAAGAATGGAACAGCAACCCGGCCAACCGGAAAGTAGAATTCACCTCAATACCGGCGGCAGGAAGTTCTGAAGAAGCCATCATGAATGCGCTGGCGTCGGGTACAGAGCCAGACATTTCGACCAATATTTTTATCGGCTTTGCTAAGCAGTTATCCGAACTTAAACAGCTCACTGATTATTCCAAAATGCCCGGCTTTCAGACACTGACAGAAACCCGTCATATGGGAAAAACGATTTCAAACTGGCAGTTCAACGGACAGCAGACGGTCATCCCCATTTACATCAGCCCGGTTCTCTACTGGTGGCGCAGTGATCTGCTGGCAGCTCAGGGTTTTGACCACGTCCCGACCTCTTATGATGAAATTTACACGCTTTCAGAACGTATCGCGCTCACTCAGAAGGGTTACAGCCTGCAACTCACCAGCGGTAAAAACTGGTGGGATCGCTGGTTCGACTTTATTCCGCTCTATTACGCCGCCGCGGATGGCCGCCCGTATATTCAGGATAAAGAATCGGCTTTCGATAATGAATCCGGTCTGGAAGCACTGAATTTCATGGCGAAAATGTTTGCCAATAAGTGGACCAGCTACGATTTCACAACCGCAGACGATCCCCTGGCGGCGGGAATGGTACTGGGAGCCATGCGCGGCCCCTGGGATATCGAACGTTATCAGAAACAATTCCCTGAAGTACTGAAAGATATCCGTATCGGCCCAATGCCGACTCAGTCTGGCGCGCCGGGTGCAAATACCATGGCCGACAGCAAAGGGATCGTGATGTTCAGTACCTCGAAAGTGCAGAGCGACGCCTGGAAATTTATTCAATGGGTATACAGCGACCCGAAACACGATCTGCGCTGGCTGGAACTGACAGGTATGCCTCCGGCAAGGGAAGATTTGCAAAGTAATCCGGTGTTCAGCGACTACCTGCAACAGCATCCGCTGGTGAATGACATCGTCTCCTACGTCCCAAAAGCCGTGCCGCCTGCCGCCGTCACGAAAACGGTCGAAGTGCAGCGGACGATGACCCAAATGATTGAAAAACTGATGTTTGAAAACAACGCAGTGCCGGACGCGCTGCACCAGTCTTCGCAAGAGATCGACAAAATACTGGAACAATAAAGCGATGATTAAACTGAAAGAGTCCACTACAGGGGGCCTTCTGGCCTCCACTTACCTCGGATATTCTCTGGTATTCTGGCTTTATCCTTTTATCTGGTTAGCGGTACTGAGCTTTACTGACTGGAAATTTATTGGCACGCCCTCTTTTAATGGTGTGAAGAATATTATTGCCGTCATGCAGAATCCTTTGTTCTGGACAGCGATGTATAACGTATTTAAATTTCTGGCTTACTATCTGCCGATTGTTTTGGTGTCTTCATTATTATTCGCTTTCGGTTTAAGGAAACTAAAATATGGCAAAGCCTTTGTTGCCCTGAGTTTCCTGCTCGCCAATGTTTCATCCGGCGTAGCGTATTCTATTGTATTTTCCAAACTGTTGAGTGAAACAGGCCCCATCAATACCTTTCTGATGAGCACATTGGGCATTAATGTTCCGTGGTTTACCCATCCGGATTTTGCCATGTTATCTGTTGCTCTTATTATCACGTGGAAATTTGTTGGCTACTACGGCCTGATTTTTTATTCCGGGCTGATTACGATTCCGAAAGATATTTACGATGCGGCAGACCTCGATAAAACCAGCGGCCCCGGAAAAATATGGCATATCACATTGCCCCTGATGAATGCGCAGATCGTCATGGTGCTGGTTCTGGCGATCACAGTCGCGTTCAGTATTTTCACCGAACCCTATCTCATCACCGGCGGCGGTCCGCTGCAAAGCACCACCACGCCAATGGTAGTGATGTATGAAGCCGCCTTCCGGCAGATGCAGCCAAGCTGGGCCGCCACCATGTCGATTATTGTCGCCGTATTCAGCTTCTCACTGATCTGGATATTGCGCCGGTGTCTGGAAAAGAAAATCGAGATCGTATGATGAAAACTAAAACTGCACAGATGCCGACAGCCTCCCCTGTGCAAAAATATTCGCTGAAAAGAACACTCAGTTCCGTGGTGATCCACCTGCTGATGTTTGTGCTGGCCATCACCTGGTTATATCCCTATTTGTGGATGCTAATCGGTTCTTTAAAAAATACCGCTGATATTTATACCACTTCGTTCTTTTCCGGCCCGCTGTCATTCGATAATTATACTTTCCTGTTCGACGGCAGCGGCAAAGCGGAAAAACCCTTTCTTCGCACGTTGTTTAATTCCATATTCATTACATTAACCATTACAGTGTGCGTCACGCTGAGTTCCTGTTTAATAGGTTATGCGCTGGCAAAAATGGAATTCAAAGGTCGGGATATTTTTAAAAATCTGCTGATCCTGCAAATGGTTTTCCCGGCATTCATGTTTATTATTCCGCATTTTGTGCTTATGCGGGAACTCGGCATGCTTAATTCGTATGGCGCGCTTATTTTACCGTTTGTCATGAATGGCTGGGGTATTTTTATGATTTCCCAGAGTTTTAAAGGCACGCCCAATGACTATATTCATGCCGCGAGATTAGATCACGCCGGTCTTATCAAAATTCTTTTCCATGTCATGTTGCCTCTCAATAAATCCATTCTGGCTATCGTCGCGATATTTACCTTCACCAGCGCCTGGGACAATTTCCTCTGGCCGCTGATTGTGATGCAGGACGCTAACAAAATGCCGCTTTCCGTTCTGCTGGCGACGTTCAGTAAATCGTACAGCGTGTATGTCGGCCCGATTCTGGCGGGGTCGGTGGTACAAACTTTGCCGATCGTCGTTTTGTTTATCCTCTTCAGGAAACATTTCCTGGAAGGAATGTCGCTTTCACTTAAATAACAGGCATGAATGATGAATAACCTGAAAACAGCGCAGGAACGGGTATTTTATCAGGTGTATTTGCCGTCTTTCTGCGACGGTAATACGGACGGACTGGGCGATTTTCAAGGTCTGATTTCTAAGCTGGATTATCTGGCTGAGCTGGGCATTGGCGGTATCTGGGTGACGCCTTTTTACCCGTCTCCGCTGGTGGATAATGGCTATGACATCAGCGACCACTGCGCTGTTGATCCGCGTTTTGGCACGTTAGCGCTTTTTGATGAACTGATTTCAGCCTGTCATCAGCGCGACATTTTGCTGGTGATCGACGTGGTAATTAATCACGTGTCAGATCAGCACCCCTGGTTTCAGGCAGCGCTCAGCCAGCCTGGCAGCCCTTTCCGCGACTTCTTTTTCTTTCGTGAGCAAACTAATAACTGGACCTCTTTCTTCGGCGGTTCAGCCTGGACACAGGAGCCCGGCGGAACGGCCAGTTACTACCATAAATTCTCGCCTCAGCAGGTTTGCCTGAACTGGTCTCATCCTGCCGTTGAGCGTGAGATCAAAAAAATCTTCGATTTCTGGATAGCCCGCGGCGTCGACGGTTTCCGTTTTGACGTTATTAATTTTCTGACCACCGATGGCATCGGGGAAGATCACCCGCCGGCCGAACCGGGCGCAGAGCCACCTCATGAAAAAGATATCAATCAGCCCGGTGTGCTCAATGTAGTGAAGCGCCTGTGCCGCCATATCCGTGCACAAGGGGAATTCCTGCTGATTGGCGAAGTGGGCAGTGAAGTATTGCCGGTGATGGCGCCTTATCAGGGTGCGGAGCTGCTGGACGTGGTCTTCAATTTTAATCTTGGCAGCCAGAAACACTTCGATATCACCGCGATCTTCGCCGAAATGCAGGCTATGGAAGCCACGCTGCCCGGCTTACCGACGCTGTTTTTTTCCAGCCATGATATGTCACGCATGATCAGTCGCTTCGGTGAATCCTCCCGGGATATTCCCCGTGCGGTGGCCGTTTTCGCCCTGCAAATGACCGCCCGTGGTTTGCCTTTCATCTTTCAGGGTGAGGAAATCGGCATGACGGATTTTGTCCCGCAGAATTTGCAGCAAATGCGGGATATTCAGGGCATCACTCAATATCACACCGCAATTTCACAAGGCATGGATGAAGAGCAAGCACTTACTTATGCATTGCCTTTCTGCCGCGATGCCTCCCGCTTACCCGTTCCCTGGACGCCAGCCATTAACAGCGAAGGGCAAATAAACGCCGAGGCCGAGAGTAAGTGCTCACATTCAATTTTTGGCGCGTATAAACAACTGATTGCGCTGAGAAATACCCATCCGGCGCTTCAGCGTGGTCGCTATGAGTACCTCACGCTGTTTAAACAATGCCTGATATTCCGCCGCTTTCTGAAAGGGGAATGTCTGGAAGTGATGATCAATTTCGGCGCGACGGTCGTCAACGTAGGTTATGGCGATGACAATCCCGTCTTGTTCGGCGCGGATGAACCGCTGCTGGAAAAAAACCAAATTCTTATCAAAAAGGTAAACCATGAAAATGCTCAGAAGTGATAAAAATCCGCTGTTAACACCTGCCGATATCATCCCTTCCCAGCCCGGCTGGAAGGTCGATTGTGTATTTAATGCAGGCGTATGTTCGTATCAGGGTGAAACCCTGCTGCTGCTTCGTGTTGCGGAAAGCGTGGTCTCAACGGACGCCAATTGTCTGGAAGTACCGCTTCTGGTGAATCGGCAAAATACCTGGCATCCGGGCACTAAACGTTTTCAACGGGACGACCCGGCTTATGACTTCAGTGACCCCAGAATGATTGCACTGAAAGCCGATCCTTCGGTTATCTGGCTGACCTCCATGTCGCATCTGCGGTTAGCGAGAAGTCAGAATGGTGAAGATTTCACTGTCGATGCTCAGCCTTTTTTAACCGCCGATACGCAATATGAGCAATTCGGCTGCGAAGATCCGCGAATTACGCTGATAGACGGTGTTTACTACATTAACTATTCGGCTATTTCGCCGTATGGCATTTCTACCGCACTGGCGACCACCACCGATTTTATTGCTGTGGAAAAACAAGGCGTGATTTTCTGCCCGGATAACCGCGACGTGTGTTTCTTCCCGGAAAAAATTAACGGTAAATATCAGGCGCTGACCCGTCCTTCGCCCAAACATTTTGGTAAGCCGGAGATCTGGATCTGTGAATCCCCGGACATGCTGCACTGGGGCAATCATCGCCATTTACTCGGCAGCGCGTCCGGCGACTGGGATGCGCTGAAACTGGGCGGTGGCGCCCCGCTGATGAAAACGGCACGTGGCTGGTTACAGATTTATCACGGCGTGGATAAAGATCAGCGCTATTGCCTCGGTGCCATGCTGCTCGATTTGCATAATCCATTGAAAATTATCGCCAAATCCTCAGCGCCGCTGTTACAACCGGAAGCGATTTACGAGAGAGAAGGATTCTTTGGCAACGTAGTCTTTACCTGCGGCGCGCTGCTGGAAAAGGACATGCTGAAAATTTACTACGGGGCCGCCGATGAGTGTATTGCGCTGGCGACAATGCCGCTGGCGGATTTGTGGCAACATCTGGGCATTTCAGTAAGTGCAGATTAGGCAGGATCAGAGGCGGGAACCACCAAAGCAGAGTGAATACCCTGCTTTGGTTTTACGACTTAGCTTTAAAACCGATTAGCTTTCTTCAGCCAGATACATCTTACGCAGGTAATGCGGCACGGCATCGTCGGCGTTGGATCCGATGATTTCTGCATCCGGCATGGCAGCTTTCAGACGTGGCAGTGAACCGCTCATCAGACAACCTTTACCGGCCATGGTCAGCATTTCAAGGTCATTCAGGCCATCACCAAAGGCGATACAATCTTTCAGCGAATAACCCATCAGCTTGGAAACATATTCCAGCGCATGGCCTTTTGACACACCGCCCGCCATCACTTCCAGACAGACCGGCAGTGAGAAGCTGACGTTCACACGGTCGCCCCAGCGCGCGTTGATCGCTTCTTCCAGTGGCAGCAGTTTTTCGTGGTCTTCACAGGTGAAATACACTTTGCAGATACCGTCAGTTTCCAGCAAACCCGGCTCATACAGTTTGTATTTGAAAATGGATTCACGGAAGAAATCATCCTGATCGGCGCGGTCACGGTTCATGTACCAGTCATCATTACGATAAACGTTGGTCAGAATATCCGGGTTGTTATGCATGATGCCGAACAGGTCTCTGGCGATGTCTTCATCCAGATTGTGCGAGAAAATCAGGTCGCCGTCGGTGTTATGCACGCGCGCACCGTTGGAGGTGATCATGTACGCACTGATTTCCAGATTGTCGCGCATCTGCGCCACGTCGATATGGTGACGCCCGGTGGCGAAAACGAAATGCACGTCGCGCTGAGTCAGCAGTTTCAGCGTCTCTTTGGCGAACGGGCTCAGGGTATGATCAGGTGATAGCAGCGTGCCATCTAAATCGGAAGCAACAACATGGTACATAGCGTTAGGTTCTAACCTCTGATGGAGTTGTGCGCGGCGAACCGCGGATTAAAGCTGTCGCGCAAAAAAGCGCATGATAGCGTCCAGCGCCTGTGCCCTCAGGTCGTCCCGTTCAAACAGGATCTCATGGCGCGCGCCTTCGATGACCAGCGGTTTTTCCCCTTCACAAGGGTGCCCCGCAACGGCCATGGCCTGACAAAAAGCAAGATGGGACCGGTTATCCACCACACGATCTTCGCTCGCCTGCAATAACAGAACAGGAGTGGTGATTTTTTCGGCTTCTTTCAGGATATGCATCCCCGCCTCAATCCCTTCACGCACCCAGTGATAGGTAGGTCCGCCGACCTGCAACTCTGGATAATCGGCGTAAAACCGCAAATTGCGGCGATAACGCGCGCGGCTGTGCGTCAGCTGGTTGACTACAAACGGCAGCGGCCGCCAGTGGCCGGTACCCAGCGCATAGCCATCACGACGAACCGGACGATTTTCCGCCCAGTTAAGGATACGGCGCGATAACCAACCCGGCATCGGCAAATAAATACCGGTCATCGGCGCCAGTAACGCCGCTGCATCAAAATTCTGCGGATTTTTCGCCAGATACAACGCCAGAATTGCCCCGCCCATGGAGTGTGCCAGCGCAAACTTTTTCTGGTACTGACGCGGCGCAACCTCCAGCTGATAAAAGCGGTCGAAATCTTCGACATAATCGTCAAAGTGCTTAACGTGACCGCAATGCGGATCGTCAAGCATACGCCCGGAACGTCCCTGACCACGGTGATCGACAATCATGACATCGTAGCCGCAATGGAATAAATCGTAGGCCACTTCGGGATATTTTACGTAGCTTTCTATACGACCCGGTGACACAACGATGACTTTATCGTGAGCAGGCGAACAAAACCGGACATAACGGACAGGAACATCATCAACGCCGCTAAACTCGCCTTCTTCACGTGTCCGCCAGAAATCCAGCAAAGGCCCGGTCGCAAAGGCTGCAAACTCCTTCTCACGTGTTAACCACTTCGCATAATTCGCAGGCATTCAATGATCCAAAGTCGTCAAACAGGGAGGATGAAAGTGTTATTTGTGAGCTATAGCGCAATTATAGACAATGGCGTATTGTGCCATAAAACAACCTAAAACGTACTCAGGGAGTCTCGCAATGACACTGGACTGGTGGTTAACCTACCTGCTCACCACTTCTATTTTAAGTTTATCACCCGGTTCCGGCGCGATTAACACCATGAGCACCGGCATCAGCCACGGCTATCGTGGTGCTGTGGCCTCAATTGCCGGGTTACAGCTCGGTTTAGCGATCCACATCGTGCTGGTCGGTATCGGGCTGGGCGCGCTGATTTCATCATCGCTGCTGGCCTTTGAGTTTCTCAAATGGTTTGGCGCCGCCTACCTGATCTGGCTGGGTATTTGCCAGTGGCGCTCCGCCGGTGCGATTGACCTGAACGCGCTCGCCAGCAGTATGCCGCGACGCCGTTTGTTCACACGCGCCATTCTGGTGAACCTGACCAATCCAAAAAGCATTGTATTTCTGGCTGCACTATTTCCACAGTTTATCATTGCGCACCAACCTCAGGCTGCACAATACGTGGTACTGGGTGTCACCACGGTGGTTGTCGATATCATTGTGATGATCGGCTACGCCACGCTGGCCACCCGCATCGCCGGTTGGGTGAAAGCCCCGAAACAAATGCAGTTGCTGAACCGCATTTTCGGCTCGCTGTTTATGCTGGTGGGTGTGTTGCTGGCCAGTGCGCGGAAGGTTTGATTTCTCAGAATGCAAAAAGGGTTCGGCATCAACCGAACCCTTTTTTATTAACCGGCTAATTTGCTCAGCGGTTGATGATTAAGGCAACACCAAAGCCTGCAAACACCACACCCGCCACGCCATCAATCCATTTCGCCAGACGCTGATACCCGCGACGCATTTTAGGCAGGGCAAAGACCAGTGCCACTAATGAGAACCAGGCCAGGGTTTCCACGACGATCAGCAGGAATATGCCCAGACGCTCGCCGCCGCTGACGCTGTCGCTAACAAACATCGAGAACACGCTGCCGAAGTAAATGACGGCTTTCGGGTTAGAAAGATTGGTCAGCAGTCCGCGCATAAACGTGCGGCCACGGGCAGGCAGAGCCACCGGTGTATCATCGCCGTTTTGTTTCTTAGCACGTGCAGATTTCAGCAGTTGCCAGCCCATCCAGCACAGATACAATCCGCCGCCGACGGTGATGATCTGATGCAACCAGGCCATTTTTTGCAGAATAAGATGCAACCCCATCAGCGCAACGGCGGCCCACACCAGCACGCCCAGCGTAATGCCAATCACGCCCATCATGGCTTCTTTACGCGACCGGCTGGCGGCGGTTTGTGAGACAAAGAAGAAGTCCGGTCCCGGACTCATCAGCGCGATCAGATGAACCATCGCAACCGTCAGGAATAGCATCAGCATGATTAACTCTCTGTGTTATGTGTAGGAAACAGAATTCTTACTCGTCGCCGTTATCGATGTGATCGCGGATCATCGCCATAAATGGCCGACCGAATTTCTCCAGCTTACGCTGACCGACACCGGTGATGTCGAGTAAATCACTCGCGCTGACCGGCAGATGTTCAGCCATTTCCAGCAGCGTCGTGTCGTTAAACACCACGTATGGCGGCACATTATTATCATCCGCCAGTGACTTACGCAGTTTACGCAATTTAGCAAACAGCTTACGGTCGTAATTTCCGCCGTAGGTTTTCTGACTGGCACTGCTTTTAATTTTGAGCGTCTGAATTCGTGGCACCGCCAGCTGTAACGGGATTTCACCACGCAGCACCGGACGCGCAGATTCTGTCAGCTGTAACGCAGAGTGCATGGCGATGTTTTGCATCACCAGCCCGAGGTGGATAAGCTGGCGCACCACGCTGGTCCAGTGCTCGTTACTGTGTTCTTTGCCGATACCGTAAACCGACAGCTTCTCGTGGCCGTATTCACGGATACGCTGATTGTTCGAGCCGCGCAGCACTTCGACCACATAACCCAGACCAAAACGTTGCCCGACGCGTGCGATGACGGACAGCGCTTTCTGTGCATCCAGCAAGCCGTCGTAGCGTTTTGGCGGATCCAGGCACACGTCGCAGTTACCGCAGGCGTTCTGTTTACCTTCGCCAAAGTAATTGAGCAGCACCAGGCGTCGACAGGTTTGCGCCTCCGCGAATGCGTTCATGGCATTCAGTTTGTGGCGTTCAACATCCTGCTGGGCGCCAGCCGGTTTCTCTTCCAGACAGCGGCGCAACCAGGCCATATCGGCCGGATCGTAAAGCAATACCGCTTCCGCTGGCAGGCCGTCACGTCCGGCACGCCCCGTTTCCTGATAATAAGATTCAATGGTGCGCGGAATATCAAAGTGCACCACAAAACGCACGTTAGGCTTGTTGATGCCCATACCGAAGGCGACGGTGGCAACCACAATTTGCAGGTCGTCACGCTGAAAACCTTCCTGCACGCGGGCACGGGTTTCGTTATCCAGTCCGGCATGATATGCGCCAACGCTCAGCCCGCGACTTTGCAATCGCGCTGCAGTGTCTTCAACTTTGGCACGGCTGTTACAGTAAATGATGCCGCTTTTGCCGCGCTGATCCTGCACAAAGCGAATCAGCTGATCGAGCGGCTTAAATTTTTCCACCAGCGTGTAACGGATATTTGGACGGTCAAAACTGCTGACCTGAATCAGCGGATCATTCAGTTCCAGCAGGCGGACGATATCGTTACGTGTGGCTTCATCGGCGGTCGCGGTCAGGGCGATCACCGGCAGTTGCGGATAACGCAGTTTCAGCTGGCCAAGGGCGCGATATTCCGGACGGAAATCGTGGCCCCATTGGGAAATACAGTGGGCTTCATCGACAGCCAGCATCGCAGGATTCCACTGTTGCAGCTGTTCCAGGAAATCGCCCATCATCAGGCGTTCCGGCGCGATATACAGCATTTTGATACGTCCCGCGCGGCAACCGGCCATGACTTCCAGCTGTTGCTCACGGGTTTGCGTCGAGTTCAGGCAACCGGCTTCAACGCCTGCGGCCATCAGTTGATCAACCTGATCTTTCATCAGGGAAATGAGCGGCGAAACGACCAGCGTCAGGCCGTCCATCACCAGTGCGGGGATTTGATAGCACAGCGATTTACCGCCGCCTGTTGGCATCACTACCAGACAATCCCGGCCAGAAATGGCGGTGTTGATGATAGTTTGCTGGCCTGGTCTGAATTGCTGATAACCGAAGGTATCGCGTAATACCTGATGAGCCAGCTCTTCTTTGTTTATCACTGCCGCCGTAGACACTCAATTCCCCAACTGTTCAAACCACCCGGCTAAGCCCTAAAGCCGCCGGGGCTGTACTGCACCGACATAATATACCCTAAATAATCCGCGATGCAGCCAACGCAACTGCAACCAGAAGTATGGCGGGGATTACATAATGTCGTTAAGCATAATACCGACGCCGATACGGGTCTGCTTATGGTTATAGTCGATCAATGACTCGCCGTAACCACTGAATACCTGAGTATAGAAGCGAACTTGTTTGGAAATCGGGTAGCTCCAGCCGGTCGTCGCGCCGCCGTAACCGGTATTCCAGTTGTAACGACTTTCGACGCTGAACACGCTGTCGCCCCACGCATAGCCAACTTTCAGGCGGTAATAGCCCATGTATTTGGCGATGTCCGGGTTGTCGTCATCTTCATCGCTTTCAGGGATGCGATACCAGGGTTTCAGATCAACCTGCCAGTTGCCGTGCTGCGCCATGAAACGCGCATACACACGGTTCCAGCTGCGGGACGTCGGGTCGGAGCGACCGTTAGACTGGTGACTGACACCATATTCTGCTTCACGCAATGTCCAGCCGAGGAAATCGTAATCCGTTGCCCAGGCCAGGAAAAGCTGTGGCTCGTAGTTGGTCTCACGGAAAGGTGAAGACTGCCCGCTGTTAGAAAGCTGCCAGAATGATTTTTGCGTGTAGGATGCGCCGAGAACCGAGTTATCACCCGCAATACCGCGCCACAGAGGGAATGCCAGGCTGAGCTGGAACTCGACTTCATCGTGACGTGCTTTATCTGCCCAGTCGTAAGACTCAATCGCTTTCTTGTTGATATTGCTGGTATCGGTGTAAATCAGAAAGTTGGGTTCATAAGGATATAACGTGAACGGGTTGTCATGCTCTTGCAGCATATTTGCAATAATGCTTCCGCGCACAGCAGGTTTATCATGTACTTCCTGTACCGTGGCTTCCTCTGCATAGCCCAACAATGGCAACGCCAACAGCGTGGCACCGACAGCCCAATTTTTACGCATTATTCCTTATCCTCACCCTAAAGTTATTGATTCATTATTTTTTGATAATCAGCCTTCCGCCCGGCCGGCAATGCGCAGACTACAATCCGGAAATCTCAAAGCAGGGCATTTTACACACAAATACATTTCTACATGAGTACTGAATACATTTATCCTTCGCCCGGTAGAAATCCATCCTGCCCGCACCTAAAATCAACACTTCGTTAACTTTTTCGGCGAACATACGATCCACTCGTTTTCGTCAGGAATTTATTCATGTCTGCTTCATCTCTCAGCCACGAGGCCGCCCTGCAACTGATCGGCAATATTTTCGTTTACGATATGCCGTTTAACCGCGAACTGGGCCTCGAGCTGAAACGTCTCGACTGCGACTACGCAGAGTTAAAATTTACCAACCAGACCAAACTGGTGGGCAATGCCGCACAAAAAATCCTGCACGGCGGCGTGATTGCGGCGGTGCTGGATGTCGCCGCCGGTCTGGTTTGTGTGACCAGTTCACTGATCCGCCGTGACAAGCCGGATCATCCGTTGCTGGAAGCGGAAATGCGCCAGCGGTTATCCAAAATGGGCACCATTGATTTGCGCGTTGATTATCTGCGTCCGGGCCGTGGCGACTACTTTATTGCCTCGGCAAGCCTGGTCCGCGCCGGCAATAAAGTGTCCGTTGCGCGCGTGGATTTGCACAGCGATACCGGCGTTCACATCGCCACGACCACGGCGACCTATATGGTCGGCTGAAATCAGGTAAACTTCGCTTCTTTCCTTACTCTTTTTCAGGTACCACATGGACGCACATCGTACCCGGCAAGGTGTTATTTTTGCCTTTATTGCCTATCTGATTTGGGGAGTCGCGCCCGCGTACTTCAAGCTGATCAAACAGGTGCCTGCTGACGAAATTCTGACTCACCGGGTGATCTGGTCATTCTTCTTTATGTTAGTGCTGCTCTCCGTCAGCCGCAGCTGGGGCGATGTCCGGCGGGTACTGGCACAGCCGAAGAAAGTCGGCATGTTACTGATTACTGCCCTGCTTGTCGGTGGGAACTGGCTGATTTTTATCTGGGCGATAAATCATGATCACATTCTGGAAGCCAGCCTCGGTTACTTTATCAATCCGCTGGTGAATGTGGTGCTCGGCATGCTGTTTTTGCGGGAAAGATTCCGAAGTTTGCAGTGGTTTGCCGTCGCGCTGGCTTTCGCCGGAGTACTGATTCAGGTGTGGATTTTTGGTTCGGTGCCGGTCATCGCCATCGGCCTGTCACTGACGTTTGCCTTTTACGGCCTGCTGCGTAAAAAAATCGGTGTGGATTCGCAAACCGGCATGTTGATTGAAACGCTATGGCTGCTGCCGGTCGCCGGGATTTACCTGTTCTTTATCGCCAGCAGCCCGACCAGTAATCTGGCCGCAAATCCGTGGTCGCTTGATTTGCTGCTGATGGCTGCCGGGATTATTACCACCATCCCGTTACTGTTCTTCACTGCCGCCGCCGCCCGCCTGAAGCTTTCAACGCTGGGCTTTTTCCAGTATCTGGGGCCGACCCTGATGTTCCTGCTGGCAGTGGTGTTCTACGGTGAAACTGTTAATACATCACAGCTCATCACCTTCGGTTTTATCTGGGTCGGTCTGCTGTGCTTTATCACGGATGCACTGTATACGCAGGGCCGTTTACGACGAGGAAGAAGCGGGCACAGCGCTGCGTGATATAAAGCGCGCCATCGCCGGACCGGTTGCCAGGATGGTGATCAGACGCAACGTCTGCATCGCCATCACAAATCCTAAATCCGCATGGCTGCCCGCCGCAATAATCGCCACGGTGTCCAGTCCGCCCGGGCTGGTCGCCAGATACGCCGTCAGCATATCTACGCCCAGCAGTTTGGTCAGCACCCACGCCATACCGCCGCAAATCAGCATCAGCCCGATAATCGATGCAATCATCTGCGGCAGCGTGCGCAAAGCCAGTTTGAAAATCGGGCGCGTGAAGCGCAATCCGACACTCCAGCCAATCAGCGTATAGGCCATCGCCAGCAGCCATTCCGGCACTTCTAAGGCCACGGTACCGGTGGAATGCAAAACCGCGCCGGCGATGGCCGGGAGCAGCAATGCGCCGGAAGGAATTCGCAGACGCGGCCCCAGCCAGACACCGGCCACCGCCAGAAATAGCGTCGCAAAGAAACGCCACGTCAGCGGCGGAAACCACACCACCGCCGCCGCCAGTGACGCGCTGTCGCCCATCGCCATACGGGCCACTAATGCGGCCGCTGTGGCCACAAACAGCACGCGCAGATACTGCATAAACGCCACCAGACGCACATCAGCACCGAAATCACCGGCCATAGCCACCATCGCACTGGCACCGCCCGGCGATGAGCCCCACGCACCGGTCGGGCCGGGTAACTGGCTAAAACGTACCAGCAGCCAGCCGGAAAGCCCGCTGGCCAGCAGCGTCGCCACCAGCACCATCAGCACCAGCGGCCAGTCATTGAGTAACGGGGGTAATATCGACGGCGACAGGCTTTGGGCAATCATGCAGCCCAAAACGCCCTGAGAGAGTTTAAAAAACAGCGGGTGAATACGCACGCTGGCGCCCAGCAGCCCCATGATGACGCCGACAATCATCGGCCCCAGTAACAGTGCGGCTGGCACATGGAAGGTTTGAAAAATAATGCCCAGAATCAGCGAGGAAACGACAAGGATAAACCACTGCCCCGCCGGAACCATCCTTTCCATCAGCATCGCAGGTTATAACCAGTTTTTGCGTTTGAAGTACAAATAAGGTGCCAGACCGGCGAGGATCATCAGTGCAATCGCGCCCGGATAACCGAATGACCATTTCAGCTCAGGCATGAATTCGAAGTTCATCCCGTAGCTGGAGGCCACCAGCGTTGGCGGCAGGAACACCACGGAAACCACCGAGAAAATCTTGATGATGCGGTTCTGTTCGATGTTGATAAAGCCCATCGCCGCCTGCATCAGGAAGTTCACTTTCTGGAACAGGGATTCGTTGTGCGGCAGCAGGGATTCGATATCGCGTAACACCTCGCGCGCCTGCTCCAGCTGACCTGCCGGTAAACGGGCTTTGCGCACCAGGAAATTCAGCGCGCGCTGGGTATCCATCAGACATAAACGGACTTTCCATCCGATATCTTCCAGTTCTGCCAGCGTGGAAAGCGCCGCGTCATATTCGTCGCCCTGATGCCCTTCCATGATCACACGACTGAGTTTTTCCAGATCGCTGTAGATGTTTTCGATTTCGTCCGCCAGCTGTTCGATTTTGGTTTCGAACAAATCCAGCAGCAGTTCATACGCATTACCATCGACCAGTTTCTGGTTGCGGGCACGCATACGGTAGAGACGAAACGCCGGTAACTCGCGTTCACGCAGGGTGTACAAACGGCCTTCGCGCACGGTAAAGGCGACGGTGCTGTTACCGGCATGATCATCGGCATCTTCGTAATAAAAGAAGGAGTGAATGTGCAGACCGTCTTCGTCTTCAAAGAAACGCGCAGAGGCTTCGATGTCGTCCAGTTCCGGACGCGTCGCAAGGCTTTGCCCTAATTCGCATTGAACGCGCTCACGTTCCTGATCGTCAGGCTCAACCAGATCGACCCACAGTGAAGTTTTGAGATCGTCTGACTCGTCCAGCTCTAAACGGGATAAGCGGCTGTTTTCTAATTTAAAAGCACTCAGCATGTGCCCGTTCTCCCAAAAATTACGGAAAGTGGACAACGCGTTGAAGCACAGAAAATCACGGAGTGAAAAATGTCACCGGCGTAATTCAGACCAACTTCAGATCTGACTCACAGCGACAGAACGGGGGTCGCTGACAACCACTAAGGCCATCAGCAATGAGGAGGGCCTTAGAAGTGGTACCTGGAAAACAGGTTGTTGAGCCAGTATCTACTGGGTGTGTCCAAGGCGCAGTTCCTCATTGATAATAGTGCGCGCATGTTACGCCGGTAATAAAAAGACTGTCAACCGCGAACAAATCTATTCTGGCAACATTTATGCATAAATTTCAGGCGGTGTTGATAACCTTTAGCGGCTTATGTCTCATCGTTTTTTTGGCTACACTCAGGCACCGAATTTCTCCGTTACCAGACTTCTCAGGCAGAGACTGAAATGATTAAACAAATAAACCAGGACACGCTGTGTGATCTGATCACCAAAGCCGCTCATTCCCCGCGACTGCGCCAGAATCTGAATATCCATCCGGCGCCGGAAGATGACGTACAACGTCTGGCCATTGCGATGGAACCGGGCACTTACGTGCGCATCCATCGCCATCCGCATACCTGGGAAATGCTGACCGCCCTGCGCGGACGTTTTCTGGTGCTGATTTACGATAACAGCGGCAAAGTCACCGACCGTCTGTGGCTCGGCGCAGAAACCCGCCTGCTTGAAATCCCGGCCAACACCTGGCACAGCGTGTTATCCCTCGACGAAGGTGGCGTGATTTTTGAAGTGAAACACGGCGCGTATCAGCCAGTGCAGGAACAAGATTATCTGCCAGGCACCCCGCCGGAAGGCGAAGAAGGCGTGAAAGAAACGCTGGAATGGTATGCGAAAGCCGAAGTGGGTGAAATTTTTAGCCTCTGATACTCTGTCGGGCAAGCGTCAGCGGTGCAGCGAGGTTGAGTCCGGCCAGCGCGGAGACACCGGAATGGACACATAGTCCATGAGGATGTCGAGCACTGCCCGGGCTCAAGATCGCAAGTAAGCTAGCTTGCGGCTTCGAGGCGGGCGTAGGCGGCGACCAGCCACTTAATCCCTTCCCCCGGGAACGCCACCTGCAGACGGCTGTGTTCGCCGCTGCCTTCCATGTTAACGATGGTGCCTTCACCGAATTTTGGATGCATGACGCGCTGGCCGAGTTTGAAGCCGGTATCGCTGACGCTGGTTGGCGTGCCGACGCTGCGGTTGCTCATCGGACGCGAAACATTGGCGCGCATCCTGACTTCTTCGACACAGTCCTCCGGCAATTCACCGACGAAACGTGACGGACGATGCGACACTTCTTTGCCGTATAAGCGGCGGGTTTCAGCGTAAGTGAGGGTGAGTTTTTGCATGGCGCGCGTAACGCCGACGTACGCCAGACGGCGTTCTTCTTCCAGACGCCCGCCTTCTTCCAGTGACATCTGACTCGGGAACATACCTTCTTCCATGCCGACGATAAACACCTGCGGGAACTCCAGCCCTTTGGCCGAGTGCAGTGTCATCAGCTGCGTAGCGTCCTGATTGGCATCCGCCTGCCCTTCGCCTGCTTCGAGCGCGGCATGGGACAGGAATGCCTGCAACGGCATCAGGTCTTCGTCTTCGTCCTGATAGCTGAACTGACGCGTTGCCGTCACCAGTTCTTCTAAGTTTTCGATGCGCGCCTGGCCTTTTTCGCCCTTCTCCTGCTCATACATGATGAACAGGCCGGAGTCTTTGATTACGCGGTCAGTCTGCACGTGCAGCGGCATGTCTGAGGTTTCATCCGCCAGTGCGTCAACCAGTTCGGTGAAGCGTTGCAGAGCAGACGCGGCACGGCCTGCCAGGACCTTTTCCTGTAACAAAGCACGCGTGGCCTGCCACATGGTCAGCTGACGGTCACGGGCTGTCTGACGCACCACATCCAGCGTACGGTCGCCGATGCCGCGCGTTGGGGTGTTCACCACGCGCTCGAACGCTGCATCGTCATTACGGTTAGCCATCAGACGCAGATACGCCAGCGCATCTTTGATTTCCTGACGGTCAAAGAACCGCTGGCCGCCGTAAATACGGTACGGCATCGCCATCTGCAACAAAGCTTCTTCCAGCACACGCGACTGGGCGTTGCTGCGGTAAAGAATGGCGCAATCTTTCAGCGCACCGCCGTTGTCCTGCCAGGTTTTGATGCGGTTAACCACAAAGCGCGATTCATCCAGTTCGTTGAATGCGCAATACAGTGAAATCGGTTCGCCCTCGCCGTCTTCGGTCCACAGGTTTTTACCCATACGGCCGTTGTTGTTTTCTATCAGCGAGTTAGCAGCCTTCAGAATGGTGCTGGTCGAACGGTAGTTCTGCTCCAGACGGATAGTTTCCGCATTCGGGAAATCTTTCAGGAAACGCTGGATGTTTTCGACCTGCGCACCGCGCCAGCCGTAAATCGACTGGTCATCGTCGCCGACGATCATCACGTTATTGTTGTCGCCCGCCAGCAGACGGATCCACGCGTACTGAATGCTGTTGGTGTCCTGGAATTCGTCCACCATCAGGTTGGTAAAGCGTTCGCGGTAATGCTGCAAAATATGCGGCTTGTTCAGCCAGAGTTCGTGGGCGCGCAGCAATAACTCGGCAAAATCCACCAGGCCGGCACGGTCGCAGGCTTCCTGATAGGCCTGATAAATGCGTAACCAGGTCGCTTCGACAGGATTGTTATAAGTTTCAACGTGCTGCGGGCGCAGACCTTCATCTTTTTTGCCGTTGATGTACCACATCGCCTGACGCGGCGGCCACTGTTTCTCGTCGATGTTCAGCGCTTTGATCAGACGCTTGATCAGACGCATCTGGTCGTCGCTGTCGAGGATTTGGAAATCCTGCGGCAGATTGGCGTCCAAATGGTGCGCGCGCAGCAAACGGTGCGCGAGGCCGTGGAAGGTACCAATCCACATACCGCCCTGACTGGTGCCGATCAGCTGGTCGATACGGTGGCGCATTTCTGCCGCCGCTTTGTTGGTGAAGGTGACCGCCATAATGGAATACGGCGAACACTTTTCGACGGCCAGCAGCCACGCAATGCGGTGAACCAGCACGCGGGTTTTGCCACTGCCTGCCCCGGCCAGTACCAACAGATTGCTGCGCGGCGCGGCCACGGCTTCACGTTGTTTTTCATTCAGGCTGTCGAGCAGGTCAGAAACGTCCATAGGCACCGTTTGTCAGGATGAGAAAAGCACTCACCCGGTGAATGCTTTTCTACTGTGAATTTATACAGAGTAATTTAAGAAGGGATTATAGCAATGCTGTCAGCGATGCCAACTGCGAAATCTCAATATGCGGTAACAGACGGGCATCCTTAATGTGCATCAGGTCGCCTTCGCGCAAATTAATCCAGCACGATTGCATCCCGCAACGCACGGAACCCGCGACGTCCGTCGTCAGGTCATCACCCACATGGAGGATGTTTTCCAGCGGGATATCCAGCTTCATTGACGCCTTTTTATACATGTCAGCGTAAGGTTTTGCACGGCCGTGATCGCCAGCGCGCAAGGTGAACTGGAAATATTGCGCCAGACCACAGGCGTGCGGATCGGCATTGCCGTTGGTGATCGCCACTAAAGGCCAGCGTTCCGCCAGGGCGGCCAGCGCGTCGTGATTTTCACCCGGAACATAAATCCGGCTGCGCCACAGGGCGAAGGTTTCCATCGCAGCTTTCGTGCCCTGCGTGGCATCACTTTCGCTCAGACCTGCGCGTTTCATCGCCAGCAATACCGCCTGACGACGCCATTCGGTGACGTCGTGATAAATTTCCGCGTCCTCTGCCAGCAATTCTGCGCGCATCAGGCGGATGGTGTCCGGTGCCATATCGGCCAGCGCCGGATGGAAACCCTGAATCGATTTCAGCGTTTCAGAATCGGTACGACGGATAACATCGTAATTGTCATACAGCGTGTCGTCTAAATCGAAGGTGATCGCTTCAATGCGTTTCAGCGGACGATAGAACTTCATCATGATTTTCCTCGTTTTGCGCGGGGATGCGCGGCGTCGTAAACCGTCGCCAGATGTTGAAAGTCCAGATGGGTATAGATTTGCGTGGTGGACAAGTTCGCGTGACCCAGCAATTCCTGTACCGCGCGTAAATCGCCGCTGGATTCCAGCACGTGCGTGGCGAACGAGTGGCGCAGTTTATGCGGATGAATATGGCTGTTCACACCCTGTTTCACGCCCCATTCGGCAAAACGCTTCTGAACATTACGCGCAGAAATACGGCTGCCTTTGCTCGACAAAAACATCGCGTCATCCTGCGGATTAAACAGACCACGACGTTCCAGCCAGTGTTCCAGCCAGGTGACGGCTGTGCGCCCGATCGGCACTTTGCGTTCTTTGCTGCCTTTACCCAACACGCGCACTTCGCCGGAAGCCATATCGATATGCTTGCAGTCGATACCCACCAGTTCAGAAAGACGCAGTCCCCCGCCGTACATCACTTCCAGCATCGCGCGGTCGCGAACGGAAAGCGGATCGTTGAGGTCGATTTCAAGAAGTTTATTCACTTCATCAACATCAAGATTTTTTGGCAGATGCTTTGGAGAACGCGGGGTAGAAATCCCTTTGGCAGGATTGGCGCTCAATACGCCCTGACGCACCAGCCAGTCGAGAAAACTGCGCAGTGAAGACATGCGCAGCGCCAGACTGGAAGGCCCTAAACCGGCGCGTTTACTGCGCGCCAGTAACATACGGACTTTTGGTGCATCGAGTTGCTGCCAGTTGGAAATACCGATCTCGCCGGAGATGGCGATCAGGGCTTCTAACTGGCGGCTGTAATTAGTCGTGGTGAGCGGGCTGAGTTGACGTTCGACGTGCAGATAACGCAGAAACGCCTCGACCGCGGGATACAGAGGCGATTCGGTGTGGCTCATACCCGCTCGATCCAACGTTCCAGCAGGCCGGGTAACATTTTAGCCAGCTGATCGAGTAAGACGGTGCCCATTCCCGGCTGATAGTGTTGCGGGTCACGGCTGCTGAAAATCAGTACGCCCAGTTCCCCCTGCTCGCCCATCAGGGAAAGCGCGACAGAACCAACGGCTTTGGCCTGAGGTAATAACAGCAACAGTTCCGGGCCGTTCAGACCACCTAAGTAATGCGGAGTTTCGCCCAGACGCTGAATACGCATCGATTCAAATGCGCTGCGACTTACTGCCAGATGGGTGAAATCGGAAGGCGCGCCGATCCGCCAGCCCTCACTGAACAGACGCACGTTGGCGCCCGCCAGTCCGAGACTGCGCGCCCAGCGTTGCAGGCGGTTAAGCATATCCTGCAAGCTACTGGCCGCCGCAAGCGTGGCCTGCAGTTCGATCATCCGTCCGAACAGCGACTCGTTGATCGAGGCCTGCTCCATCAGCAAAGTAATTTCTTCTTCAAGCTGCGCAATCTGATGACGCTGACGTCCGAGCTGCCATTCAACCAGCGAAATACTGCCTTTCACCGGATGCGGTACGTGCATCTGCTCGACACTTCGGGCATTGCGAATAAAGAAATCCGGGTTTTGCAGCAGATATTGCATCACGCTGTCGTCGTCGAGTGCTATCACCGGTTCAATCTGGTCATCAAGATTGTTCATAGATGAATAAATCCGTCGTAAACATGAGTGGCAGGTCCGGTCATATACAGCGGATGACCCGGCCCTTTCCAGCGAATTTCGAGGCTGCCTCCCGGCAGTTCCACCTGAACTTCTTCAGCAAGTAACCCTTGCTGGATACCTACCGCAACAGCGGCACAGGCACCACTTCCGCACGCCTGTGTTTCACCGGCGCCCCGTTCGTACACGCGTAATTTCACGCTTTCCGGACTGAGGATCTGCATAAACCCGACGTTCACACGCTCGGGGAAACGTTCATGGCTTTCCAGCATCGGCCCGAGAATGTCGACTTCAGCCGTTAATACATCCTCGACCTGCAATACGCAGTGCGGGTTTCCCATCGACACGACGCCGCAAAATACTGTGCGCTCTTCTGCACGCAGAATATAGGTCTTTTCCGGTTTCACTGCACGGAAAGGAACCTGTTGCGGCTCGAACACCGGCTCGCCCATGTTGACCTGAACTTCCTCATCTTCCGTTACCGTCAGCACCATACGACCAGTCTGCGTACTGACACGAATGTCGCGTTTGTTGGTCAGACCTTTAATGCGGACAAAGCGGGCAAAGCAACGCGCGCCGTTGCCACACTGCGCCACTTCGCTGCCGTCGGCATTGAAAATGCGGTAGTGGAAATCTAATTCGGGGTCATAAGGTGGCTCTACCACCAGCAGCTGGTCAAAACCCACGCCACGGTGACGGTCGGACAAACGGCGGATCAACTCAGGCGAGAAGTAGACATTTTGAGTGACGGCATCAACGACCATAAAATCGTTACCCAGGCCGTGCATTTTGGAGAACTGCATAACTGACTCCGTTTACCGCTGGTCAAATCCAGTCGCGATGATCCCTGAAGGAAAGGGCTCCGGCAGCGTTGCACGAAACCCCCGGCACAGGCCGGTTAATCTCTGGAATTAGTCGTGAGATCTTCTGGTGATACACCTTTCTGCTGCGATGAACCGTCGTTAGCAGTACCTGGAACATTACTGGTTTTCTGAGTGGTTGATTTTTCCGGTGGTGGGAAATACAACGGCCCTTTCAGTCCGCAACCGGAGAGAGAAAATAATATCGTCGCGGCCAGAGACCAGCGTAAAGCGTTTTTCATTTTATGAATGCCCGTAATTCATGCGACCAAGCTCTCTATAATCGCAGGTGGATCATGAAAAGCAACAGGAATCGATAAAACACACGGGCACATTTTCAGGGTTTAAAGAGAAGGAAAGCCAGATATTCTGCCGCGTGTCCGGGATTGGGACAACTTTTCTAATGCAACTGAAATTGCTGTTTCAACCGGGAAGGTTCGACTTCAGTTTCAGGCAACGGCGCGCAGGCCACAGATAACGCATTGCTGCGAAACGGGATCACCTGAATGCGCTCATCAAGGGACACAATCTGGTAGAACTGCGGCAGGTTAAAGTTGATGAAGCTTGAGCCGTAGGTAAACCGGTCATGCGAGGAGGAGTAGAAACGGCTGACGTCACGCACCAGATCTTCTTTACTGCCTTCACAATGGTGATAAACCTCGACGCGGTTCGACTCATCCAGAATGTAAATGTTGAAACCGATGTCGTCGGAACTGTCTTCGAAGAAGAACTGAATGATCCCTTCGCTGGCGTAGCCGTCAATGACCGCCGGAAGATGTGCCTGGTCAGTCTGCAATTTCACCGACAATCCGTGAAGTTTGTTGTTGGAAATCGCACCGTAGAACTCAATGGCATTTTCCAGCTTCTGCACGGAAACACTCAGGCGTTCGAAGAACAGACCCCAGGTTTGTCCGGCAACGCGCACGGCTTTAAAACGGCCAGGTTCGAGACGTTTGCTGGAAAGGCGAAGTTCGATGCATTCCGACACCAGTTGCTGAACGCGCGTGCGGATAAGACCGCGCAAATGCTGGCTGTAGCAGAACACTTCCACCGATTCCGGCGGTGCGGCGTCCTGATGCATTTTGCCCAGAATAGTTTTCAGCGCTTCCAGCACCGCCTGTTCACCGCTGAAATGCAGCGTACGCACTTCGTTCCACGAGTTGCGGTAAAGCAGGTCAATACTGCCGACCATACATTCCTGATTCTGCCCGAAACTGAAAACATCCAGTTTACGGAAATCAAAATGCACGACCTGATTACGGAAGGCAGCAGTAGGATCGTGTTCCAGATTGACGATAATCGCTAAGTGGCGGATCTCACACGGGCTGTACAACGCTTTCGGCGTCGGTGCGGCCAGTCGCAGCGGGAAGTGATGTGACACATCCGCCACAAGTTCGCGCAGTTTAGCGATATCACACAGACCGCCGCTTTTGATGTGCAGACGCGTAGTCGACGTCAGCAGGCCGTTGAAATAGGCCCACGCCACCAGTTTGTTCAGATAACGGTTATATTCCAGCGGCTGATGGCTGACGATAGATTCCATCGACGGCGACTGGTTATACAGATACCAGCCGGTGCGGTTCGCACGGCCAATTGGCACATGAATAAAGGTTAAATCGTTCTCAGACAGATCAGGTGAAATCTGCGGGTTCACCAGCGTGACTTTGCCCGGCAGCGCTTCGAAAGCGGCGTACAACTTACGGGTCAGCACGCCGATATCCTGCGGGCTGGCGCTGACGCTTAAATTGTTGCGACGGGCAAAGCGGATCAGGTTGCGATAGCTTTGCATCATGGCATCAAGCAGTTCGTTATGCGCTTCGCGCACACGTTCGATTTTCCAGTTCGCCCGGTTATCCAGAATAGCCAGCCGTTCTGCGTCCCAGCCCCATTCCGCCACCAGCTGACTGAGAATTTCACGACGCCAGCCGACCGATGCCCGTGCGCGGGATAATTTTTCGCAGACTTTTAAATAGAAACAGCGGCGGACTAAATCAAGGCGGGTGGTGTCTTCAATCTGGGTGAGATAACGGGTCACGCGGTCGAGCATCATACAATAGGAATCAAGCCCGAAGCAGACGATTTCGCCCTGATGCAGACGCTGTTTAATGTCCATCGCCAGCAACTGGGTTTGCGGGTATTCCCACGAATAGGCTTCCAGCAACAGCGTTTTGAGCACCGCTTTATAAGGCGAATCGATACTTTTATACAGCTGCCACAGGCTCGCGCCGAAATACTCTTCCGCCGAAAGCGTACTCAGGCCGCCCAGATCCAGCCATTCATTTGGCGTCAGGGCGCCCTGCGAATAAAGAGAAAGGACGTATTCGTCGTAATGCGCTTCTTCTTCGCCCGGCACCATATTCCACAGAATACGCTTACCGGCCATGCGCACCGCGGTGCGATAGAATTCGTCGAGCAATAAGATGTGCTGCGTTGAACCGCAGTCTTCGCCGCCCAGGCTGCCACTTTCGTTATGGCGGAAACGGTTTTCGTCGATCAGGAAGAAGCTGACTTCCACGCCCAGCGAGGCCGCCCATTTTTCTAACAGGCTGCATTTTTGCTGTAAGCGGTTGCGTTCTTCGTTATCGAGCCAGGACTGATGGCAGACCCAGATATCCAGATCAGAACTTTGGCTCTGACCGATTGAGGAGGTACTGCCCATGGAATAGATGCCGGTGACAGGCAGTTCGCCTTTCACCATGGGCTCAAGCGGGCTGCCCCATTTCTCTTCGAGGTCATTCAGATAGGTTTGCTGGGATTCATCAGGCGTGAAAATACAGATACCATGCGGAACCTTACCTTCAAGGTATCCCGGCATCAGAGGGTGATGTTGATGTAAAAAGACAGGAAGCAGCGTGTAGACCTGTTGAAACGCAGGACCCATGGCTGCCAGTGCACGATCGACTCGTAACTGGTTGATCGCATCCAATCTTTGCTTCAATGTCTCGATGTAGAGGTACAAGACGTTTCGCCTGATTATACAGTGTCTGGAAATAACCCCGTTCCAAATCCGTCATTTATCGTGATGCTTATGCTTTGAACAATCGGAATTGCGCAAATAGTTGACGAATAATTGCTGGAAACGTGATCAATTTAACACCTTGCTGATTGACCGTAAAGAAAGTAACGCACCACAATTACTCTTCCGCTTCTCTGGATTTTACCGTCTGTTCCGCAAAGGAACAATTCCCCGCAGTGACCGTTAACCTTCTTTTACGAATGGCTTCTTACGCTGACAGCTTTCTATTGTCAGTGGTAGGATGGTCGCAGAGACAGTTAAACGGTAACAAATATGTTAGACAAAATCATTCGAATTGCCACCCGCCAGAGCCCGCTGGCTCTGTGGCAGGCACAATATGTTCAAAGCCAGCTGATGGCCTGTCACCCCGGTTTACAGGTGGAACTGGTCCCAATGGTCACCAAGGGCGATATCATTTTAGATACCCCGCTGGCCAAAGTGGGCGGCAAAGGTTTGTTCGTCAAAGAACTCGAACTGGCAATGCTCGATGGCCGCGCGGATATTGCCGTGCATTCCATGAAAGATGTGCCGGTTGAATTCCCGGAAGGTCTGGGACTGGTCACAATTTGTGAGCGCGAAGACCCGCGCGACGCTTTCGTCTCAAATCAATACGCCAGTCTGGCGGATCTGCCCCACGGCAGTATTGTCGGGACATCCAGCCTGCGCCGTCAGTGCCAGTTGCGCCAGAAGCGTCCGGATCTGATGATCCGCGATCTGCGCGGCAACGTAGGCACGCGCTTATCCAAACTCGATAATGGCGAATACGATGCCATTATTCTGGCCGTCGCAGGCCTGAAACGTCTGGGTCTTGAGAACCGTATCCGTACGGCGCTGACGCCGGAAGAGTGCCTGCCCGCAGTCGGACAAGGTGCCGTCGGTATCGAATGCCGTCTTGACGATCACATCACCCGCGAATTACTCGCGCCACTGGCTCACCGCGAAACTACGGTACGCGTTGAGGCTGAACGCGCCATGAATATGCGCCTCGAAGGCGGTTGTCAGGTGCCAATCGGTAGCTACGCGGAACTCAATGGCGATGACCTGTGGCTCCGCGCACTGGTTGGCGCACCCGATGGCAGCCAGATGGTCTCCGGCGAACGTCGCGGTCCGGCCGCAGATGCATACAGTATGGGCGTGGAGCTGGCCGAAGAACTGCTGGCCAACGGCGCACGGGAAATTCTGCAAGAGGTCTATCAGGGGAACGCCCCACGATGACCATTCTGGTTACCCGCCCCTCTCCGGCAGGAGAAATGCTGGTCAACCGGCTGCGTACACTAGGCCGGGTAGCCTTTCATTCCCCGCTGATTGAATTTGCACCGGGGAACCAGCTCGCAATGCTGCCGAACCTGCTATCCTCATTAAATCAGCAGGATCTGGTGTTTGTACTCTCTCAACATGCCGTGAACTACGCCGATCACGCATTACGTCAGTCTGCCACCCGCTGGCCGGATAACGTCAGCTATTATGCGATTGGCCGCACCACAGGCCTGCTGTTTCATCGTGCCAGCAGTCTCCCGGTTATCTATCCGCAGGAGGGTGAAACCAGCGAGACATTATTGAATCTCCCGGCGTTGCAGCGCATTCAGGGCAAAAAAGCGCTGATATTGCGGGGCAATGGCGGAAGGGAATTGCTGGCCGAAACGCTCACGGAACGCGGCGTTGAAGTGACCTACTGCGAATGTTATCAGCGCAGCCCGGTTTACTACGATGCCAGCGAACAGAGCGCACTCTGGCAACGCGCCGGAATTGATACGCTGGTCGTGACCAGCGGAGAAATGCTGCAACAGTTGTACCAGTTAGTTCCTGAATACTACCGAAATTCATGGTTACTGCGCTGTAACCTGGTGGTGGTCAGTGAACGTTTGGCAACCCTCGCCCGCCAGCTTGGCTGGAGCGCAATTAGGGTTGCAGAAAATGCAGACAATGATGCGCTGATCCGCGCATTACAACTACCTGACTAAGGGATGTGCCAAAATGACGGAACAAAAAAATCCTTCCGCGCCGGATGAGAACGTTGTGATCTCCCCAGCGGTTGAGAGCCCCCAGCCAGACGCTTCAGAACGTGACCAGGAGCTGAAAACGCTGCGTAAAAAGCAACGTACCGCGCCGGTATTAGGCGCTATTGCGATTGTATTAGTGATCGCGCTTGGTGCAGGTCTTTACTATCACGGCCACCAGCAATCGCTGGCGCAGGCCGCCGCCAATTCGGCGCTTTCCGAACAGCTTGATGCCCTGCAAAAAAGCCAGCAACAGGATAAGCAGCAAATCGCTTCCCTGCTCGCTCAGCAGGATAAGACTCAGCAGGCCGCTGATCGCCAGCAGGCGTCGTTTGGTCGTCAGCTGAATGAATTACAAGATAAAGTCGCCAGCATTTCCGGCAGCGATGCCAAAACCTGGTTACTGGCTCAGGCCGATTATCTGGTGAAACTGGCAGGTCGCAAACTGTGGAGCGATCAGGATGTCACCACCGCCGCCGCTTTGCTGAAAAGTGCCGATGCCAGCCTCGCGGACATGAATGACCCGAGCCTGATTGACGTGCGTCGTGCGCTGAACGAAGACGTAGGCAGTCTTTCTGCCGTCGCACAGGTCGATTTCGACGGTATCATTCTCAAGCTGAATCAGCTGTCAAATCAGGTGGATAACCTGCGTCTGGCCGACAATGACACCGATGATTCCCCGATGGACAACGACAGCTCAAGCCTTTCCGGTTCGCTGACCGAATGGCGTCAGAACCTGACCAAAAGCTGGCACAACTTTATGGATGACTTCATTACCATCCGCCGTCGTGATACCAGCGCAGAACCGCTGCTGGCGCCGAATCAGGATGTGTATCTGCGCGAAAATATCCGCTCACGTTTGCTGATTGCCGCACAGGCCGTTCCGCGTCATCAGGATGAAGTTTACAAGCAGTCACTGGAAAGCGTATCGACCTGGGTTCGCGCCTATTTTGATACGTCTGACCCGTCAACCAAAGCTTTCCTGGAAGAACTGGATAATCTCAGTCAGCAATCCATTTCGATGGATGTACCGGACGAGCTGAAAAGCCAGCCGATGCTGGAAAAACTGATGCAGACCCGCGTGCGTAACCTGCTCCAGCAGCCCGCCGCCGCCGCGCAGGGGGAATAACGCATGTTACGAGTCTTCGTGTTATTCCTGATTGTGTTTGCCGGGATTATTGTCGGCCCGATGCTGGCCGGTCATCAGGGTTATGTGCTGATCCAGACCGATAACTACAACATTGAAACCAGCGTCACCGGTTTAGTTATCATGCTGATTGTGCTGATTCTGGTGCTGTTCTTTATTGAATGGATCCTGCGACGCATTCTGCGGACCGGTGCGCGCACCCGCGGCTGGTTTGCCGGGCGTAAAAGCTCTAAAGCGCGTAAGCAAACTAAGGCTGCGATGCTCAAACTGGCAGAAGGCGATCATCGCCAGATGGAGAAACTGCTGGCACGCAATGCTGATCATGCCGAACAACCTGTGGTGAACTATTTACTGGCAGCAGAAGCGGCGCAGCAGCGTGGCGATGACATCCGCACTAATCAGTATCTGGAACGCGCGGCGGAAATTGCCGACACCGACCAGATGCCGGTGGATATTACCCGTGTGCGTATTCAGCTGGCGCAGGGTGAAATCCATGCCGCACGCCATGGCGTTGACCGTTTGCTCGGCCAGTCGCCACGTCATCCGGAAGTGCTACGTCTGGCGGAACAGGCTTATCTGCGTACCGGTGCCTATGGTTCACTGCTGGAAATTTTACCGTCGATGGCTAAAGCCGGCGTCCGTAATGACGATGAAATCCGCGTTCTTCAGGAACAGGCTTATATCGGCATGATGAATCAGCTGATGGCAGAAGAAGGCAGCGAAGGTCTGAAACGCTGGTGGAAAGATCAGAGCCGCAAAACCCGCCATGAAGTGGCATTGCAGGTGGCGATGGCAACGCATCTGATTGAATGCAACGATCAGGATCTGGCGCAGGAAGTGATCCTCGACGGACTGAAGCGTCAGTATGACGACCGTCTGGTTGCGCTGATGCCGAAACTGCGTTCAGGTAATCCTGAGCAGCTTGAAAAGACTTTGCGTCAGCTCATTAAGCAAAACGGCACCACGCCGCTGCTGAGCAGCACGCTCGGTCAGTTGCTGATGAAACACGGTGAATGGCAGCAGGCCAGCGAAGCGTTCCGTGAAGCGCTGAAACAACGCCCTGACGCGTATGATTATGCGTGGCTGGCCGATGCGCTGGATAAGCTGCACAAACCGGCTGAAGCCGCTGAGATGCGCCGTGAAGGATTGATGCTGACCCTGAATAATTCACAGCAACCGTAATAAAATTGCTGTCAGCAAAAAGGCTCCTTCGGAGCCTTTTTTACGTCATCAATACTAATACCCCAAATCATTTGAGTTGCAGAAAGGCGGCAAACGCAGGAATCCCGATGAGCTGACTGAAGTCAGTGATTCGGGTGACTAAGAGCAGCCAACACATCTGCAGCTCAAAGGATGCCGGGGTATGGGCAAAAAAAAACACCTGCATATGGGCAGGTGTATAAAACAATCAGGTCCAGGACAACAGATTTAGTGCCTCACTCAACGTTTTGCCTTCTGGATGATAGCGCTTGCGCGTTATCGGTCAGGATGACAATAGGCACTGTAAATTGGCTCTGCGTCATTCCCAGGTTTATGAAGCCGGAGCAAACATAATAGGTGGAATGAGCATCTACGGCGGGAATATTGCAGGACGCGTGCCAGGATGGCAAGGGTCTGTTAATAATTTTTTATTATACTGATAATTAACAACTTTATTATACCTGTAGCTCGGCAGTTATTTTCTGCAAATCCGGAGACCGTCCTTCAAACCGTCATTCTGTCGCCAGTGAACGACATGTGAATGTCAGCTTAGGTGACGCTTTATTTATCAATAAGATACGTGTCTCCTGACAGAGACAGGCATACAGCGGAATGTCGCGGATAAACAACAGGGTGAGTTGAGAAACTCCAGACGAAAAAAAACCTGCTTTAAAAAAGCAGGTTTCTTCGAATGTGGTCGGCGAGAGAGGATGACGCGCATCTTCGATGCTTGCCCTGCGGGTCGTTGCTAAAGCAACGTTGTCTCGCTTCGCTCGGCTCAAACCTCCTTCGGAGGTTCTCATCCTCATAAACTTTAGACGAAAAAAAACCTGCTTTAAAAAAGCAGGTTTCTTCGAATGTGGTCGGCGAGAGAGGATTCGAACCTCCGACCCACTGGTCCCAAACCAGTTGCGCTACCAAGCTGCGCTACTCGCCGATGTCGTGCATCTTACTACTTTCTGATGCTAACTGCATCATTTAAATGAAATTTGTGTGTGGTGCGAAGGGAGGGACTCGAACCCTCACATCCGAAGGACACTAACACCTGAAGCTAGCGCGTCTACCAATTCCGCCACCATCGCATGTCACAATCACAAAATCATTTTTAGAGTGGGGTGGCTAATGGGGCTCGAACCCACGACAACTGGAATCACAATCCAGGGCTCTACCAACTGAGCTATAGCCACCATATCTCTAACTACTAACGTGAACTGTCAGACTTCAACATTTCACCGCAACTCTAGCGCATACTAAATGGTGCGCCCGACAGGATTCGAACCTGAGACCTCTGCCTCCGGAGGGCAGCGCTCTATCCAGCTGAGCTACGGGCGCTTAGCGCCGTTGCGGGTGGGGATACTACGGTTTTAACGCTTGGCTGTCTAGTGCTTTTTTTCAGAAATATTGCGTTTGATTACGCTTTATCCAATACGCATTAAAAGTAAGCGCCTTCCCTTCCCCACCCATGACTTACGGCGTTATTTTAGTTTTTCCGACGTCAGCGCGGCACGTTTGTGCATGCCGAGGCCGAAGTATATCAGCGACACCGCCGCGATGAAAATCCCACCCACCAGCAATGAAACGCGGGTATCCGGATTAATCGCCATACCGACCAGCACACACGCCAGGAAAAGCAGCGTCAGATAGTTGGTATAAGGAAAGAGAATCGATTTAAACGGATGGTTTTTCAGTTTCTCTTTATGCGCATCACGAAAACGCAGCTGGCTGATCAGCACCACAAACCACGGCACCATGCCCGGCAATACGCTGGCGCTGTAAACGTACACAAACACTTTCTCAGGATTCGGAATGATGTAGTTCAGGCAAGAACCGACCAGCAGACACAAAATCGTGATCGCAATGCCGTAAACCGGCACACCGCTTTTAGATACATTGCTCAGGAACGCAGGCAGCTGACGATTCTGAGACAACGCATACAGCATACGTCCGCAGCTATACATGCCGCTGTTACAACCCGACAGTGCCGCTGTCAGCACCACAAAGTTGATAATACCCGCCGCTGAAGCGATACCAATCTTCGCGAAGGTCAGCACGAACGGACTGCCGTGCGAGCCCATTTCGTTCCACGGGAAGATGGTGATAATAACGAAAATCGCGCCAACGTAGAAAATCAGGATACGCCACAGGATGTTATTGATGGCGCGTTTGAGGGTAACCTGCGGGTTTTTGGCTTCACCGGCGGTGATACCCACCAGTTCCACGCCCTGATAGGATGCCACGACAATACACAGCGCAAACAGGAAGCCTTTCCAGCCGCCGGCAAAGAAGCCGCCGTGCGCGGTCAGGTTCGCAAACCCCACCGGTTCGCCGTGATTACCAAATCCGAAGAAAATCACCGCCAGCCCGACTACGATCATCACAATGATGGTGGTGATTTTGATCAGCGCAAACCAGAACTCCATTTCGCCATAGAGTTTCACAGCCGCGAGGTTTGCCGCAGCAACAATCGCCACAGCCGCCAGCGCCGGGATCCACTGCGGTAAATCCGGGAACCAGTATTGCGCGTAAACGCCAATCGCGGTGATTTCGGAAATCCCCACCGCTATCCACATGAACCAGTAACTCCACGCGGTGAGATAACCGTAATACGGCCCGAGATATTTATGCGCATACACCGCAAACGAACCGGCCACCGGCTCCAGATGCAGCATTTCGCCCATCGAGCGCATGATAAAGAAGACGAACACACCGGCCAGAATGTACGCCAGTAACACTGACGGCCCGGCCCATTTCAGGGTGCTCGCCGCGCCCATGAATAATCCAACACCGATGGTACCGCCCAGAGCGATCAGCTCAATATGTCTCGCTTCCAGCCCCCGGTGCAGCCCACCCTTTTCTTCTTTATTCTCCATAGATCCTCAATTTCTCTCTCGTTGTGTTTGCCTTCCGGAAGGAGCGGAATGTTATTTTTATTGTGATGATGCCCGTATAGGGCGGAAAAACGGCGTTATGGTTCCGTATTTTCCGACGAGTTGCAAACGCCTATTGAGAAAGATAAGCACTGATATGCAAAGCGGACAGGAAACACAGGCAAGAGAAGTGAAGAAATGAGAGGTGACGCGCCGTCCTGAAGATTCAGAACGGCGGATTCATTACAGACGACCGGTGTAGTAATAACGCACAAATTTGAGCAGTTTGAGCTGACGACGCAAACGGCTTGGCTGCAAAATAAGACGATAGAGCCATTCCAGCCCCATGTTTTGCCAGATTTTTGGTGCCCGTTTCACGTGGCCGGTGAAAACGTCGTAGGTGCCTCCGATGCCCATATAGAGCGCATCCGGATGAACCAGACGACAATCACGCATCAGGATTTCCTGTTTCGGCGAGCCCATCGCCACCGTCACAATCGCTGCCCCGCTGCCTCTGACGCGTTCGAATAACGAGCCACGCTGCTCCGGCGTAAAGTAGCCATTCTGGCTGCCGACAATATTGACGTTCCACTGCGTGCGCAGCTTTTCTTCCGTTTGTTCCAGAACGTCAGGTTTGCCGCCGATCAAAAAGACCGGCGTTCCTTCACGACCGGCGCGCTCCATCAGGCCTTCCCAGAGATCGGCACCGGCGATACGGGAAACCTGCGCCTGCGGGTATTTACGGCGGATGGCCCGCACAATGCTGATACCGTCGGGATATTTGTATTCGGCGCGGCCAATCAGCTCACTCATTTCCGGATTACTTTCGCCGGTCAGCACTTTCTCGGCATTTATCGCCACCAGCGCACCGGTTTTCACCTTGTGACCGGCAAAAAGGTAATCGAGAAAATGCGCCATATCACGAAAGCCCCAAAGGCGGATCCCGCGGATATCGTATTGCGGAACGTTATTCTCCAGATTCATGACTCTTCCTTACTGCCAGCGGCTCCATGAGGTTTTTTCTGCGGGGTATTTTGGCACGTATCAGCCCGGCGGCGTCAAACATCCAGTACAACAATTTGGCCACCACCAGACATGCGCCGAAAACGACACAGAAGAAGACCACCCGCGAAAAGAAGGAATCCACGCCTTCACGGGCCAGCACAATCATATTAAAGACCGCACCGAAGCAAAAACTTTGCAGGATGGCGGCTTTGTAGCGGTTGGTGTCTGCTTTGCCTTTTTCGTACAACCAGTCGAACCATTTGATGATCATACCGACGGCGACAGCGCCCAGCGGGATAAACCACGCGCCGCCCATTACCACCAGCGAACCGATCAGCGTTGGTGAAATCGCCAGACCGGAATGGTTATCCAGCACTTCCCAGGTGAAATAGTTGGCCGAGTTGAGCACCACGCCCGGGCGATCGTGCCAGAGCCAGCCGGGGATAAAGACGTAGAAATCACGCACAATAGGAGCCAGTCCCTGGAAACTGATTTTGTCGTAGTTTTGCAGCAACAGCCCCAGATTCTCCCACGGCGAAAAGGTATCGCGCGTCAGATAAAGGAAGGTATAAATGGCTTCCGGACCGCTGACGTTCAGACCGTAGCGTTTCAGCGCCAGCCAGAACATCCCGACGATACCCAGCACGCCCGCCGCCACCAGCATCCATAAGCTGATCCAGCCACGAACAATGCCGATAAACAGAAACAGGGCGAACGCGATAATGATATTGGCGCGGGTTCCGCCGACGATGACATACGTCAGGAAGCCAAACGCCACCGTGCTGGCAAGGAAAAACAGCCAGCGGCGCATGTCAGGTTTTAGGAAAAAGACCACCAGCATGGCCGGAATAAAGAAGTAGAAGAAACGCTTGAGCGCCACGCCGGACACATCGCTGGAGAATATCTGGCTGTACGACTTGAGCTTAAACAGCAAAAAGCCGTTATGCGCAAAGAAAATAGAAACCGTCACCACCGCAATCAGCGCCAGCAACATCCAGGTGAGATGGGTTTCCACCCGGTTCATGGTAAACAGCGGGCGTGAAGGCCCGTCACGTTTTGCCTTCAGCCGTGTTTTATAGCTGACGTAATAAATGCCGTAGAAACAGGTGGCGGCCAGCATGGCCTGCAACAGGTTTTCGACCGGCACCACTTTCACATCAAACTGGAAAACCAGCAGACAAGTCAGAGGAAAACCGAAATAGAACGTCAGCAGATAGAGCAGCGAAAACAAGACGTTGAAGTTAAAGCGCACACGGCGAAACTCTTTATACGTCAGCGTCAGAATGAACAGCAGCGAGAACGCATACACCAGTGACAAGCCACCGAGCTGTGTCAGCGTCATGATGCGTCTCCCGCCGCCAGCTGCAAGGCCTGCTGCCAGCCCGCGATGTAATTCGGATTAAAAAAGGCGATATTTTGGCGGTCGGCGCTCAGCAACTGGCGGCGTGCTTCGGCTACCGTTCTGGCATCCAGCGCATCACCATAAAACAGCACCGGCAAATGCTGCTCAGCCAGATCCTGCCAGAACGGATTCTGACGGCTGACGACGAACGGCACGCCGAACTGGATAAGCAGACATTGCGTCCCAATGCCCTGCTGGCGGTCGAAAATAAAATACCCCAGCGAACAGCGGCGTAGCACGTTGAGATAGTCGTCAAACGCCATCGCGCCGGTCATCAGTTCAACGTGTTCAGGCGCAAACAGTTTCAGTGCTTCAGCACGAACCTGCTCAATATAAGTCTGGTTATTGACCGGATAACCCATCGGGATAATCACCCGGATATCGGCACCGAACTGCTGATGCAAAGAACGCAGCGCTTCAATATGCCGGTTAGTGCGATCGCCGGAGTTACCGACAAGAACCGTCATCGGCCCTTCGGGTTCGGGCAAATCCGCAGGCTGCGTCAGCGCCGGATCCATCCGCGTCGGGAAATAGAGCAACGAAGAAGGCACGCGGGGATGGCGCTGATGGAAGTGGATCAGGTCACCGCGGGTGGCGAAAACATGCCCGATACGGCCCTGCGCCAGACGACGCATCAGATAGAACAGGCGGAATTTCAGACCGCCTGCCGATTCATAAAGGTCTGCGCCCCAGATATGCCAGCTGACCTGTCGCGCCTTAATTTTGCCGGTCAGCAATGCCAGCCAAAGTGTCGGATTAAACTGGCCGTGGAAGAAAAAGTGATGTGTCCGCTCCTGCGCACGGGAAATCACCGCCGCCGCCAGCGTCTTTTTATCCGGATAAACGCGAATATCCAGACGCGTGAACTCAGCAAACGCTGATGCATCCGCCGCCGCGACCATAAAATGACAAATCAGCTTTTCCGGCGCGCATTCGGCCAGTACATCATTAAAAAAGCGCAGTACGGTGACATTATGGTGGGGAATGTCAGATCCCAGAACGTGAATCAGCGTTGTCATGCTCGTCTACGATAGATAACAAATACGGTGCAACACAGGGTGAAATAGACGATGTAGGTCGCCATATAGGCCTGTGCAGCGCCAAGAGAACCGTGTATCGGGATCAGCCAGTGAGAGAATCCCGTCAGTAACGCGAACTGGCTGATTTCAGTCAGCACGTAAAAGCGCAATGACGCTCTGGCGATCACCAGATACCCAAAAACATACGAGCCGACTTTCAGCACATCACCGACCAGCTGCCACGCGAACAAATCTCGCATTGCGATAAATTGTTTTGAAAACAGCAGCCAGATAGCGAAGTCGCGCAGCAGCCAGACGGTAAAACTGACCGCCGCCACCGCAGGCAAAACGAATTTCAGCGATTTCACAATCTCGCGAGTGACATCGCGTTTATCGGTCAGGCGCGATAACGTCGGTAACAGATACACGCTGAAAGAGGCGGTAATGAACTGTAAATAGGCATCGGAAATGCTGCTGACACCCTGCCATATCCCCACATCTTTCCAGCTGTAATGCTCCGCCAGCAGATTTCGCATCATCACATACGCCACCGGTAAGGTAACGGAGGTGATCAGCGCCATCAGCGTAAATTTGCCCAGATGGCTGGCGATAAAGCGATCCCAGCCCGGCTTTAAATAATGCAGCGGGAAGGATTTTCGCCACCACAACATACCGCCCGCAGGCAGGATCACCAGCGCCGGCACCAGCGCCAGCCCGGCCAGAGCGCCTTCGTAGCCACCCAGCTTAAAGCACAGCAGATAGGCCAGAAGACCGATCAGGCTGCCGCCGATCACCGCCAGCGCGTTGCCCATGGCATCACGGTAGCCTTTCAGGATGGCCTGAAAATAGTTGGCGTAGGCGATGCCCATCTGAATAAAAGCCACAAAGCGGACGACTGCCTGATAGCGGTCATGGCCGAACAGCGCGACACTCACCGGTCCGGCGGCCAGCAGAAACACGGCCGCCAGCACCGTCGAGAAACCTAAAATCAAGGTGGAAGACGTGCCGAGAACGGCTTGTAACCGCTCCGGGTTTTCATGATGTTCAGCGACGTATTTGGTAACGCCGTTGAAAATGCCGGCACCGGAAAGCACGCCCAGCACGGTCACCAGCTGGCGGAAATTCCCCGCCTGCCCCACACCATCAGGCCCGAAAGCCACCGCCAGCAGTTTCACCACCAGCAGCCCGGCACCGATTTTTATCAGCGTGGAACCAGCGGTCCAGACGGACGCTTTTGCCAGCGACATATCAGGCGAAATATTGCAGCATGGCCGCAATCACCGTGCGCTGGGTGTCGTCGGTCATGTTGTAGAACAACGGCAGTCGCACCAGACGTTCACTTTCTTTGGTCGTGAAACGATCGACACCAGAGAAACGACCAAAATCTTCACCCGCCGGACAGGCGTGCAGCGGGATGTAATGGAATACAGTCAGGATATCCGCCGCTTTCATGTGACGAATAAACGCGTCGCGGTCTTCGATATCGTTCAGGCGGACATAGAACATGTGGGCGTTTTGCACGCAATCTTGCGGAACTGAAGGCAACTGAACGCGGCCAGCGTCGGCCAGATCCTGCAACGCTTCGTAATACTCATTCCAGATGCTCAGACGGCGCTGGTTAATCTTTTCAGCGGCATCGAGATTTCCCCACAGATACGCGGCCTGTAAATCGGACATCAGATAACTGGAACCGATATCACGCCAGGTGTATTTATCCACCTGCCCGCGGAAGAACTGACTGCGGTTAGTGCCTTTTTCGCGAATGATTTCAGCGCGGTCAATCAGCGCCGGATCGTTAATCAGCGTTGCCCCGCCTTCGCCACCCGCAGTGTAATTTTTGGTTTCGTGAAAACTGAAACAGCCGATATGACCTATAGTGCCCAGCGCTTTGCCTTTATAAGTCGACATCACGCCCTGCGCCGCATCTTCCACCACAAACAGACGATGCTTTTCGGCCAGCGCCATAATGGTGTCCATTTCACAAGCCACACCGGCGTAATGCACGGGAACAATGACTTTCGTTTTCTCAGTGATCGCCGCTTCAATCAGGGTTTCATCGATATTCATGGTGTCCGGACGGACATCAACAAACACGATTTTGGCTCCACGCAGTACGAACGCATTAGCGGTCGAGACAAAGGTGAAGCTCGGCATGATCACTTCGTCGCCGGGCTGAATGTCGAGCAATAACGCCGCCATTTCCAGAGAAGCGGTACAGGATGGCGTCAGCAACACTTTCGGGCAGTTAAAACGTTGTTCAAACCACTTCTGGCAGCGCAGGGTAAATCCGCCATCGCCACACAGTTTGCCGCTGCTCATTGCCTCGCGCATGAAATCAATTTCAGTACCCACAATCGGTGGCGCATTAAAAGGGATCATCGTTTCACCTGTACAACCAGTACGCCGTGCGGGTGACTTTGCCACCGCTGGCGAGATAAAGATTCAAGGCCGCGAGATTGCCGGTTTGGGTGGCGACATACAATCGCGACACGCCCTGTTCAGCACACCATTTTTTCGCAGCCACCATTAACTTTTTGCCCGCTCCCTGCCCCTGACACTCAGGTCTGACAGCCAGCAGGCCGATTCTTACGTCATCTTCGGACAGACGTCGCAGCGTGACAAAACCCAGTTCGTTGCCCTGTTCATCGTCTGCCCACAGGCAAAGGTGATCAAAGGTGCCGAGAACCGCTTTTTCTGCCCACATCGTGTAAAAACGTGCGCTGTCATCCGGCTGATACCAGGGTGCGCGAAAACGACTGAGGCGAAATGCCTGACGGGCAATTGCGGTCACACCGGCAATGTCTTCCGGAATGGCCAGACGCCCGGCCGCCAGCGCGTTATCCTGCGGCGTCACCGTCACGCAAATGTCCGTTTCACCTTCTGCCAGCCGGAAACCCAGCGCCGAAAGCGCATCCAGCGTGTGCGTTTCTGACGCATCCACTTTCACCTGCACCAGCGCATAGTCATCCAGCGCCTGTGTCGTGATGCCAGTCGCTGTGGTGTCCGGTGTCAGTCGCGCGCTTTTCAGCCCGAAGAATTCACTCTCCCAGACCAGCGGTTCAAGCACGCCGCGAAACGGCTGGTTTATCGCCATACGCCTTTGGTATCCACAATCCAGGACTGCTGGATCTGATCGGCGGGGATCGCTTTAAACGATTTATGATCGACCAGCATCACCAGCAGATCGGCTTCTTTCAGCGCACGATCAACAGGCTGTAGCGTGACTTTGTCCGCGAGTGACGCCGGAAGCTGATGCACGTTAGGTTCAACCGCCCAGGTTTCACCTGAATGCCAGTCAGCAATCAGATGGGTCACTTCAACTGCCGGACTTTCGCGGAGATCGTCAATATTCGGTTTAAAAGCCAGCCCGAAGCAGGCGATTTTGATATCAGCAGCACGCTTGCCGGTCACGGTAAGGCAATCCGCCAGCGCCGCTTTCACACGGTCAACGACCCAGTGCGGTTTGCTGTCGTTCACTTCACGCGCCGTGCGGATCATGCGCGCCAGCTCAGGGTTTTGTGCCACGATAAACCACGGATCAACTGCGATACAGTGGCCGCCGACACCCGGACCGGGTTGTAAAATATTCACGCGCGGATGGCGGTTCGCCAGACTAATCAGTTCCCAGACGTTAATCCCCTGCGCATCACAAATCAGCGACAGCTCGTTCGCAAAGGCAATATTCACGTCACGGAAACTGTTTTCGGTCAGCTTGCACATTTCAGCGGTGCGGGAATGGGTGATCACACATTCGCCTTCGAGGAAAATGTTATACAAGTCGCTGGCACGCTGTGAACACACCGAAGTCATGCCGCCAATCACGCGGTCATTTTTAATCAGCTCAACCATCACCTGCCCAGGCAAAACACGTTCAGGACAGTAGGCGACGTTGATATCAGATTGCTCGCCGGCCTGCTGAGGGAAGCTCAGATCAGGGCGGGCTTCTGCCAGCCACTGCGCCATTTGCTCTGTCGCACCGACCGGTGAAGTGGATTCCAGAATAATCAGATCGCCTTTTTTCAGAACCGGCGCCAGCGAGCGGGCGGCAGATTCGACGAATTTCATATCCGGCAAATGATCGCCCTTAAATGGCGTCGGTACGGCAATCAGGAACGCATCAGCCGGTTCAGGCTGCGTCGTTGCGCGCAGGAAACCGTCTTCAACCGCACGCTTTACCAGCACATCAAGGTCTGGCTCAACAATATGGATAGCGCCGCGGTTAATGGTTTCCACGGCGTGCTGATTGATATCCACACCCACCACTTTTTTCTGACGGGAGGCGAAAGCGGCGGCGGTAGGTAAACCGATGTAACCCAGGCCAATAACAGAAATAGTGTCAAAACTCATTGTGATACCCAATGATTTTTCAAAGCGTCAAGAATGTGGCGACAGGCATGCCCGTCACCGTAAGGATTGTGCGCCCGGCTCATGCTGTTGTATTCGTTTTCATCGTTCAGCAGGCGATTCACTTCCTCTACTATTTTAGCGGGATCTGTCCCTACCAGCCGCACCGTTCCGGCATCAACCGCTTCCGGGCGTTCGGTAGTTTCACGCATCACCAGCACGGGCTTGCCCAGCGACGGTGCTTCTTCCTGCACGCCACCGGAATCGGTGAGGATCAGATACGCTTTATCCATCAGATAGACAAACGGCAGATAGTCCTGCGGATCAATCAGAACAATATTATCAATGCCTTGCAGAATGCGGTTCACCGGTTCACTGACGTTCGGATTGAGATGGACCGGATAAACGATTTGTACGTCGGGATGCTGACGGGCGATGTCCGCTAAAGCCGAGCAGATGCGCTCAAAGCCTTCCCCGAAACTTTCACGACGGTGGCCGGTGACCAGAATCAGTTTTTTAGCGGCATCAAGGAACGGGTAGCTATCCGCCAGTTGCTGAGCCAGCGACGCATCACTGCTAAAGCGATCACGCACCCACAGCAGCGCATCAATCACGGTATTGCCGGTGACAAAAATGCCCTGCGGAGCAATATTTTCCTGCTGCAAATTTGCGCGGGCGTTTTCCGTCGGTGCGAAATGCCACTTAGCCAGATGCCCGGTCAGCAGACGGTTGCCTTCTTCCGGCCAGGGAGAAGAGAGATCGCCGGTACGCAATCCGGCCTCAATATGACCGACAGGGATCTGGTGATAAAACGCAGCAAGGCTAGCCGACAATGTCGTCGTCGTGTCGCCATGCACCAGAACAACATCAGGCTGGAATTCATCCAGCACAGGCTTCAGCCCGGTCAGGATGCGGCTGGTAATTTCCGTCAGCCCCTGCCCCGGTTTCATGACGTTAAGATCATAATCTGGTGTAATTTCAAAGAGGCGTAATACCTGGTCGAGCATTTCACGGTGCTGGGCCGTGACACAAACTTTGGATTCAAATGCCGCATCCTGCGACAAAGCGAGCACCAGCGGGGCCATTTTAATGGCCTCCGGACGGGTGCCGAAAATCGTCAACACTTTCACAATGTGTTTCTCTTATTTTTACGGCGAGTCAGGGCCACGCCAGCCCCGATAAGACCACCGACAATGCCCCACATAATCATCAGTAATACCCTGCGGGGACTGTCACGTTTTACTGGCTCTTCCGGCGTTCTCAGATAACGATAGGTCTGGAATTTCGCGGTGAGCGTAGGGCCGACATTCAGTGTTGAAAGCATCGCGCGGTTCTGGTCGTAATCAAGATCAAACCCCGGACCTGAAGCCTGCAATAATTCCAGACGGGCTTTCAACATCGGCACGCCCAGCAGGAACATATCGGAATTCGGCAGTTCTTCGGCAGGCGTATCGGTCACGCTTTTATTGATATTTTGCTGCTGAGCTATCTTAAGTGCCTGTTCAGTGGTGTTCGTCGTGCGGGCGAAAACAGCCTGCGCCACGGCTTCCTGACGCTTCACCTGGGCTTTCATGGACTGTGTACGAGCCGCCCATGCGCCTTCCAGTTCATCATATAAATGCTGTGCCGCGCGATGACTGGCGAAATCAACATACTGACGCAGCAGCTTATTGGCGTCGATGGCGTTTTCCGCTGTCAGCTTAACAATATCATTCGGCACTTTTGCCGCATCACGCGCCGTAAACTGAATGTCGTTGATCAGTTCATCGAGCAGAACGGCATCGGCACGCGGGTCATTCTCCTGACGCTGCTTGTAATAAGGACTTTGCATCCAGAAATCGCGGCGTGTGTCGTACGCTGCCAGCTGCATAACAAACTCGTTATACGCCTCATCAGAAATCGCCGGACGGTTAACGTCCGATTGCGGCGCATTACGGATATCTAAATTGCGCAGGAACTGCGCCTGGGAGAAATAGGAAGACAGATTATTTACTGTCGGGCGGTCAGTAATCGCCGTGGAACTCCACTCCTGTTTCATCAGATAAGACGAACCCAGTGCCACCAAAGCAAACAGTATCGCCAGGCCAGCAATCCAGAATTTACCGTTCCATAGCGTGCAGCACAGGCCGCGAATATCGAGTTCATTCTCGATGTCGTGTTCGTTCTGGTTTCTGATCATTTCTGGTTTATCCACAGCCAGTATGCCCCTGCTTAAGAGAGTGATTATTGATTAGAGGAACGGCGCAAACGCCTTTTAATACGTTTAATAAACCGCGCCACACGCCAGGCGTGCTTGATGCAGATGCCATACAACAGGAAGGCAACAAAAAATAAGGCCAGCATGACCCATTCGGGGACGAAACTCAGGTGCTCGCCAATCACGCCGATGCCCGCGAGGAGCGCTGCCGCTAATGTGATCAGAACAAAGGCCTGCCGGGAAGTAAAACCTGCCCGCATGATCAAATGATGAATGTGCTGGCGGTCAGCAGAGAACGGGCTCATTCCTTTGCGCAAGCGGCGGTACATGATGGCAACCATGTCCATCAGCGGAATGGCGATAAGCCACAGCGCGGTCACCGGATTCATCGGATGGGATTCGCCTTGCGTACTTTGCAAAAGGATCCAAATCACGGTGAAACCAATCAGCGTGCTGCCCGCATCGCCCATAAAGACTTTATAGCGCGGCCCCAAAACACCCAGATTGAGCAAAATATAAGGAACGATGGCGGCAATCATCGCAAAGCACCAGAGCGCCAGCTCCATATGTCCGCTGTCATACATGATGATGCCTAATGAGCCGAAGCTGACACAAGACAGGCCGCCCAGTAATCCGTCGATACCATCGACCATATTGAAGGCATTGATAGCGGCCCATACGGCAAACAGTGTGATGAGATAGCCAAACGGACCTAATACCATTTCCCACGGGCCAATCAGATGGCCGAGGCTGCGCAGATCGAGGTTAGCGAAACTCATCATCGCGATAGCGACGACGGCCTGAACCATGGCACGGGTTTTGACACTGATATCGTAACGGTCGTCCAGCGCACCGACGAGCACCAGCAAACCGGCGCAGGCAAGATAAAGCTTGCCATGTGGAATGGTGTAATTGGTGATCAGAAAGGCAAAGCAAACGCCTGCATAGACAGAAATGCCGCCCACCAGCGGGATCAACCCCTGGTGACGTTTACGAAAATTGGGTTTATCAACGAGTCCTATTTTATTCGCAACCTTCCGGGCAACGAACAAAAAGAGGAATGAAAATACGAAGACAACAGCTAGCTCAGTACTCATATTGAGTAAATTCACAGTTAAGAGATCTCTTCTGCAAAAATAAGGTGCGGGGGATAGAAAACATCATAAACCTCACAGCCTTAAATCATATCCTATGGTGACAGTTATGGTTTTGTCTCGGGCAAGACCTTATCTGCTGCCATTTCTCGGGCAATCTACCGACAAAGTAAAGAAAGGGCATGTGAAAAACCATCAGCTATTATCCTAATAGTCTGACCATCTTTCCAAAGTAGCATTATGGTAGCTACCAAAAGCAAAAAACGCCACGACTGAGCGTGGCGTTAGACTGAGTTTTACACCAAATTACGACCGTTTCATCATGTCGAAGAAGTCGTCATTGGTTTTGGTCATGGCGAGCTTGTTAATGAGGAATTCCATCGCATCAATCTCACCCATTGGATGAATGATTTTACGCAGGATCCACATTTTTTGCAGCTCTTCAGACGTGGTCAGCAGCTCTTCTTTACGGGTACCTGAGCGGTTGTAGTCAATCGCAGGGAATACACGTTTTTCAGCGATTTTACGCGCCAGATGCAGTTCCATGTTGCCGGTACCTTTGAATTCTTCATAGATAACTTCATCCATTTTAGAACCGGTATCGACCAGCGCCGTAGCGATGATGGTCAGGCTTCCGCCCTCTTCCACGTTACGTGCAGCACCGAAGAAACGTTTTGGACGGTGCAGGGCGTTGGCGTCCACACCACCGGTCAGGACTTTACCTGACGCTGGAACCACGGTGTTGTAGGCACGCGCCAGACGGGTGATGGAGTCCAGCAAAATGATCACGTCTTTCTTATGCTCAACCAGACGCTTCGCCTTCTCGATAACCATTTCGGCTACCTGAACGTGACGGGATGCCGGTTCGTCAAAGGTAGAAGCGATGACTTCGCCTTTTACCAGACGTTGCATCTCGGTCACTTCTTCCGGACGTTCGTCAATCAGCAGAACCATCAGTACGCAATCAGGATGGTTGTACGCAATGCTGGTCGCGATGTTTTGCAGCAGCATGGTTTTACCGGCTTTCGGCGGTGCAACAATCAGACCACGTTGGCCACGGCCAATCGGAGAGGCTAAGTCGAGTACGCGGGCGGTCAAATCTTCTGTTGAACCGTTACCACGTTCCATACGCAGACGTGAATTTGCATGCAGAGGGGTTAAGTTTTCGAACAGGATTTTGCTGCGAGCGTTTTCGGGTTTGTCGTAGTTAACTTCGTTAACTTTCAACAGGGCAAAATAACGTTCACCTTCTTTAGGTGGGCGAATTTTACCGGAAATGGTGTCGCCAGTGCGAAGGTTGAAGCGGCGGATTTGGCTTGGTGATACGTAGATGTCGTCGGGGCCTGCGAGGTAGGAACTGTCTCCGGAGCGGAGGAAACCAAATCCATCCTGCAATATCTCCAGTACGCCATCACCGAAGATGTCTTCTCCGCTTTTCGCATGCTGCTTCAATATTGAAAAGATAATGTCTTGCTTGCGCATGCGGGCCTGGTTTTCCAGTCCCATATTTTCGCCGAGTGCAATCAGGTCAGAGACCGGCGTATTCTTTAATTCGGTAAGATTCATAATGGTGGGTTCTTAAACTCGGGGTATGTCTCGAACATCTGTCGTGAATGGGTATGGCAGGGTCATCCATGCCTGTTTATTGTATGACACTTAAATAACAGCCCAGAAATCCAGCCGCAGGCAGTCGCACGCGGGCGATTCTTGAGGGGTAATGCTGATATTGAAGGTGTCTTAAAGCCGATTTTGTCAAAACCGTTAGATGGTCAAGCACAGTGCCAGTTCAATTTAATTATTATTCAAAGAAACTTTATAGGCAGATGTTTTTGACACAACAGAGTAAAACGTAAGAATCAAACTACAGGTAAGCTCTATTTGCAGTAAGCGTAAACTTAGCACGCTTCTTGACAGGCGTCTAGCGGACAATGTGAAAAACACGGCAGCCCGCTAAACACCTGGCTTGGGTCATCCGGACCTATTACAGATTAGCTGTTAAGAACTCTTTCAGCTGACCTTTCGACAGTGCGCCAACTTTAGTTGCTGCGACTTCGCCGCCTTTAAATAACAGCAGGGTAGGAATACCACGGATGCCGTATTTAGGTGCAGTACCTGGGTTTTCATCGATATTCAGTTTCGCGATGGTCAGCTTGCCTTCGAACTCAGTGGCAATTTCATCCAGAATTGGAGCGATCATTTTGCATGGTCCGCACCACTCTGCCCAAAAATCGACCAGCACCAGCCCTTCGGCTTTCAATACGTCGTTGTCGAAACTGTCATCGGTCAGGTGAATAATTTTATCGCTCATGTTTACTCCAAAGGATTATCTTTACCTTGTTGATGTAGCATTAACCAACATCAGGTTGACTTTATTTCACCGGATACGCTTTCGTAAAGCAATAGTTAGCTGATATTCTACCACACTATGAGCAAAACACACTTGACCGAACAGAAGTTTTCCGACTTCGCCCTGCACCCGCTGGCAGTAGAAGCCCTTGAAAAGAAAGGGTTCCATTACTGCACGCCTATTCAGGCATTGGCATTGCCGATCACGCTCGCTGGGCGTGATGTTGCAGGTCAGGCGCAAACCGGTACCGGCAAGACGCTGGCTTTTCTAGCGTCTACTTTCCATTATCTGCTTTCTCACCCTGCTGCGGAAGGTCGTCAGACTAACCAGCCGCGTGCCTTGATCATGGCACCTACGCGTGAACTCGCGGTGCAGATCCACTCCGACGCCGAAGCATTATCTGAATCTACCGGACTGAAACTAGGTCTGGCCTATGGCGGCGACGGTTACGACAAACAGCTTAAAGTGCTGGAGAGCGGCGTGGACATCCTGATTGGAACCACTGGCCGTTTAATCGATTACACTAAACAGAACCATATCGACCTGGGCGCAATCCAGGTAGTGGTGCTGGATGAAGCAGACCGCATGTTCGATCTGGGCTTCATCAAAGATATCCGCTGGTTGTTCCGCCGGATGCCACCTGCTAATCAACGCCTGAACATGCTGTTCTCAGCAACCCTTTCCTATCGTGTGAAAGAACTGGCGTTCGAAAACATGAACAATGCCGAGTCGATTGAAATCGAACCGGAACAAAAAACCGGTCACCGTATTCAGGAAGAACTGTTCTATCCTTCAAACGAAGAAAAAATGCGCCTGTTACAGACGCTGATTGAAGAAGAATGGCCAGACCGTTGCATTATCTTCGCGAACACCAAACACCGCTGTGAAGACGTCTGGGGCCATCTGGCTGCCGATGGTCATCGCGTTGGCTTGCTGACCGGCGACGTTCCGCAGAAAAAACGTCTGCGCGTTCTGGAAGATTTCACCAAAGGCACGATCGATATTCTGGTGGCGACTGACGTTGCTGCCCGTGGTTTGCACATTCCTGCCGTGACGCACGTCTTTAACTATGACCTGCCTGACGACTGTGAAGACTACGTACACCGCATTGGCCGTACCGGTCGCGCGGGACTGAGCGGTCATTCCATCAGCCTGGCCTGTGAAGAATATGCCCTGAATCTGCCGGCGATTGAAACGTACACCGGCCACAGCATTCCGGTCAGTAAATACAACAGCGATGCGCTGTTAACTGATTTGCCTCCTGCAAAACGTCTTGCCCGCTCGCGTACCGGTAACGGCCCGCGTCGCAACAGCAATTCGTCTTCACGTCGCAGCAGTGCACCACGTAGCAACCGTAAACGTCCGGGCTGATAACCTATGCTAAGCTCCACCTCACTGTATGCAGCGATTGATCTGGGCTCTAACAGCTTTCACATGCTGGTTGTTCGTGAGGTGGCAGGCAGTATCCAGACCCTCGCCAGAATTAAACGCAAAGTGCGTCTGGCAGCCGGTCTGGATAAGCAAAACCTGCTTTCTCAGGATGCGATGCAGCGCGGATGGCAATGCCTGAAGCTATTTTCTGAAAGATTACAGGATATCCCCCGCGACCAAATCCGCGTCGTTGCTACCGCAACGCTGCGGCTTGCCAGTAATGCCGACGAATTTCTGGGTAAAGCGCAGGAAATCCTTGGCTGTCCGATTCAGGTCATCACCGGTGAAGAAGAAGCGCGTCTGATTTATCACGGCGTTGCCCATACGACGGGCGGCCCGGATAAGCGTCTGGTGGTTGATATTGGTGGCGGCAGCACAGAGCTGGTCACCGGTGTTGGCGCGCAGGCCACCACGTTGTTCAGTCTTTCCATGGGCTGTGTGACCTGGCTTGAGCGTTATTTTGCTGACCGCAATCTGGCCAAAGAAAACTTCGACCAGGCTGAACAGGCCGCGATCGACATGATCCTGCCTGTGGCACCTGAGCTGATTGCCAATGGCTGGCAGATTTGCGTCGGGGCTTCCGGAACCGTGCAGGCATTGCAGGAAATCATGGTCGCTCAGGGCATGGATGAACGCATCACGTTGCCTAAACTTCAGCAACTCAAACAGCGCGCCATACAGTGCGGCAAACTGGAAGAGCTGGAGATTGAAGGCCTGACTCTTGAACGTGCGCTGGTTTTCCCCAGCGGACTGTCCATTCTGATCGCCATTTTCAAAACGCTGAATATCGAAACCATGACACTCGCTGGCGGTGCGCTGCGTGAAGGCCTGGTTTACGGCATGCTGCATTTGCCGATTGAACAGGATATCCGCCAGCGTACGCTGCGAAATCTGCAACGCCGTTACCTGCTCGATAATGAACAGGCCGAACGCGTCGCTCAGCTGGCAGAGAATTTCTCGCTGCAGGTGGCTCAGGAATGGAAACTGGATGCCCGCGCCCGAGACTTACTCAACAGCGCTTGCCTGATCCACGAAATCGGACTGAGTGTCGATTTCAAAAAAGCGCCGCATCACGCCGCGTATCTTATTCGTCATCTGGATTTGCCGGGCTTCACGCCTGCGCAGAAAAAGCTGCTGGCGACGCTTTTGCAAAATCAGAATGGCACGCTGGATTTACCGCTGCTGAATGAGCAAAACGCTGTACCGCCGCGTCAGGCTCAGCGTCTTTGCCGCATTATGCGACTGGCGATTATCTTTGCCAGCCGCCGCCGCGACGACACATTGCCTGCGGTGCGTTTACGCGCCAATGATGATGAGCTGAGTGTGATTGTGCCGCAGGGCTGGCTGGAACAGCATCCGTTGCGCGCTGAAGAGTTAGAACAGGAAAGCCACTGGCAGAGTTATGTCCACTGGCCGATGTTTATCGAAGAACAGTAAACGTTCATTTGAAAATCATGAAAAAAAGCAGAGACCTGAGCGATCAGCCTCTGCTTTTTTGTGGTTCATGTTTAAGATCTGATAATTAAAGTCTGACGACTAATTGCCGCCCTTGGCTTTCGCCAGCTGTTCGCGAATTTTCTCCAGATGGCTTTGCCCTTTCACCATGCGTTCCTGGGCGCTGACCACCTTACGTTCACTTTCCCACGCCAGATCGTCCTGCGGTAATTCCATCAGGAAGCGGCTCGGTTCCGGGCGGATCAGCTCGCCGTACTGGCGGCGCTCGCGGCAAAGGGTAAACGTCAGCTCTTTCTGCGCACGGGTAATGCCCACATACGCCAGACGCCGCTCTTCATCCACGTTATCTTCGTCAATACTGCTCTGATGCGGCAACAGCCCTTCTTCCATGCCGACCAGATAGACATACGGGAACTCCAGCCCTTTTGAGGCGTGCAGCGTCATCAGCTGAACCTGATCCAGCTCTTCATCATTCTCGCCACGTTCCATCATGTCGCGCAGCGTAAAGCGCGTGACCACCTGAGTGAGCGTCATCGGCTCATCCAGATCGGTGCCTTCCAGCATTTCTGTCATCCAGCTGAACAGCTGATTGACGTTTTTCATGCGCATTTCTGCCGCTTTCGGACTCGGCGAGGTTTCGAACAGCCAGCTTTCGTAATCAACGCCGTGGATCAAATCCCTGACGGCAGCGACCGGTTCACGTTCTGCCAGCTCGGAAATATTGCCCATCCAGTGCGTGAAACGTTGCAGGGATTCCAGGCCACGACCGGTCAGAGACTGACTCAGTCCCATATCAAAACTGGCTTTGAACAATCCTTTGTTACGCTGATTCGCCCACTCCCCCAGTTTCTGCAACGTAGCCGCACCGATTTCACGGCGTGGCGTGTTAACGATACGCAGGAAAGCGCTGTCGTCATCGGGATTGGTCAGCACACGCAGATAGGCCAGCAGGTCTTTAATCTCCGGTCGGGAGAAGAAGGAAGTGCCGCCGGAAATACGGTACGGAATGCGGTTCTGCATCAGCATTTTTTCAAACAGGCGCGACTGGTGATTACCGCGGTATAAAATTGCGTAATCGCCATACGCTGTTTTATTGATGAAGTGATGAGCGATCAGCTCACCCACGACGCGTTCCGCCTCATGGTCTTCATTATTCGCTGTCACCACTTTCAGTGACTCGCCATAAGCCAGTTCAGAGAACAGACGCTTCTCGAACACATGCGGGTTATTGGCGATCAGAATGTTGGCAGCTTTCAGAATACGCTGGGTGGAACGATAGTTCTGTTCCAACTTGACGACCTGCAACTGCGGGAAATCTTCTTTCAGCAGCACCAGGTTTTGCGGCCGTGCGCCACGCCAGGAGTAAATCGACTGGTCATCGTCGCCTACCACCGTAAAGCGTGCGCGGTTGCCGACCAGCAGTTTCACCATCATGTACTGGCTGGTGTTGGTGTCCTGATATTCATCGACCAGCAGATAACGCAGCTTGTTCTGCCAGCGCTCACGCACTTCTTCATTACTTTGCAGCAACAGCGTCGGCAGCAGGATCAGGTCGTCGAAATCGAGAATATTACAGGCACGCATATGGTCGTGATAAAGGCTGTAGCAGTGCGCGAAGATCTGATCGCGTTCCGATCGCGCCAGACCGGCGGCATGAGAAGGATCAACCAGATCGTTTTTCCAGTTGGAGATCGTCGATACCAGTTGCTGCAATAACGTTTTATCGTTCTCCAGCCATTTCTCGCTCAGTTCTTTGAGCAGCGCCAGCTGGTCCTGATCATCAAATAAAGAGAAGTTAGATTTCATGCCCAGCGCGGCAAATTCGCGTTTGATGATCTCCAGCCCGAGCGTATGGAAGGTGGCAATCAGCAAGCCCCGCGCCTCTTTGCGCCCGAGGGTTTGTCCGACACGCTCTTTCATTTCGCGTGCGGCTTTATTGGTAAAGGTGACGGCCGCGATGTGACGTGCCTGATAACCACATTCACGGATCAGGTGTGCGATTTTATTGGTAATGACCCGGGTTTTGCCGGAGCCAGCCCCCGCCAGAACCAGGCAGGGTCCGGTGACGAATTCGACGGCGTTTTGTTGGCTGGGGTTTAATCGCATGGCGTATTTTTGCTCACCTGATAGACAAGGACGGCGATTGTAGCAGAAACGTCGGCTGAGATTGACTGGCTTTACAGCGCAATTTCTTATCCCGGAACGCAGGCCGGATTCCCCCCGCGCCGTTTCAGATGTTACATTACGCGTCTGGAAACACTCTCGCAAAAAAGGTCTTATCATGGCAAAAACTGCCGCAGCAATGCACATCCTGGTAAAGGAAGAAGCACAGGCGCTTGATCTTCTGGAACAACTGAAGAACGGTGGCGATTTTGAGAAACTGGCTAAGAAGCATTCTACCTGCCCGTCAGGTAAGAAAGGCGGCCATTTAGGTGAATTCAAGCAAGGCGCAATGGTGCCGGCTTTCGATAAAGTGGTTTTCTCAGCACCACTGATCGAGCCACAAGGCCCGCTGCACACTCAGTTCGGTTACCACATCATTAAGATTTTGTACCGCAACTAAGTTTTGCTTCAGCCAGAACCAAAAGAAAGGGCACCGCATTTTCATGCAGTGCCCTTTTTATTTATCTTCCGAAAACCCTAAATAATTCGAGTTGCAGGAAAATCTTAACTCGCGACGGCGATACGCTTCATATCGGTCATATAGCCACGCAGAGTACGGCCGATAGACTCAATCGGGTGGTTGCGAATGGCTTCGTTAACATCACGCAGCTGCGCGTTATCAACCTGCGTTTCAGCCACAGATTTGCCCAAATCGCCCGCCTGCAGCGTGGTCATGAACTCTTTCAGCAACGGCACGGCAGCGTTAGCGAACAGGTAGTTACCGTATTCAGCGGTATCAGAGATAACCACGTTCATTTCGTACAGACGCTTACGCGCAACGGTGTTGGCGATCAGCGGCAGTTCGTGCAGTGATTCGTAGTAAGCCGATTCTTCGATGATGCCGGAAGCCACCATGGTTTCGAAGGCCAGCTCAACGCCCGCTTTCACCATCGCAATCATCACAACACCGTGGTCGAAGTATTCCTGCTCGGAAATTTTACCGTCGAACTGTGGTGCGTTTTCGAACGCAGTTGCGCCCGTTTCTTCACGCCAGGTCAGCAGGTTTTTGTCGTCGTTCGCCCAGTCAGCCATCATGCCGCTGGAGAATTCGCCGGAGATGATGTCGTCCATGTGTTTCTGGAACAGTGGCGCCATGATCTCTTTCAGTTGTTCGGACAGCGCATAAGCACGCAGTTTCGCCGGGTTAGACAGACGATCCATCATCAGCGTGATACCGCCTTGTTTCAGCGCTTCGGTGATGGTTTCCCAGCCGAACTGCAGCAGTTTTTCTGCGTACGCTTCATCAACACCGTCAGCAACCAGTTTGTCGAAGCACAGCAGAGAACCCGCCTGCAACATACCGCACAGGATAGTCTGCTCGCCCATCAGGTCAGATTTCACTTCGGCTACGAAAGAAGACTGCAGAACGCCCGCACGGTGGCCGCCGGTAGCTGCTGCCCAGGCCTTAGCAATCGCCATGCCTTCGCCTTTCGGGTCGTTTTCCGGATGAACCGCGATCAGTGTTGGTACACCGAAACCACGTTTGTATTCTTCACGCACTTCGGTGCCCGGGCATTTCGGCGCAACCATCACTACGGTGATGTCTTTACGGATTTGCTCGCCCACTTCAACGATGTTGAAACCATGGGAATAGCCCAGCGTTGCGCCGTCTTTCATCAGAGGCTGAACCGCTTTAACCACCGCGCTGTGCTGTTTGTCTGGCGTCAGGTTAACCACCAGATCCGCTTGCGGGATCAGTTCTTCGTAGGTGCCGACTTTAAAGCCGTTTTCGGTCGCTTTACGCCATGAAGCACGCTTCTCAGCAATGGCTTCTGCACGCAGGGTGTAAGACACATCCAGACCGGAATCACGCATGTTCAGACCCTGGTTCAGGCCCTGTGCGCCACAGCCTACAATCACCACTTTTTTACCTTTGAGATAGCTGGCTTCGTCCGCGAATTCATCGCGACCCATGAAGCGGCATTTGCCCAGTTGTGCCAGCTGCTGACGCAGGTTCAGTGTGTTGAAATAGTTAGCCATGTGTTGCTCCGTTCTATCGAGGTAAGTGCTGTTATTTTTTGTTTCACCGGTGAGCTGGTGAACGCCGTGAATTCACTATATGTCATGTGACACATTGCTTAAATTGATATATTACGAAGATGACGTTGCAGATTATGCAATACTCTCAATCAGTCATCTTTAACGCCAAAGAGCCGGACATTCTTTATGGACTTACGTGATCTGAAACTGTTTTTACATCTGGCGGAAAGCCGCCATTTCGGGCGTTCGTCGAAGGCGATGCATGTCAGCCCGTCCACGTTATCGCGCCAGATCCAGCGGCTGGAGGAAGAACTCGGCCAGCCGTTATTTCAGCGAGATAACCGCACCGTACAACTGACAAGTGCAGGCGAACAACTCAAAAACTTTGCCCAGCAGACGCTGCTGCATTACCAGCAACTGCGCAGCGGGTTGGATCAGCATGGCCCGACGCTGAGCGGCGAACTGCACCTGTTCTGCTCAGTCACCGCCGCCTACAGCCATTTACCGCCGATCCTTGACCGTTTCCGTGCGCAGCATCCGCTGGTCGAAATCAAACTGACCACCGGCGACGCCGCGGATGCGGTTGAAAAAGTCCAGTCCACAGAAGCGGATCTGGCGATTGCAGGTCGTCCGGAAAGTTTACCGGGCAGCGTCGATTTCACGCAGATCGGCGAAATCCCGATGATCCTGATTTCCCCTTCGCTGCCTTGCGCGGTGCGTACGCAAGTCAGCGAGCCACATCCGGACTGGTCACAAATTCCGTTCATCCTGCCGGAACACGGCCCCGCGAGAAAACGTATCGACATCTGGTTCAAACGCAACCGCCTGAGCAATCCCCAGATTTACGCCACGGTGTCCGGCCACGAAGCCATTGTGTCGATGGTCGCGCTCGGTTGCGGGATTGCGCTTATTCCGTCGGTGGTGGTCGATAACAGTCCGGAGCCGGTACGCAACCGTATTTCTGTTCTGGATAACGTCACGCTCGGCGCACCGCTGGAGCTGGGCGTCTGCGTGCAGAAAAAACGTCTGAACGAACCGCTGATCGACGCGTTCTGGCAGTTACTCTGAGCAATCGCCGGATAAAAAAAGGGGCACTTTTCAGGTGCCCCTCTGAGTCTAGCCCGCTAAAAAGAAGCGGAACGCCGGATTATCACTTTCGTTGTGACAGTCATAGCCCAGCGCCGACAGGTTCTGTTCGAACTCTGGCTCTTCTTCGTTCAGCTCAAACGCCGCCAGCACGCGACCAAAATCGGTGCCATGGCTGCGGTAATGGAACAGCGAAATATTCCAGTGCGTGCCCAGCGTGTGCAGGAATTTCAGCAAGGCACCCGGAGATTCCGGGAATTCAAAGCTGTAAAGCCGCTCGCGCAGAGGCTTGGTCGGACGCCCGCCCACCATGTAACGCACGTGAAGTTTCGCCATTTCATCGTCGGACAAATCCACAACCTGATAACCGTCGTGATTCAGTTCGTCGATGATTTCCTGACGCTCTGCATGCCCGCGCGTCAGACGCACACCCACAAAAATGCAGGCGTTGTCCGCATCGGCATAACGGTAGTTAAACTCCGTCACCGAACGGCCACCCAGCAGCTGACAGAATTTCAGGAAGCTGCCTTTGCGCTCAGGAATGGTCACCGCCAGCAGCGCTTCGCGTTGCTCGCCCAGCTCGCAGCGTTCTGACACATAACGCAGACCGTGGAAATTCACGTTCGCGCCGGAAAGCACATGCGCCAGACGCTCGCCCTGAATATTGTGCTGCTGCACGTATTTCTTCAGCCCCGCCAGCGCCAGCGCGCCGGAAGGTTCAGCAATTGCACGCACGTCTTCGAACAAATCTTTCACTGCGGCGCAGATGGAATCGCTGTCGACAGTGATCACGTCATCGAGATATTCGCGACACAGACGGAAGGTTTCGTTGCCGATGCGCTTCACCGCCACGCCTTCTGCGAACAACCCGACACGCGCCAGATCCACCGGTTCACCGGCGTCCATTGCCGCGCGCAGACAGGCTGAATCTTCGGCTTCAACGCCGATCACCTGAATCTGCGGCATCAGCTGTTTGATAAGCACCGCCACACCGGCTGCCAGACCACCGCCACCGACGGGTACGAATACGCGATCGAGATGCGCATCCTGTTGCAGCAGTTCCATCGCCAGCGTGCCCTGTCCGGCGATCACCGCCGGATGGTCGAACGGTGGCACAAACGTCATGCCCTGTTCCTGCGATAGCGTAATCGCTTTGGCTTTCGCCTCATCGAAATTCGCACCATGCAGCAGCACTTCGCCGCCGAAATTACGCACGGCATCCACTTTGATATCGGCTGTCGCTACCGGCATCACAATCAGAGATTTGATGCCTTTTTTGGTTGCCGACAATGCGACGCCCTGCGCATGGTTACCCGCTGACGCCGTGACGACGCCGCGTGCGGCCTGCTCTTCGGTCAGGCTGGCAATCATCGAATACGCACCGCGCAGTTTAAAACTGTGGACGGCCTGACGATCCTCCCTCTTCACCAGAATGGTATTACCCAGCCGGGAAGAGATCTTTTCCATGACCTGCAAAGGCGTCACCTGCGCGACTTCATAAACCGGCGCACGCAGCACGGCACGCAGATATTCTGCGCCGCACGGCTGGTCGGGTAGAGGTTGTGATACCGCCATGACTGTCAGCCTCCCAGCTTAGACTTGTCGCGTACTGCGCCTTTGTCCGCGCTGGTTGCCAGCAATGCGTAAGCACGCAGCGCCAGAGAAACCACACGTTCACGGTTTTTCGGCGTCCAGGCTTTGTCGCCACGCGCCAGTTCGGCTTCGTGACGCGCTGCCAGTTCCGCCGCAGGAACGTCCAGCACCATTTTGCGGTTTGGAATATCGATGTCGATGATGTCGCCATCTTCCACCAGCGCAATCAGGCCGCCGCTGCCCGCTTCCGGAGAAACGTGGCCGATGGACAGACCGGAGGTACCGCCGGAGAAACGACCGTCGGTGATCAGCGCACACTCTTTGCCCAGCCCCATGGATTTCAGATAGGTGGTCGGATACAGCATTTCCTGCATGCCCGGCCCGCCTTTCGGCCCTTCGTAACGGATAACTACCACGTCGCCGGAAACCACTTTGCCGCCGAGGATCGCGGAAACGGCATCATCCTGGCTTTCGTAAACTTTGGCCGGACCACGGAAAGTCAGGTTGGATTCATCCACGCCTGCGGTTTTAACGATGCTGCCCGCTTCGGCGATGTTGCCGTAAAGCACGGCCAGACCGCCGTCTTTACTGAAAGCATGTTCCAGAGAACGGATACAGCCTTCGGCGCGGTCGTCATCGAGCGTATCCCAGCGGCAATCCTGTGAGAACGCCTGGGTAGTACGGATACCTGCCGGACCGGCGCGGAACATTTTTTTCACCGCTTCGTCTTTGGTCAGCATGATGTCGTACTGATCCAGCGTCTGGTTCAGGGTCAGGCCGAGAATGTTTTTCACGTCGCGGTTCAGGAGATTGGCGCGATCCAGTTCGCCCAGAATAGCCAGCACGCCACCGGCACGGTGAACGTCTTCCATGTGGTATTTCTGTGTGCTCGGCGCAACTTTACACAGGTGCGGGACTTTGCGTGACAGACGGTCGATGTCGGTCATGTCGAAGTCGATTTCGCCTTCCTGCGCGGCAGCCAGCAGGTGAAGAACGGTGTTAGTCGAGCCGCCCATCGCGATATCCAGGATCATGGCATTTTCGAATGCAGCTTTGCTGGCGATGTTGCGCGGCAATGCGCTTTCATCGTCTTTTTCGTAATAACGTTTGGTCAGCTCAACGATGCGGCGACCGGCGTTCAGGAACAAATCGCGGCGATCAGCGTGCGTTGCCAGCAATGAACCGTTACCCGGCTGAGACAAACCCAGCGCTTCGGTCAGGCAGTTCATCGAGTTGGCGGTAAACATACCGGAACAGGAACCGCAGGTCGGACAGGCAGAACGTTCGATTTGTTCGCTGTCGGCATCGCTGACGTTCGGGTTTGCGCCCTGAATCATCGCATCGACCAGATCGAGTTTGATGATTTTGTCTGACAGTTTGGTTTTACCGGCTTCCATCGGACCACCGGAAACAAAGATCACCGGAATGTTCAGGCGCAGTGAGGCCATCAGCATTCCCGGGGTGATTTTGTCGCAGTTGGAAATACAGACCATGGCATCGGCACAGTGCGCGTTAACCATGTATTCCACGGAGTCCGCGATCAGCTCGCGAGAAGGCAGTGAATACAGCATGCCGCCATGACCCATGGCGATCCCGTCATCCACGGCGATAGTGTTGAACTCTTTCGCCACGCCGCCAGACGCTTCGATTTGCTCGGCAACCAGTTTACCCAGATCGCGCAAATGCACGTGGCCCGGTACGAACTGGGTGAATGAGTTGACGACGGCAATAATCGGTTTGCCGAAATCGTTATCCGTCATGCCGGTGGCACGCCATAAAGCGCGGGCGCCAGCCATGTTGCGACCATGTGTCGTGGTGTGGGAACGGTACTTAGGCATGCTCTGTTCACTCCAAATCATTTCTGTTTAGCAGGCAACGATATCGCTGCCTGCTGAATTTCTAATTTATCCTCATCATTACCCTAAATCATTCGGGTTGCAGCAAGGCGGCAACTGAATGAATCCCCGGGAGCTTACTCAGGTAAGTGACCGGGGTGAATAAAGGCAGCCAACGCAGAAGCAGCCTGAAGGATGACGGGTAATTACTGTGGGTTGATTGGATCCAGCCAACCCCATTTATCTTCGGTTTTGCCGGTGAACAGGCCGAAGAACGCATCCTGAATTTGTTTGGTGACCGGACCACGTTTGCCGATGCCAACCTGAATGCCATCGACGCTGCGAACTGGCGTGATTTCTGCGGCAGTACCGGACATGAAGACTTCGTCAGCCAGATACAGGGATTCACGGGACAGAACTTGTTCGCGAACTTCCAGACCCATGTCTTTCGCCAGTTTAATAATCGCGTCACGGGTGATACCCGGCAGGGCGGAAGAGGTGAACGGAGGTGTAAACAGAATGCCGTCTTTCACTTCAAACAGGTTTTCACCTGCGCCTTCAGAGACATAACCGTGAACGTCCAGCGCGATACCTTCCTGATAACCGTGGCGACGTGCTTCGCTGCCGACCAGCAATGAGGACAGGTAGTTACCACCGGCTTTCGCGGCAGTTGGAATGGTGTTGGCGGCAACGCGGTTCCAGGAAGACACCATTGCGTCAATGCCCTGCTCCAGCGCTTCTTCGCCCAGATACGCGCCCCAAGGGAAGGCGGCGATGATCACGTCAGTTTTGTAGCCGTCCGGCGGGTTAACGCCCATACCCACCTCGCCGACAAATACCAGCGGACGAATATACGCGCTGACCAGATTGTTTTTGCGCAGAGTCTCGCGGCAAGCTTCCATCAGCTCATCCACGCTCTGAGAAACCGGCATACGGTAGATTTTTGCGGAATCGCGCAGACGCTGCATGTGTTCACGGTGACGGAATACGACCGGGCCTTTATGGGAGTCGTAGCAACGCACGCCTTCAAATACGGATGTGCCGTAATGCAGTGCGTGTGACATGACGTGAACCTTCGCTTCTGCCCACGGAACCATCTCGCCATTGAACCAAATGTAATCAGCTTTCTTCGTCATTCTTTCGTTCCTTTACTCACGCATTCGCGCGTATTTGTTGTGATGTATGTTGCTGGATCTCGACACAAGCGACATCCATAAGTTTGCGTAACTGTGATGACAGTAAATCTACCGGGCGCTGACTGGCAACGGTCAATTCGATATTTATGTTTTCCGCGTTGACCATCGGGGTCATGTTCATCGCGCACACCTGGAAACCACGGTGGCGGACAACGCGTAATACGCGTTCTAACATTTCAGGGCGGAAACGGGCCTGGATTGAGACGTTATGCTGCATCATGACATTTTCTCCAACATGGTTTCGTTGCCTGCGCCCGGTGGAACCAGCGGCCAGACATTCTCATTTTCGTCGATGGAAACCTGAAGCAAATACGGGCCTTCGCTGTTGAAGAACGCGTCCAGAGCGGCATCGACTTGGTCTTTACGGTGGATACGCTGGCCGGGGATGTTGAATGCGCTGGCCAGCGTTACAAAATCGGGATTATCAGAAAGGTTGGTTTCACTGAAGCGTCCGTCGAAGAACAGTTCCTGCCACTGTCGGACCATCCCTAAACGCTGGTTATCCAGCAGCAGGATTTTGACGGGCAACTGTTTTCGTTTGATGGTGCCCAGCTCCTGAACGTTCATCATGAACGAGCCGTCGCCGGAAACGCAGATCACCATGTCGTCCGGACGGGCAACCTGTGCGCCGACGGCCGCCGGAACGCCAAAGCCCATCGTGCCCAGACCGCTGGAGGTGATGAAGTTTTCCGGGCGGCTGAACTGCATGTGCTGCGCGGTCCACATCTGATGCTGACCGACGTCGGTAGTCACGACGGTATTTTCAGATTTACGATCAGAGATTTGTTTCAGTAACAGCGGCGCATAAATCGCTTCGCCCGGATGGTCGTAGCGCCATTCGCCCTGCGCTTTCAGCGTCATCACTTCGTCACGCCATGCGCTGATATTCAGCGGTTGGCCGTTCTTAGACGGTGAGTAAAGCGCAGGTAACAGAGCATTCAGATCGCCCTGCAACGCTACGTGCGCCTGACGCAGTTTGTTCAGTTCGGCCGGGTCGATATCCATATGGATAATGGCCGCGTTTGGCGCAAAGGTATTCAGCTTGCCGGTCACCCGGTCATCAAAACGCGCACCAACGGCAATCAGTAAATCGCAGGACTGAACCGCCAGATTAGCGGCTTTGGTGCCGTGCATACCCAGCATTCCCAGATAGCACGGGTCAGTGGCATCCGGTGCGCCCAGCCCTTTCAGCGTGGCTACGGCCGGGATACCGGTTGCTGAGATGAATTCACGTAAGGCCGGAACTGCCTGCGCCATCCCCACGCCGCCGCCGACGTAGACCATCGGTTTTTGCGCCGCAGCGATCATCGCGCTGGCCTGTTGCAGTTCAGCCACCGGATGCGGGAAGGTTTCTTCCACCGCCAGCAAGTGTGGCGGCAATTCTCCGGTCGCCAGCTGGATGTCTTTCGGGATGTCGATCAGAACCGGCCCCGGACGCCCTGAAGTGGCGATAGCAAAAGCTTCCGCCATGATTTCCGGCAATGCATCCAGCGATTCAACCAGGAAGCTGTGTTTGGTGCAGGCCAGAGACAAGCCTAAAACGTCGATCTCCTGGAAAGCATCGGTACCAATGAATGCGGAGCCAACCTGACCGGTGATAGCCACCAGCGGAACAGAATCTAACAGCGCGTCGGCCAGACCGGTGATGAGGTTGGTCGCGCCAGGACCAGAAGTGGCGATACAGACGCCAACTTTTCCGGTTGAACGGGCATAGCCGATGGCAGCCATTGCGGCGCCCTGCTCGTGCCGGCACAACAGGTGTTCCACGCCGCCGTCATACAATGCATCGTATACCGGCATGATTGCCCCGCCAGGATATCCAAATACTGTATTTACACCCTGCGCACGCAACGCTTGTACTACCCACTGTGCTCCGTTCATCCTTATTCTCCTGCCTTTTTGCGACAAGTGCAGAATATTATGCTGTTGCTCATTTTCCGACCCCGCTTCACTGTTCTCTGAAATTCCTGACCCAAAAAAAAACCCCGGACCTTTCGGTGCGGGGTTTCTTTTCAGGTTCAGGCTTGTTTAATAAGCCTTTCTTCGTCCAAGTGCAGCCCCGCACGGTGGGATAATAATCACCACCACGCTAATCACGACTAGGCTAACTACGAGGAGAAGGGCTTTCATTTTTAGGTTTCTATAATTCATATTGCGAACGATTGCCTACAGAGTTATCACAGTCAGCTATTTAATGACAACATTTTTCTTGCGTTATTATTTGCAGTCCGTTGCACAATTCGCAGGAAATCGTCTGATAAATCAAACCTTAGCGCGATCGCTGACCTTCTGATTATTTATTGCTCCGGCAATGGCTTTTCCGCGGGTATCCCGGCCAAAGGCCACCAGAACCGAAATCAGAATGGCGACAGTACCGGCTACTATCGCCATCGCCAGTCCGTAATTGTGTCCATGGCTTTCGGCAATGTAGGCCTGAAGCGTCGCATTAACTGACGCAATCAGGTTGCCGAGCTGGTAAACAAATCCCGGCAGAACCGCGCGGGTGTTGGCGGGCACCAGTTCTGTCAGATAAGTCGGCACCACGCCCCATGCGCCCTGCACCATAAACTGCATCAGAAACGCCCCGAGTCCCAGCATCCACGAACCGCCGGAAAATGCCCATAGAGGAATGACCGGGAGTGAAAGCAGTGCGGCAATAATAATCGCCTTCTTGCGACCAATCTTTTCAGAAAGCGAACCAAAGAAGATCCCGCCGATAATTGACGCGATATTGTAGCTTATGGCGATTAAACTGACGGTATGTGCATCGAAACCGTGCTGAACTTTCAGGAAGGTCGGATAGAGATCTTGCGTACCGTGACTGAAGAAATTAAAGCCCGCCATCAGCACCACCAGATAGACACACAGCTTCCAGTTTTTCTTCAGCACCGGCATCAGAGCCGTGCTTTCATTGCGTTCCCGCGCTGCCAGCCAGACCGGTGATTCCTGCACTTTGAACCAGATAAATGGCAGCAGGAAAATCGGCACCGCACCAATCACAAACATTCCGCGCCAGCCCACCACATCAAACAATAAGCCGTACACCACGGCGGCCAGCAAATAACCAAAGGGATAACCCGCCTGGAAAATCCCCGACATCATGCCGCGTGAGCGGTCAGGAATGGTTTCCATCGCCAGCGAAGAGGCCACGCCCCAGACACCGCCCATCGCAATGCCGTAAATGACGCGAAGGATCAGGAATACGGTCAGCGAAGGCGCCGCTGCGGTACACAACTCGAAGAATGAAAACAGCGCGATGTTGACCATCAGAACCGGTTTGCGCCCGTATTTCTCCGCAGCACGCCCGAACAGCAGCGCACCGATTGGCCGCACGGCCAGTGTCAGCAGGATAGCCAGCGTGACCTGTTTGATATCAACCTGAAACGCCGTGGCAATATCACTGAGCAGGAAGACCAGAACGAAGAAGTCAAAAGCATCGAGAGTCCAGCTCAGAAAACTGGCGATGGCAACGTTACGCTGCCGAGAAGTCCAACCAAACATGGGTGTATCCCTATTCCGGAATAGCTGTAGGTTATGCGCTCACCGGGGCGTTCCGGAAAACCCTCAGTAAGGCCGCGAGATGTTAATCAATGATTCGTATTTGTTTATTTATTGTTAAATACAATTAAATTAAACACCTCAGCCTGTATAACCAGCAACTTAATTAGCGGGCTAATTTGTTTCCGAACACATCAAACTGTTAATGAGTATTGCTGCGGTTGCGATACGCTTCGCATCTGTCTGTGTTAACCCACTGACTTACAGAATATTTATCCGCGATGTTACGCATCGTGCAAATCTTCTCCCCGCAAGTGTTTCAGGCTCAGGCATGCTGCCCCCCAGGAAATCTCACAGCAAAGGAAAAAGCATGTCATTAGCCGTGGTGTATACCCGCGCCTCACTGGGTGTTCAGGCGCCCGGCGTCTCGGTCGAGGTACATATCAGCAACGGTTTACCGGCTCTGACGCTGGTCGGTTTACCGGAAACCACCGTCAAAGAGGCCAGAGACAGGGTTCGCAGCGCCATCATCAACTGCGGATTCATCTTTCCGGCAAAACGCATCACCGTGAATCTTGCGCCAGCCGATTTGCCGAAAGAAGGTGGCCGGTATGATTTATCCATTGCGCTGGCGATTCTGGTGGCCTCAGAGCAGCTTCAGGGGGATAAGCTTGAGGAGTACGAGTTTGTGGGCGAACTCGGGCTTTCTGGTGCGCTACGCAGCGTAAATGGTGCGATACCAGCAGCACTTGAGGCGCAGAAAGCAGGCCGGATATTGATCCTGCCGCAAAGTAATCAAACGGAAATGACGCTGCTCGATCCCGGTGTCGCGCGGGTGGCCGGGCACTTATTGCAGGTCTGTGCGTTTTTGCAGGGCGAAGATAATTTGCCGGCCATCGAATTTCCCGTTCACCCGGCCATTCCGGCACATCAGCCGGACATTTCAGACATCATCGGGCAGGAACAATCCAAGCGCGCACTGGAGGTCGCGGCGGCAGGCGGCCATAATTTATTGCTGATAGGACCGCCGGGCACCGGAAAAACCATGCTGGCGAGCCGGTTGCCGGGATTGTTGCCACCGCTGACCAATGAGGAAAAGTTAGAAACCGCAGCTATCGCCAGTCTGGTGTATAACCCGGAGGAAGACGGCGGTTTTTCACGCGTGCGGCCATTTCGGGCACCGCATCACAGCACGTCGATGAGTGCGCTGGTCGGAGGTGGCTCGCTGCCCAGACCAGGAGAAATATCGCTGGCCCATAATGGTGTGCTGTTTCTCGATGAACTGCCTGAATTTCAGCGGCAGGTTCTGGATGCTTTGCGCCAGCCGATGGAATCCGGCGAAATCACCATTTCCCGCGCACGGGCGAAAGTCCGCTATCCCGCAAGAGCGCAGTTGATTGCAGCGATGAATCCCAGCCCGACCGGACATTATCAGGGCATCCACAACCGCACGCCGCCACAGCAGGTTTTACGCTATCTGAGCCGGCTTTCGGGGCCTTTCCTCGACCGGTTCGATCTGTCGATTGAAGTCCCGCTCCTGCCGCCCGGTATTTTGAGTCAGCAAAACCATACGCCTGTTCTGAGGGAAAACAGCGCACAAGTGCGGGAACGGGTACTGAACGCCAGAGAAATACAGTTAAACCGCGCGGGGAAAATCAATGCGCATCTGAGCAGCAGCGAAGTGGAAACGTATTGTGTGTTAGCCAAAGCAGACGCAGAGTTCCTGGAAGAGGTACTGCATAAGCTGGGTTTATCGGTAAGAGCCTGGCATCGCATTCTGAAAGTCGCGAGAACATTGGCTGATTTGGGTAGTGTTGAGGAGATTGAACGACGGCATATTGCTGAGGCGCTAAGCTATCGCAGCATGGATAGGCTATTGTTAACTCTGCATAAGAGTCTGGCATAAAAAAACGGGGCATCGCCCCGTTTCATTAGTCATCGCTTTCCGTGTAGTCTTCTACAGCGTCAGCCTGCGGTTTACCGCCAGACAACGTGTGGAATTTCTTCGGACGACGGGTGCGGACAATGTATTTGTTCCACACTTTTTCTGCATCTGTCACAGGTTCACGCGTACCGCGGCAAACCTCCAGGAACAGTTTTTCTTCGTCGTTAGCAGGCTCACGTTTTCCCAGATCCAGCTCGTTAAAGGCAAAGCCGTAACGTTCTAGCATTTGCGCTTCTTTAATGGTGAAATCGCCATGCCGGGAGAACCCGCGAGGGTAATGTTTATTATCAAAAAAACGATTTGTCGTGGTGAAGCTTTCCGCCATCTGACACGCTCCTAATTCTCTCATGGTCGTGCTGTTATGGCGCGGAGTATTAGTTAGGCTTGACATTGTGTAAAACAAAACATTTAAATCTTAACGACAAAAAATATTGGAGATAGTTTTGGACACGGAATTACTGAAAACCTTTTTGGAGGTCAGTAGAACTCGCCACTTTGGTCGGGCGGCGGAATCCCTATATCTGACGCAATCTGCCGTCAGTTTTCGTATCCGACAACTGGAAACCCAACTTGGCGCCAATTTGTTCACACGGCATCGCAACAACATCCGGTTAACGCCCGCAGGAGAACGCCTGCTGCCTTATGCTGAGAATCTGATGTCGACCTGGCAGATGGCAAAAAAAGAGGTGGTACGTTCGTTACAGCACACTGAATTGTCGATTGGGGCAACGGCCTCGCTTTGGGAAGCCTATCTGACCCCGTGGCTGCAATCGCTTTACACGCAGCGCGGCGCACTGAGACTTGAGGCACGCATCGCCCTTCGCCAGTCTCTGGTCAAACAATTGCATGAAAGACAACTGGATTTACTGATCACCACTGAACCGCCGAAGATGGATGAGCTTTCAAGCCAGCTGTTAGGTAATTTCTCGTTACGACTTTTTTCATCACAGAAAACGGTCAGGGAAGAACATCCACCGTATGTGAAACTGGAATGGGGTGCGGACTTTCCTCAGCAGGAAAAGCTGCAAAACAGCGATCAGGAACCGGTGCTGACCACAACGTCTGCGCATCTGACGCGCCAGTTGCTGGAAAACACCGGCGGTTGCGCTTTCCTGCCCGCGCATTGGGCGAAGGAATATCCGCAGCTGTCGGTGCATGAAGAGATCCCTCCGGTGATCCGCCCGCTGTACGCCGTCTGGCTGCAAACCAGCGATCAGCAGGTTCTGATCCGTCAGTTACTCAAAACGCCGCTGATCACTAATCTCTGAACCGTCCGGCCTCAAGACGGTTCAGGCCGCGGATGGCGCGCTCTTCTGGCTGTCCAGAAGGTACCCATACCTTTTTGCAATCCGATGAAGATGAACAGCAACACACCCATCACGATTTTGGTCCACCACGAGCTGAGTGTGCCATCGAAAGTGATGTAGGTTTGTATCAGCCCCTGAATGAGCACGCCAAACAAGCTGCCCAACACTGTGCCTACGCCGCCGCTCAGCAACGTACCGCCAATGACGACAGAAGCGATAGCATCGAGCTCTACACCGCTGGCAGCGAGTGCATACCCTGCAGATGTGTACAGCGAGAAAATGATGCCGGATAACACGGCCAGCGAACTTGAGAGCATATAGATATAAATCGTGGTTCGGCGAACCGGCACTCCCATCAGCGCAGCCGAAACGTTACTTCCGCCGACGGCATAGACGTTGTTACCAAATCGCGTGCGATGCGCCAGAATAATCCCGCCCAGCACCACCAGCAACATGACCAGAGCCAGCAAAGTGAAACGGCCGCCTCCGGGCATTTTCCAGGCATAATTGGCGAGGAAATCATAAACCGGATGGTTAATCGGCAACGATTCTTCCGAGACGATAAAACTCATTCCGCGCACAAAAAACATGCCCGCCAGCGTGATGATGAAAGCCGGCAGTTTCAGCGTATCAATAATCCAGCCCATCAGCGCCCCGAACAACGCGCCCATCAAAAGCACAATGACAAACGCGTAACCGGGCGCAACACCGTAAGTGCCTATCAGTTTCGCCAGCAATACGCCCGTGAAAGCGATAACAGAGCCCACGGAAAGGTCGATACCGCCGGAGAGAATAACGAACGTCATACCGACCGCGACAATGCCCAGGAAGGCGTTGTCCGTCAGTAAATCAAAGAAGACACGCGTGGAAGCAAAGCCCGGAAACTGCGTGAAGCAATAAGCGTATCCGGCCAGGAACACCAAGATAGTAATCAGCAGGGGCAGATTTCTTTTAAGCATTATCCCTTCCTCCGGAACAGATTACTGAGCGAGACGCGGGGTGACTGAACCACCAGTACGGCGAGAACCACAAGGGCTTTCAGTACCAGATTGAATTCGGGTTTAAAGCCGGAGAGCAGAATGCCGGTATTCATTCCCTGAATAATCAGCGCACCGACTACCGAAAGAAGCAGGTTAAAACGGCCGCCCAGCAACGAGCCGCCACCGATGACGACGGCAAGAATAGCGTCAAGCTCCAGCCATAAACCGGCGTTATTGGCATCTGCACCGCGGATATCCGCGGTCACAATCACACCTGCAACAGCCGCGCAAATCCCGCAGATGACGTAAGTGGAAATCAGCACCAGACGGGCGTTTACGCCAGCGTTATAAGCAGAGCGGATGTTGATACCCACCGATTCGATAAACAACCCGAGCGCCGTTTTGCGCGTCAGCGCCCAGACCAGCACCAGCATGACGACGGCAATGATCACCGGCATCGGCAGATAAAACAGCGAACCACTGCCAAACTGCGATAAACCGTTATGTTCAAACGTGACAATCTGTCCTTCCGTTATTAACTGTGCGATCCCCCTTCCGGCGACCATCAGCATCAGCGTGGCAACGATCGGTTGTATTTGCAGGACTGCGACCAGAAATCCATTCCACAAGCCACATATCGCACCAACACCAACTGATGCCAGCAATACCATCGCCAGCGGATAGCCCTGTACGGTCATGGCCGCCGCCGTCGCACCCGCTATCGCCATCACAGCCCCGACGGAAAGGTCGATCCCGCCGGTCGCGATAACCAGCGTCATCCCCAGAGCCAGCAGTGCTACAGGCGCCCCGCGGTTGAATATATCTACCAGGCTGCCAAACAGGCGGCCATCCTGAATATGAATAGAGAAAAATCCGGGGGCGACTAGGCTGTCGATGATTAATATGGCGACGAAAGCGCCGATTTGCATGGCACCCTTAGGAAATACAAATCTTACTTTGCGCGGTCTTCCCGTCATTGGCAGACTCCTGTTGCTCATTGATATCTCCTCATTGCGCCGCAATGGCTTTCATAATGGCTGGTACGGAGATTTCAGCCTGCTCTATTTCTGTCACATGACGACGGTCGCGTAACACCACGATGCGGTCGGCATAGCCCGACAGTTCTTCCAGTTCAGATGAAATGACCAGTAAGGCCAGCCCTTCATCGCAAAGTTTCTCAATCAGACGGATGATTTCTGCATGCGCCCCCACATCAATGCCGCGGGTGGGTTCGTCGAGAATGAGGAAACGGGGATTGGTCGCAAGCCAGCGGGAAAGAAGCACTTTTTGCTGATTACCGCCGGAGAGATACTGAATTTCCTGCTCCGTACCGGGTGTGCGGATACCGAGCAGTTTGATGAATTTTTCGGCTATCTGGTGCTGTTCTTTCATGGGAAGAGGTCGCAACCAGCCGCGCTGAGCCTGTAAGGCAAGGATGATATTTTCACGCACTGTGGCGGCACCGATAATCCCATCCGTTTTGCGATCTTCCGGGCAATAACCAAACCCAAGCTTCGCGGCCTTGCGGGGGGTGCTGATGGTTTCGGGTTTGCCATCAACCTGCGCGCTGCCGCTGTCATGTCCCTTGATACCGAAGATCAACTGCGCCGTTTCTGTTCGCCCTGATCCCAGCAAACCTGCCAGCCCTACGATTTCGCCACGCCGTACTTTCAGGTTGAAATTTTCAATGACCCCACGACGGCCATAATCTTTGAAATCGACCAAAGGCTCGCCCGTCACATTGCGATGCTCGGTACGTTTTAGCAGGCTTTCATCAAAGCTGTGTCCCAGCATCATTGGCACCAGATCGATACGTGGCAGATCAACAGTACGTTCAGATCCCACCCGTTTACCGTTACGTAAAACCGTTATCCGGTCGCTGATTCGATAAACCTGGTCGAGGAAATGCGTCACGAAGATCATCCCCACGCCTTTGTCACGCAGCTGAACAAGAATATCGAGCAACATGCTGACTTCTTTGGCGTCCAGGCTGGCTGTTGGCTCATCGAGTATTAAGACTTGCGCTGAAAGATCGACAGCGCGGGCAATGGCCACGATTTGCTGGATAGCAATGGAATAAGTGGAAAGAGGCTGGCTGACATCCAGATGCAGACCATAACCTTCCAGAAGGGATTCGGCCTGTTGTTCCATCTTGCGCTGATTGACCAGCCCGAAGCGGGTCGGTTCGCGCCCGATAAAGAGATTAGCGGCGACAGAGATATTCGGCAGAAGGTTAACTTCCTGATATACCGTGCCGATCCCAAGCGACTGAGCATCAGCAGTATTGACCGGTTCAATCGATTTTCCGTTGAGAAAAACTTGTCCGGAAGAGCGCTTATAAACACCGGTAAGCGCTTTAATCATCGTGGACTTGCCCGCACCGTTTTCACCTAACAGTGCCACTATTTCGCCACGTTCGAGCGTGAAGTCGACATTTTCCAGCGCTTTAACGCCGGGAAATTCTACGGATAAACCGCGGACCTCAAGCAGTGTTTCTGAACCAGGATTATCCGTCACGTCACTACTCCTGCTGCATTCGCCAGGGGGCGAAAAGGGAATAATTTTTACCGGCCTGCCGCTGAGGCAAGCCGGTAAACCGGCTTAATAACCCATGTCTTTTTTCATGTCGTATTCTTTCTGAGCCATATCCGGCAGGATAAGCGCAGACTGAGTCTGAATGAATTTCTTAGGCTGAGTGCCATCCTTTTTCATTGCAATCAGAGCATCAAATGCAGGGCCCGCCATATTAGGCGTCAGCTCAACAGAAGCATTCGCTTCACCGGCCAGCATCGCTTTGTAGATGTCAGGAACGCCATCGATTGAAACAATTTTAATCTGCGAACCCGGCTTAAGGCCGGCTTCTTTAATGGCCTGAATCGCACCGATTGCCATGTCATCGTTATGGGCGTAAACAGCACAAATGTTCTTACCGTTTTGCTCAGCCTTGATGAAGCTTTCCATGACTTCTTTACCTTTACTACGGGTGAAGTCACCAGATTGTGAACGGATAATTTTGACGTTTGGCGCAGCTTTCAGCGCATCGGCAAAGCCTTGTTTACGGTTTAAGGCGACGCTTGCGCCCACGGTGCCTTGTAATTCAACAACATTACACGGCTTACCGGCGACATCTTTGACCAACCAGTCTCCGGCCACTTTGCCTTCATATACGCTGTCCGAAGCCACTGCGGCGGTGTAGAGAGAAGGATCACTGACTTCGATAGTACGGTCTAACAGGAATACCGGGATCTTGGCTTCTTTAGCTTCCGTCAGAACAGGAGCCCACCCGGTGGCCACGACCGGCGCGATGAAGATGGCATCCACACCCTGAGCGATAAAGGAGCGTATGGCTTTGATTTGGTTTTCTTGTTTCTGCTGAGCATCAGCAATTTTGAGTGTGATACCGCGTTTTTCGGCCTCGGACTTAGCCACTTTTGTCTCCGCAGAACGCCACCCAGACTCAGAGCCAATCTGCGAAAAACCAACAACCAGCGGAGCTGCATGAGCCGCGCCACAAAGTGCTGTTGCCACTGCTGCTGCCACAATTAAGCGTTTGTACATGTTTCTTTCCTCGCGTGTAGTCTGAGCTACTTTTTGTTATGACTCGTAGGGTACGGCCAGGACGTTCACCCGACCTCAGTGTTCATTCCTCTCGACACGACGTCAGGAAAAAGAATGAAAACAGTATTGTCAGGGGCGGTTTGTCGTCACAGGACGATGATTAGGTTTAGTACACTGGGAAAAAGGGAGCATGAGCGGGGTCACATACGGGGAGAACAATCAATTAGTGCATGTATTCAGCCAAAACATGACAAAAAACAACCAGGAAAATGGAGCGCATTGAGCCGAAATGGTGCAAAAACCGGCAAGACATGGGTTTTATTGAGGGGTTAATGAGCGCGATAAGAAAGGAGGATAAATTACAGACGAAAAAAAACCCCTCGCTTTCGCGAAGGGTTTCAATATGGCAGGGGCGGAGAGACTCGAACTCGCGACACCCGGTTTTGGAGACCGGTGCTCTACCAACTGAGCTACGCCCCTAAATTACGCTTAACATTATGCCTGCTAAAATTAGCAGGCATAATCAAATAATTGGCGGAACGGACGGGGCTCGAACCCGCGACCCCCTGCGTGACAGGCAGGTATTCTAACCAACTGAACTACCGCTCCACCGGTTCTTTCACACGC
>NZ_SLYT01000014.1:0-122052 GCF_004346065.1 Rahnella sp. JUb53
CAAGTTAAGCGGTGCTCAGAGATTACTTCGTAATAATTCAACTAAATGAATTACTGCTTGGTCACTCTAAGACTTGACATTACTGTCAATAAATATTTGCCACCGAAGTGGCTGATATCGTCTTGTGAGTGCCCACACAGATTGTCTGATAAATTGTTAAAGAGCATGCCGCGGTTCGCAAGGAATCTTATGCGGCGCGGGAGGCGTATATTACGTTTTCCCGCTGAAGAGTCAAGAGATTATTCATTCGAACTTTCTACTTTTTCTCTTCCTGTCCGAGCGACTTGTCAGTCGTTGTTCCCGGTCAGTGGAGGCGCATTATAGGGAGTTCTCAGAAGGCCGCAACCCCTAAAATACAAATAATTTACTGACCGCTGAATCTTTCATCAAATGGTGTTTAAAGCGGCAATTCCTGGATACTTCTGAAGCCATATGACTGTAAAACAGGCAGCAAACTTTGCGCCTCTGCGGTCATCGCCATGCAGTAGGCGACACTCTCTATTTCAACACCGGCTTTTTTTTCTGGAATATCGACGTGAGAAGTCTCAATTAACCAGTGCGCGCGTCTGGCAATCGCAGAACCGGAGTCGATCATACGCGTGCCGTCGGGCAAAACCTGTGACAACTCTTGCGAAAGCAGCGGGAAATGCGTGCAACCTAATACCACGGTATCCGGTGGTTCAGGTAAACGCAGCCACGGGTGCAAGATTTTCTTCAATACAGCCAGTGAAACCTCTTCGCCATGCAGCTTCGCTTCCGCCAGCTCAACCAGCTCCGCCGAGCCCAGCATCAGAATCTGACAATCCGTCGCAAAGCGTGCGACCAGATCATGCGTATAAGGACGCTGTACCGTCGCACGCGTTGCCAGCAATCCGACCACACCATTACGCGTTAATTTAGCAGCGGGCTTGATCGCAGGGACAACCCCGACAACAGGGCAACTGAATTTGGCGCGTAATGCAGGGAGGGAGACGGTGCTCGCGGTGTTACAGGCGATGACAATAATAGAGAGGGGATGGCGTTTCGCGACAGCGGTGACAATATCCACCACGCGCTCAACGATAAACTCTTCGGATTTCTCGCCGTAGGGGAAAGCCACATTATCGAAGGCATATATATAGTGCAGGTCCGGCAACATCTGCCGGACCTCATCATACACCGACAACCCGCCGACGCCGGAATCGAAAACCAGCACCGTCGGGCGGTCAGGAACTTGTGTTGTATCAGAAGGTATAGCTTCCAGAGAGGTAGTACTCACGTCCTGGTGTGGCATAGCCATAAGCCGTCTCGTAATCTTTATCAAACAAGTTGGCAATTCTACCACGAACTGTCAGGTGTGAGGTCACAGGATATGATGCAGCGAGATCCCACAAACTGACGCCGCCCAGTTTAACGGTCTGATAAGGATAGGTTCCGTAGTCGGTATCGTAACGCTGTCCCAGATACTGATAGTTGATCGACCAGTCGATATCAGCGATGTCCCAGTCAATCTGGTATTTCGCCTGCTGCTTGGCACGACGGGTCAGAATTTCGTTGGTTATCGCATCACGCGGGTCGAGATATTCCAGAGTAATCTTGTGCTGCAACGGGCCGGTATCAAAGGAACCCGTCCATTCAACGCCTTTGATGGTCGCTTTGCCGATGTTGTAATAATTGCTGGTCGAGTCGTTGTAAGAGATCATCTGATCGATGTCATTACGATAGACGGACAAGCGCCAGTCCAGCGGACCCGTCAGACCTTCAAGCCCGCCTTCCCATTGCTTACTCTCTTCCGGCTTCAGATCAGGATTACCATAGTAATCACTGTAGAGCTGACTCAGGTTCGGCGATTTATAAGCGGTACCGTAGGAGGCAATCAGGCGATAGCCATCGATAAACTCCCATGCGGCGCTGCTCTGCCAGGTGGTGTGCTGACCAAACTGGGAGTTATCGTCGCTACGCACCGCGCCTTCCAGTGTGAAATCGCTGATTTTTTGCTGCGTGGTCAGATACACGCCGGTATTGTGCTGATCATAGCCATCGGCAAGATAGCTGGTACCCGGCTCGGTGGTGAGTTTCTGCCAGTCGAGACCTGCGCTGACTTCCCCTTTCCATATCTGGAACGTATTACCCCATTGCACGTTGTACTGATCGGAATCGTCCAGGGAAGCGGAGGCGTCATACGGGCCATACTTCGGATCGTAGTTATAGTCTTTGACGTGGCTGTAGCTGCCGATTAACTGCGTGGCGTAAATGCCGTTCTGATAACGAAGACCTGTGTCATATGTCCGGCTGTAAAGCTGGCGGGTATCAATCAGCGCGCTGCCCGGCGAGTAATACGCATCATAAGCCGTGCGGTTGTCATAACCGTAGGCGCGCGCAAAGCCGCTGATCTCTTCATTGAACTGGTGTTGCAGCGCCAGATACAGCGTCTTGCTCATGAAGCCGTCGCGGTCGGGCTGAGGAACGCCGCCGTTATTGCCGTCAGCGACCACATCAATCCCGCGGGTGTAGGTGTAATCCCCTGCTGCCGTCAGCGTGGTGTTCTCACCTAATTTCTGCTGCGTTGAGCCGTTGTAGTTCTGATAGCCGTGTGAGCCGATACCTGCGCCGAGCGTTGTGCCGTCTTTGTCGCGTGTCGTAATAATATTAATGACGCCGCCGATGGCATCCGAGCCATAAACCGCCGAACGCGGGCCGCGAATAAATTCAATGCGCTGAACTAATGAAAGAGGGATCTGGCTGATATCTACTGATCCGGAAATACCCGCCTGATTGAGACGCACACCATCCATCAGGACCAATGTGTGGCTGGAGCTAGTACCGCGAACGTAAACAGAGGTCAGTTGCCCCATGCCGCCGCTCTGGCTGATATCCACGCCCGGTAAACGACGCAAGACATCAGCCACGGATTTTGACTGCCACCGGTCGATATCTTCACGCGTGACGATATCCGTCGGCGCTAATACAGAAGAAACGGGCTGTGGAAAACGGTTAGCGGTAACGACCATATTATCGCTGCTGTTTGTGGAAGTGCTGTCTTGCGCCCACCCTGAAAAAGCCGTGACGGATAATGCCGTCAGCAGCACGTGCTTTTTAATTGTCATGAATCGAGCATCCAAACTTAATTGGCGGATGCCGCAGAGGATCACCGGCGGTAATTCGCGACGACGATGATTAATGCGACGTAACATCGGCAGGTCTTCGGACTTAGGATTTGCAGGCTGATTAATTACATCGTAATTAATTGAAATTACCCGCACCGGGCGATGACTTCCCATCTCCTCTTTCTCCTTTCCTATATAAGGAGAGAAGGAAGAAACAGTGTCTGCATAATAAAGAATGCTATCGCCGTGATTTCCCCATACCGCTGCGCGCCAGTTCCGGATTCACACCGGATTCCCTTTTAACTCAGTCAATGAGGCCGAAGCGCAATCGTACGATCAACCTATTTGGAAATCCAGACATCCGTAATAGCCAGTAAGCTTTCACGATATAAATGTAACAATGGTGGACTTAACGGAGACATTCCCTACAATCGCCCGCTAAGTTTGTCCATTCATTCCCTGTTAGACGAGATAACCGATGACGCCTGAAAACCTGCCCATTGAACAGTACGACGACCAGCTGGCGGAAAAGACCGCACGTCTCACGGCGATGATGTCGCCATTTAATGCGCCGCAGCCTGACGTTTTCCGTTCTCCTGTCAGCCATTATCGTATGCGCGCAGAATTTCGCGTCTGGCACGATGAGGGCGACCTGTACCACATCATGTTTGATCAGCAGACCAAAGCCCGCGTGCGCGTGGACCAGTTCCCGACCGCCAGCGAACTGATAAACCGCCTGATGCCGGTGCTGATTTCGGCTATTAAGCAAAATCCGGCATTGCGCCGTAAGATCTTCCAGATCGACTATCTGTCGACCCGCAGCGGCAAAATCATCGCCTCGCTGCTTTACCATCGTAAGCTTGATGACGAATGGCAGCAGGCCGCAACCGCCCTGCGTGACCAGCTGCGTGCTGATGGTTTTGATATCCAGCTGATTGGCCGTGCCGCGAAAACCAAAATCATGCTCGACCAGGATTATGTTGATGAAGTTCTGCCGGTCGCGGGCCGCGATATGATTTATCGTCAGGTGGAAAACAGCTTCACTCAGCCAAACGCCGAGATGAATATTCAGATGCTGGAATGGGCACTGAAGGCCACGGAAAACTCGACCGGAGATTTACTGGAACTTTACTGCGGTAACGGCAACTTCTCGCTGGCTCTGGCACGTAACTTCCGCCGCGTGCTGGCGACAGAAATCGCCAAGCCTTCTGTCGCCGCCGCGCAATACAACATTGCCGCGAACCACATTGATAACGTGCAGATTATCCGCATGGCAGCCGAAGATTTCACACAGGCGCTGAATGGCGTGCGTGAATTCCGCCGTTTGCAGGATGTCGATTTAAGCGGATACGAGTGCAACACCATTTTTGTCGATCCACCGCGCAGCGGGCTGGATGATGAAACGGTGAAAATGGTGGCAGGCTATGACCGTATTCTTTATATCTCCTGCAATCCGGAAACGCTGTGTGCGAATCTGGAAACCCTGAGCAAAACGCACCGCGTCACGCGTCTGGCGTTGTTTGATCAGTTTCCGTATACCCACCATATGGAATCTGGCGTGCTGCTGGAAAAAATCTGACGGCAGATGGAAAAACAAAAACGGGCACCTTTTGAGTGCCCGTTTTTATTTCAGTCCGTTGTCCACGATATTACAACACGATATTACAAATAGACCCGCAGATATTCTGACAGACACAAGATCGCCATCGCCTGCCCGTAAGGCATCGACGTCAGGGCAATTTCACGGTAGAAATCGAGATCATTGCCCATCGCCGTACCGAATGACGTTTGCGTCAGTTCACCGGCCGGATTGATATGCTTGATCACACCCTGAATGGCTTTCTCCGCCACCGGCGCATAAGACGCATCGATATAACGTTTACGCACCGCTTTCAGGATGCCGTAGGCAAAACCAGCGGTCGCCGAACTTTCCAGATAAGAGTGCGGATCGTCGAGCAGCGTATGCCATAAACCGCTGTCGTCCTGACATTTCGCCAGCGCACTGACCTGACTTTCCAGCACCTGCAATAAATAGCGGCGTGTTGCGTTGTTCTCCGGTAAATCCACCAGTTCAAGGAATTCCGGAATAGCAATCGTCAGCCAGCTGTTACCGCGCGCCCAGCGAGCCTGGGCAAAGTTATGATGGCCGTCAAACGTCCAGCCGTGGAACCACAGGCCGGTTTCGCGATCCATCAGATACTGCACGTGCATCAGGAACTGATACGTCGCTTCTTCAACAAATTCCGGGCGATCCAGCAATTTGCCGATTTTCGCCAGCGGCAGCACGCTCATCATCAGCGTGTCGTCCCACATTTGCTGATGATTTTCGTTGTTATAAACAATGTGCTGCATCGCACCTTTATCAGTGCGCGGCATTTCATACATCACCCATTCAGCCCAGCGCTCCAGATAAGGGCGCCATGCCGCATTGCCGGTTTCCTCATAACGATAAGCCAGCGTCAGGAACGGACTCATGGTATTGACGTTTTTGGTCGGCGTGCCTTCCGCCAGACGCGCGGTAAACCAGTCGTCGATCACCGCCCGCATTTTTTCGTCGCCAGTCTGCTGATAATACTGATAGATACCGTAAAGCCCGATGCCGTGCGTCCATTCCCAGCCCGCCCAGCCTTTGGTATCAATCACGCGGCCATCGTCGAGGCGTAACAAGAATTCACCGGTTTTATCTTCGATATTCACCAGATTGTCAGTCACGTTGTGGATCAGCGATTTCAGTTCGTTACGTGAAATGAAATGTTCCGGCTGTCGCAGCAAAGCACTGTGTTTAACTTCAAAAACTTTCATGGGGTTCTCCTGTGAATTCAAAATTTATAAACGTCCCTGGACCGGCATTTCAGCAGTATTTTCGCGGGTCAGCTTTTCGGGTGGCGGATTATTGCGATGCAGATAACCGATGTTGTTATTGCCCCACAGAGATTCGTATTTCATCCCTGTCAGCATTTCGACCGTTGCGCGGTCTTCCGGTGTAATTTGTTCCGGCACGATGCGGTTGGCATCACGCATTTTTTGCGTTTCGCGGGTCAGCACACCGTGCGTTTTCTGATTCAGGCGGAAGAATAAAGAAATCATGAAACCCATGCTGAGCATCAGCAATGACCCGATCACCAGTACACCAAGAATCGTATGACCGACCGCCGGTACCTGCTGGCTTTGCCCGGAAACAAATCCGGCGAGTTGCAGGATGATCCCCACCAGCATGACCGCGCCCGCCTGAGACGCTTTGCGGGTCAGCGTCATCACCCCGGCAAAAATCCCTTCGCGGCGCTGACCGGTGATGGTTTCATCGACATCAGCAATATAGGTATAGATATTCCAAGGCACGTAGTTGATCCCGCCGCGTCCCAGACCGGCCAGCGCGGAAATCAGCAACAGTAATGACATCGAATCATTCATGCCGGTGAAATACAGCACACCGTAGGAAATGGTCGCCAGCCCGAACAGCGTAACGGCCAGACGATAAGACGGCGCAGGGCCGAAGCGGATACACAACGGGATCATGCCGATCACCGCCACGAATTGCAGAATCGCCATCATGCCCATCAGATTGGAAGCAATCGCTGCGCTCTGCATCAGCACGAACACCACGTAATAGGTGAACACGGCGTTAAACACATCCTGCGCGATATACCCGCCAAGGTACAAACCCAGATGCTGGCGGAAAATTTTGATACGTAACGTGGAAGATAATTCGACTTTCAGGCGTTTCAGGCTTTGTGCCAGCGTCAGTTGCTGACGCTCGCGTTCAATTTTCTTCGTGGCTTCCGATTTGAGTTCTTCCGGACGTTCCCAGGTAAAGAAATAGACCAGCGTCAGGACGAAGGCGCAAATCACCGCAAAGACCAGACTCGAGTAGAAGAAGGAAATGGCGTTATCTTTGCCGAAATGCTGCAACAAAATGCCCGGCAGGAACGCCGCCAGAATCGCAGAAAGCTGCGCCAGCGCGATACGTGCGCCAGAGAACTTGGTCTTCTGTTTAAAGTCATCAGTCATTTCCGGTACCAGTGTTTCATACGGCACCAAAATCATGGTGTAGACGATATCGAACAGCAGATAAGTCAGCAGGTAGTAGACGTATCCCATGTCACCCACCCACATAAAGCTGTAGCTGAACACACAGGGGATACCGAGCAGAATGAAGAACTTACGCCGGCCAAATCGTTTGCCGAGCCAGGTATTTCCGAAGTTATCAGTGAGATACCCCATCAGCGGGCTCAGTACCGCATCGGCGACGCGCGCGGTAGCAAAGATAAAGGTCGCTTCGATGGGCGAAAGGCCGCAAAAGGTGGTGTAGAAATAAAGCAGCCATGCTGCCGTCAGGGCGGTGGTGCCTGCCCCCAGAAAATCGCCAGAACCGTAGGCGATGTAATTAAAGAATCCAATTTTACGTGTTTTCATTGCCGTGTTGCCTCTGTTAAATCACCTATAGGCGTAGGCTGAATGCGAACGAAAATGTATCGTCCGGCCATGATTCAAATTAACGAGGAGCAGGAATGAAAACCTTTTGGTTTTTGCCACTCAAAGCCACTTTATGGCAATGAAATGAAGAAGTGGGCGATCAATCTCTAAATATTGAACATGGGTTTGATATTAATGAAATGACAGTTCATTAAATGAATGAGGGGGATGAATAAATAAAAAAGGCAATCCACAGATTGCCCTTTATGCACGGCGGGGAAAAATCTTACTGTACCGCGGATTTACGCTTTTTTAGCTTCAGGCCTATCCAGAACACCAGCGCGACACTGATCAGCGACGGCAGGAAATTAGAACCCAGTTCAGGGTATTCCGCCCGGACAATGGTGCTGTACAGCACCAAGCCCAGCAGGAAACAGGCTGCCGCCAGAACCGGTAATCCTTTAGGCATTTCGCCACGGTGGTAGCGAACGTGCAGGCAGTACACCGCCAACACCAGAGAAATAATCGGGAAGATCGAAAACGTTACGACAGAACTGAATAACGCATCGAAAGTGCCATTAATCGACAGCCCGGCAATCAGAGCCAAAACCAGAGTGCCATTATCCTGGTTCGGTTGTTCGGTCATCTTCTTTACCTCGGGTCTTATTATTGATGGGAGTCACAGCCGTACGTTCCTGTTGACGGCGATACCAGTAATACGCGCCTTTGGAAATCATCCGCAGTTGCAGCACCAGCCGTTCTTCCAGCTGACGGCGTTGAGCGATATCCACATCCAGCGCTTCCGCACCGGCGTTGAAAACGATGATCACCATGGCTTCAGCCTGCGCTTCGGTAAAACTGCGCGGCATATGGTTTTCGAGTTGCAGATAGTCGGCAAGTTCCGCAATAAAATGCTGAATTTCACGGGCGACGGCGGCACGGAATGCCGAAGACGTGCCGGAACGTTCACGCAGCAGCAAACGGAATGCGTTGGGATTATTACCGATGAATTCCATAAAGGTGGAGACAGACGTGCGGATCACGCTGCCGCCTTTGGCAATACGCTGACGTGCCTGGCGCATCAGCTGGCGCAGCATCAGGCCGCTTTCATCCACCATGGTCAGGCCCAGCTCATCCACATCGCGAAAATGCCGGTAAAAGGATGTGGGTGCAATACCTGCCTCGCGGGAAACTTCACGCAAACTCAGACTGGCAAAGCTGCGCTCGGCGCTGAGCTGGCTAAAAGCCGCCTCAATCAGCGTGCGACGCGTGCGCTCTTTTTGTTGTGCTCTTACGCCCATAACCTTCATCCGGATAGTATTCTTCTTTTTGATTATTCGCCCGTTACCGATTCACTATACCAAAATTTTTGACGGGCGGAGCCAAAGATACCACAGCATAAAGTGGGTCAGAATGTTGCTGCTTTACCATTAAATGACAACCGCTTGTGGGGTAAACAGGTGTAATATGTTACTTTCTCGTTGTGATTTTGTATAAAAATAGGTTTCGAACTATGCAACAGCACTCACATTTTGATGCCATAATCATTGGCTCAGGCCCTGGCGGAGAAGGCGCCGCGATGGGACTGGTTAAACAAGGCGCCCGGGTTGCTGTCATCGAACGCTATAACAACGTCGGTGGCGGATGTACTCACTGGGGCACCATCCCTTCCAAAGCACTGCGCCACGCCGTCAGCAGAATCATCGAATTTAACCAGAACCCGCTCTACAGCGATAACTCACGCACCATGAGTTCAAGCTTCCCGGACATTCTGCGTCACGCCGATTCGGTTATTAATCAGCAGACCCGTATGCGTCAGGGTTTCTATGAAAGAAACCAGTGCCAGTTGTTCTCCGGCGATGCCAGCTTTGTCGATGCCAACACCGTCAGCATCCGCTACGCCGATAACACACACGAACAAATCACCGCTGACAATATCGTGATTGCCTGCGGTTCGCGTCCTTACCGCCCTGCTAATGTCGATTTTGGTCACCCGCGCATTTATGACAGCGACCTGATTCTCGAACTGAGCCATGAACCGCGCCATGTGATTATTTACGGTGCGGGTGTGATCGGCTGCGAATATGCGTCGATCTTCCGTGGTCTTAACGTCAAAGTGGACTTAATTAACACCCGTGACCGCCTGCTGTCTTTCCTCGATCAGGAAATGTCAGACGCCCTTTCCTATCACTTCTGGAACAACGGTGTGGTTATCCGCCACAACGAAGAATTCGAGATGATCGAAGGTGTGGAAGACGGTGTGATCATGCACCTCAAATCCGGTAAAAAAGTGAAAGCCGACGCGCTGTTGTACGCCAATGGACGCACCGGTAACACCGATCAGCTGGGTCTGGAGAATATTGGTCTTGAAGCGGACAGCCGCGGTCTGCTTAAAGTGAACAGCATGTACCAGACGGCGCTGTCGCATATTTATGCGGTCGGCGATGTGATTGGTTACCCAAGTCTGGCATCCGCCGCTTATGATCAGGGCCGTATTGCCGCGCAGGCAATGATTCAGGGGGAAGCCAAAGTCCACCTGATCGAAAATATTCCGACCGGTATCTACACCATCCCTGAAATCAGCTCCGTCGGTAAAACCGAGCAGGAACTGACAGCGATGAAAGTGCCATACGAAGTGGGTCGCGCGCAGTTCAAACATCTGGCACGCGCACAAATTGCCGGAATGAACGTGGGCAGCCTGAAGCTCCTGTTCCACCGTGATACCAAAGAAATTCTGGGGATCCACTGCTTTGGTGAACGCGCTGCCGAGATTATTCACATCGGCCAGGCCATCATGGAACAGAAAGGTGAAGGGAATACTATCGAGTATTTCGTTAATACCACCTTCAACTATCCGACCATGGCAGAGGCCTATCGCGTTGCGGCACTGAACGGATTAAACCGCCTGTTTTAAGACTGCGGTTCGGTCCATATAAGGCTGCATGTGCTCTTTGATGGCTTCGGCCAGTTGTTCGTAACGCCCGCGCAGTGGCGAACCGGGACGATATACCAGCGCGATGGTGCGTCGCGGTTCCGGTTTGTCACAGGTCAGGTACGTCACTCCGTCACGGCTGCGCTCATTAGGCACGGCAAGCGATGGAAGCAAGGTGATCCCGCTCCCCGCCGCCACCATATTACGCAGTGTTTCCAGACTGGTTGCGCGGAAATGGGTATCTTCATCCGCGCCCGCCTGGAAACAGAAACCGAGTGCCTGATCGCGCAGACAGTGCCCGTCTTCCAGCATCAGCAGTTTCTCACCGGCCAGATCGGCCATCGCCACGCGATCGCGTGATGCCCACGGATGATCGTCATAGATCGCCAGTTTCATCGGCTCATCAAATAACGGCACTTCAATAAACGCTTCGCTCTCTTTCACCAGCGCCAGAATCGCGCAATCGAGCTTTCCGCTGTCGAGCTGCGCCAGCAACTGATGGGTTTGCGCTTCGTGCAGATACATTTCCAGTTTAGGAAACGTCTTGTGCAGTGAAGGAATTATTTGCGGCAGCAGATAAGGTCCGACGGTCGGGATGAGCCCGATATGCATCGGCCCGGACATCGCTTCACCCTGCTGACTCGCCATCTCTTTAAGTACTTTCACTTCACGCAGCACTGTGCGCGCCTGATCGACCAGCAGTAAACCCGCCTGGGTAAACAGCACCTTACGGCTGGTTCTTTCCAGCAACATCACTCCCAGCTCGTCTTCCAGTTTGCGGATCTGTCCGCTTAACGTTGGCTGGCTGACATGGCATGAGTCTGCGGCGCGACGAAAATGGCGGAACTCTGCCAGTGCCACCAGATACTCTAAATCACGGATGTTCATTTTTTCCTCCAGTCCCTAAAAGGCAATGCGATAGCCGGTAACGATAGATAAGATAGCAATCAACGATTATATCTATCAACCTTTATCGTTAATAATGCCTTCCAACGAAACGGCAATGCCGAAAATACTTTCTATTTGATTGATTAATTAAGAGGTTATTCATGTTTTCAAGCCAGGAAGGGAAACACGTACCGCACGTTACTTTTCACACCCGCCAGGGCGACCAGTGGGTAGATCTCAGCAGCGATGAGCTGTTTAAAAATAAAACAGTGATTGTTTTTTCACTGCCGGGCGCATTTACCCCGACCTGTTCTTCGAGCCATCTGCCACGTTACAACGAACTGGCACCGGTATTTAAAAGCCACGGCGTTGACAGCATTCTGTGTGTTTCCGTGAATGACACCTTCGTGATGAACGCGTGGAAAGCTGAACAGAACGCATCCAACATCACTTTCATCCCGGACGGTAACGGTGAATTCACCAAAGGGATGGACATGCTGGTCGAAAAAGCCGATTTAGGTTTCGGCCCGCGCTCATGGCGTTATTCCATGCTGGTGCGTAACGGCGTGGTCGAGAAAATGTTCGTCGAGCCAAACAAACCAGGCGACCCGTTTGAAGTGTCTGATGCCGACACCATGCTGAAATACCTGGCACCTGAATTCAAAGTGCAGGAATCCGTGTCAGTGTTCACCAAACCGGGCTGTCCGTTCTGTGCGAAAGCCAAACAAATGTTGCAGGAACGCGGCATTCAGTACGAAGAAATTGTATTAGGTAAAGATGCAACGACTGTCAGTCTGCGCGCCGTGACGGGCCGGGCGACAGTGCCGCAAGTCTTTATCGGTGGACGCCACATCGGGGGAAGTGACGACCTGGAGGTTTACCTCCATTCAGAAACAGAAGACCTGTGTGAAGTCGCACAATAATCTTCGATAAGAAACAGCTGTAAGAAGTAAGACAAGAAATCCCTGCATTACCAACAAAAAGAAGCAAAGTAAGACTACGTGAACTTTGGCGGATCTCTGATCCGCCTTTTTTTTATTTTACGCTAAACGCGCTTTCGCATCGGTAATCGCCTGGGCGACCTGCTGCGGAGAAACCCCCCCTTTGGCGGCACGTTTGTCGAGACAGGATTGCAGCTCGAGAATGGCGTAAACGTCATCGCCAATCACAGAGCTGAATTTCTGCAAATCCGCCAGCGGCAATTCTTCCAGCGCTTTGCCTTGATTAATGGCTTCGACAACCGCTTCACCAACAATATGGTGCGCTTCACGGAACGGCACACCTTTGGCAACCAGATAATCGGCCAGCTCGGTAGAGTTGGCGTAGCCTTGCTGCGCGGCCTCTTTCGCACGCGGGCGTTTCACCTGAATACCATCCAGCACCAGAGAAGCCATGTTCAGGCAATCCATCCAGGTGTCGAGCGCGTCGAACAACCCTTCTTTGTCTTCCTGCATGTCTTTGTTATACGCCAGCGGCAGGCCTTTCATGGTCATCATCATGCCGGTCAGTGCGCCCTGCACACGACCACATTTGCCACGGATCAGTTCCAGCGCGTCCGGGTTTTTCTTCTGCGGCATCAGGGAAGAACCTGAAGTCACACGGTCGGACAAATCGATAAACGCCGCTTCACCGGTGTTGAAGAAGATCAGGTCTTCGGCAAAACGGGAAAGGTGAACCATGCTGATGGCCGCGTTGGACAGCAGTTCAAGCACGTGGTCGCGGTCAGACACGCTGTCGAGGCTGTTACGGGTCGCTGAAGCAAAACCTAACCAGCCTGCCAGCTGTTCGCGGTCCATCGGATAGGCAGTACCAGCCAGTGCGCCACAACCCAGCGGGCTGACGTCCAGACGAGTCAGGGTATCTTTCAGGCGGCTTTCATCACGCGCCAGCATTTCGACATACGCCATGCACCAGTGCGCAAAGGTCACCGGCTGAGCACGTTGCAGGTGGGTATAACCCGGCATCACGGCGTCCTGATTGGCTTCAGCCGTCGCGACCAGCGCCTGCTGCAAGTGATGTAATGCCTCGCCCAGTTCAACCACCTGCGCTTTACACCACAGTTTGATGTCGGTCGCGACCTGATCGTTACGGCTGCGGCCGGTATGCAGTTTTTTACCGAGGTTGCCCACTTTGTCGATAAGCTTGCCTTCGACCCAGCTGTGAATGTCTTCGGCATCGCTGGCTAAAATAGCGCGGGGATTGGCACGGACTTCTTCCAGCAATACGGTCAGGGCTTCTTCCAGCTGGATTTGCTCATCGGCTGTTAATACGTTCACAGTCACCAGCGCTTTGGACCAGGCCACGGAACCTACGATGTCCTGCTCTGCCAGCCGGTAATCGAAACGCAGTGAGTCATTGAGTTCTTTAAACCGCTGATCCGCTGCCTGAGTAAAACGTCCGCCCCAAAGTGCCATTTTCCTGCTCCTGAATTTATTATGCAAAAGGGCGCACTATGCTGCGCCCTTGAAAAGGGTATACCGAATGCGCCGCCGGTGCGTTACGCCAGAATACGTGTGCCGATGGCGACACCGTTAAAGAGTGCTGGTAATTGTTCGGCGTGACGCCAGCTGGCGATATCCACCGGACGTCCGAGAGAACGCGCAGCGTCCAGCGCGGCGTTAACTTTGACGATCATACCGTCAGTGATGATGCCCTGATCGATAAGCTGTTCAGCTTTCTCTGCACTCATTTCCGGAATGCGCTGGCCTTTGCCATCGAGAATACCGCTGACATCCGACAACAGGATCAGATCTGCGCCCAGTGTAGCCGCCAGCGCCGTCGCGGCCTGATCCGCGTTAACATTCATCAGCTCGCCAGCAGCAGTGATGCCGATAGAGCTGACAATCGGCAGATAACCTGCGCCGGTCAGCGTGTTGATCAGCGCCGGATTGCCCGCTTCGGCTTTACCGACGAAGCCCAGTGATTCATCCAGCTGTGTCACGCTGACCGTGCCGCCATCTGCCAGAGACAGGCCAACCGCGTTGATGTGATTTTTAACCGCCCACGCCAGCAGGGTTTTGTTGGCGCTGCCCGCCAGCGCGCCGGTGATGATATCAATCTGATCAGCCGGAGTAACACGCAGACCGGCCTTTTTCACCACAGGCAGATTCAGCTTTTTCATCAGCTCATCAACCAGGCAGCCGCCACCGTGAACAATGACCAGCGGGCGGTGATATTCCTGACGATAAGCCACTACCGCCATGAACAGGCGCTCAAGCGCTTCTTCATTGTCCAGCAACACACCACCTAATTTGATGACTAACGGATTCATAGCTGTTCGCGCCCCGACCGGTTGAGAATGTTAATTAATAACAATAGGTTTCATTTTAATCTAGCATCCCTGCGCGTCTGAATAAACGCTCAGGGACGGTTGTTTTTGTCTGCTGAAAATCAGAGAGATTGTTAAAGCAGCGATTGCGTTTCAGGGAAGCCGAAACGGATATTCATGCACTGAACCGCCTGTGCAGACGCGCCTTTCAGCACATTATCTTCCGTCGCTACCACAATCAGATGTTCGCCTTTCACCGCAAAACCAATGTCGCAGAACGGCAGCCCGACCACGTCTTTCAGTGCCGGAACACCTTTGGTGTACAAACGCACCAGCGGTTTATCGTGATAAGTATTATGGAAAGCTTCCGCCACATCCTGCTCCGTCACACCCGCATTCAGACGGCAGGTGATGGTCGCCAGAATACCGCGCGGGAAGTTGCCCAGATGCGGAGTAAAAATCACCGGCACGCCAAGGTGTTCAGCGATTTCCGGCTGATGACGGTGACTGAAGAGTTTGTACGGCTGAAGGCTGACTTCGCAGAAGCTGTTGCCGAGCGTGGCTTTACGCCCTGCACCACTGACACCGCTGGTGGCGTTGATGACCGGCCACTGGCTGTCATTGAGCAGACCATTTTCGATAAGCGGTTTCAGCGCCAGCTGTGAAGCGGTCGGGTAGCAACCCGGCACGGCAATCAGCTGCGCGTCTTTTAATTTGTCAGCCTGCCACTCGGCCAGGCCGTACACGGCTTTGTCGAGCAAATCGAGATGCTGATGCTCGAAGCCGTAGAATTCGGTGTAAAACTCAGGTTTGCTGACGCGGAAGGCACCGGAGAGATCAAACACCACACAGCCCGCCGCCAGAAACTGCGGCGCGAGGTCATGGCTGACTTCGTGCGCGGTCGCCAGAAATACCACATCGACACCTTTCGCTGCTTCCGCCACGTCAGTGAGTGGCAAAACAGGCAAATCGACGATGCCTTTTAATTGAGGATGCAAATCAGAAAGCAATTTTCCTGCATCTGCACTTTGCGCTGAAACCGTTAAACCGGTTATGTTCATATGTGGGTGGCGATTCAGGTAAGCAGCGAGTTCGGCTCCGGCATAACCTGTGGCACCAACAATCAGCGTATTCAACATAGGGCTTATTCACCTTCTCAATTTTTGGGTAGGGGCCGGATGAATTTTTTTCCGGTTTCCTTACGCGCTGGCTTATTGTATTTTTATTCACAATTATTGCATGAATATGAATACTACCCTAACTAAAGGCTGTCAACAGTGAAGATGAAATTACCTCCTTTTATTGAGCTCTACCGGGCGTTAATCGCAACCCCTTCCATCAGCGCAACCGATGCGGCATTGGACCAGAGCAATGAGACGTTAATCAATTTACTGGCAGGCTGGTTCGGTGATTTAGGCTTCAAAGTCGAAGTGCAACCCGTTCCAGGAACGCGCCATAAATTCAATATGTTAGCCAGTACCGGCGAAGGCGCAGGCGGCTTACTGCTGGCCGGTCACACCGACACCGTTCCGTTTGATGACGGCCGCTGGACACGCGATCCTTTCACCCTCACCGAGCATGAAAATAAGCTCTATGGTTTGGGCACTGCCGACATGAAAGGTTTCTTCGCCTTTATCCTCGATTCCCTGCGTGATGTTGACCTGACCAAACTGACTAAACCGCTGTATATTTTGGCGACCGCCGATGAAGAAACCACCATGGCCGGTGCCAGCTATTTCTCCAAAAACGCCAAAATTCGCCCTGACTGCGCGATCATCGGCGAACCGACGTCCCTGAAGCCTGTTCGTGCGCATAAAGGTCATTTGTCGAATGCTATCCGTATCACCGGCCAGTCCGGTCATTCCAGTGACCCTTCGCGTGGCGTCAACGCCATTGAACTGATGCACGAATCGATTACCCATTTAATGACGCTGCGCAATACGCTGAAAAGCCGTTACAACCACAGTGGCTTCGTCATTCCGTACCCGACCATGAACTTTGGCTACATTAACGGCGGCGACGCGCCGAACCGTATTTGTGCCTGCTGCGAAATGCATATGGATATCCGCCCGCTGCCGGGTCTGACGCTGACCGACATTGATGGTCTGCTGAACGAGGCTCTGGCACCGGTGAGCGAACGCTGGCCGGGACGTATCGTGATTGAAGAACTGCATCCGCCGATCCCGGGCTATGAATGTCCGCCGGATCATCCGCTGGTGCAGGTGGTCGAGAAACTGCTCGGTGTGGAAACGGAAATCGTTAACTACTGCACCGAAGCGCCGTTTATTCAGGAACTGTGCCCGACGCTGGTTCTCGGACCGGGTTCTATCGATCAGGCGCACCAGCCAGATGAATATATTGATACTGCGTTCATTAAACCGACTCGCGAGCTGATTTCTCAGGTTGTTCATCATTTCTGTTATCACTGATACTGAATGACGGATTGATGAAGAAACAATCAGGGCGCTCACTGGCGCCCTTTGATACTGTACAAAACGTTGATTAGCCAAACTGATATCGTCGCTGTTGTAATTAAATTTCAGCGACATCGCCAAAAAGACCATTTTTCACGTGAGTGATCGGGGGTTTTTGGGTTAAAACAGGGGTGGCTTTTAAAAAGTGTGGCCAGGTTGGCAGGGTGAACGGGGCAAGAATGCCTGACGGGTGAAAGTTATTTACAGAATATAAAAATTAAACGAGAGAACGGGTCAGAGGTAATATGAACGAACAATATTCCGCAATGCGAAGTAATGTCAGTACCTTAGGTAAATTGCTAGGCGACACGATCAAAGATACGTTGGGAGAGCATATCCTGGATCGTGTTGAGAAAATCCGTAAGCTGTCGAAATCCTCCCGTGCCGGAAACGACGCGGATCGACAGGAATTACTGTCAACGCTGCAAAATCTCTCCAATGATGAGTTGCTGCCTGTTGCCCGTGCCTTTAGCCAGTTCCTGAATTTAGCCAACGTGGCGGAACAATATCACAGCATTTCGCCGCACGGCGAAGCGGCCAGCAATCCCGAAGCGCTGGCACAATTGTTCGATCGTCTGAAATCCAAAAATCTCTCTGAACAGCAATTGCGTGATGCCGTTGACCAGCTTTCTATCGAACTGGTACTGACCGCGCACCCGACAGAAATTGCCCGCCGTACGCTGATCCACAAACTGGTGGAAGTGAATAACTGCCTCAAACAACTCGACCACAACGATCTGGCCGATTACGAGCGCAAACAAATCATGCGCCGTCTGCGTCAGCTGATCGCGCAGTCATGGCATACCGATGAAATCCGCAAAAACCGCCCTTCTCCGGTGGATGAAGCCAAATGGGGCTTTGCCGTTGTTGAGAACAGCCTGTGGGAAGGCGTGCCTGCTTTCCTGCGTGAACTGAACGAACAGCTGGAAACCTCACTGGATTATAAAATGCCAGTGGAAGCCGTGCCGGTGCGCTTCACCTCCTGGATGGGTGGCGACCGCGACGGTAACCCGAACGTGACCGCCGATATCACCCGTCACGTACTGTTGCTGAGCCGCTGGAAAGCCACTGACCTGTTCCTGCGCGATATCGCAGTGCTGGTGTCAGAATTGTCGATGACCGAATGTACACCGGAGCTGCGCGAGCTGGCCGGCGGTGCGGACATCCTCGAACCTTACCGCGAAATCATGAAACAGCTGCGTTCGCAGCTGACCAATACCCAGGTGTATCTGGAAGCCCGTCTGAAAGGCGAACGCGTTGCGCGTCCTCACGATTTGCTGGTAAAAAATGACCAGCTGTGGGCACCGCTTTACGCCTGTTACCAGTCGCTGCAAGCCTGCAATATGGGCATTATCGCCAACGGTCAGTTGCTGGATACGCTGCGTCGTGTGCGCTGCTTCGGCGTGCCGCTGGTGCGTATCGATGTCCGTCAGGAAAGCACCCGCCACACCGATGCGATCGCCGAAATCACCCGCTATCTGGGGTTAGGCGATTACGAAAGCTGGTCAGAATCCGACAAACAAGCTTTCCTGATCCGCGAACTGAATTCACAACGTCCGCTGGTGCCGCGTCACTGGGAACCGAGCGCTGACACCAAAGAAGTGCTCGATACCTGTCAGGTTATCGCCGAAGCGCCGGAAGGCTCAATTGCGGCATACGTGATTTCAATGGCGCGTACGCCGTCTGACGTGCTGGCCGTGCATCTGCTGCTGAAAGAAGCCGGTTGCCCGTTCCCGATGCCTGTCGCGCCGCTGTTCGAAACGCTGGACGACCTGAACAATGCGGACGATGTCATGAAGCAATTGCTGAGCATCGACTGGTATCGCGGTTTTATTCAGGGCAAACAGATGGTGATGATTGGCTATTCCGACTCCGCGAAAGACGCGGGCGTGATGGCGGCATCGTGGGCGCAATATCGCGCGCAGGATGCACTGATCAAAACCTGCGAGAAAGCGGGTATTGCCCTGACACTGTTCCACGGACGCGGCGGTTCTATCGGCCGCGGCGGCGCACCGGCGCAGGCAGCGTTGTTGTCTCAGCCTCCGGGCAGCCTGAAAGGCGGTCTGCGCGTTACCGAACAGGGCGAGATGATCCGCTTCAAATTCGGTCTGCCGGAAGTCACCATCAGCAGCCTGGCGCTTTACACTTCTGCGATTCTGGAAGCCAACCTGTTGCCACCGCCTGAGCCGAAACAAGCCTGGGTGGATATCATGGAACAGCTGTCTGATGTGTCCTGCAAGATGTACCGCGGGTACGTGCGTGAGAACAAAGACTTCGTGCCTTACTTCCGCGCCGCGACGCCTGAACAGGAACTGGCGAAACTGCCACTGGGTTCACGCCCGGCGAAACGTAAAGCCAGCGGCGGCGTTGAAAGCCTGCGTGCTATTCCGTGGATTTTCGCCTGGACGCAAAACCGTCTGATGCTGCCAGCCTGGCTGGGCGCAGGTGCCGGTTTGCAGTCTGTGGTGGATGGCGGTAAACGCGACGAGCTGGAAACCATGTGCCGTGACTGGCCATTCTTCTCCACCCGTATCGGCATGCTGGAAATGGTGTTTGCGAAAGCGGACCTGTGGCTGGCGGAATACTACGATCACCGTCTGGTGGATGAAGAGCTGTGGCCGCTCGGCCAGCAGCTGCGCGACCAGCTGGCGAGCGACATCAAAGTGATTCTGGCGATTTCTAACGACGATCACCTGATGGAAGATTTGCCGTGGATTGCAGAATCCATCGCACTGCGTAATGTCTATACCGACCCGCTTAACGTGTTGCAGGCTGAATTGCTGCACCGTTCCCGCGAGCTGGAAAAAGACGGTAAGCAGGATGCCAACGTAGAGCAGGCGCTGATGGTGACGATCGCCGGCGTGGCAGCAGGTATGCGCAATACCGGCTAGTTTCCGCTGAAAAGCAGCCAAAGAAAAACCCGCGAATTCGCGGGTTTTTTGTTTTCAGGATTTAAGCAGGAAAAATTACGCGCGAACCGGCAAGGCAATTTCCGGACGCACACCCAGCGTGTGGCAAATCGCGTAACTCATTTCTGCACGATTCAGGGTGTAGAAGTGGAAGTCCTTCACGCCTTCGCGGCTGAGGATTTTCACCATGTCCATCGCGATATTGGCACCGACCATTTTGCGGGTTTCCGCATCATCATCCAGTCCTTCAAACTGGCTGTTCATCCATTTCGGCACACGCACGTTAGTCATGGTGGCAAAACGCGTCAGCTGTTTGAAGTTGGAGACCGGCAGAATGCCCGGCACGATTTCCACATCAATCCCCTGACCGGCGCAGCGGTCACGAAAACGCAGGTAGCTTTCCACATCGAAGAAGAACTGCGTGATGGCGCGGTTGGCACCGGCATCAATTTTACGCTTCAGGTTAATCAGGTCAGACTGCGCGCTTTTGGCTTCAGGATGCACTTCCGGATAAGCCGCGACCGAGATATCGAAGTCGCCCACTTCTTTCAGCAACTGCACCAGATCGGTGGCATACATTTCCGGTTTGCCGCCGCCTGCCGGTAAATCACCGCGCAGAGCCACGATATGACGAATGCCGCTGTTCCAGTAATCCTCTGCAATCTGGCGTAGCTCATCCCGGCTGGCATCGATACAGGTCAGATGCGGCGCCGCTTCCAGACCGGTACGTTCTTTAATGCCTTTGATGATACTGTGCGTACGGTCGCGCTCGCCTGAGTTCGCACCGTAAGTCACAGAGACAAACTTAGGCTTCAGGCTGCTGAGACGGTCAATAGAGCTCCACAACGTGTCTTCCATTTCGCTGGTACGCGGCGGGAAAAATTCGAAAGAAACGTTAATCTGACCCTGTAACTCGGCCAGATTCTGGTTCAGCGCTTCGCGCTGGTTTGCGTGGAAAAAGCTCATAAACACTACCTCATGGATCACTGCGTTTTATTATGATTCGTTATGATGGACGTTTGGACGTCTAAACGTATAGATAGAAAATGACGGAAAGCGGACAAAGTGTCAACGTTAAAATGAGGACAAAGGATGATTAATCTTCACGCAATCTGAAAGAATTTCACTTTGGGAAGGTTTTGCTGCGGGGAAGGTGCGGAAAAGTGAAGAACAGCCCTTACGGTAAGTACCGAAAGGGCTGAGATAAATTACAGAAGTTGCGTCAGGCGGTTAAGGTCAGACTGCAATGCACCGGCGGTGACATCACGTCCTGCACCCGGCCCGCGGATCACCAGCGGGTTATCGCGATACCAGCGACTTTCGATGGCAAACACGTTATCGCATGGCAACAGGGAAGCCAGAGGATGATCCTCACGCACCGCTTCAACCCCAACGCGTGCTTTGCCGTTCGCATCGAAACGCGCCACATAGCGCAGCACCAGGCCCATTTCGCGGGCAGCTTCCAGACGCTGTAGCATTTGCTGGTTCAGCGCCTCGCCGTCTTCAAAGAACTGATCGACAGAACCGTTCGCACAGCTTTCCGGCACCAGTGATTCCACACGAACCTGCGTCGGCTCGATGTCATAACCGGCTTCACGCGCCAGGATCACCAGCTTACGCATCACATCCTGACCGGATAAATCATCACGCGGATCCGGCTCGGTCAGCCCCTGCTGCCACGCCAAATCGACCAATTCGGTGAACGGCAGCGTGCCGTCAAATTGCAGGAACAGCCAGGACAGTGTGCCGGAGAAAATCCCGCTGATGGCCAGAATACTGTCGCCGCTTTCGCGTAAATCACGCACCGTATGGTTAACCGGTAAACCGGCGCCGACCGTGGCGTTATATAGCCAGTGGCTGTCGGTTTTGGAAAACGCGTCGCGGATCTGACGGTATTTATGGGTATCCGACGCGCCCGCCTGTTTGTTGGCGCTGATCACATGGAAACCGTAGCTGGCGAAATCCAGATACTGATCGGCCAGTTCGGCGCTGGCGGTGACGTCCAGCACCACTAAATCGTCATAGGGATGCGCACGCATCCACAGGAACAGCGATTCTTCGTCGTGCGCCTGCGATTCATCATCAAAGAAGGCCAGAGCACGGCTGGCATCCAGTCCCTCGTAATTGAGCAGACTGCGCTTGCTGTCGACCACACCGGCCAGCACAAACTCAAAACCGCTGCGGGCAGAAATGTTCTTTTGCTCGCGGGCAAACAGTTCCAGCCAGCGTGAACCGATATTGCCTTTACCAAACAGCATCAGACCGATTTGCTTTTCAGCACGGAACAGCGTTTTGTGCAGCCCCTGAATCAGGTGCGCTGTCGGGCCGATACGCAGCACGGCGACCAGACTGATACCGTCTTCCGCCTGCCAGATAAACTCTACCGGCTGATCTTTCATTTCCTGATAGAAACGGTGGCTGTGAAGCGGATTCTTGCACACGCCCGCACCGACCAGCGCTACCAGCGCCAGCCCTTCACGCAGCGTCAGACGCGCCGGAAGTGCCGCTTCTTCAATAACCTGCAAGGCGCTTCCCGCCACTTCGGAGGTGTAGCACAGTTGCAGCAAATTACGGTCCGGGTGAATGCCGGTACACAGCGGTTTGATCTGCGCACGTTTGAGCAGCAGTTCGACATCTTTTTGCGCCAGGCCAAAATCGTGGCCGGACGGAATGACCATTTCGATCAGACAAATATCATCGTGACTGGTAACAATTTTTGCGCCGGTACCGGAAGCCAGCACGCGTTCAATACGCGTTGAGCCCTGCTCCGGCTGATAGCTGCAACGCAGTTGTAAATCGATATCGCTGCCGGAAACCGGCTGAAGCGTGCGGGTGTGCAGCACCGGGGCCGCCAGACGCGCCAGTTCACTGGCTTCATCGAGACGCAGCAACGGCAGCAGGCAGGCATCTTTCACTTTACGCGGGTCAGCGCTGTAAACACCGGCCACATCACTCCAGATCGTCACGCGGCTGGCGTCGGCCAGTGCGCCAATCTGGGTGGCGGAATAGTCACTGCCGTTACGGCCCAACAGTACGGTTTCACCCGCATCGCTGCGGGCGATAAAGCCGGTGACGACCAGATATTGCTGAGGATGTTGCGCCAGCAGTTGTTGCAGCAGCGGATACGAACGGCCTTCATCGACCTGAGGTTGAGCGGCACGTTCGGCACGCAGGAATTCACGGGCATCCAGCCAGGCGGCCGGTAATTCCAGTTTGCACAGCACCGCAGACATCAGGCGCGCAGACCAGACTTCGCCATGCCCGACGACTTCGGCGTAAATCGCATCAGTCATTTTGCCATCGAGCAAAACCGCCAGACGTTCGAGATCATGAATAAACGAAGCAATAAGCGGTTCCGCCATTTCCGGCGGCAACAGGCCGGTTATCAAATCACTCTGATAACGGCGCAAAGCCTGCTGAACCTGATGCGCGGCAATTCTGTCTGTCTGGCTGAGCTTCAGCCAGCTGATCAGCTGGTTGGTTGTACTGCCCGCCGCCGACACCACCATCATGTCGCCCGGTTTGGCATACTCGGCCATAATTCCGGCGACGCGCAGATAACATTTCACGTCGGCCAGACTGCTACCACCAAATTTGTGCAACTGACGGCTTCCCGCCGGCGCTGCAACCGCTATTGCATTCATACTTACCTCGTTGCCACTGACTGGAATGCATGTTCCAGATCAGCAATCAAATCTTCGCTGTCTTCAAGACCTACAGAAATACGGAGCAAGCTGTCAGAAATCCCGGCGGCTTTACGCGCTTCCGGCGCCATGCCAGCGTGCGTCATGGTCGCGGTATGAGAAATCAGGCTTTCGACGCCCCCCAGTGATTCTGCGAGGGTAAATAACTTCAATTCTTTCAGGAAATGACGCAGCTGCGCTTCATCTCCGTTAAATTCAAAACTGATCATGGCACCGAAGCCACGTTGCTGACGGCGGGCAATGTCGTGCCCCTGGTTTTCCGGCAGCGACGGATGATACAGCTTTTTGACCTGCGATTGTTTCTGTAAATAAGCAACAATTGCCAGGGCATTTTCCTGCTGCTGTTTCACGCGAACCGTCAGCGTGCGCAGACCACGCAATAACAGATAGCTGTCAAAAGCTGCAGCGGTCACACCAATGTTGTTCGCCCACCACGCCAGTTCTGTCGCGTGTTCTGCGGTCTTAGATATTACCGTACCGGCGACCACATCAGAATGCCCGTTAAGATATTTCGTACACGAATGAACGACTAAATCCGCGCCAAGTTGTAGCGGATTTTGCAACGCCGGGCTGAGGAAGGTGTTATCGACCACGGTCAGCGCACCGGCGGCGCGGGATGCGTCACAAATCGCCTGAATATCCACCACGCGCAGCAACGGGTTGCTCGGGGTTTCAATCAGCACCAGCTTCGGTTGTTCTTTCAGTGCTTCGGCCAGCGCCTGCGGGTCGCCCTGATCGACAAACAGCACGCGATACGCGCCGCGTTTGCTCAGGCTGTCGAACAGACGATAGCTGCCGCCGTAACAATCGTGCGGCGCCAGCAGTAAATCGCCAGGTTTCAGAAAGACCGTACACACCAGATGAATAGCAGACATACCGCTGCTGGTCAGTACCGCGCCAGCACCGCCTTCCAGATCAGCCAGCGCACGCTGGACAACATCACGTGACGGATTACCGCGACGCGAATAGTCATGGGCTCTTGGCTGATTGAAATCTTCAAAGTTGTAGGTACTGGAAAGGTAGATTGGCGGAACTACACAACCATATTGCTGATCATTGTTCAGGCCACTGCCTACGGCAATGGTGGCTTGCTTGTGCGTCATAATCATTTCTTCCTGACGAAATGCGGAGGATGAGGGTGTCAAGAGTAACGCCCGGAGTTATAGACGTCAATACATCTGGACATCTAAACTTCTTTGCGTATAGATTGAGCAACAGAGCAATACCCGCTAAAATTATGGCGTTAATGAAGATGTCAGGCAGATCTGTCGCGCTGAGGTTATTGAGCGCAAGGTGACAAAACGAATAATGCCGCGGGAGAAATCGTGAGATATCCCTGTCAAATTCCGACATTTATTTAGTGAGAACAGTGAAAATCGGGCATAATCACTCGGTTTTCAGAATTTTATTTTTTGATAAATTTAAGGTGTCCCATGGCTGAGTGGAACGGCGAATATGTCAGCCCTTACGCTGAACACGGTAAAAAAAGCGAACAAGTTAAGAAAATTACGGTATCCATTCCGCTGAAAGTCCTCAAAATTCTGACTGATGAGCGCACCCGTCGCCAGGTGAACAACCTGCGTCATGCGACCAACAGTGAATTATTGTGCGAAGCTTTCCTTCATGCCTTCACCGGTCAGCCTTTGCCGAATGACGAAGACCTGCGTAAAGAACGCAGTGACGAAATCCCGGAAGCGGCGAAGATCCTGATGCGTGAACTGGGTGTGGATCCTGATACCTGGGAATACTGATCGCAGCTGCACAGAGATATGCTGAAAGACCGTGCGACCCGTCGCGCGTTTTTTCAGTGTCTTTGTGAGAAAAGAAGGTTTGTCTGGCGGGAAGTGAAACGACAGGCAACAAAAAAGGCGCCTAAGGCGCCTTTTTTTGCTCTCAAGCGTAGCTTATTTGCTGCTTGGAACGCTGAAACGCTTGTTGAAGCGGTCAACGCGGCCACCGGTAGCCACTTCACGTTGCTTACCAGTGTAGAACGGGTGACATTCGCCACAAACGTCCAGGTTCAGATCGTGACCCACAGTTGAGTGAGTTTTGATAACGTTACCGCATGAGCAGTTTGCAGTAACTTCTACGTATTTAGGGTGAATACCTTTTTTCATGGAAAACCTCTTCTTAAGGCCGCGTCGCTATCCAACCCTGTTCTGTCAGACACCACGCGTAGTGGATGATAGGCTTTGAGTACGAAATGCACCAAAGGCGGCGAATCATACAGAATCTCTGAGAACCGCGCAATGATGTTCATGCATTTCGAAGGACACAGTGTACACTATCTCGTCATTTTTTTATAGCCTGGATCCACAATGCCTGTTGCCCACGTTGCTTTACCTGTCCCGCTTGCCCGTACTTTCGACTATCTGTTGCCACCTGACATGGCGGTTTCAAAGGGTTGCCGGGTCAGTGTGCCTTTCGGTAAACGCGACGCTATCGGTATTGTCGTCAACGTCAGTGAATCCAGTGATTTTGGCCTGGATAAGCTTAAACCGGTACGCGAAGTGCTCGACAGTTCCAGTCTGTTTACCCCTGATTTGTGGCGCATTCTGTTCTGGGCAGCCGACTATTATCATTATCCGATTGGTGAAGTGCTGTTTCATGCGCTGCCGGTATTACTGCGCCAGGGGAAACCCGCCGAACTGACGCCGCTATGGCAATGGTTCGCCACTGAACAGGGGCGCGCTACGCCGCTCGACAGCCTCAAACGTGCGCCAAAACAGCAGCAGGCCATGGCTGCGCTGATGCAAAAGCCACTGTATCGCCATCAGGTCGCCGATCTTGATCTCACGGATACGGCGTTGCAGGCGTTACGCGCCAAAGGTCTGACGGATTTACGCAGCATCGCGCCCGCCACGCTCGACTGGCGCAAAGATTTCTCGGTGGTCGGCGAGCGTTTACGGCTCAATACTGAACAGGCCACCGCCGTTGGCGCAATCCGCAGTGAAGATCAGCAGTTTTCCGCCTGGCTGCTGGCCGGTGTGACCGGTTCAGGTAAAACCGAAGTGTATCTGAGCGTACTGGAAAACATTCTGGCGCAGGGTCGTCAGGCGCTGGTGATGGTGCCTGAAATTGGCCTGACGCCGCAAACCATCGCGCGTTTTCGCGAACGTTTCAGCGCGCCTGTGGATGTGCTGCATTCCGGCCTGAACGACAGTGAGCGTCTCGCCGTCTGGCTGCGGGCGCGTAATGGCGAAGCAGGCATTGTGATCGGTACGCGCTCTTCGCTCTTTACGCCATTCGCGCGTCTGGGCGTCATTATTATCGATGAAGAACACGACAGTTCTTACAAGCAGCAGGAAGGCTGGCGTTATCACGCGCGTGACCTGGCGGTATACCGCGCTCATGCGGAAAATATCCCGATTATTATGGGCTCTGCGACCCCGGCGCTGGAAACCTTGCACAACGTGGAACTGGGGAAATATCGCCAGCTCAAACTGACCAAGCGCGCCGGGAATGCCAAACTTGCCCGGCAGAATTTGCTGGATTTAAAAGGGTTGCAGCTGAAAGTCGGGCTGTCTCAGCCGCTGATCCAAAAAATGCAGGAACATCTGAAAGCCGATAATCAGGTGATGTTGTTCCTGAATCGCCGGGGTTATGCACCTGCCCTGCTTTGCCACGAATGCGGCTGGATTGCCGAATGTCAGCGCTGTGACCACTATTACACCCTGCATCAGAATCAGCGCCAGCTGCGCTGCCACCATTGCGACAGCCAGCGCGCTGTGCCGCATCAGTGTCCGCATTGCGGATCGACACAACTGGTTTCCGTCGGTGTTGGTACCGAACAGCTGGAAAATGAACTCGCGCCGTTGTTCCCGGATACGCCCATCACGCGTATTGACCGCGATACCACCAGCCGTAAAGGCTCGCTGGAACAACATCTGAATGAAGTCCATCGCGGCGGCGCACGCATTCTTATCGGCACGCAGATGCTGGCGAAAGGGCATCACTTCCCGGACGTCACACTGGTGTCATTATTAGACGTCGACGGCGCGCTGTTCTCGGCGGACTTCCGTTCTGCCGAGCGCTTTGCCCAGCTTTATACTCAGGTTTCCGGTCGTGCCGGACGCGCAGGGAAACAGGGTGAAGTCGTGTTGCAGACGCACCATCCGGAACATCCGTTATTGCAGGTTCTGTTACAGCAAGGCTATGACGAGTTCGCCAGACAAACGCTGGCGGAGCGCAAAAGCGTGTTTCTTCCTCCTTTTACCAGCCATATTCTGATCCGCTCTGAAGATCACGATAATCAGCAGTCCGCGCTGTTTCTCCAGCAGTTACGGAATTTGCTCGAATCCAGCCCGCTGAAAGATGATTCGCTGTGGATTTTAGGGCCGGTTCCCGCCTTGCAGCCCAAACGCAGCGGTCGCTTCCGCTGGCAGTTGCTGTTACAGCATCCTTCACGGCGCGTTTTACAGCATCTGATCAAAAGTTCTCAGCCATTGATTGCGAGCCTGCCGCAGGCTAAAAAAGTGAAATGGACGCTGGATGTGGACCCGATTGACAGCTGATCCGTGGAGGAAATCCGCATAATTAGTCATGATTTCTGCGTGATGGATCGAAAAAAGCATCTGCATCACACTTTTAATGCAAATTAGGTAACAAATCCTACTCACATTCTGTTTAGAATGTGATGTGCTACACATCATCGGTAGCCAGGTGAGGAATGTTGATGTTGTTGTCTCAGTTTGATGCTGTTGCAAGGAGAGAGACGTTGGAGCACAAGAAAGAATTACCCGCCGCGACAATGAAAGATGTGGCTGAACAGGCAGGCGTTTCAACAGCAACGGTATCCCGCGCGTTAATGAATCCGGAGAAAGTCTCCGCCTCTACCCGTCAGAAGGTTGATCAGGCCGTCATGGCGGTGGGTTATTCTCCTCACGCCCTGTCCCGCAACCTGAAACGTAACGAATCGCGTACGATTTTGGTGATCGTCCCGGACATCTGCGATCCGTTTTTTTCCGACCTGATCCAGGGGATCGAACGCACGGCGGCTGAAAGCGGTTATCTGGTGCTCATCGGCGATTGCGCCCAACAGAATCAGCAAGAAAAAACCTTTATCAATCTGATCATTACCAAGCAAATTGACGGCATGTTGCTGCTCGGCTCCGATTTACCCTTCGACGCCAGCAAGGAAGAACAGCGCAATTTGCCACCTATGGTGATGGCTAACGAATTTGCGCCGGAACTGGAACTGCCAACGGTACACATTGACAACCTGACCGCCGCGTTTGAAGCCGTACATTATCTTCTCAAACTGGGACATCAGCGCATTGCCTGCATCGCCGGGCCGAAACATATGCCGCTGTGCCAGTACCGTTCACAAGGCTATGTGCAGGCACTGCGCCGTAACGGGCTAAGCGTCGAAAAGCAGCTGACGGTAGACGGTGATTTTAGTTATGAATCCGGCGCACAGGCCGTTACCGAACTGATGTCGCTGCCGGAGCCGCCAACGGCGATTTTCTGTCATAACGATATTATGGCGATTGGCGCGATGTTTCAGGCGAAAAAAATGGGTCTGCGCGTCCCGGAGGATCTCTCGGTTGTCGGCTTCGATGACATCAAGGCCAGCCAGTATACCGATCCTCCGCTGACCACCGTCGCGCAGCCAAGATTCCAGCTTGGTCGTCAGGCCATGTTATTATTACTTGAGCAGTTACAGGGAAATCAGGTACAAAGCGGTTCATTGCTGCTCGACAGCGAACTGGTTGTGCGTGAAAGCACCGCCGCTCCCAAAGCGTGAGTCAGTTTTGATGGCTGTTCAGTGATTTTAATTTCAGTAAATGTTCAGGGTTGAGTAACATGACGCACTTCTTCATTCATCACGACACAGCGAAACGATAGTGGCACAAAGAGACTATGTAAGCCGTGGGCGCTCAGGAGCGCGGCGGAAAAGTACCAGCCGGAGTAAAAAACGCAGTTCCCCAACGATCTCCAAAACCATGGTGGTGTTAGCCGTTGCGGTGCTGGTGGTGTTTGTCGGTGGCCTCTATTTTATTGCGCACAATAAACATGAAGAAGCGGTGGTATTGCCGACGCATCCTGTCCGTCCGGGTAATGGATTGCCACCTAAGCCAGAAGAACGCTGGCGTTACATCAAAGAGCTGGAAAACCGCCAGATGGGCGTGACCACGCCAACCGAGCCGACGGCTGGTGGCCAGGTAGAATCCAAGACGCAGCTGACACCGGAACAACGTCAGTTGCTCGAGCAGATGCAGGCCGATATGCGCCAGACGCCGACACAATTGTCGGAAGTGCCGTATAACGACCCGAATCAGGCGACACAGGCACCCGCACGTACGCAGCGTCAGGTTCAGCAACAACAGCCGACGTACGCGCAGCAGCAACCGGTACAGACTCAGCCGCGTCAGGTGCAGCCAACGTATACGCCGCAAACGCAGCCGGTACGTGCGCCGCAGGCTCAGGTGCAAACACAGGCCGTTCAGCCAAAACCGAAACCACAGGTTAAAGAACCGGTGAAAGAGGTGCCGAAAGAAGTGGAGAAACCGCAACAACCGGCGGCAATCACGCAGGTCGCGCCAGAAAAACCGAAAGCGCAGGAAAAAACCCAGCACTTTGTGGTTCAGTGCGGTTCGTTCAAAGGGTCTGAGCAGGCGGAATCCCAGCGCGCCAAGCTGGCATTCGAAGGTTTTGAAGGCCGGATCACCACCGGCGGAGGCTGGAGTCGCGTCGTCATCGGCCCGTACAACAGCCGTTCTGGTGCTGACAGCACACTATCGCGCCTCAAAGGCGCTGGCATATCCGGTTGCATTCCCGTCGCAACCGGGGGTTGAAAACCCGTAATCCTTCCCCAATCTATACTTTCAATATGCCCCGTAAGTTTGTGAGACACGCTCAGTGTCCCGCAAACCTGCGGGGATCTTTTCCGTCTGCAACGAGGAACCGCTCGTGACAACAATTGTAAGTGTACGCCGCAACGGCAAGGTCGTTATTGGTGGTGATGGCCAGGCCACATTGGGAAATACCGTCATGAAGGGCAATGTCAAAAAAGTACGTCGCCTGTATAACGACAAAGTGATCGCCGGTTTTGCTGGCGGTACTGCTGATGCCTTCACGCTGTTTGAGCTGTTCGAACGCAAACTGGAAATGCACCAGGGTCATCTGGTGAAAGCCGCCGTTGAACTGGCAAAAGACTGGCGTACTGACCGCATGTTACGTCGTCTGGAAGCCCTTCTGGCCGTGGCCGATGAAAACGCATCCCTTATCATCAGCGGTAACGGTGACGTTATCCAGCCTGAAAACGATCTGATCGCGATTGGTTCCGGTGGCCCGTACGCGCAAGCGGCAGCCCGTGCATTGCTGGAAAACTCAGAGCTTGAAGCACGCGACATCGTCGAAAAATCGCTGAGCATCGCCGGTGACATCTGCATCTACACCAACCAATTCCACACTATCGAAGAATTGTCTTCTAAAGCGTAAGGATCGAAAATTATGTCTGAGATGACCCCGCGCGAGATTGTCAGCGAGTTAGACAGCTACATCATTGGCCAGGATAAAGCGAAACGCGCCGTGGCCATTGCTTTGCGTAATCGCTGGCGCCGTATGCAGCTTGATGAAGCGCTGCGCCACGAAGTCACCCCGAAAAATATTCTGATGATCGGACCGACCGGTGTCGGTAAAACCGAAATCGCGCGTCGCCTGGCCAAACTGGCTAATGCGCCGTTCATCAAAGTTGAAGCAACCAAATTCACCGAAGTGGGTTATGTCGGTAAAGAAGTAGACTCTATTATCCGCGATCTGACCGATTCCGCCGTGAAAATGGTGCGCCTGCAATCGATCGAGAAAAACCGTTACCGTGCCGAAGAAATGGCTGAAGAGCGCATTCTCGACGTGCTGATCCCGCCAGCGAAAAACAACTGGGGACAGGCTGACGAAGCGCAGGAACCTTCTGCCGCACGCCAGAACTTCCGCAAGAAACTGCGTGAAGGCCAGCTCGACGATAAAGAAATCGAAATCAGTCTGGCATCCGGTCCGATGGGCGTTGAAATCATGTCCCCTCCGGGCATGGAAGAAATGACTAATCAGCTCCAGTCGATGTTCCAGAGCATGGGTGCTCAGAAACAGAAACCGCGCAAACTGAAAATCAAAGAAGCGTATAAGCTGCTGATTGAGGAAGAAGCGGCAAAACTGGTGAACCCGGAAGAGCTGAAAGAACAGGCGATTGAAGCCGTTGAACAGCACGGTATCGTGTTTATTGATGAGATCGATAAAATCTGTAAACGCGGCGGCCAAAGCTCCGGTCCTGACGTTTCCCGTGAAGGTGTTCAGCGCGACCTGCTGCCACTGGTAGAAGGCTGCACGGTTTCGACCAAGCACGGCATGGTGAAAACGGATCACATCCTGTTTATCGCCTCCGGTGCTTTCCAGACTGCCAGCCCGTCAGACCTGATCCCTGAATTGCAGGGCCGTCTGCCAATCCGTGTGGAACTGCAGGCGCTGTCGACTGAAGACTTCGAGCGCATCCTGACCGAGCCGAGTGCTTCGCTGACTCATCAGTACAAAGCATTGATGGCGACCGAAGGCGTGACCATTGATTTCACGGCTGACGGTATCCGTCGTATTGCCGAAGCAGCATGGCAGGTGAACGAAACCACCGAGAACATTGGTGCACGTCGACTGCATACCGTTCTGGAGCGTTTGATGGAGGATATCTCCTATGACGCGAGTGAAAGTAACGGAATCTCTATAAACATTGATGCAGATTATGTTAGAAGCCACCTTGACCAGCTGGTTGCTGATGAAGATCTGAGCCGTTTTATCTTATAATTTGCTCATACGTTCCGAAAGTGATCTTCAGGGAGGCGTTTGCCTCCCTGATTTTTTTTTAGATTTCGGACTGATTCTTCACCTGAGCGAAATCACCTATGAGCACAATGACTCCCTGCACCCCGACAACGCCTGCCCGCGCGTGGCTGGAAAGCCTGCGTCCAAAAACGTTGCCCCTGGCTTTTGCCTCTATCGTCATGGGGTCTGCCATTGCCAGCCTGCAAGGCGTTTTCCATCCGCTTATCGCGCTTCTGGCACTTCTGACTGCCGGATGTCTGCAAATTCTGTCGAATCTGGCAAATGACTATGGCGACGCCGAAAAAGGCAGCGATACACCCGATCGCATCGGGCCATTGCGCGGGATGCAAAAAGGCCTGATTACGGCCGCGCAAATGAAGCGCGCCATCATGCTGACTATTGCGCTGACCATCGTTTGCGGGATTGCACTGATTGCCGTTGCCTGCCACAAACCGAGCGACGTGGTAGGTTTTCTGATCCTCGGTCTGCTCTCGATTGGCGCCGCCATCACCTATACCGTCGGCACGCGCCCTTACGGCTACATGGGACTGGGTGATATTTCCGTGCTGATTTTCTTCGGCTGGATAAGCGTCGCGGGCACATTCTATTTGCAGGCGGGTTATTTCGACTGGATCGTGATGTTACCGGCGACAGCGACCGGTTTGCTCTCGACCGCGGTGCTCAATATCAATAATTTGCGCGATATCGAAACCGACAGCGCGAATGGCAAGAACACGCTGGCTGTACGTCTCGGCCCGGTCAACGCCCGCCGCTATCATGCAACCATCCTGACGGCCGCTGTCGTGTGTCTGGCGATATTCTCCGCCGTGCATCTGCATCACTGGACTGGCTGGTTGTTTATTCTGGCGATTCCGGTGCTGGCAAAACACGTCCTGCGTGTGATGCGCGCTAAAACATCCACCGAAGTACGTCCCCTTCTGGAACATATGGTAAAAGCGGCGTTACTGACTAACGTCTTGTTTGCAATAGGTCTGTTGCTGAACTGAGTAAAGTTGGCCTGATGTGCGTTTATCGGGCTGCTTTTCACATTTAACAATTGATGATTTTGCCAACATCTGCCGGAAAGGGATATACTGAACACTCATGCAGCAACCAGATGAAATCCTATGAAATACGATACTTCCGAACTTTGCGACATCTACCATGAAGAAGTGAATGTCGTCGAACCCCTGTTCTCCAACTTTGGCGGCCGTACTTCATTTGGCGGGCAAATCACGACAGTGAAATGCTTTGAAGATAATGGCTTGCTTTATGACCTGCTGGAAGAAAACGGCCGTGGCCGCGTGTTAGTGGTCGATGGCGGCGGCTCTGTTCGTCGCGCATTGCTGGATGCCGGACTGGCACGCCAGGCATTGCAAAACGAATGGGAAGGCATTGTGATTTACGGTGCTGTCCGTCAGGTAGACGATCTGGAAGAGCTCGACATCGGCATTCAGGCGATGGCAGCCATTCCTGCGGGCGCAGGCAGTGAAGGGATCGGCGAAAGCGACATTCGTGTCAATTTTGGCGGCGTCACCTTCTTCTCCGGCGATCATCTGTATGCCGACAATACCGGCATCGTGTTGTCAGAAGATCCGCTCGATATCGAGTAAACCGCTGTTTTCAGCCACAAAAAAGGACGCCGAGGCGTCCTTTTTCATTGAATGGCGGAAGTACTCAGACTTCTTCCATTTTTCCCAACAGTGCACGCAGACGATCCTGCCAGACGTGTTGTTCTTCTTTCAGCTGCGCGTTTTCACGCACCAGAGACTCGTGGTTGCCGCTGGCCTGCTGAACTTCCTGAGACAAGGTGTTGTTCTGTTCTTTCAGTTCTTCGATTTCCATCTGCAACAGAGTGATGGTATCAATCGCTTGCTGAACTTTAGCTTCTAATTTCTCAAATACTTCAAATGACATTTTTCGGTCCCCTTATGTTCGCAAGGCGCACATCTTATGTTCTGCCGCATCGTCCGGACACGGCTCAAAAATTCCTGCACTCCGTCGATTTTCATAACGAATTCAATTCAAAATTTCGTATAAACGTCGGGTGTCTTAACGGGTGATTGTATGTAGCCAGCTTTGCCCTGTCTACCCAGAACCCCTTTATCCACGCAGTCTGTTGCAATTTAACAGTGCGGGGTATCAGGAAATGCTTAAAAAGCGGTACCTCTTACCAGAAATCGTCGTTAATACCGAATAACCTTAGCCGCCGTAGTGCCATGCAGCGGGGTGTTCGTTTGGCTCAAACGCCCCTATAAAATGTTAAACCCCCGTGCTTTTTGCTCTACATCAAGTTAAGCCAATACGCGAAATCGCTCATTTTTATGACACGACACACAAAATTTGATTTCGCTATTTCTCGTTTATGCTCGTTAACGATAAATTCACATTACGTTCTCATTTAATGATGAACGTCAAAATCCGATTACGTTCACGTACGCACGACAGAAAAACTATAACTAACCATTAACATCATCCTTAGCAGGATCAAACTATGAGCCAAACCATGAGTTCCACATTAAAAGGTCAGTGCATCGCTGAGTTTCTGGGTACCGGGCTTATCATTTTCTTCGGTGCGGGCTGTGTTGCTGCGCTGAAACTTGCCGGAGCATCCTTTGGCCAGTGGGAAATCAGTATCGTCTGGGGATTTGGTGTGGCAATGGCCATCTACCTGACTGCCGCGATTTCAGGCGCACACCTGAACCCGGCTGTAACCGTCGCCTTATGTTTGTTCGCGAACTTTGAAGGACGCAAAGTTCTGCCTTACATCATCGCACAGGTTGCAGGCGCCTTCTGTGCCGCCGCACTGGTCTACGGCCTTTATTACAATCTGTTCTTCGATTTCGAGCAAAGCCACAACATGGTGCGCGGCAGTGTCGAAAGTCTGGATCTGGCCGGTATCTTCTCGACCTATCCAAACCCGCACATCAGCGTATTACAGGCATTCTTCGTTGAAACCGTGATTACTGCAGTTCTGATGGCGCTGATCCTCGGCCTGACTGACGACGGTAACGGCCTGCCGCGTGGCCCGCTGGCACCGCTGCTGATCGGTATTCTGATTGCAGTTATCGGCGCATCAATGGGGCCACTGACCGGATTCGCCCTGAATCCTGCGCGTGACTTCGGTCCTAAGCTTTTCGCCTACTTCGCTGGCTGGGGCAAAGTCGCCTTCACCGGTGCACGCGATATCCCTTATTTCCTGGTGCCTATTTTCGGTCCGCTGGTGGGTGCTGCCCTGGGTGCCGCAGGTTATAAAGCGTTGATTAGTCGTCATTTGCCACATCAGATTAATGTGCCGGTTGAAGATAAAGCACCGCAGCCAACCAAACAGCGTAAGGCCTGATCGGCTAAACTGTTCCACAGCTTACTTATTCGCAGGATGAACATTATGTCAGCAGATACGACTCACGAAAAAAAATACATTGTCGCACTCGACCAGGGTACGACCAGTTCACGCGCCGTGGTTCTGGATCACGATGCCAACATCGTCAGCGTTTCACAGCGCGAATTCACCCAGATATACCCTAAATCTGGCTGGGTTGAGCATGACCCGATGGAAATCTGGTCTTCGCAAAGCTCGGTGCTGGTGGAAGTGCTGGCGAAAGCCGACATCAACTCTGATCAGATCGCCGGTATCGGTATCACCAACCAGCGTGAAACCACCATCGTGTGGGAAAAAGAAACCGGCAAGCCAATCTATAACGCGATTGTGTGGCAATGCCGCCGTACTGCTGACATCTGTGAAAAGCTGAAAAAAGATGGCATGGAAGAGTACATCCGTCATAACACCGGCCTGGTGGTTGACCCGTATTTCTCCGGCACCAAACTGAAATGGATCCTCGATCACGTTGAAGGCTCCCGCGAGCGTGCTAAACGTGGCGAACTGCTGTTCGGCACTGTAGACACCTGGTTAGTCTGGAAAATGACTCAGGGACGCGTTCACGTAACGGATTACACTAACGCCTCACGTACCATGCTGTTCAACATCCACGACCTGAAGTGGGATGACCGTATGCTGGAAGCGCTGGATATTCCGCGTGAAATGCTGCCGGAAGTGCGTCCTTCTTCTGAGATTTACGGCCAGACCAACATCGGTGGTAAAGGCGGTACGCGTATTCCAATCGCCGGTATCGCAGGTGACCAGCAGGCGGCGCTTTATGGCCAGCTTTGCGTACAACCGGGTATGGCTAAAAATACTTACGGCACCGGCTGCTTCCTGCTGATGAACACCGGTACTGAAGCGGTCGCGTCTAAAAACGGTCTGCTGACCACCATCGCCTGCGGTCCGCGCGGCGAAGTGAACTACGCACTGGAAGGCGCGGTGTTTGTTGGCGGGGCTTCGATTCAGTGGCTGCGCGACGAACTGAAACTGATCAGCGACGCAACAGACTCCGAATACTTCGCCTCTAAAGTGAAAGACACCAACGGCGTTTACGTGGTACCGGCTTTCACCGGACTCGGTGCGCCTTACTGGGACCCGTATGCCCGTGGTGCCATCTTCGGTCTGAGCCGTGGCGCCAACAGCAACCACATCATCCGTGCAACACTGGAATCTATCGCTTACCAGACCCGCGACGTGCTGGATGCGATGCAGGCTGACTCAGGCACACGTCTGCAGGCGCTGCGTGTGGACGGCGGCGCGGTTGCCAACAACTTCCTGATGCAATTCCAGTCAGACATTCTGGGCACCCGCGTTGAGCGTCCGGAAGTGCTGGAAGTCACCGCGCTGGGTTCTGCTTTCCTTGCAGGTCTGGCCGTCGGCTTCTGGAACGATCTGGAAGAAGTGCGCAGCAAAGCCACTATTGAACGCGAATTCCGCCCAAGCATTGAAACGACGGAACGTAATGTCCGCTATAAAGGCTGGCAAAAAGCGGTGGCACGCGTTCGCTCGTGGGAAGATCACGACGAGTAATCGCCGGATATTATCGCCAACACCTTTCTGAAACTCCCCGCACGGGGAGTTTTTTTATGCCGATTCCCCGTTGTGCTAAAATCGCTCCACAGATGAGCCCTGCCTCACCGACCTCTTTTTTTCTTTCTACAGGCTTTCCAATGAAACGTGAATTAGCAATCGAGTTCTCCCGCGTGACCGAAGCTGCCGCGCTCGCCGGTTATAAATGGCTGGGCCGGGGTGATAAAAACCTCGCCGACAACGCTGCCGTTCAGTCCATGCGCATCATGCTCAACAAAGTCGATATCGACGGCACTATCGTCATTGGCGAAGGGGAAATCGATGAAGCGCCGATGCTGTATATCGGTGAAAAGGTCGGAACCGGGAATGGCGATGCGGTGGATATCGCGGTCGATCCGATTGAAGGTACGCGCATGACTGCAATGGGACAATCCAACGCACTGGCCGTTCTGGCCGTCGGCGACAAAGGGTCTTTCCTCAATGCGCCGGACATGTACATGGAAAAAATCGCCGTCGGGCCGGGAGCCAAAGGCGCTATCGATCTGAACCTGACGCTGGCTGAGAATCTGGCGAATATCGCCAGAGCGCTGGATAAACCCCTGACAGAACTGACTGTGGCTGTTTTGGCGAAACCACGCCATGACGACGCTATCCGTGAAATGCTGGCCTCCGGCGTGCGTGTGTTCGCATTCCCGGACGGCGACGTGGCGGCAACTATTCTGACCTGTATGCCGGAAAGCGAAGTGGACGTGTTGTACGGCATCGGCGGCGCACCTGAAGGGGTGATTTCCGCTGCGGTGATCCGCGCGCTGGATGGTGATATGCAAGGCCGTTTACTGGCACGTCATCACGTGAAAGGCGATACGCCGGAAAACCGCCGCATGGGCGAAGATGAGCTGGCGCGTTGTCAGGCGATGGGGATTGAGGCGGGTAAAGTGCTGCTGCTCGATGATATGGCGCGTAACGATAACGTGATTTTCTCCGCAACCGGCATTACCAAAGGCGATCTGCTGGAAGGTATCAGCCGTAAAGGAAATATGGCGACCACCGAAACGCTGTTGATCCGCGGTAAATCCCGCACCATCCGTCGTATCCGCTCGACGCATTATCTCGACCGTAAAGACGCCGCGTTGCACGAATTTATTATCTGACTGGATGCCCTTAAAGACAAAAAGCAGAGCTCAGCTCTGCTTTTTTTATGCGCCGGAAACAGTATCAGACCGTATGGCCCTGCTCCTGCTGACGGTTCGACATTGGCCACCAGCACAGCAAGATCAGTACCGCCATCGCAAACATCAGCAAACCCAGACTGAACTGACCCGTTTGCGGCAACATCGCAGACATCCACGCCACCAGCCCCGAGCCCATATTTTGCAGGCCACCCACCAGCGCACCCGCCGCACCGGCCAGATAAGGGAAAGGCTCCATCGCGCCGGTAGTCGCCAATGGGAACAACATGCCAGCGCCGAAGAAGAACAGAGAAGCGGGAACGATCAGCGTCCAGATATTCATGATGCCCAGCCAGCCAGGGATCCACATCGCCAGCCCGGCCAGCAGACAACTGATGACCGAATGCCACATCAGCTGCTGGAAACTTTTTTCGGTACGCCCGGCATACCAGGCACCAAAGAATGCCGCGGGGATCGGCAGGATAAACAGGATGCTGACCATCACGCCGCTCAGCCCGAGAACGCCGCCCATCAGCACGCCACAGCTGGCTTCGAAGACCGCCACACCGGCCAGCGCACCGACCAGCATCACCAGATAGCGGCTGAAGTTGGCATCTGCCAGCAATAAACGCAGGCTGGCGAACATTTTACGCGGCGGATTATCAGCCGTGAATTCCGGACGGGTTTCCGGCAGCCAGCGGTACATAGAAAACGCCACGCCCGCGCACAGGATCAGCAGAAAACCAAAGCTTGCACGCCAGCCCAGCCACGCAGACAAAGCGCCGCCGATGACCGGTGCCAGCAGCGGACTCACCAGAATTCCCATGTTCAGCAGGCTGTTGGCATGACGCAATGCACCACCGCTGTACAAATCACGCGGCATGGTGCGCGCCATCACGCCCGCCACGCCGGTACCCAGCCCCTGTACCGCACTGGCCAGGATCAGCATATTCAGACTGGTCGACATCATTGCGCCCGCCGCGCCAATCAGGAAAATCATCAGCCCGGCCAGGATCACCGGTCTGCGCCCGATGTTATCGGAGAGCGGTCCGTAAATCAGCTGCGAACCGCCGTACGTCAGCAGATAGGCCGCCATCACACGCTGCACGGCACCGGGTTTCACCGCCAGACTGGTCGCCATATCCGCGATATTCGGCACATAAATGGTTTGCGCCATCTGGCCAACAGCGACCAGCAAAATCAACATTACAAGCAGGTGAATGTTTTCCAGTTTTTTCATTTTTCAGTTCATTATCAGACAGTGATGGAAAAGTGCAGAACAAATAACCAGTAAACCGGCCGCACGGGCGGCGGCGCATAAGTTAACAAATTAAGATGAATAAGCGAGTATCGCAGTGAACTATCCCGTCCGCCGACTGGCAGCAGGATAAGCCAGCGGTGTAACGCTGGGTGTACAAAAATCGATACTGGCTAACCAGAGCTGATCAGGCTGATAACATTTAACCGATAAGGGATCCGAAAAATTTGAAATAAAATCAGGCCTCAGTTTCGGTATTCATGAATAAATCAGGAACAACGGGAGTTTTTATGGCTGATTGGGTGACGGGAAAAGTCAAAAAAGTTGAGCACTGGACAGACAATTTGTTCAGCATCACGGTCAATGCACCGGTCGATCCTTTTACCGCAGGCCAGTTCGCCAAACTCTCTCTGGATATCGATGGCGAGCGCGTTCAGCGTGCCTATTCGTATGTGAATACGCCCTCCAGCAACGAACTGGAGTTCTATCTGGTCAATGTGCCGGAAGGAAAGCTCAGCCCGCGCTTGCACGTGATGCAGCCGGGTGACGAAATTAATATCACCAAAGAAGCCGCAGGTTTTTTCGTCATCGAAGAAGTGCCGGAATGCGATACGTTGTGGATGCTGGCAACCGGCACGGCAATCGGGCCGTATCTGTCGATTTTGCAGGAAGGGCTCGGGCTGGAGCGGTTCAAAAATATTGTTCTGGTTCACGCGGCACGCTTCGCGGCTGACCTGAGTTATCTGCCACTGATGCAACAGCTTCAGCGTCGCTATGAGGGCAAATTACATATTCAGACAGTGGTCAGCCGCGAAGAGATTGCCGGTTCGCTGAGCGGTCGTGTACCTGCGCTGATTGAAAACGGCACGCTGGAAACGGCTGTCGGCCTGAAGATGCTGGCAGAAGACAGCCATGTGATGCTGTGCGGAAACCCGCAGATGGTGCGCGATACCCAGCAAGTCCTGAAAGACACGCGGGGTATGCGCAAGCATCTCAAACGCAAGCCGGGCCATATGACCAGCGAGCATTACTGGTAAATCTATGTCCGCAAAACTAGCGGAATCTAACGTCATCCGGTTCCGGGCCAAAACGATTTGTGCCCGGCGTACCGACAAACGCGCCGCAGTCGATAATCAGCATGATGAAAATCACGGATGGCGCCAGACGGCCTAATACCCAGCTCCAGGTTTGCGGCATCGCCGCAGCCCAGTTACCGGCCACCAGCATCCACGCCAGCACAAACAGCAATGCCCACCAGGCGGATTTATTGCGATCATGCAATCTTTTCACCAGCACCGCCGCAGTCGGCCACAGTAATACGACCAGCGCAAAACCGGCTGTCTGATAGGTAATCCATTCCTGTGCGGCGAAAAAGAAATCAGCCACCATCAGAATCAGCCAGCTGACCATCCAGATCCAGAAATCGCGGCGACCCAGGCGGCCGTTAAAAGAAAACAGTGCATGCTGTAACGTCATTGACAGTCCGTTCCGTAAAGTCCAATGGGAGTAAATTGTTAAATCAGGCGGAGTGTAACCCACAGGCAGCGGCGGCGAGAATCTTTACGCTCTCCTTTTGACATTACCCCCCGTTCCCCGCTTTAATCGGTCTGTTGAAACAAAATAAGAAATGCCCTATGACTGTTGCTCAATCTTTATTACGCCTGGCGCTGCCAGCGCTGTTGATACTGGCCTGCCAGAATGTCGCGCTTGCCGATCCACCGACCGATCATTCAGGCGCAGAAGAGATGCCAAAGGCACCTTATCTGCTGGCCGGCGCACCGACGTTTGAAACGACGCTGATCAATTTCCGCGCAAAATATAATGAAGCCAATCCGACTCAGCAGATTGGCGAGTTCCGTTCCATCAGCGACAAATCGGCGAACAGTTCCCTGACCCGCGCCGCCAGCAAGATTAACGAAAATCTGTACGCTTCGACGGCGCTGGAAAAAGGCACCGGCAAAATCAAAACGCTGCAAATTACCTATTTGCCGATTCAGGGTGCCGAAGAGAAAGCCGCGCGCACGCTGGCGATCAGCTACATGGCGAACCTGATGCGTCAGTTTGACGCCACACTTTCTGCGCCACAAAGTGTGGCGAAAGTGACGTCCATGATTGAGAAAGGTAAAGGCCAGCAGTTTTATAAGCAGGAAGTGGGCGCGGTGCGTTTTGTGATTTCAGACAATGGCGAAAAAGGTCTGACATTCGCCGTGGAGCCGGTCAAGCTTGCGCTGGCTGAGCCGTGAGATGACGGCTTTTAATGACAAAAAGCAAAGCCTTTACGTCCAATGATCTCTATACTGTTGCACAGGTAATCTGCTTATTTGGCAGAAATTTTAATCGACACTCGCGTCCCCTTTTGGAGGAAAAAACATGCGACATCCATTAGTGATGGGTAACTGGAAGCTTAACGGCAGCACCCACATGGTTAACGAACTGATTGCTGCTCTGCGTACTGAACTGAGCACAGTAGTAGGTTGTGGCGTTGCGATTGCTCCACCAGAAGTTTACCTGTCACAGGCTAAACACGCTCTGGCTGGCAGCCGTATCGCGCTGGGTGCTCAGAACGTTGATGCTAACCTGTCCGGCGCATTCACCGGCGAAATCTCTGCCGACATGCTGAAAGACATCGGTGCGCAATACATCATCATCGGTCACTCAGAACGCCGCACTTACCACAAAGAAAGCGACGAGTTCATCGCGAAGAAATTCGGCGTGCTGAAAGAAGCGGGTCTGATCCCGGTTCTGTGCATCGGTGAAACCGAAGCAGAAAACGAAGCTGGCAAAACTGAAGCCGTTTGCGCTAAGCAACTGGATGCGGTTCTGAACACTCTGGGCGCGAAAGCATTCGAAGGCGCAGTTATCGCTTACGAACCAGTTTGGGCGATCGGTACCGGTAAATCGGCAACTCCTGCACAAGCTCAGGCAGTTCACAAATTCATCCGTGACCACATCGCGAAACAAGATGCTGCGGTTGCTGAACAAGTGATCATCCAGTACGGCGGTTCCGTTAACGCGGCTAACGCTGCTGAGCTGTTCACCCAGCCAGACATCGATGGCGCACTGGTTGGCGGCGCATCACTGAAAGCGGATGCTTTCGCAGTGATCGTGAAAGCGGCTGCAGAAGCTAAACAAGCGTAAGCCTGTTTCTTTTCTTCTGCGCAAAAAAACCCCGGCATGCCGGGGTTTTCTTTTTTGGTGGCAAAGAGAGTTATTTGCGAAAGACCTGTATGTAAAACGTCATTAACGCTTAGAGATCTGATCAAAAATACCGTCTGTCGCGAAATGGTCTTTCTGCGCCTGTGCCCAGGTACCTGCAACCTGATCAATGGTGAACAGTTTCAGTTTCGGGAATTCAGAAGCGAATTTCTTTTCGACTTGCGGATCACGAGGGCGGTAATAGTTTTCTGCCGCGATAGTCTGGCCTTCCGGTGAATACAGATACTTCAGATAGGCATCCGCCACAGTGCGGGTATCACGTTTATCCACCACTTTATCGACCACAGAAACCGTTGGCTCAGCCAGAATCGATTCGCTTGGCGTCACGATTTCAAACTTATCTTTGCCGACTTCTTTGGTCGCCAGCAACGCTTCGTTTTCCCACGCAATCAGCACATCACCGATACCGCGCTCAACGAAAGTATTGGTTGCGCCACGCGCGCCGGAATCCAGCACTTCGACGTTTTTATACAATGCTTTCACGAAATCCTGAGCCTTCGCTTTATCATTGTTGTTGTGATGCAGGGCATAACCCCATGCTGCGAGATAGTTCCAGCGGGCACCGCCTGACGTTTTAGGGTTCGGCGTGATAACCGACACGCCCGGCTTGATCAAATCATTCCAGTCGTGAATTTGTTTCGGATTGCCTTTGCGCACCAGGAAAACAATGGTGGACGTATAAGGTGCAGAGTTGTCCGGCAGACGGGTGATCCAGTTTTTATCGATACGACCGCGCTCGGCAATAGCATCAACGTCATACGCCAGCGCCAGTGTTACCACATCCGCTTCAATGCCGTTAATAACAGACGTGGCCTGTTTTCCTGAACCGCCATGCGACTGACGCACGGTCACGGTATCGCCAGTTTTTGCCTGCCAGTATTTGCTGAACGCTTTGTTGTATTGTTCATAGAACTCACGCGTTGGATCGTATGACACGTTCAGAATCTGAATATCTTTGGCAATTGCTCCGGTTGCCACCAACAGTAATCCCAAACCTACTGCCCATTTACGCATCGCACTCTCCCGAGATAGTTTCTATGGATTTCATTTATTTGTTCGTTAAGGAGAGCGTGCCAGATAAAAATGAAACGCATAAAGAATAAAAGGTTTTTTTCTATTACTTTCTGGAATAAACAAAGGACGGGCGAAAAAAAACCTCCCGTAAAGGAGGTTCTTTCGATTGCGTAATTAACTGTATCAGAACAGTTTTTTCGCAGTGTCGTACCAGTCTTCTTTGAATTTGCTTTTCTTGTTCTCTGGTGCGATACAAACCGAGATGAGCTCGTGAACCATTTTCTCGTTTTCTACGCCGACACAGAAACCACCTTGAGAATAGTCGCGGCCTTCTTCCAGCAGCAGGTCAACAGCATAAGCGCCCATGCGGGAAGCTAAGATGCGGTCGTAAGCGACTGGCGCACCACCACGCTGAATGTGACCTAATACCGTGCCACGCGTTTCGCGGCAGGTTTCTTTCTCAATGTATTTGGCCAGCTCTTCGATGTTATCTAACTTCTCCGTGATGGCGACGATCGCGTGTTTTTTACCTTTCGCGATGCCTGCTTTGATTTCAGCAACCAGATCATCACGTTTGAATTCAACTTCCGGGATAGCGATAAATTCGCAACCACCGGCAATCGCAGCCGCCAGAGTCAGGTCGCCGCAATAACGGCCCATCACTTCAACGATGGAGATACGCTGGTGTGAAGAGGAGGTATCACGCAGACGGTCAATCGCTTCTACCACAGTGCCCAGCGCCGTGAAGAAACCGATGGTGTAGTCAGTACCGGCAACATCGTTATCGATAGTGCCTGGCAGGCCGATACAACGGATGCCGCCTTCTTTGGTCAGCAAGTCTGCACCTGCATAAGAACCGTCACCACCGATAACCACCAGGCCATCAATACCGCGGTCTTTCATATTCTGCAGCGCCACTTTACGCATTTCCGGGTCACGGAATTCCGGGAAACGAGCTGAACCCAGGAAAGTACCGCCGCGGTTAATCATGTCTGAAACGCTGTAGCGATCCAGTTTGCGCATGCGGTTTTCGTACATGCCGAGGTAGCCATCTTCAATACCGTAGACTTCTAAATCTGCAGATAAAGCGGAGCGGACAACGCCACGGATCGCAGCATTCATGCCTGGGGCATCGCCACCACTTGTCAGTACACCAATTTTTTTGATCATGACTACCTCTGAACTTGTAGATGCAATTTCTTAAGAATCTTGAGCCAGCCTGTTGGGCGAATTTTTCTTGTGCAGCCAAAAGGGCTTACTAGCGTTTGAGCCTATAGTATAACAAAACACCGGTGCTGAATTGATTCAAGTCAGCAAGAATACGCATACACTGCTCTGTACTTCGCAATTTACTGATTCATACGGCTTTTACAAGATATTTCCAGTTCGTTACGCGCAGATTTCCACCTTGTTAATTTACGCTTTTGTGAACCCATGCGGAATTGCAGGCAAAAAAAACCCCACCTTTCGGCGGGGGAAGACAGGGATGGTGTCTATGGCAAGGAAAAACAGGGATCTTACTCGGTCGTGCTGGTACTACTCGTCTTCTGGGCAGAAGAGGGCTGTAATCCAGATAACTGCTTACGCATCTGTTGCATGCGCTGCTCGTGTTTCTGGTTCAATACGTCTTTTTGCTCAGGCGTCAGCAGATTAAACATCTGGTTGCGGATGCGGGCCATTTCGACCTGGCGATCCACCTGTTCCTGAGCCATTAATTCGGCTTGTGACCGGACTGCGGCCTGATCAAACTTTTCGGCGGTAACCAATCTGTGCATCGTTTCTATCTGTTCTACATTTACATGAGGCAGATCTTTACGAGCCTGGTGCATCAGGTCACGCATTTGCTGGCGCTGCTGCTCAGTGAGATTTACACCATCAAACATGGTGTTGCGTTCCTGAGGCTTATCCAACATCGTGCTATCATGTTCTGCTGGCATCGCCGACACTGGTTTTGCGCCATCTGCTAAAACGACACCTGAACTCAGCGTCAGAAGCGTGGCCAAACCGAATGAAGCTGCCTTAAACATCACATACTCCTAAAGTCTTTATCGCTTCATCGCGAATCATTGAAAAGCAGTCTAAACCTGCTGCTGCAAACAAGCGTCAGTGCTTGTAAAAGTACGTAAAGTCATGGAATAGCGGCAATTGATGACGTATTTTGCGTCTAGAGGTAAATACAATGAATAAAATTTTGTTAGTTGATGACGACCGTGAACTGACTTCACTTTTGAAAGAATTGCTCGAAATGGAAGGCTTTAATGTTGTGGTGGCTTACGACGGTGAGCAGGCATTAGAGAAAATCGATAATACCATCGATCTTCTGTTACTTGACGTGATGATGCCGAAGAAAAACGGCATTGAAACCCTTAAAGAATTACGCCAGCGCCACCAGACGCCAGTGATTATGTTAACCGCTCGCGGCAGTGAATTAGACCGTGTTCTTGGCCTCGAACTGGGTGCCGATGACTATCTGCCAAAACCGTTTAATGACCGCGAACTGGTTGCCCGTATCAGGGCGATGTTGCGCCGCTCCAACTGGAGCGAGCAGCAGCAAACCAATGAGAACAACGGTTCACCGACGCTGGAAGTCGATGGCTTACAGCTGAATCCAGGCCGTCAGGAAGCCAGCTTTAATGGCGAAGCGCTGGATCTAACCGGTACCGAATTTACCCTGCTGTATTTACTGGCAAAACATCTCGGACAGGTCGTTTCCCGCGAACATCTGAGCCAGGAAGTATTGGGTAAACGTCTGACACCGTTTGACCGTGCGATTGATATGCACATCTCTAATTTACGCCGTAAATTGCCCGATCGTCAGGACGGACATCCGTGGTTTAAAACCCTGCGCGGACGCGGTTATCTGATGGTTTCTGCTTCATGATAAACAGCCTTACGGCACGTATTTTTGCCATTTTCTGGTTTACGTTAGCCCTGGTGCTAATGCTGGTATTGATGGTGCCGAAACTCGATTCACGCCAGATTACGCCGTTGCTCGATAACGAACAACGGCAGGGCCTGATGATTGAACAGCACGTCGAAGCTGAGCTGGCGACCGACCCTGCCAATGATCTGATGTGGTGGCGCAGGCTGTTCCGCGCTATCGACAAATGGGCACCGCCGGGTCAGCGTTTGTTGCTGGTCACCAGCGAAGGGCGCGTGATTGGCGCTCAGCGTAATGAAATGCAGATTGTGCGTAACTTTATCGGCCAGTCTGATAACTCAGATCGTCCGAAAAAGAAAAAATATGGCCGAGTGGAAATGGTCGGGCCCTTCTCGGTTCGTGATGGTGAAGACAATTACCAGCTTTACCTGATGCGCCCAGCCAGCAGTTCTCAGTCTGATTTTATCAACCTGATGTTCGACCGCCCTCTGCTTCTGCTTATCGTCACGATGCTCATCAGCGCCCCGCTGTTGCTGTGGCTGGCGTGGAGCCTGGCGAAACCTGCGCGTAAGTTGAAAAACGCCGCAGATGACGTTGCACGCGGCAATCTCAAGCAGCATCCGGAACTCGAAGCCGGCCCGCAGGAATTCCTTGCGACCGGTGCCAGTTTCAACCAGATGGTCAGCGCTCTCGAACGAATGGTGACGGCGCAACAACGGCTGATATCTGATATCTCACATGAACTTCGTACCCCGCTGACACGTCTGCAACTGGCTACTGCGCTGATGCGTCGTCGTCATGGCGAAGGTAAAGAGCTGCAACGCATTGAAAATGAAGCGCAACGTCTTGATGGTATGATCAATGACTTACTGGTGTTATCACGCAGCCAGCATAAAAATGAGCTGTCGCGCGAGACCTTGAAAGCCAATGAACTGTGGGAGGGCGTGATTGACGATGCGCAGTTTGAAGCCGAGCAGATGGGCAAAACGCTGGAGGTCACGTCGCCGCCTGGTCCGTGGAAACTGATCGGGAATGCCGCGGCACTCGACAGCGCTCTGGAAAATATTGTGCGTAATGCCCTGCGTTATTCACATCATCACATTGCGCTGAACTTCGCCCACGACAGTGAAGGGATCACCATCACCGTTGATGACGACGGTCCGGGCGTGAGTGAAGAAGATCGTGAGCAGATTTTCCGTCCGTTCTACCGGACTGATGAAGCGCGTGACCGTGAATCCGGCGGTACCGGCCTTGGGCTGGCTATCGTGGATACTGCGGTTCAGCAGCACAGAGGCAAAGTCAAAGCCGAGGACAGCCCGCTGGGCGGCCTCCGTTTGATTATCTGGCTGCCGCTGCACCAGCGCTAAGTTTCTGCTATTCTGCGTCCCTCTATCAGGGGGACGCATGCTTAACATCGTTTTATTTGAACCAGAAATCCCGCCAAATACCGGCAATATTATCCGCCTGTGTGCCAACACCGGATGTCAGCTTCACCTCATCGAACCGTTAGGTTTCGGCTGGGACGATAAACGTCTGCGCCGCGCCGGGCTCGATTACCATGAATTCGCCCATATTAAGCATCACGCCAATTATGACGCGTTCCTCAGCAGCGAAAATCCACAACGTCTTTTTGCACTGACGACCAAAGGTACGCCCGCGCACAGTGCCGTCAGCTATCAGGATAATGATTTCCTGCTGTTCGGCCCTGAAACACGTGGTCTGCCGGCATCCATTCTGGATAATCTGCCCGCACAGCACAAAATCCGTATTCCGATGCTCGCAGAAAGCCGCAGCATGAACTTGTCGAATGCTGTTTCGGTGGTGGTGTACGAAGCCTGGCGCCAGCTGGGATATCCGGGCGCACTGCTGAAAGAATAGCGTTGTGGAAATGAATACGATGGCATGCAGAATGATGCCATCGGAAATGCCTGTCAGATACCGTCGCCGAATTCAAAACCCTGCGCAATACCGTTGAAATGCTGATCCATATCCATGGAAGGACGCTCGCTTTCCGGACGCCCGACAATACGCGCCGGCACGCCCGCAGCGGTGGTATGCGGAGGAACGGATTGCAACACGACCGAGCCCGCCCCGATTTTTGCGCCAGCACCCACTTCGATATTACCGAGTATTTTCGCACCGGCACCAATCATGACGCCTTCACGAATTTTAGGGTGACGGTCGCCGCAGGTTTTACCGGTACCGCCGAGGGTAACGGATTGCAAAATCGACACGTCGTTCTCAACAACAGCCGTTTCACCGATGACAATTCCGGTCGCATGGTCAAACATGATGCCGCAACCAATGCGTGCTGCCGGATGAATATCTACGCCAAAGGACACTGAAATCTGATTCTGGAAATAAATCGCCAGCGCTTTACGATCCTGCTTCCACAGCCAGTTACCGATACGGTATGCCTGAAGTGCGTGGAAACCTTTCAGATAGAGCAGCGGAGTCGAATATTTATCGACCGCCGCATCGCGCTGATGCACAGCCAGAATGTCGCGGGCAGCGGACAAGATCATTTGTTCGTCGTTGCGATAGGCTTCTTCAACCACTTCACGGATAGCCATCGCGGGCATAATCGGATTGCCCAGCTTATTGGCCAGAATGTAGCTCAGCGCGCCGCCCAACGTTTCATGTTTAAGTAACGTCGCATGGAAAAAACTCGCCAGCATCGGTTCACACTCAGCCAGTGCTCTCGCTTCTGATTTAATGTTATTCCAGACCAGCTCTAATTCTTCTAGCGACATCACTTTTCCTTACGACTTTGCAAGTTCGGGTAATAAAAAGCCGCCCTGTCGGGAACACCAACAAGGTGGCTATACTTTATACGCCTTTCAGTGGCTGTGTTTTTCGTCCTTGCTCGCACGGGCAAGTAAACTGATCGCTGCTTCACGCGCATCTTTACCGCAGTACAACACCTGGTAAATCTGTTCTGTGATTGGCATTTCAACGTTGTTACGCTGCGCCAGAGCCCGCACTTCTTTCGTATTGCGATAGCCTTCTACAACCTGGCCGATGGTGTCCTGAGCGGTCTGAACATCCTTGCCTTGTCCCAGCATAATGCCGAAACGACGGTTGCGGGACTGGTTGTCTGTGCAGGTTAACACCAAATCACCCAGCCCTGCCATGCCCATAAATGTCGCAGGGTCAGCGCCCAAAGCGGCACCCAGACGCGTCATTTCAGCCAGTCCGCGGGTAATCAGCGCGGTTCGGGCATTAGCGCCAAAGCCAATACCATCTGACATTCCGGCACCAATGGCGATAACGTTTTTAATCGCACCACCCAGCTGAACGCCGATAAAATCCGGGTTGCTGTAGACACGGAAACTTTTGCCACAGTGCAGTAACTGCTGCAAATCGTCGGCAAACGTCGCATCGGTTGCGGCCAGAGAGATTGCCGTCGGCATGCCTGCCGCGAGTTCTTTGGCGAATGTCGGCCCGGAAACCACAGCTAACGGAATGGCATCGCCGAGTTCTTCGCGTGCGACATCCTGCAACAGACGGCCGGTTTCCGCCTCCAGCCCCTTCGTCGCCCACACCACACGCGCATCAGGACGCAAGTGGGGTTTAAGCTGGCGCAATACGTCACCAAATACATGGCTGGGTACCACAACCAGCACATTACGGCTGGCGGCTAAGGCGACAGACAGATTGGTTTCGAGCAACAGATTATCGGGGAACGGAACATCAGGAAGGAATTCCTGATTACAACGGGCACGTTGTAAGGCGTTGATGTGGTCGGGATTATGTCCCCACAGCACAACGGGATGGCCATTTCTGGCGAGAGTAATCGCTAAAGCGGTGCCGTACGAGCCGGCACCGATCACTGTCATTGACGCATTGACGGTTTTCATCAGGCATCCTGATGCGGTTCTGCACCTTCGCCTTCAGCTTGCTGTTGCAGATAGTTCATGAACAGAGCGTCAAAGTTAACAGGTGCCAGATTCAGTTGCGGGAAAGTACCGCGGGAGACCAGGCTGGTGATGCACTCACGAGCATACGGGAACAGAATGTTCGGGCAATATGCACCCAGGCAATGCGCCATCTGGTTGCCATCGATACCGGAGATAGTGAAGATACCACCTTGCTGAACTTCACACAGGAACGCAGTTTCGTCGCCAAGAGAAGACGTTACGGTCACACGCAAGACAACTTCGTATACGCCTTCGGCCAGCTGGCTGGAAGCGGTATCAAGATCCAGTTTAACTTCTGGCTGCCAGTCTTGCTGGAAAACCTGAGGCGCATTTGGCGCTTCAAAAGAGATGTCTTTTGTATAAATACGTTGGATCTGGAAAGCCATCTCGGTGTTATTTTGTTCTGACATGTGAGTAGTACCCTTAAGTTAATAGTCCTTTTAAACACGTAATGCGAAACCACCGCCGCCCTGATTAACCCAGCATTGGGTCAAGGCCACCGCGTGCATCAAGTGCATGTAAATCATCACAACCGCCAACGTGCTGTCCGTCGATAAAGATCTGAGGCACGGTTGAACGACCGCTGCGGGCGATCATTTTTTCACGCTTATCTGCGTCACCATCGATAGCGATTTCATCGAATGAAGCACCTTTGCTGTTGAGCAGGGCTTTCGCACGATGGCAGTAAGGGCAGGTTGCCTTGGTATAGATTTCAATTTTAGCCATGGGTTCCACCTCAGAGTCGTAGAATTTAATGCTGTAGCGGTTATCTGAACGTCTTATTTACCGCGAATCATTTACCGCGAACTAAAGGCAGGTTTTCACCGCTCCAGCCGCTGATGCCTTCTTTGAGTGTGAACACACGCTCAAAACCAGCAGCAATCAGGCCTTCAGCCGCAGTACGGGAAGTTTGTCCGGTGGCACATACCACGATTACTGGCTGTGCTTTGTGTTTGGTCAGTTCACCCAGATTGTTGTTTTTGATGTCAGCAGACAACACATTCTGTGATTCAGCGATGTGGCCTTTGCGGAATTCTTCACGCGCGCGAACATCGACAACGATGGCATCTTCTTTATTAATCAGGCGTGTTGCTTCGCCACGGGTGATCTCTTTCACTTTAGAGAAACGTGTTTTAAAGGTGGTCACAATTACTGCAATCAGTAACGCAACCCACGCCAGGCTGAGAACCGGATGCGCACTGATGAACGGCATAATATCTTGCATGGGGTGTAGCAACTCCCGTCAGTTGGGGGAAAATTCAAGGCTTCAGAGTATACCTGCGCGCCGGAGCAAATACAGCCAGTAAGCGCGGGCGAATGCCACAATCTGCGGCACGTCTCGGAAAATTAACACGCCTTTATGCTGAAAGTTAACCCTCACCTCACCTCATCTTTGATCTCCTCCGGCTATTCACTTCCTGCACTGGGGTAAAATCAGCCGGCTTAAATGCCTTTAGTCGCGCCTGTTTATCCCGTTTCAGCGGGCGAGCCTATTGAGCATTTCATCTTTTAAACTGAGGTCAATTGACATGTCGAGCAACAAAAAACCGATGGTTCTGGTGATTCTGGACGGCTATGGACATCGCGAAGAGCAACAAGATAACGCGATCCTGAACGCCAAAACGCCGGTGATGGATAATCTGTGGGCCACTCATCCTCACACACTTATCGCTGCCTCCGGACTGGACGTCGGTCTGCCCGACGGTCAGATGGGCAACTCCGAAGTCGGCCATGTCAATTTAGGTGCGGGCCGCATCGTGTATCAGGATCTCACCCGTCTGGACAAAGAAATCAAAGAAGGCGACTTCTTTAATAATAGCGTACTGACCGGTGCGGTTGATCGTGCCATTGCCGCAGGCAAAGCGGTTCACATTATGGGTCTGTTGTCTGCGGGCGGCGTTCACAGTCACGAAGACCACATTATGGCGATGGTGGAACTGGCGCACCGTCGTGGCGCGAAAGCCATTTATCTGCACGCCTTCCTGGATGGCCGTGATACACCGCCGCGCAGCGCTGAAGCGGCACTGAAACGCTTCTCTGAGAAATTCGCACAAATCGGTACTGGCCGTATCGCCTCTATCGTAGGCCGCTATTACGCGATGGATCGCGATAACCGTTGGGATCGCGTACAACTGGCTTACGATTTGATGTCGCAGGCAAAAGGCGCGTTCACTGCCGATAATGCACTGGCTGGCCTGCAGGCCGCTTATGCCCGTGATGAAAATGATGAATTCGTGAAGCCAACTGTATTGCAGGCAGCAGGCGAAGAATCCGCGGCCATCAATGACGGCGATGCACTGATCTTCATGAACTTCCGCGCAGACCGGGCCCGCGAAATCACCCGCGCCTTTATCAGTCCGGACTTCGATGGTTTTGCCCGCGAAAAAGTCATCAACTTCGGCGATTTCATCATGCTGACCGAATATGCCGCGGACATCAACGCCGCCTGCGCCTATCCGCCAGCATCACTGAAAAATACCCTCGGCGAGTGGCTGATGGCACATGGCAAAACTCAACTGCGTATTTCCGAAACTGAGAAATATGCACACGTTACCTTCTTCTTTAACGGCGGCATGGAAGACTCATTTGAAGGCGAAGACCGCATTCTGGTGAAATCCCCGAACGTCGCAACTTATGACCTGCAACCGGAAATGAGCTCGGTTGAACTGACGGAAAAACTGCTCGGCGCAATTGCCAGCGGAAAATATGACACCATCATTTGTAACTATCCGAATGGCGATATGGTCGGTCATACCGGCGTTTACGACGCTGCGGTGAGCGCCGTTGAAGCACTGGATAATTGTGTTGCTCAGGTTGTGGATGCCGTGAAAGCAGCCGGTGGCCAGTTGCTGATCACCGCCGACCACGGTAACGCAGAACAAATGCGCGACCCGGCGACAGGTCAGGCACACACCGCGCATACCAGTCTGCCGGTGCCATTAATCTACATTGGCGGAAATGCACAAGCGGTTGAAGGCGGTAAATTGTCTGATATCGCACCAACAATGCTTTCACTGATGGGCATGGAAATTCCGGCAGAAATGAGCGGCAAACCGCTGTTTATCGCACGCTAATTTCTCTTAAAGCTCTGTTACAAAGGCGTACTGACACCCGTTGGTACGCCTTTTTTGTTTGTGCATCAGCCGGTTGATTAGTGTTACGATACGAGAAGGGACAGCCATATTGTCTATCATCCACGGTCGACAAGCGGAAAAAAGTTTGAGCAAATTCATTCATTTCAGCCTGATGAGAACCCGCCTTTCCGCTCAGGACAAGGCCGTATCTGTTTTCCCATCTTCAGCCTTATTACTTTGTGCTTCTTTATTCTCTCTTTCCGTGAGTGTGCATGCTGACGACAATAAAGATCAGCTAAAAACCATTCAGCAAAACATCGCGGAAAAAGAAAAAAGCGTTAAGCAGCAGAAACAACAGCGCGGCACTTTATTACAGCAATTGCAGGCGCAGGAAAAAACCATTGCCTCCGCCAGCAGCCAGCTGCGCGGAACTCAGTCAACCCTCGCCACACTCAGCAAAGACATTGCCGGGCTTAACGCCTCTATCGATAAGTTGCAAAAACAGCAAAAGACACAGGAAGAGATCCTGGCAAAACAGCTCGATGCGGCATTCCGTATCGGCCAGCATAAAGGCTTGCAACTGCTGCTCAGCGGTGAAGAGAGCGAACGTAATGAGCGGATCCTGGCGTATTTCGGCTATCTGAATACCGAACGACAGAAAACCATCGAAGAGCTGAAACAGACCCGCACCACGCTGGCTGAACAACGTGTTTCGTTGCAATCAAAGCAAACACAACAAAAAAGCCTGCTGAGTGAACAACAATCACAGCAACAAAAACTCGAACAGGCGCGTGCCGCCCGTAAGCAAACGCTCACGGCGCTGGAATCCTCATTGCAAAAAGATGAGCAGAGCCTGACGGAACTGCGCGCCAACGAATCCAGCCTGCAAAACAAAATTGCCGCTGCTGAACGTGCCGCCAAAGCCCGTGCGGAAAAAGAAGCGCGGGAAGCCGCCGCCGTGCGAGCGAAAGAACAGCAAGCGAAGAAAAAAGGTTCAACCTATAAACCAACCCAAAGCGAACAGTCACTGATGGCCCGAACCGGCGGTCTGGGACGTCCTTCGGGTCAAAATATGTGGCCGGTTAACGGTTCGTTGATACATCGCTTCGGCGAACAACTACAGGGTGAACTACGCTGGAAAGGCATCGTCATTTCAGCACGCGAAGGCAGTGATGTCCGGGCTATTGCCGACGGACGCGTCATTCTGGCGGACTGGTTACAGGGCTACGGGCTGGTTGTGGTTATCGACCATGGTAAAGGCGATATGAGTCTATATGGTTACAACCAGGATGCACTGGTCAGCGTTGGCGATCAGGTCAGAACCGGTCAGGCCATTGCTAAAGTTGGGAACAGCGGCGGACAGGGCCAGCCATCGCTGTATTTTGAAATTCGTCGTCAGGGCCAGGCAGTAAATCCACAGCCGTGGTTGGGAAGATAGCATTGCGATATAAAAAGTCCGTTTTAGCTGCCCTTTGTGGTACTGCGTTTTTCGTTTGTCAGGTTCAGGCAGCGAAATTATCCATCCTGATTGATGACTTTGGTTATCGCCAGCATGAGGAAAACCAGGTACTTCAGATGCCAAAAGCGGTATCCGTTGCGATTTTCCCTAATGCTCCAGATTCGCAGATGATGATGAACAAGGCACATCAGCAGGGCCGTGAAATATTGATCCACCTGCCGATGGCGCCGCTCAGCAAACAACCGCTGGAAAAAGATACGCTGACACCTTCGATGAGTGCCGCAGAAGTGAAGCGTATTGTCGATCAGGCCATCAGCAATATCCCGTATGCGATTGGTATCAACAATCATATGGGCAGCGCCATGACCTCCAGCCTGACCGGCATGGAAAACGTCATGCAGGCCATGAATGCTCACAACTTATTCTTCCTCGACAGTATGACCATCGGCAATACCAAATCGGTTCAGGCCGCTCAGGGAACCCGGGTGAAAGTGATTAAGCGCAACGTCTTTTTAGATGATGTGCAGAACGAAGCGGAAATCCGCCATCAGTTTGAACGGGCTATTCAGCTCGCCCGCAAGAACGGTTATGCCATCGCCATCGGTCATCCCCATCCGACCACGGTGAAAGTGCTGCAACAAATGCTGCCGAATTTGCCTTCCGATATCGTTCTGGTGCGGCCAAGCGATCTGCTCAACGAACCCCAGCGCAGCGCCCCGGCGGGGAAAGCGACCAGTATCACGGCGTCTAAACCATCACGTAAAGGCATCAGCGTCTGCCGCGTGAAACAACCGGTTCCGCAAGTGTATGCCGACAGCATGTTTACAGTGCTGGGCGAAAGCCTGTCTGCATTGCCGGCAATACAGTTTGTTGAACGCCAATATCTAGCATGGACCGCATTTCCTAAAAAATAGGATTCACGGACATTGACGGGTGCCAGGTTCCCATTTTCTAAAAAATGGATTCGAAATATTCATACAACATATTGATATGAGTGATTTTAGTATCAGAATCAAATAAGTAGAGCTTATAGAATTTGCCTCTTATAATGGGTAGCATATTTTTTTAACCGGGCTGAGCAAGGGCGCTAACCGATGGGACTAGATCGATCTAAAATTCTGCTGCTCGACAGCGGCAAAGAATGGGGAGGTGGCACCAACAGCATGTTGGAGTTACTGAAAAGAATCGATCGTGAAAAGTTTGAAATCAGTTGCTGCTTTTACAATGACTACGCCCGGGATAACGGGGAAACCATCAGTCAGATATTGAACTCGCTCAATGTGCCGGTATTTTTCATTCCCCAGGTCAGACAGCCCTCCTGGGCAAAAATCAGCAAAGAAGTCCTGCGAACGCTGTTTTTCTTTAGCGGCAATTTACGCCAGAAAGCGATTTATTCTGTCGATAAAATCTGGCGTATAAACCCCAATATCCGCAAAATCCATTCCCTGCTTGAGCTCGGTCAGTTTGATATTTTATATATGAATAATCAGCCAAGTTCTAACGTGGAAGGCTATTATTCGACCGCAGGCTTACCAACAGAAATCGTGCAGCATTGCCGCATCGAACCGGTTCTGAACAAAGACGTCGTGGGCATTGTTAACCGTTTTTGCCACAGCATCATTTCTGTTTCTCAGGGTGTTCAGGAACAGTTGCTCAAACGCGGCGTGCGGAAAGAACTGTGTTTTACCGTCTTCAACGGCATTGATATTAATCAGCCGTTACCTGATGGCATCAGGATCCGCGCAGAACTCGGCGCAACAGAAGATACTTTCATCTTTGGCAGTATCGGTTCTCTGATTAATCGTAAAGCCCACCACTTCACCCTGCTGGCACTCGATAAATTTAACCGAGCTTTCCCGGAAGCAAAATGGAAAATGGTCTTTGTCGGTGAAGGCCCGAATTTACGCCGCCTGATCCAGCAGGCTGCCGCACTGAATATAATGGATAAAGTCATCTTCACCGGTTTTCAAAGCAATCCTCTGGAATATCTGGCGGCTTTTGATGCCTTTATATTAGGCTCAAAAAGTGAAGGTTTACCGCGGGTCGTTCTGGAATCCATGTTACTGAAAACGCCGGTGATTGGATCCAATGTCACGGGAACTGCCGAACTGATTAAAAATGCAGAAACCGGAATGCTTTTCGAGTATGGCGATATTGAGATGCTCTTCAACCATATGAAAACGCTGTATCTCAACGCCCATTTGCGAAGTGAAATCGCTACGCAGGCAAACCTCACTGTCCGCGAAAAATTTGCGATTGAAAAATATGTCTCTGGCGTGGAAACCGTTTTGAGCAGCGTTAAAAAGAAACAAGGCTGAACATGTTCAAATTTCTAAATTCTAAATATCGTCATATTCTTTCACGCCACAATCTGCCTTATGCCGATACCGTCAAGGCAGGCGCGCCAAAGAATAATATCACCTCTGTCGTCATTCCTTCCGCGGGTGCTGACTATATTGAAGAAGCCTGTTTATGCGCGGAATTTGCCGACAAATTCGCGACACAATTGCAGGAAATTGTCATTGTGACCGATCAGGATGCCAGTCTGTTCCGGCCTCTGCCTGAAAAAGTCCGCATCGTGACACTCAATCCTGAAACTAAATCCGGCGATTATCGCTATAAACAAATTTATCTCAGCCGTCTGATCAAACTGCTGGCGCCTTTGCAGGCCAAAACTGACGGTATTTTGATGATCGACTCTGATCTGAATCTGCTGAAAATGCCTGAAATTCAGCTGCATGAAAACCATATTTATTCGAGTTTTCGTCAGGGCAAAATGATTGCCAAACTCGGGGATTGTGACCCTGAAATTATTCCAGCGTATTACAAAGACAGCGTGCGGCCTTATATCGTTGACCACGTCAACGGCGCATTCTTAGCAGCGACGCGTAAAACCTGGGAACGTTTGTGCCCGTTGTGGATTATGTTTTTCAGGGATACCTGGAATATCCTGCCAGATAATCAGCCACCGACCGATCAGCTGCCCCTCGCGGCGATGCTCGACACTCTGGACATTAAAAGCGTGAACCTCGGCGACTGGATGAACTGGCCGGTATCGAAAAAAATCGGCGGCACGCCTTCGGTGATTCCGAAAGAGGTCATTGGCGCGCACGGCGGTTTCCCGCTGACCGAATGGCAAAAGTATCTGGCCTCGCCAGATAATGAACTGCTGTTTAAAGGCCAGGATTACACCCGCAAAGTGCGATACCTGACGGATGCAGAGAAACAAAAGGCACAACCGGCCGCCTGAGCAGCCCGTTAGCCAGAAAAAGCCCGCTATTGAGCGGGCTTTTTCATCTCTGCGAAAAATCAGGTCACCAGTTAAGAATGACTTTTCCAGAATGACCGGAACGCATCGCATCAAACCCTTTCTGGAATTCATCAATCGGGAAATGGTGAGTAATTAACGGCGTGAGATCCAGCCCGGACTGAATGAGCGCCGCCATTTTGTACCAGGTTTCAAACATTTCCCGGCCGTAGATCCCTTTGATAAACAACCCTTTGAAAATCACCTGATTCCAGTCGATGGCCATTTCTGCAGAAGGAATGCCGAGCATGGCAATTCGCCCGCCGTGATTCATCGCACTGAGCATACTGCGAAATGCTGACGGTGCGCCGGACATTTCCAGCCCGACATCAAACCCTTCCGTCATCCCCAACTCTTCCATGACATCCGGCAGGCTTTGCTGACTGACATTGACCGCCCGCGTCACACCCATTTTGCGCGCAAGTTCGAGCCGGTATTCGTTCATGTCAGTGATTACAACATGACGCGCGCCAACGTGTTTGCAGATAGCGGCAGCCATGATACCAATCGGACCCGCGCCGCTTATCAGGACATCTTCTCCGACTAAATCAAAAGACAGCGCGGTATGAACTGCGTTGCCCAGCGGGTCGAAAATGGCCGCCAGATCATCAGAAATATTGTCCGGGATTTTGAACGCATTGAACGCCGGTAAAACAAGATATTCCGCAAAGGCACCGGGACGGTTTACCCCGACGCCCTGCGCATTGCGGCACAAGTGCGTGCGCCCGCCACGGCAGTTGCGGCAATGCCCGCAGGTGATATGACCTTCGCCGGAAACACGGTCGCCGATGCTGAAGCCTTTAACTTCCTGCCCGATCCCGACAACTTCGCCGACGTATTCGTGGCCGACCACCATCGGTACCGGAATGGTTTTTTGCGACCATGCATCCCAGTTATAAATATGCACATCGGTGCCACAGATGGCTGTTTTGCGGATTTTGATCAACAAATCGTTATGACCCATTTCCGGCACCGGCGCATCCGTCATCCAGATGCCTTCCTCACGTTTGAGTTTTGCTAAGGCTTTCATGGAAACTCCTCAGGCGATCACGCCAAGTTTTTTACCGATACGGGTAAAGGCTTCAACCGCCTTTTCGATTTGTTCGGTGCTATGTGCCGCAGACATCTGGGTACGGATACGCGCCTGGCCTTGCGGCACTACCGGATAAAAGAAACCGGTGACATAAATGCCTTCCTGCTGCAAAAGCGCGGCAAATTCTTGCGCTAAACGGGCTTCTCCCAGCATGACAGGAATGATGGCGTGATCGGCCCCTGCCAGCGTGAAACCGGCTGCGGTCATTTTTTCACGAAACATTTTTGAATTGCTGAGCAGGCGCTCGCGCAGTTCGCTGCCTTCTTCCAGCATGGAGAGCACTTTCAGCGAGGCAGAGACAATCGACGGTGCCAGTGAATTGGAGAAAAGATAAGGACGTGAACGCTGGCGTAACCAGTCGATGACTTCCTGACGAGCTGCGGTATAACCACCGGAAGCTCCGCCCAGCGCTTTACCGAGCGTTCCGGTGATGATGTCTACCCGCCCCATCACGTCACAATATTCATGAGTACCGCGCCCTTCGGCACCGACAAAACCGACAGCATGGGAATCATCGACCATCACCAGCGCGTCAAATCGTTCTGCCAGATCGCACACACCTTTCAGGTTAGCAATCACACCATCCATGGAAAACACGCCGTCGGTGGCGACCAGAATATGCCGGGCACCATCGTCTTTCGCCTGCTGCAAACGGGCTTCGAGTTCGTCCATATTATTGTTGGCATAGCGATAGCGTTTCGCTTTGCACAACCGGACGCCGTCGATGATTGATGCGTGATTCAGCGCATCCGAAATGATGGCGTCTTCTTCGCCCAGCAGCGTTTCGAATAATCCGCCGTTGGCATCAAAACAGGAAGAATAAAGGATCGCGTCGTCCATACCGAGAAAATCGGCCAGGCGGTGTTCGAGTTCTTTATGGGCATCTTGTGTACCGCAGATAAAACGCACCGACGCCATGCCAAAACCGTGGCTGTCGAGCCCTTCTTTCGCGGCCCTGATGAGCGCCGGATGGTTAGCTAACCCGAGATAGTTGTTGGCGCAGAAATTGATGACCGGTTTACCACCCGCGACAGAGACCTCGGCCTGCTGAGGCGTGGTGAGTATACGTTCTTCTTTAAACAGTCCTTCAACCCGCGCCTGATCGAGCTGGTCTTCCAACTGCCGATAAAACGAAACAGACATACAGTATTCTCCTGAAATGACTCATTCACGGAATACATTACTAATCTGAATACGAAATAACGATGGAACCGCTCACAATATCTTTGTTTTGCAGCATAGTTCACGCCTTACGGTCTGAAACACAAGAATGCGTGTTATCGGACACCTTCCCAATGTGAGCTTCATAATGAAGTGTTATGATATTACCCAATTACAGGCTGCGCATGGTGCGCGGTTCTTAAAATGATTAAAGGTGGATCCCATGATAATCGTCACTGGCGGCGCTGGTTTTATCGGCAGCAATATTATTAAATCGCTCAATGATATGGGATACCGCGATATTCTGGTGGTCGATAACCTGAAAGACGGCACCAAATTCGTCAATCTGGTGGATCTGGATATTGCGGATTATTGTGATAAAGAAGATTTCATCGCCAGTATCGTTGCAGGCGATGATTTAGGTGATATTGACGCCATTTTCCACGAAGGCGCCTGTTCGTCCACCACCGAGTGGGACGGAAAGTACATGATGGACAACAACTATCAGTACTCTAAAGATATCCTGCATTATTGTCTGGATCGCAGTATTCCTTTCCTTTACGCCTCTTCCGCAGCGACTTACGGCAGCCAGAGCACCAGCTTTGTTGAAGATCGTAAATATGAGCAGCCACTGAACGTCTATGGCTATTCTAAATTCCTTTTTGACCAGTATGTTCGCGAAATTCTGCCACACGCAGAATCGCAGATTTGTGGTTTCCGTTACTTCAACGTTTACGGACCACGCGAAGGTCATAAAGGCAGCATGGCCAGCGTCGCGTTCCACCTGAACAACCAGATCAACGCCGGCGAGAACCCGAAATTGTTCTCCGGCAGCGAAGGCTTCAAACGCGATTTCATCTACGTGGGCGATGTGGCTGCGGTGAACCTGTGGTTCTGGCAGAACGGCGTTTCCGGTATTTTCAACTGCGGTACCGGTCGTTCAGAATCCTTCCAGGCGGTGGCAGACGCGGTCGTGGCGTACCACAAATCTGGCGATATCGAATACATTCCTTTCCCGGAAAAACTGAAAGGCCGTTATCAGTCCTTCACTCAGGCCGATATGACCGCGCTGCGTAATGCCGGTTATGACAAACCTTTCAAAACGGTTGCTGAAGGCGTGACGGAATACATGAGCTGGCTTAACCGCACAGTTTAAGCCCTGCACATTGAGGAATGGATTAACGGTATGAAAATACTGGTAATTGGGCCGTCATGGGTCGGTGACATGATGATGTCTCAAAGTCTCTACCGCACCCTGAAAGCTGCGCACCCGCAAGCACAAATTGACGTGATGGCACCTGCATGGTGCCGTCCTTTGCTCGACCGGATGCCGGAAGTGAATCAGGCGCTGGCGATGCCATTGGGTCATGGCGCTCTGGAACTTGGCGAGCGTCGTCGTCTGGGCGTTTCATTGCGCGATACGCATTATGACCGCGCTTATGTCTTGCCTAACTCTTTTAAATCAGCGCTGGTTCCGTTCTTTGCGCGCATTCCTCAGCGCACCGGCTGGCGTGGCGAAATGCGCTATGGCTTGCTCAATGATTTACGGGTCCTCGATAAAGCCGCATTTCCGCTGATGGTTCAGCGCTACGCGGCGCTCGGCTACGAAGCCGGAAAAATCAACACTGCAGCCGACCTTCCACAACCCATTCTGTGGCCAAAACTGCAGGTCACTGAAGCCGAAATCGCGGCCGTCAAAATCGCCTTTGCTGTCGATAATTCACGCCCGTTGATTGGCTTTTGTCCGGGTGCTGAATTCGGCCCGGCCAAACGCTGGCCTCATTATCACTACGCCGTACTGGCTGAAAAACTGATCAGCGAAGGCTATCAGGTCGTGCTGTTTGGCTCGGCAAAAGACAATGCCGCCGGAGAGCAAATCCGTCTGGCACTGACTGAAAGTGCTCAAGCTTTCTGCCTGAATCTTGCGGGTAAAACTTCTCTGGATCAGGCTGTGGTGATGATCGCGGCCTGTCAGGCTGTGGTCAGCAATGATTCTGGTCTGATGCATGTCGCTGCTGCGCTGGATAAACCGCTGGTGGCACTCTACGGGCCGAGCAGCCCGGACTTCACTCCGCCACTCAGCCATCAGGCGAAAGTTATCCGCCTGATCACCGGCTACCATAAAGTCCGCAAAGGCGATGCCGAAGAAGGCTATCACCAGAGTCTGATTGATATTCAACCAGAGCAGGTTTATCAGGAATTAAACCAGTTACTGAGCGCAAGGAAGGAGATTTAATGCGGGTTCTCATTGTCAAAACCTCGTCCATGGGCGACGTTCTGCATACGCTTCCTGCATTAACGGATGCCATGCAGGCTATTCCCGGGATCCGCTTTGACTGGGTTGTGGAAGAAGGTTTCACTCAGATCCCCGGCTGGCATCCGGCCGTCGATCGCGTTATTCCGGTGGCGATTCGCCGCTGGCGCAAAAACTGGTTTGGCTCTGAAACCCGTCAGCAACGCTGTGATTTCAAACGCGAAGTGCAATCCACCCCCTATGACGCCATCATTGACGCTCAGGGACTAATCAAAAGTGCAGCGCTGATCACCCGTGTTGCCAAAGGCGAAAAACACGGGCAAGACTGCAAAAGCGCCCGTGAACCTTTCGCCAGCTGGTTCTACAATCAGCGCCACGAAATTGATAAAAAACAACATGCAGTGGAGCGCACCAGAGAACTGTTTGCTAAAAGTCTCGGCTATGTAAAACCTGCGACCCAGGGCGACTACGCCATTGCGGCGCGCTTCCTTTCACATTTGCCTGACGATGCCGGTCAGTATCTGGTCTTTCTCCATGCGACCACCCGTGCAGACAAGCACTGGCCGGAAGAAAAGTGGCGTGAACTGATCGGGATGTTAAGTGCTGCCAATCTTCGCATCAAACTGCCGTGGGGCGCTGAGCATGAATATCAGCGCGCGTTGCGCCTGGCTGAAGGGTTTCCTTACGTGGAAGTCTTGCCTAAATTGAGTCTCGAGAAAGTGGCTGAGGTGTTAGCCGGTGCGCAAGCCGTGATTTCAGTGGATACCGGACTCAGCCATCTGACTGCGGCGCTGGATCGCCCGAATATCACCCTCTACGGTCCGACCGATCCGGGTTTGATTGGCGGGTACGGGAAGAATCAGTTTGTCCTGAAAGCAGAAAACAACTCGCTGGAGGCTCTTCCGGCGGAACGCGTTTTTGAGCAACTCAACGATGTTATTTCTGCCAATAAGGAAATGAACTGACCATGAGCTATGTAATTATTTTCATTTTGCTTTGGCCATTCAAAATGCTGATGAAACCTTTTCATCAGGGCAAAGGACGCAATCTCGTCATCCAGACCGCCAAAATTGGCGATTTTGTTAACATCACGCCGTTACTCAAACATCTGAAAAAATCGGATGTGTTAATCAGTAAAACGGTGCTGCCACTGGCCGGGCGCGACACAACGATTGAGTCGATCTTCCTGATTGAAGAACACAAGAAGTCTCTCTTCAGTAAAATCCGTCTGGCGTTCAGGCTGCTCAACCGCTATGACAATGTCTATCTGCTGCAACCTAACAGCATCAATGCTTTCTACGCTGCATTTTGTAATGCGAAGCACAAAGCCTTTTTAGAAACCTATGTGCGTAAGTGGTATCACCGGATGTTCTTTGCCACAGCCAACGTGGTTCGTCAGCACGGTAAATATGACCTCGCTTTAGAAAACTACCTGAAACTGGCTGATCCCGCGCTGATGGCTGACAGTTACCACTCGCATGCCACGCTGCCGTTATGGATCCCGAAAACCCACTACCCTGTGCTGGATAAAACCGGTGAAATCAAAATTGGGATCAGTATTTCTGCGGGAAATCGTGCAAAAACCATCCCACGGGAAATCTGGCAACAGATCATACAAAATCTGTCGAATCTGAACTGTCAGTTCATCGTGTTCGGTCCGGCTAATGAACAGCCTTATCTAGATGCTTTGCTTGAAATATTAAGTGAAGAGGAAAAATCACGCGTCGTGAGCCTCATCGGTCAGATGCCGTTAGAAGATGTGCCTTTTGCGCTAGGTCAACTTGATGCTTATATCGCCTCAGATTCAGGAAATGCCTATATAGCAGATTCACAAAAAACGCCTATCATCTGCTTTACCGGCCCATGTTGTAAGGAAGAACAGCGTCCGTTAGGTAAGGTGCTGTTTATTGAACCTGAAAACTTTGAACCTGCTTCGTTTGTTTTTGAAACCAGAACCCGTTTTAGCCTGACGCCGGAACAATTGTTTGCGCTGAACGAACATAAATTAAAAGCGATTCACGAGTTCATTACTGACAGCAGAGGTCAGGAGCCCCATTATGGCTAATATCTTGCATTCATCGATTAAGAATAGGGAAGAAATTGTTAACTCTCTGGGAACTGAAAAAGATGTGGTGCATCTCTCTTTCGGTATCAATGACAGTTATGCTCGCGGAATGGGCATTGCTGTGTTCTCAGTTCTGGAAAACAACCCTGATCTGCGCTTTCATGTTCATTTATTCGGTACAACACTAAGCAATGAGAGCATCAGCCGAATCATTGAGTTAGCGAAGATGTTTCCCCTTGCCGTCACCACCTATACCTTCAAAGATGAGGCGTTCCAGGGATTGCCGATGGTTGGCCGTTACACACACGCCATCTATTACCGGTTATTTATTCCTCTCATCCTCGCTGATATCACAGATAAAGTGATTTATCTGGATGCTGATACGCTATGTGTCGGTCAGTACAATGACCTGATCACACTGGATATCAGTCAACATACGTTATGTGCAGTAAATGATGAAAAAAGGGCGCGAGCTAAACTTTGCCCGGTGCTTAAACTGACTTCTGGTAATTATTTCAACTCCGGATTTCTTTATATCAATATCGAAAAATGGGTTGCCAGAGACACCACCAATCGGGTGATTAATGAACTTCGCGAAAACGGGGATAAATTTAAATTCCCTGATCAGGAAGCCCTGAATGTCGTGCTGGAACACGAAACCCTGCTACTGCCTAAAGAATATAATTATATCGTCGATATCATTTACAAACGCGTAGGCCATGAGAAAGCACTTCCTGCTGGTGTGATCCTGATTCATTACACTGGAAAATGTAAACCCTGGCATTCGTGGGGAGGAAGTAATGTGGCAGATCTCTATTACTCCTATTATGAGCGCTCCCCATGGAGAGGCATTTCGCTCGACATGCCAGTAAGTTATAAAGAAATGAAACGCTATGCTCGTGTCCTGTGGTTTAAAGGAGACTACTTAAGTAGCGTGAAATGGATGGCTAAGTATATGAACACAAAAGTATTCAGGAAAAGAACACATGATTAACCCTTGGTTATCAGCAATCAAAAAATCGTCATTTGACGATAAGCTTGCTGCACTGTTTTTCTTATTCACCACCATCTCGATTTCTTTTTTTATGCTGTCCGGAGAAGTCACCCGAAACTTTTTCTATATCACGACTTATATCGCAGTTATCTATTTCGTGTACATCACGTTTAAAAAAGATAAAAAAGTCCATTTTTACGTTTTTTCATGGATTGTATTACTGCTCGGTGTTAGCAAAGTATTGTGGGTCGCATTGACCACCAATGAACAGTATCCGCTGATTGCTCACCATTATCAGATAAGCGGCAAGCGACTTATCCTGGCGGCCTTTATTCTTTATGCTATAGAGCATAATTTGCACAGATGGAAGATATCGACAGTGACTGTCCGCACGGGCATTGCGATCATGACATTGTTATTTATGATTATCTCCGTCATGCATATCGCGGTTTACCTGAAAACAGGCGAGCGTATCCGAATTAACTCTGACGCACCGACTTCCGGTGCTTATACGTTTACTATTTTCTCATTACTGGTGATGTACAGCCTGAAATTTCATGGGCTAAAACATTACAGGCTTTTTTGTCTGGTGATCATGACCATGACATTTGGCGTTCTGGCAGCAACAGAAACCCGGTCAGCGGCAATCCTGTTTACCTTTATTAGCGTCTGTAGTGTGCTCTATGATTTCGCGAAGAGTTCACATACATCAAAAATGATTTATGGCTTCGCCATTGCAGGGCTAATCATTTCTGCTCTTTTATCCGGCCACCCGTATTACAACAAAATCGTTACCCGAATCGATAATCTGCAGAATGAAGTCGCCTCTTACGATGCCGGAGACCGTAATACTTCCGTAGGCGCCCGTTTCTCAATGTGGCGTGCCGGTATCGATGCTTTTGAACATCATCCGTTCGGACAGTCAGCAGACAGCCGGAATGCGCTGGCGACAACCTTCATTAATCAGCATGAAGGGGGAAATCCGGAAGCCTTACGTAATCTGCCTTTCCATTTGCACAATGACATTATTGACACCTTGTCATTACAGGGCATTTTTGGCGGGATTATTATCGTGCTGTTCTTCGCCGTATTATTGTTATATCCCTTTAAACTCGTCCCTAAAGGCTACGAATTTCTGCTTCTTTCAGTACCGGTTATTTATTTCAGTCAGGGCGACTCTCAGTTCTATAATCGCGAGACGCCGTATTTTGTCGTTCTGATCGTGGGTTATCTGCTGATGCTGCGGATGAAGACCCCAGCAGTCTCTGAAAAACAATGATTTTACGTGCCTGGCACTGCGTCCGGCGCGGTTGCCAGCTCTCCTTATTCGTGGAAATTTTGTGTCATGACCCTAACAATACCATCCGAAACCATTAAGCTCAGCGCGATCATCCCTATGTACAACGCAGGGGCGATGTTCCGGGATTTTATGGATTCACTCGTCGCGCAAACGCTGGATAGCCTCGAAATTATCATTGTTAACGACGGCTCGACGGACGGGTCAGAGCAGACGGCACAAGAGTACGCCGCAAAATATCCCCATATTCAGGTTATTACTCAGGAAAACGGCGGGGTTTCGCGCGCACGTAATGCCGGTCTGGAAATTGCCCGGGGCAAGTACGTGACCTTTCCGGATGCCGATGACATCGTCTCTCCGGAGATGTACAAAACGCTGATAGAGATGTGTGAGCAGGATGATCTGGATGCCGCTCAGTGCAATGGTGAACGCTATTTTGTCGGCTCAGAAAAAGTAAAACCTCTCATTCCTGAGGACCGTTTAACCTCAACGGGGGTACTGGATGGGCCGTTGTGGTTGAAAACGGCGCTGGCAACGAACCGGTATTTACATGTTGTCTGGCTTGGCGTCTATCGTCTCGAATTGATTAGAAAACAGGGACTGTATTTTGAACCTGGTTTACACCATCAGGACATTCCCTGGACGACCGAATTCATGTTCAATGCCCGCCGCGTGAGATACACCCAAACGATCCTATACCGCTACTATATTCACGGTCAGTCAATCAGTAATCAAAAACGCACTGGGATGAAGAACGTTGAATATCAAAGACATTATCTGAAAATTGCAAAAATGCTTGATGCGCTGAATGAGCGATATAAAGACCGGATAAAAATTTATCCTGAGTTTCCACGGCAGGTCACACGTGAAGCGCTGACGGTTTGCCACTCTGTTCGTCGTGAGCCTGATCCTGCGGCTCAAAAAGCCATGATTGAAGATATTTATACCTCCGGCACACGTAAGATAATGCTCCGTAATGCCCGCGGCCCGAAGCAATGGTGGCAACTATTATTGTGGCTAAAGCGCCTGCATAACTTACGCAAAAAACTCGCCTGAGGCCTTTAAGAAAGAGATGATTTCCTTACCCACATAATTCCTTTATAACTATTTCCTAAACGAAGTTATTTACCTTTCTATATCAGGCAGATAAATAACTTCACAGCATAGGATTCTTCACCTAAAATCTATTCACTATATTCTAATATCAGATAATAGAATGCCTAACTCAGAAGCCAAGTACGCAGCCTTTATCCCCAGACGAATTTTGCTGGTGAAACTCCGTCATCACGGAGATATGGTGCTCACAACACCAGTGATAAACAGACTGCGCCAGCATTATCCTGATGCTGAAATTGATGTGCTTCTCTATAAAGAAACCCGCCCTATTCTGAGCGAACATCCGTCGCTTTCACACATTCATGTCATTGACAGAACATGGAAAAAGCAAGGGATCCGCTATCAGTTACAGCAAGAATATCAGCTGCTGAAAGCCGTTCGCGCACGGCATTATGATCTGGTGATCAACCTGGCTGATCAGTGGCGGAGTGCGCTACTTTCTTTGTTTACGGGGGCAAAAGTCCGGCTGGGTTTTGACTATAAAAAACGCCGTTCTCCGGTCTGGCGGGCTGGCCATACAGCGTTAGTGACGACTGAAAATCACAGTATTTTGCATACCGTTGAACAAAATATGTCGATTTTATCTCCGCTTGGGATCCCGGTGGAGAATGCCCAAACCTCGATGCATTATTCAGAAAGTGACAAGGCTTTTTGCCAGCAGTTGCTTCTCAAACATCATGTCACCGGCGGATACATCGTGATTCAGCCGACCTCACGCTGGACGTTCAAATGCTGGGATGATGATAAATTTGCCAGCGTCATTGATGGCCTCGCAGATACAGGTCTTACGATTGTCATGACCGCGGGTCCTGATAAAAAAGAACGGGATATGGTGCGTAAAATCCAGGATCTCACTCACAACCCTCAGGTTATTTCTGTTGCCGGGCAGTTGTCGCTGACGCAACTGGCCGCCATGATTGACGGTGCAAAACTTTTTATCGGTGTTGATTCTGCGCCGATGCACATGGCAGCAGCCCTGAATACACCTTGCGTGGCGTTGTTCGGTCCGACGAAAATGCAGCACTGGCGCCCCTGGGGTAATAACAATACGACCCTGTGGGCCGGAGATTACGCCCCGCTGCCCGCGCCGGATTCTATCGACACAAAAACCCAACAGCGTTATTTGCATGCTATTCCGGTCAGCGATGTTATTGATGCCGCCAGGAGTTATCTGCATGACTGATTCTGCTGACCAGACAAAAAGTATTCGTTTAGCAATTGTCAGACAAAAGTATCGCCCGGATGGCGGTGCAGAACGTTTTATATCTCGTGCGCTGGAAGCCCTGGATGATCAGAATATTGACCTGAACATCATCACCCGTCAGTGGGAAGGCAAGCCTAATCCAAAATGGAAAATTCATATTTGTAACCCGGCAAAATACGGTCGCGTTTCAAGGGAAAAAGGCTTTGCCGCCGCCGCACAGCAATGCTGGAAGCAGGAACATTTCGATATCGTCCAAAGTCATGAGCGCATTCCGGGTTGCGATATTTTCCGTGCAGGAGACGGCGCACATCGCGTCTGGCTGGAACAAAGGGCACGCGTCATTTCCCCTTTTCAGCGTTTCCTTACGCAAATCAGTCCCTACCACCGCTATGTCCTGCAAGCCGAAAAAACGATGTTCCATTCGCCGGAATTGAAAAAAATCATCTGTAATTCTGAAATGGTAAAACGCGACATCATGCGTTGTTACGGGGTCGATGAGAGCCGGTTCGAGGTTATTTATAATGCTATCGACTCGCAAAAGTTTATTCCTGCAACTGACGAGCAACGCAATGCCTCGCGCGAAACACTTTCTATCCCTGCCGGCGCTGTTGCCCTGATTTACGTGGGTTCAGGCTTCGAGCGTAAGGGGCTTAAACCCGCGATAGAAGCCATTGCCGCCAGTGACCGCTATCTCATCGTTGTCGGACAGGATAAAGACCAGAAGAAGTATGAATCTCTGGCGAAGCAGGCAGGATGTCTGGAAAGAGTCCGTTTCGCCGGCGTACAAAACAATGTTCTCCCTTTCTATCACGCAGTTGATGGAATGATTTTACCGACGTTGTATGACCCGTTTCCTAACGTGATTCTTGAAGCGATGGCCTGCGGCCTTCCGGTGATCACCAGCCAGACATGTGGCGGTGCTGAATTCATCAGGGAAGGATATGAAGGGTTTGTTTGTGATGCGCTGGATGTGGCAAAACTCAGTGAATTCGTGAAGAAAATTCCTTCCCGACGGGAAAATGCTGAGATGGGAAATGCAGCCAGAGAGCGTATTCTCCCTTGCAGTCCAAAAAACCTTTCACAACAATTAGTTGCACTTTATTACTCGTTGCTGGCCTGATGCCATTCGCGCTGACATGATGAGTCGATCACACTTATCTGGTAACATGTGCCCATCTATCCGCCGGGACTATTTTCGCTATATGAAATTGACTTTCCCTTATGCAACGCCTGATAAAAGATGAATATTTTTTATAATATAATCATATATTTAATTCAGCCATTGATTTGGATCCGTTTACTGTTGCGCAGCCGGAAGTCTCCTGCATACCGTAAACGCTGGGCTGAACGTTATGGCTTCTGCAAAGGGAAGGTTGTGTCCGGTGGCATTATGCTGCATTCCGTTTCCGTGGGCGAAACACTGGCAGCCATTCCTTTAGTCCGCGCTTTACGTCATCGCTATCCTTCCTTGCCAATTACCGTCACGACAATGACCCCGACCGGCTCGGAGCGCGTTCAGTCGGCCTTTGGCAAAGGTGTGCATCACGTCTATCTGCCTTATGATCTGGCAGGATCGGTAAATCGTTTTCTTGATGAAGTAAACCCTAAGCTGGTGATCATCATGGAAACCGAGTTGTGGCCGAATCTGATCAGTGCCCTGCACCGTCGCCAGATCCCGCTGGTTATCGCCAATGCACGCCTTTCAGCCCGTTCGGCAAAGGGATATCAGAAGCTGGGCAAATTCATTCGTACCATTTTGCAACGTATCACGCTGATTGCCGCGCAAAACCAGGAAGACGGTGAACGTTTCCTCTCCTTAGGCCTGAAACGAAATCAGCTCGCTGTCACCGGTAGCCTGAAATTCGATATCTCCGTGACACCTGAACTGGCGGCAAAAGCCATTGCGCTACGCAGTCAATGGGCATCACGCCGTCAGGTCTGGATAGCTACCAGCACGCATGAAGGTGAAGAAACTCTGCTGCTGGAAGCACACAAAGAGCTGCTGAAAGCGCATCCTAACTTGCTGCTGATTCTGGTTCCCCGCCATCCGGAACGTTTCCCGGTGGCCTGTGAACTGACGCGTAAAGCAGGACTTTCATTCATTCAGCGCAGCTCCGGGGAAGTGCCTTCCTCGACCACTCAGGTGGTGATCGGCGATACCATGGGCGAATTAATGCTGCTATACGGCATTGCTGACCTGGCATTTGTCGGCGGCAGTCTGGTCGATCGCGGTGGTCATAACCCGCTTGAAGCCGCCGCACACGCCATCCCGGTACTGATGGGGCCGCACACCGTTAATTTCAAAGACATTTGCGCCAAGCTGGCTCAGGACGACGGTCTCATTACGGTGACGGATACTGCATCGCTGGTGAAAGAAATTTCGACCCTGCTGACTGACGAAGACTATCGTTTGTATTATGGGCGTCACGCCGTTGAAGTTCTGCATCAAAATCAGGGGGCGTTACAACGTCTGCTGCATTTACTGGAGCCTTATCTGCCTGTCCGGAGTCATTAATGGCTGATAAAAAACGTTTATCCGTTGTACTGATTGCGCGTGATGAAGCCGGTTTGTTGCCGGAATGCCTTGAATCAGTCGCATGGGCGGATGAAATTATTCTGCTCGACTCCGGCAGCAAAGATGCAACTCAGGATGTCGCCCGCAATTTTGGCGCAAAAGTATTTCAAAATACCGACTGGCCGGGGTTCGGCAAACAACGCCAGCGGGCACAAAGTCACGCCACCGGCGACTATATATTGATGATCGATGCCGACGAGCGTGTAACGCCGGAATTGCGCCAGTCGATTGAAAATGTCCTGAATACTCCGCAGGAAAACACCGTTTATAGCCTCGGGCGCAGTAATCTTTTTCTCGGAAGATTCATGCGCCACAGCGGCTGGTATCCGGATCGCGTGAACCGGTTGTATCCTTCCACATTCAGTTATAACGACGATCTGGTTCATGAATCACTGAACACCGGGAGTGCTGTGGTCGTGCCATTGCAAGGCGATCTCCAGCATCTCACCTGTCGTGACCTTTTCGCTTTCCAGCGTAAACAGCTCAGTTATGCGCAGGCGTGGGCAGAACAACGTCATCAGCAAGGGCGTAAGTGCAGCTTCTTCTCGATTATTTCGCACACGCTGGGTGCATTCATGAAAACCTGGATCCTCCGCGCTGGCTTTCTGGATGGTAAGCAGGGGTTGATACTGGCAGGCGTCAATGCACAATATACCTTCAATAAGTATGCCGCCCTGTGGGCACTCAGCCATCAACTGCAAAAGTGAGCCGTCATGAGCACTAAGGCAATTTATCCCGGCACGTTCGACCCGATGACCAACGGGCATCTTGATATCGTCACACGTGCGGCACTGATGTTTGACCATGTTATTCTTGCGATTGCGGCCAGCCCAGGAAAAAAACCGATGTTCTCGCTGGATGAGCGCGTGGCGCTGGCGATACAAGTGACGTCGCATCTGGATAATGTTGAAGTGATTGGATTCAGCGATCTGATGGCGAATTTTGCCAAAGCTCAGGGCGCTAACGTGCTGGTTCGTGGATTACGTGCTGTGTCTGATTTTGAATATGAAATGCAGCTTGCGAACATGAACCGGCATTTACTGCCGACGCTGGAAAGTGTGTTCATGATGCCATCGAAAGAATGGTCGTTTATCTCTTCTTCTCTGGTCAAAGAAGTGGCACGCCACGGTGGCGACATCACGCCTTTCCTGCCACAGGTTATCACTCAGGCACTGATGGAAAAAATCAGCGCCTGAATCAAGCGTTAACGCTGGCAGTTCGGGCAGAAAAACGTGGTGCGCTGAGCGTGTTTCTTACTCTCAATCGGCGTACCACATGCCCGGCAAAGCTCGCCAGCCCTTCCATACACCTGCAATTCCTGCGCAAAATATCCCGGCTTTCCATCTGACTGTAAAAAGTCTTTCAGCGTCGTCCCGCCCTGTTCAATCGAACGCAACAGTACTGCTTTGATAGTTCTGACCAGCAACTCCGCTTCATCACGTTTGAGCGAATGCGCGGGTCTGTCAGGTGAAATCCCGGCAACAAATAAGGATTCACTGGCATAGATATTCCCCACGCCGACCACCAGTTTATTGTCCATCAGCCAGGGTTTGATTGGTGATTTTTTCGTGCGGCATTTCTCAAACAGATAATCTGCCGTGAAATCTTCGCTCAGCGGTTCAGGACCGAGATGCGCCAGGACATTGCTGGCCGCCAGATCAGAAGACCATAACCAGGCACCAAAACGGCGCGGATCGGTATAACGCAGCACGTGGCCGGTATCCATCACCAGATCGACGTGGTCATGTTTGCCCGGCTCAGTCTCTTCCGGCAACACCCGTAAACTGCCAGACATACCCAGATGAATGATGATCCATCCGGTTTTCAGCTCGACCAGCAGATATTTAGCGCGACGCTGAACACTCAGAACAGGCTGATCGCTTAACGCTAAGATCTCCGCCGAGACAGGCCAGCGTAAACGCGGATTGCGTACGACAGCATGGAGTATCGTGTGACCTTTCAGATAGGGTTCAATCCCTCTGCGGCTGGTTTCAACCTCAGGTAATTCCGGCATTAATTTCTCCCTTAGCAGAATCGTGTTCAGAGTGTGTCGCAGACACCGACATCAGGCAAATAAAAGTCGCTGTGAATGGAAATCCCGAAATTCAGGCAATAAAAAACCCGGCCGGAGCCGGGTTTTTAGCAATCCACTAAAATTATTTAATTTTAGCTTCTTTGTAGATCACGTGTTGACGGACAACTGGATCGAATTTCTTCAGTTCCAATTTTTCCGGCTTAGTACGCTTGTTCTTCGTGGTGGTATAGAAGTGACCAGTACCAGCAGAAGAAACCAGCTTGATCTTCTCGCGAACACCTTTAGCCATGATGCAGTTCCTTAATACTTCTCACCGCGGGCACGCAGATCGGCCAAGACCGTCTCAATACCCTTCTTATCAATAACACGCATACCTTTAGCAGATACACGCAGAGTTACAAAGCGCTTCTCAGCCTCAACCCAAAAACGGTGGGAGTGCAGGTTCGGCAGAAAACGGCGTTTGGTCGCGTTCATTGCGTGGGAACGGTTGTTACCGCTCACCGGGCGCTTGCCAGTAACTTGGCAGACTCGGGACATGTCTATTCTCCAAAAATCAAATCAGCTCGAGCTTCGTATAGGGTATGGCCGCCTCGTCAGGCTTTTAGAGCCCATCTCAGCAAACTCCACTGAGAACCGACTCACTGTCGTCGGGTAAAAACCAATTCATCAGGTTAGAAACCTGCTGAGATAGGCTCTTATCGCCAAACCCAAGATTCTCAAAGGTGGCGTAGTATACGCTCTGTAGCGTAAGTGCTCAAGTCCCGAACAGCTAAAGATCCCAAAGGATCTTCAAAAAACAAGGCTAAATCCAACCACGCTCGGCAAAAGATACCGTTTCTCCGTGACCTACAACCAAATGGTCGAGGACACGAATCTCAAGCAGCTGGCACGCTCGAATAATCTGTTCAGTCACTTTTCTGTCCATCAGGCTGGGCTCAGCCCGACCGGATGGGTGATTATGCGCCAGAATTAGGGCTGCCGCATTAACCTTCATCGCACCACGAACAATTTCGCGGGGATACACTTCTACGTGCCCAATAGTACCAGCAAACATCTCCTCATGGCGAATAACGCGATGCTGGTTGTCGAGAAAAAGTACCAGAAACACCTCTCTTTCCCGAAAAACGAGCAAATTCTGCAAATATTCTCTGATAACCTCCGGGCTGAGCATCGCATTTTCAGCACTCAAATGACGTAAATAGGCTCGACGTGATAATTCGGAGACCGCGACCAGCTGGGAAAACTTGGCGACGCCCATCCCTTTCGTGCGGGCCATCGCGTCAAAATCGGCCATCAGCAACTGATGCAATGAACCGAACTCTTCCAGCAGATTCTTTGCCAGTTCCATCACATGCAATCCCCGGCATCCGGTGCGCAGGTAAATCGCCAGCAGCTCCTGATCCGTCAGCTCTTTCGCACCTTGCTGCAATAATTTCTCCCGCGGCGGCATCACGCCCGGCCAGGGCTCTTGTCGTTTCGTCATCCTGACTCCTTAATTGACCTGGATTGTGGCACAACGCCATAGCCGTCGTGATTTCCACCTAGTCAGCTTGCGAGACATTACGCAGAATTTTTATTGCTCCGGTAACGGAGCATCGCCAATAGCTGTCATCATTGCGCGTTATGCTAAAATGTCGCTTCTTCCAGCTTTCAACCAATCGGACAATGATGATGACGGGACTTTCCGGCAAACATATTGTGCTCGGTATCAGCGGTGGTATCGCTGCCTATAAAGCACCAGAACTGGTACGTCGCTTACGTGAAAGAGGCGCTGAAGTTCGCGTCGTTATGACAGAAGCGGCGAAATCCTTTGTGACTCCGCTGAGCCTGCAGGCTGTTTCTGGCTATCCGGTTTCCGACGACCTGCTTGATCCCGCAGCTGAAGCGGCAATGGGTCACATTGAGTTAGGAAAATGGGCTGATTTAGTGATTATCGCCCCCGCCACGGCGGATTTGCTGGCCCGCATGAATGCCGGTATGGCGAATGATCTGCTGACGACGGTTTGTCTGGCGACAGCCGCGCCGGTCGCGGTGCTCCCTGCGATGAATCAGCAAATGTATCGCGCTGCCGTCACGCAGGAAAATCTGCAAAGCCTGGCGGCGCGGGGCACGTTGTTGTGGGGCCCTGACAGCGGCAGTCAGGCTTGTGGCGACGTAGGTCCGGGACGCATGCTCGATCCGCTGGTGATTGTTGATATGGCAAACGCGCATTTCTCTTCGCGCAACGATCTGGCCCATCTGAACATGATGGTGACCGCAGGTCCGACCCGTGAGCCGCTGGATCCTGTCCGTTTCATCAGTAATCACAGTTCCGGCAAAATGGGTTTTTCGATTGCCAAAGCCGCCGCTGAACGCGGTGCGCAGGTTACGCTAATCGCCGGACCAGTCACCCAGCCGACACCGCCTAACGTCCGCCGGATTGATGTGGAAAGTGCGCTGGAAATGCAAAAAGCGGTGCAGCTTTCTGCGGGTTCTCAGCATATTTTTATTTCCTGCGCTGCCGTGGCTGATTACCGCGCAGAAATTATTGCTGATGAGAAAATCAAAAAGCAAGGCGATGAAATCACTGTGAAAATGGTGAAAAACCCCGACATTGTCGCGGGCGTTGCCGCCATGACAGAGAACCGGCCATACGTTGTGGGGTTTGCCGCTGAAACCCAGAATGTGGAAGAATACGCGCGGCAAAAAAGGATCCGCAAGAATCTGGATCTGATCTGCGCTAACGATGTTTCACTTGCCGGGCAGGGTTTCAACAGTGATTCCAATGCCCTGCATCTTTTTTGGCAGGACGGGGATAAAATTTTACCGCTCAGCGATAAGTCCCTGCTTGGTCAACGTTTATTAGAAGAGATTGTCAGCCGTTATGATGAAAAAAATCGACATTAAAATTCTCGACCCGCGCATCGGTTCGACTTTCCCTTTACCGGCTTACGCAACACCAGGGTCTGCGGGTCTGGATTTACGCGCCTGTCTGGACGCGTCTGTAGAACTGAAACCGGGTGAAACTACGCTGCTGCCAACTGGTCTGGCTATCCATATTGGTGATGCTAATCTGGCGGCGGTGATTTTGCCGCGCTCCGGTCTGGGCCATAAACACGGCGTCGTGCTGGGCAATCTGGTCGGTCTTATCGACTCTGATTATCAGGGCCAGCTGATGGTATCGGTATGGAACCGCGGTCAGACCACATTTATTATTGAACCGGGCGAGCGCATTGCTCAGATGGTATTTGTCCCTGTGGTTCAGGCAGAATTCAATCTGGTGGAAGATTTTGACGCCAGTGAACGCGGCGAAGGGGGCTTTGGCCACTCAGGTCGCCAATAAGAACCTGTTCAGCACCGCAGATTTTGACGCGATATTGAACAGATCCTTATCACTATCAGACCGTAACAACGCGAAGGGAACGAAATAAGCCGCAGGATCACAGCGATTCATGCGGCAGTTGTGCGGTTTCTCCATGGTTTTAGCCGTTTTTTAGCAAGGGTCTATTCAGACATGGCAGAGAAAGAAACGACAAAAAGGAACAGGCGCGAAGAGATTTTGCAGGCGTTAGCGCAAATGCTTCAGTCCAGCGATGGCAGCCAGCGGATCACAACCGCAAAGCTTGCCGCCAGTGTAGGTGTTTCAGAAGCAGCTCTTTACCGTCATTTTCCCAGTAAAACGCGGATGTTTGACAGTTTAATCGAGTTTATCGAAGACAGTCTGATCACTCGTATCAATCTCATCCTGCAGGATGAAAAAGATACGCTAAACAGAATCCGTCTGATTTTGCTGCTGATTTTAGGTTTTGCCGAACGTAATCCGGGATTAACCCGCATCATGACCGGTCATGCCCTGATGTTTGAACAGGACCGCCTGCAAGGTCGCATCAACCAGCTGTTCGAGCGAATCGAAGCGCAATTGCGTCAGGTTTTGCGGGAAAAGAAAATGCGTGAAGGCAGCGGGTTTATCAGTGATGAAACCCTGCTCGCCAGCCAGTTACTGGCATTTTGCGAAGGGATGCTGTCACGCTTTGTACGCTCTGAATTCAAGTACAAACCGACGCAAGACTTCGATACCCGCTGGCCGCTTATCTCCGCTCAGTTGCAATAAAAACACGACGCAGCGACAAATGTCAGATATCAAAAAGGGCCGAAAGGCCCTTTTGTTTTTCCGTTACGGCTGAATCATTTTTCCATTTTTATCCAGCATCGCAGTCAGTAATGCCGACCCGTCTTCCCCTACCCGAAATGCACCATAACGCGCGCTGGCGAAACGCTCACCGTGACTTTCCTGGAAAAAGTAAGCATCAGTCCCCACAGTCAGCATTCCGGACTTCATGTGATAGTTAACCCGCAGTTCATCAGGCTTCAAAGGCTCACCACTATCAAACCGCGCCTGAGTCACCTGCCGCTGTGCATTAACGGTCACAATAATTTTGCCACTGACAGGCAGACACGGGGTCTGTGGAACAGAATCACAAACCTGACGTTGCTGGTAAAACTCCTCCTGCAAAGATCGCGTTATGGAATAATTGAGAGCCATGTAATCCCCCTGCATCAGGGAACGCGGATCAACCGGCGCAAGCTGCAATATCATCACCGCGCCCTGTTTAAGCACCTGCTCTTTTTGCCAGATACCCGTATTCACTGCGGTCAGCGTCAGCAGTATCACCAATCCTGCCAGCCATTTTCTCAGATTACCGGTTCGCATAAGTTTGCTCCTTACGCGCGGAGATCAGCTTTTTGGCTGCAAATACCAGCGCCAGCAACACCACGCCTGTGACAAACATCAGAAGAGATTTATGCAATAAGCTGACGCCGAGGAAGTAATACCAGTCAATGACATACAGCGCCAAAAAACAGCCGCTCGCGGCTAAAATCCCCTGACTTCCCTGATAACGGGCCATCAGTAACAACCACAGGCCCAGGCCGATCCCCGGCGCATAAAAGGCTGCGGCACCACACAAAACCGCCGCCGCCAGATACAGCATGGCTGATGGCATCTTTTTCACCCCAGTCTGATACAAACACCCCAGTATTAAACCTGCGGCAATGCCTGTGCCGGTACCCTGCGAAAGAGTGAAATACCCTGCTGGCTGCCAGAAAAAATCGAAGAGAAGCGAGGAATTAATACCGGAAAAACACTGCAATACCAGGCCGGAAGGAATACCCCAGAGGAAAGGAGAAACCGCATCAGCCCATGATGTGGCTTTTAGGTTAATTTGTTCTCTGATAATCCACAGCCAGAAAATCACTATGGCAGCGACCAGCGCTGACACTGTCCAAAAACTGGCGGCCGGCGGTAAATACATGCCAGCCAGTAAATTGCCGGAAAGGATTAGCAAAAATGTCAGCGCGGTTATCGCCATAAAGCGGAAAGTACGATCTGACATGGCCAGCGCCATCAACGCAAGCACAGGCAATGAACAGAGCGAGCCCACCAGGAAAGACATTTCCCAACCAGGCTCAAAGAGAATATAGAAACCAAAGCAGAGGCCACAGGTTGCCGCTATCGCCCATGCCAGCCCGATATGATGCTTGCTCACGCCCTGTACGCGCAAAAGTCCGCCCGCGACAAAGGCAAGGAGCAGCGAAGGGATAATCACCGTGGCAGCGTTGGGATCATTGAGCAGGCCGACAACATACAGCACCAGTATCAGCAGAAGTAAAATAATCATCGCCGCCACCCAGCCACCGACACCCAGCGTCAGCCGCAGATACCAGGGAAGGTGAGAGGAGTGATCGTATTGCTGAATCTCTTCAATTTGCGTCTGATTAAGCAAATGATGCTGACGTAATTGCTCCGTCAGTAAAGCTATCTCCGTGGAGGAAACCTCGACCGGCTGGCGCTCATAGAGTTTACGCCGCCAGTAGAGCATCAGGGCACCACATCCCGTCAGCCATAAAGCCATCAGACAGCCCAGCATAAACAGGCCACCCACATCGTAAGAACTGTCGAACATTTGCATGATCAATACGCATCCAACGGCAGCTAAACTGACCGCCCCCAGCGTCAGCATGCAAAGATCAGGATGGCGATAGCGGTAGAAGGAGTATCCCGCCAGCAAAACAACCAGCCATAACGCGGTAATAAAGGGATGATGGTTACCGTAGCTCCAGCCGGATATATTTCCCGCCACGATGGACGTCAGCATCAACAGCAGAAAACCAGCCATTACGCGGGAGAACCAGCGACTGGCAAGCCAGGACTGAGGATTGTGTTTTATGGTTTGCAGGGCAAGCACTTCACGCGTGACCAGACACAATATCTGCACAATCAGATAGCTGTAGAGCGCAGTTGCAGGGAAATAGTCGAGACCGTCGATTGCCGCGCTGTCCAGCAAAGACATTGACACCGTAGCGTAATAGAGCTGAAACGTAAGATTGGCAAGTAACCAGGAGCAGAACCACAGACTGTTCTGTCGGCCGATGACGGCTAAAGGCAGGAAAACAAACAACCAGGCTCTGAACAACTCCCAGCTGTCGGCGCCCGTCTGATAAATTTGGCCATAGAGGGCAAACAGCGCACCAAAACTGAGGCCGGCCGCCAGCAAGGCGCTGCGTGCAAGTCCGTCATACCAGCGCCACCAGACTACGACGGCAAGCGCAACGATCAATAACTCTGCCAGCGCAAATTTTGCCATCTTCGGCATATTTGCCCAGTTCCAGGCGACAAAAAAGACGGCACCCGCGACCAGCGACAACAAACCCAGCAGCGAGAGTAACGGGACCAGAAATTTTCGCCATTCCGGATAATCAGGCCGGACACCAAAAAAATCATAAATACGCTGGCATTCCGCTGGCGTCAGGATGCGGCTTCTGACCAGGTGCTGCGTCTGGCGACAGAGAAACTCTGCCGCCCGGGAAGGCATCCATGCTTTGCTGCCCGCTTCAATTTGTGTCATGACATCCCTGCCTTATGAAGTTTTACCCGATATTAAACGCCATACTCCTGCCGGTAAGCCCGCACAGCAGCCAGATGGTCAGCCATTTCCGCTTTTTCTTCCAGATATTCAATCAGGTCGGCCAGCGTAATAATTGAAATCACTTTGCAATGATAGTCGCGTTCAACTTCCTGAATGGCGGAGATGTCTGCGCGTCCGCGTTCCTGACGATCCAGAGAAATCAGCACACCTGCCAGAGTGGCGTTATTGGCATTGATGATTTCCATCGATTCACGGATAGCCGTCCCGGCGGTGATCACATCATCCACCAGCATGACGCGCCCCTGCAACGGACTGCCTACCAGCAAACCGCCTTCGCCGTGGTCTTTGGCCTCTTTGCGGTTAAAGCAGTATGGCACATCGCGCTCATGGTGCTCAGCCAGCGCAACCGCCGTGGTCGTCGCGATTGGGATCCCTTTATAAGCCGGGCCAAACACTAAATCGAAATCAATTTTAGAATCCACCAATGCTTCGGCATAAAAACGTCCCAGTAACGCCAGATCACGGCCGGTATTAAACAAACCAGCATTGAAGAAGTAAGGGCTGATGCGTCCTGACTTCAGGGTAAATTCGCCGAATTTCAAAACCTGTTTGTTCAGTGCGAACTCAATAAACTGGCGCTGATAGGCTTTCATTGATGGTCTCCTCGATAATGTCTTATTTCTAATTGTCAGCCCGCAGGCCATAAAAAAGGCGACTTCTCAGTCGCCTTAAAAAATTATTCCGCCAGCGCCGCTTTCTGCGCCTGGAAGATAGTGTCGATGCCCCCTCGGGCGAGGGCCAGTAAACCGAGTAGCTCCTCATGACTGAATGGCTCGCCCTCTGCGGTGCCCTGCACCTCAATCATGCGCCCATCTTCCATCATCACGACGTTCATATCGGTTTCAGCTGCCGAATCTTCAACATACTCAAGGTCACACAGCGCTTCGCCTTTAACGATACCGACAGACACCGCGGCAACCATGCCTTTCATCGGGTTAGCTTTCAGTTTACCCGCAGCCACCAGCGCATTCAGCGCATCGGCCAGAGCCACACACGCACCAGAGATGGACGCAGTACGCGTACCACCGTCAGCCTGCAACACGTCGCAGTCGAGGGTAATGGTGAACTCACCCAACTTTTTCAGATCGACAGCAGCACGCAGGGAACGGGCAATCAGACGCTGAATTTCCAGCGTACGGCCGCCTTGCTTGCCTTTTGCAGCTTCACGCGCATTACGCGTGTGGGTAGAACGCGGCAACATGCCGTACTCAGCGGTGATCCAACCTTGTCCCTGACCTTTCAGAAAACGCGGAACACCTTCCTCCACAGTGGCGGTACACAGCACTTTGGTATCACCAAACTCCACCAGCACGGAACCTTCAGCGTGTTTAGTGTAATGGCGGGTCAGTGTTACGGGGCGCACTTGTTGTGCATTTCGGCCTGCTGGACGCATGGATAGTTCTCCGGGTCGCGAATCATGTTTGGCTGCGCATTATACGGACTTCGCGAGGTAATGCCTATCATGACCGGCACGGCACGGCTATAATCGCTGCATCTTTACATTAACAGGTACGCATACATGATCAGAAGTATGACCGCTTATGCCCGACGCGAAATTAAGGGTGACTGGGGCAGCGCAGCGTGGGAACTCCGCTCGGTAAACCAACGTTATCTCGAAACTTACATCCGTCTGCCCGAGCAATTCCGCAGCCTGGAGCCGGTCGTCCGTGAGCGTATTCGTTCTCGCCTGACCCGCGGTAAAGTCGAATGTAATCTGCGTTTTGATCTCGATCCGGGCGCACAGAGCACATTGCAGCTCAATGAAAAGCTGGCTAAACAGCTGGTTGAAGCCGCGCAATGGGTAAAAATGCAAAGTGACGAAGGTGAAATCAATCCGCTGGAAGTTCTGCGCTGGCCGGGCGTCATGCTGGCCGAAGAACAGGATCTGGATGCTATCAGCAACGAATTACTGGTGGCTCTGGAAACTGCGCTCGACGATTTCATCAGCGCCCGTGAAAGCGAAGGTGCCGCGCTGAAAACCATGATCGAGCAACGTCTCGACGGTGTCAGTGCTGAGGTGATCAAGGTTCGTGCCCAGATGCCAAACATTTTGCAATGGCAGCGCGAACGTCTGGTCAGCAAGCTGGAAGATGCCCAGGTACAGCTGGAAAACACCCGTCTGGAGCAGGAACTGGTGCTGATGGCGCAGCGTGTTGATGTTGCAGAAGAGCTGGACCGTCTGGAAGCACACGTCAAAGAAACGCACAAAATCATGAAGAAGGAAGAAGCCGTTGGCCGTCGTCTTGATTTCATGATGCAGGAATTTAACCGCGAGTCGAATACGCTGGCGTCTAAATCCATCAACGCCGATGTCACGACTTCCGCCATTGAGCTGAAAGTATTGATCGAGCAAATGCGCGAGCAGATCCAGAATATCGAGTAAAACGTCAAAGCGTATTATTAAGTCTTACTAACATTAGAAAGTCCGCATCCTGGCGGGCTTTTTTTTATTCTCAGGAGTTATCATGAAGGCGCCTTAAAACGCGCTAGCCATTCCCTTGTTCTGGCCAGCTGTATCATTTGCAATATGGAGATTGGCATGAACGAACACCATCAACCTTTTGAAAAACTTCGTCTGAACAACGAAAATGGAAGTGAGTATTGGTCAGCAAGAGACCTGTCCTCTTTATTGAATTATAAAGACTGGAGGAATTTCCAGAAGGTTCTATCCAGAGCTATGCAAGCCTGTGAGACAAGTAATCAGGAGATAGCAGACCATTTCGTTAACGCCACCAAAATGGTTACTCTTGGTTCAACAGCATTGCGTGAATTAGATGACGTTCATCTGTCGAGATACGCATGTTATCTGGTTGTCCAAAATGGTGATCCCGGCAAACCCGTCATCGCTGCAGGACAGACTTACTTTGCTCTGCAAACCAGACGGCAAGAATTAGCTGATGATGAAAACTTTAAGCGACTCAGGGAAGATGAAAAGCGTCTGTTCCTGCGTAACGAGCTAAAAGAGCATAACAAACAATTAGTCGAAGTCGCTCAACAGGCCGGCGTAGAAACCACTCTGGATTTTGCCGTGTTTCAGAATCATGGCTATCAGGGGCTGTATGGCGGATTAGACCAAAAGGCTATCCATCAGCGAAAAGGACTCAAAAAGAGCCAAAAGATCCTCGACTATATGGGATCAACCGAACTGGCCGCCAACTTGTTCAGAGCAACTCAGACAGAAGAGAAGTTGCGGCGCGATGAGGTAAAATCAAAGCAAAATGCTAACCAGACACATTTCGATGTGGGTAGAAAAGTTCGCCAAACTATCGAAGAATTAGGCGGAGCCATGCCGGAAAATCTCCCCGCTCCGGAACACAGCATCAGGCAAATTGAATCAGCCGCAAAGCGTCTGAATAAAAAATAACGACAACAGGTTCATTGCCTCACGGCACAAAAAAAACGCCTCCGGTCATCACAACCCGAGGCGTTTTTTTATGCTTTAACAGCGAGGGAAATTAGTTTTCCCAGCGTTTCAGCAGTACGCAGGCGTTCACGCCACCGAAACCGAAGCCGTTTGACAGGGCATAGGTAATCTCATGTTTCTGCGCGGTATTACCGACAATGTTCAGACCTGCAGCTGCTTCATCTTTGTTTTCCAGATTCAGCGTCGGAGGAACAATTTGGTCGCGTACAGCCAGAATGGTGAAGATGGTTTCCAGACCACCAGCCGCGCCCAGAAGATGCCCGGTCGCAGATTTGGTGGATGTCACCGCCAGCTTACCGTCGGTGCCGAACAGGGTTTTAATCGCATTGATTTCACCCAGATCCCCCACCGGGGTAGAGGTGGCATGAGCATTCAGGTGCTGGACATCTGAAGGCTGGATACCCGCCTGACGCAGCGCGATTTTCATGGCGCGACCCGCGCCGTTGCCATCTTCCGCACCCGAAGTCATATGGTAAGCGTCACCGCTGGTGCCGTAACCGACAATCTCAGCCAGAATTTTCGCACCACGGGCTTTCGCGTGTTCCAGCTCTTCAATCACCAGCATGCCCGCACCTTCGCCCATGATGAAACCATCACGCGCGCTGTCGAACGGGCGGGAAGCTTTTTCCGGATGATCTTCATGGCCGGTGGACATCGCTTTCGCCGCAGCAAAACCACCCAAACTCACAGTATCGATAGCCGCTTCTGCACCGCCACAAAGCGCAACATCCGCTTCGTCATTACGAATCAAACGTACAGCATCGCCAATCGCCTGAACACCTGCCGCGCAAGCCGTTACCGGTGCGCCAATCGGGCCTTTGAACTGATGCTTAATGGAAACCTGACCAGACGCCAGATTTACCAGGAATGAAGGGATCGTGAACGGGGACAAACGCTTAGCGCCACGGCTATCGTTAGTACGTACAGCATGCGCAATCGCCGGGAAACCACCGATACCGGAACCGATTACCGTTGCGGTACGTTCCTGCTGTTCCTGCGTTTCTGCTTTCCAGCCCGCATCAGCAACGGCCATATCAGCAGCAGCCATCGCGAATAGAATGAAACGGTCCATTTTTTTCTGGTCTTTGGGCACCACGAACTGGTCCGGATCGAATCCTGACTCAGGGTCCTGTTCTTTGGTTTGTACCTGACCACCAATTTTCACGGACAGGGTTTCAACAATCTCTTCCGGTAAAACTCGGATACCGGACTGACCGGCCAGCAGGCGCTTCCAGATCGTTTCGATATCACAGCCCAGAGGACTCACAGCCCCCATGCCGGTTATAACTACTCGACGATGAGACATAAATATTCCTCTCTGTCTGTTTAGGACTTAAGTTTCTGCGGGCGCTTTGATGAACCGGCCAGAAACGGGTTTCTGATAATAAGGCTGACAGTATGTGACGAATTACGATTTTGTAAACCCGTAACCAAAAATTTCGTTATGGCTATTTTGCCAGACTGCGCAGAACCAGGCTGGTAATCGCCTGAACGCGCTCTTCCAGTTGTTCCGGCGTTTTTTGTTCCAGCAACAACGGGTGCGAAAACGGCGTGGTCACGCTGGTGATTGCCATGCAAACCTCATCCAGCGGCGTTTTACGCTCAAACTCACCAGATTCGCGCCCGTCTGTGACCACTTTCTCAACAATGCTGTACATCATTGCCCGGTGATTTAGTGTCGATTTCCATTGCTGAGCCGCTGCTGTCGCGGCCAGATCATGTAATTTCCGATCCTGGAAAAAGAGATCCAGACTACGTGTCAGCAGCGTTTTAAAAATAGATCTCAGGCGCAGAGTCGCACTTTGGTCGCTTTGTGCAATCAACAGGAGTGCTTCATCTATCTGCCCAACACGTTGCGAGCAAATAGCTTCGCCAATAGCCTGTTTAGACTCAAAAAACTTATAGATATAAGCACTTGAAACGCCAATCGACTTTGCCAGATCGGCAACCGACGTTTTGGCAAACCCATAAAGGCGAAAGTGCTCGAAAGCAGCATCAATGATTTGCTCACGCCGTTCGTGCCCGGCAGGTCCACGCTGTGTTAACGCAACCGGAATATCGGGTTTCATACACGCCTCCGGGCAGATAAAACTATTATGCAGTGCGTCAATGAGTGACGATTTTAAATAATCGTAACTTATAAACAGAGAAAATTCACCTTTGATAAGAATGTCGGGCGTACACAAAGAGTAAAAGGAAGGCTAAAGTAACAAGCAATTGCGATTTTTCTAATCTAAAATAACCCGACATTCTTACCCACCCTTTTACACAGGCAAGTTTCAGGGGTAATCGCATTAGATTTAGTAATTTCAAAATCAATGCAAAAGAAAAACTCAGTCGAGAGGCAATGGGAAACTCATTACTCTACGCGGCTATCGCTTTCTCATTACTGATTCGTCTGGCGCACATCGATGTTACTCACTGTTCTTTATATTATTGGGATCACCGCAGAGGCTATGACCGGTGCTCTTGCTGCCGGGCGGCGTAAAATGGACTCCTTTGGCGTCATTATTATCGCATCAGCGACGGCAATTGGTGGCGGCTCTGTCCGCGATATGCTGCTGGGGCACTATCCTTTGGGGTGGGTTAAGCATCCGGAATACATTGTCATTGTGGCCGTCGCCGCACTCATGACCACCTGGCTTGCACCGCTTATGCAACACCTGCGCCGGCTCTTTTTGGTACTGGATGCGCTGGGGCTGGTGGTGTTTTCTATTATCGGAACACAAGTGGCGCTCGATATGGGACATGGTCCTATCATCGCTTCAGTTTGCGCAGTCATCACCGGCGTTTTCGGTGGCGTCCTGAGGGACATGATGTGTAATCAGATCCCACTGGTCTTCCAGAAAGAGATATATGCAGGCGTTTCATTTGCCTCTGCCTGGGTGTATATCGGCCTGCAATATTTCTCGTTACCGCACAATCTGGTGGTAATCATTACCCTGCTGGTCGGGTTTATTGCTCGCCTGATTGCATTACGGTTCCGCCTTGGATTGCCTGTCTTCAATTATCCGCATTCGGACCATTAACCCGGTTTTTATAGCTCACTGAAAGGCAGGCAAATGCGCCTGCCTTAATGCCCCGGCGATTGCCATCACCTGCGGGTGATGAATAAACTCAAAAATCTGGTTCGCCCGCGTTTTCCCGATTCCTGCTGTTGCTTCCCACTCCGGCGAGGTCATTGCTTTCAGCTGGTTCCAGGAATGCTGGCGCTCTGCAAATTTCAGTGCAAATGTTGGAAATCCCATTGCTGAAAGCCAGTGGCGAAAATCTTTTTCCCGCGTCAGGGAAATCTGGGCCATCAGCTTTTGAGCCTGTTTAACACCAATGCCCGGAACCGCAGCCATCTCTTTTTCGGTAATATCTAACCAGCTGACCAGCGAATCAGCAGGACGAGCATCGAGCAGTTTTTGCCAGGTTGCCCCGCCAAATCCGGCCATATCCAGCGCTTCTGGTCCGCTGAGCCAGACCAGCCGGGATAGGAACTGCTGCGCGCAACCAGGCTCAGGCGTGAAACAAGAAAGCGCGTTGTATTGCTGTGGGTCTGGCAGTTGCAGCCCCTTGCGCTCACTCACGCGCCACACAACTTCGTCAAGACGCGGGATCCCTTGCCCGGCCAGTGTAATGGCCACCTGGTCTCCCGGGAGCACATCCCAATTTTTGAAACGATTTATGGATCCCACATTCACCTTATTCACCCATTTGTCGTCCAGCCTGAGGCTTTTCAGATTCAGAATGATGGTGACTTTCCCGCTTCGCCCGATAGTCGTCGTGATACCCGCGACTTCTGTGAGCTGTCTTACCGGTGGATATTTCCACGCCACAGCCCAGGTCGCTGGCTTATTTTTCCAATATTTTCCCGCAGGCTCCTCTTCCTGACGGATGACGACGCCATCGGTCGCAAAAGGCAGTCGCCGGAGAAACCAGGTATCACGCCATTTAGCGACTTCATCAACAGATTTCACGGGCAGTGTGTATTGAGAAACCACAGGAAAACCGAACTGGCTGAGTTTCCCGAGATGCGAGCTCATACTGAGCGGACCATCCGGCCACGACCAGATGAAAATACCCAGCTGATTCAATATGTCAGAGGCCGAAGTGCGCAGCATTGCCCCCGCGACTTTCGATCGCGCATTCACGCCGCCATCAGCACTTTGCTGATGACCGGTCATCTTCAGATAGAGCTCGCCCTGTAACACCAGTTGAGGTGCCAGGTCGGGAATAGTCAGGGTTATAGCCGGAATCAATGCAGCTTTTGCCGTCCAGCTTTGTCCTTTTTCACCATCACCGCGGCTGAGCAACGCGGCGAGGTGCCCGTATCGGTAAATCAGCGTCACTGCTACGCCATCTACTTTGGGCTGCACCCAAAGGTTTTTACGCCCCTTCATCCAGTATGCAACAGCTTGCTTGTCTTTCATTTTATTCAGCCCGGTATGAGAAACCGGATGAACGGAAATAGCATCTTCTGCGCGGGGGATCACTGGTGCAGGAAGTACCTGACCAGCACATTGCAGCCAAAAACTCTGTTTCTGGCGTAAATTGTCATAGACCGAATCCTCAACCGGGCTGATGCCTGACTGATGGTAAGCGGTGTCCCATTGTGCGAGTTGGGCCGTGAGCTGACGGGTTTCCTTTTCCAGATGTGTCGCTGGCCAGGCAGGACATGCACGCTCAGACAACTCAGCGCTTAGAGAAGAAAAATGGATAAATAACAGACTGATAATGATGAGCTGGCGCATAAGCACCTCCTTGTGGGCGCCAGTAAACGCCGCAGAGATATCTTCTGCCAGTCGCATTTTTGATTCCTGCGAGATGCATTCACCGTTATTTAGTGAGTTGCTGTAACGAAAAAAAATTGTGGAAGACGGCACGTAAATCGACAAAGAAAGGCTATGTTCCCGTGCGAAGTTGCGATGAAATACGTCTGGGCACTGCACCGAATGCGGCGAGCGTGTATACTGTGCGAGAGATCACTCTTCGCATACTTCCTATCAACCCATTCAGTTGAAACGTCATCATGGTTCAAGGCACGCTATATATTGTCTCCGCCCCTAGTGGAGCAGGTAAATCAAGTCTGATTCAGGCTTTACTTAAAACACAACCGCTCTACGACACACAGGTTTCTATTTCTCATACCACCCGTTCAATGCGACCGGGCGAGAAACACAGCGAACATTACTTCTTTGTCTCTAAAGAAGAGTTTCGCGAGATGATTGAACGTGATGCCTTTTTAGAACACGCAGAAGTTTTCGGTAATTACTACGGCACTTCGCGTGAAACCATTGAGCAGGTTTTAGCTTCTGGTGTGGATGTTTTCCTGGATATCGACTGGCAAGGCGCTCAGCAAATCCGGAAAAAAATGCCTCAGGCACGCAGTATTTTTGTATTGCCGCCATCAAAAGATGAACTTGACCGCCGCCTGCGTGGCCGTGGTCAGGACAGCGAAGACGTTATCGCAAAACGTATGGCACAAGCTGTTGCGGAAATGACGCACTTTGCTGAATACGACTATTTAATTGTGAATGATGATTTTGATCTGGCGTTATCGGATTTAAAAACCATTATTCGCGCCGAACGTCTGCGTCTGAGCCGTCAGCGGCTCCGTCATGACGGATTAATCACCAAACTATTGGCAGACTGAAGTCACTTTCAGTATTATGCCCAGTCTTTCGTCACCCTGTGGAGTAGCACATATATGGCACGCGTAACTGTTCAAGACGCTGTTGAGAAAATTGGTAACCGTTTTGACCTGGTGTTGGTGGCTGCTCGTCGCGCACGCCAGCTGCAATCTGGTGGTAAAGATCCACTGGTCGCTGAAGAAAACGATAAATTCACCGTTATTGCCCTGCGCGAAATCGAAGAAGGCCTGATCACTAATCAGATCCTCGACGTTCGTGACCGTCAGGAGCAACAAGAGCAGGAAGCCGCAGAGATTCAGGCAGTGACTGCCATCGCTGAAGGCCGTCGTTAATTAACGAAACGGATCTCACTTGTATATCTTTGAAAGCCTGAATCAACTGATTCAAAAATACCTGCCGGAGGAGCAAATTAAGCGCCTCGTGCAGGCTTACCTCGTGGCGCGGGATGCGCACGAGGGGCAAACACGTTCCAGCGGTGAGCCGTATATTACTCACCCGGTGGCCGTGGCCTGTATTTTGGCTGAAATGAGGCTCGATCATGAGACTCTGATGGCGGCGTTATTACACGACGTTATCGAAGACACGCCTGCAACTTACCAGGATATGGAACAACTGTTTGGCAAGAGCGTTGCTGAGCTGGTTGAAGGCGTTTCAAAGTTAGACAAGCTGAAGTTCCGCGATAAGAAAGAAGCACAGGCGGAAAACTTCCGCAAAATGGTCATGGCGATGGTGCAAGACATCCGCGTCATTCTGATCAAACTCGCTGACCGTACCCATAACATGCGCACGCTGGGTTCTTTGCGCCCGGATAAACGTCGCCGCATTGCCCGCGAAACGCTGGAAATTTACAGCCCGCTGGCACACCGTTTGGGTATTCATCACCTGAAAACCGAGCTCGAAGAGCTGGGCTTCGAAGCACTCTATCCAAACCGTTATCGCGTCATCAAAGAAGTGGTGAAAGCCGCGCGTGGTAACCGTAAAGAGATGATCCAAAAAATCCTCTCTGAGATAGAAGGCCGTTTAACCGAAGCCGGTATTCAGTGCCGTGTCAGTGGCCGCGAAAAACACCTGTACTCTATCTATTGCAAAATGCACCTCAAGGAACAGCGTTTCCATTCCATCATGGATATCTACGCCTTCCGGGTGATCGTTAAAGACCTCGATACCTGCTATCGCGTGTTAGGGCAGGCTCACAGCCTCTACAAACCGCGTCCGGGTCGGGTCAAAGATTACATCGCAATCCCAAAAGCCAACGGCTATCAATCTTTGCATACCTCACTTATCGGCCCGCACGGCGTGCCGGTTGAAGTGCAGATCCGTACTGAAGATATGGATCAGATGGCAGAGATGGGGGTTGCGGCTCACTGGGCTTATAAAGAGAACAGTGAAACCAGCACGACGGCGCAGATCCGCGCTCAACGCTGGTTGCAGAGTTTGCTTGAGCTGCAACAAAGCGCAGGCAACTCCTTTGAATTTATCGAGAGTGTGAAATCGGATCTGTTCCCGGATGAGATTTATGTCTTTACCCCGGAAGGTCGTATCGTCGAATTGCCTGCGGGCGCGACGCCGGTCGACTTTGCTTACGCAGTGCATACCGATATCGGCCATGCCTGTGTGGGCGCGCGCGTTGACCGCCAGCCTTATCCGCTTTCACAGCCGCTCACCAGCGGTCAGACTATCGAAATCATTACCGCTCCGGGTGCCCGCCCGAACGCTGCCTGGCTGAACTTTGTCGTCAGTTCACGCGCTCGCGCCAAAATCCGCCAGATGCTTAAAAACCTGAAACGTGATGATTCCGTTTCGCTGGGTCGTCGTCTGCTGAATCACGCGCTGGGTGCCGGTAAAAAACTGTCAGATATTCCGCCAGAAAACATTAAAAACGAACTCGATCGCATGAAGCTCGTGGCGATGGATGATCTGCTGGCTGAAATCGGTCTCGGCAACGCGATGAGCGTTGTTGTTGCTAAAAATCTGATGGGCGATCAGTCATCAATGGCATCGTCAGGCACGCGTAATCTGCCGATTAAAGGCGCAGACGGCGTACTGATCACGTTCGCAAAATGTTGTCGTCCGATCCCGGGTGACCCGATTATTGCGCACGTCAGCCCTGGCAAAGGTCTGGTTATCCACCATGAATCCTGCCGTAATATTCGTGGCTATCAGAAAGAACCTGAGAAATTCATGGCCGTTGACTGGGATAACCATCAGGAAACGGATCAGGAATTTATCGCCGAAATCAAAGTCGATATGTTCAACCATCAGGGCGCACTGGCGAACCTGACAGCAGCAATTAACGCTGCTCAGTCGAACATTCAGAGCCTGAGCACCGAAGAAAAAGACGGTCGCGTCTACAGCGCCTTTATCCGCCTGACGACTCGCGATCGCGTTCATCTGGCGAATATCATGCGTAAAATTCGTATCATGCCGGACGTCATTAAAGTTACCCGCAACCGAAACTGATTGTTATGACCCCAGAACGTTATGCGCGTATCCGCGAAATGCTTGCGGCCCGACAGCCAGACCTGACGGTCTGCATGGAACAGGTGCATAAACCGCATAACGTTTCTGCCGTCATTCGCACGGCAGATGCCGTCGGCGTTCATGAAATCCATGCCGTCTGGCCTACCACCCGAATGAAAACACTGGTCTCTTCGGCGGCGGGCAGCAACAGCTGGGTTCAGGTCAAAACACACAAAACCATTCAGGAAGCGGTCGCCAAAATGAAGGCGAAGGGTATGCAAATACTCGCTACGAATCTTTCTGAAAAAGCTGTCGATTTCCGTGCCATTGATTACACCCGTCCGACCTGTATCTTGCTCGGACAAGAAAAAACGGGTATCACTCCAGAAGCTTTAGCTCTCGCGGACAGCGATATCATCATTCCGATGATCGGGATGGTGCAATCTCTGAACGTATCTGTCGCCTCAGCACTTATCCTGTACGAAGCACAGCGCCAGCGGGAAAATGCCGGTCTGTATCGCCGTGAAACCAGCCTGCTGAGCGAGAAAGAGCAGCAGCGACTGCTGTTTGAAGGTGGCTATCCGGTGCTGTCGAATGTGGCGAAGCGCAAGAAACTGCCACGCCCTTTCATTGACGATCACGGTCAGATTGTTGCCGATGACGAATGGTGGTCTGCGATGCAAATGACGGTTAAAAAAAGATGAAAGGCCGCCTGCTCGACGCCATCCCGCTGACGTCGCTTTCCGGCGTCGGAGCCAGTCAGGCAGATAAACTCGCTAAACTCGGCCTTGAAACTATTCAGGATTTACTGCTTCACCTGCCTTTGCGTTATGAAGACCGTACCCGCCTTTACACCATCAATGATTTACAGCCTGGCATTTTCGCAACTATAGAAGGCGAAGTGCTGCGCAGTGATATCAGTTTTGGCCGCCGCAGAATGCTGACCTGTCAGATAAGCGATGGCACTGGCATGGTGACGTTGCGGTTCTTCAATTTTAACGCCGCGATGAAAAACAGTCTGGCAGCAGGCCGTCGTGTCACCGCGTATGGCGAAATTAAACGCGGCACCATCGGCGCTGAAATCATTCATCCGGAATACCGCATTCAGGGTGAAAACAGTGAAGTGGTTTTGCAGGAATCGCTGACGCCGGTCTATCCGACAACGGAAGGTATTCGCCAGGCAACACTGCGTAAACTGACCGATCAGGCTTTAGAATTACTCGATACCGTACCTATCGCCGAATTATTGCCGGAAGAATTAAGCCGTTCGCTGATCCCGCTTCCTCAGGCGCTGCATTTACTGCATCGCCCGCCGCCAGACATCCAGCTCGCCGATCTTGAGAAAGGTCATCATCCTGCTCAGCGACGCCTGATTATGGAAGAACTGGTGGCGCATAATCTCAGTATGCTGGCCGTTCGCGCCGGTACACAAAGCTATAAAGCACTGCCATTGCACCATGACGATCGCCTGAAAAAACAGTTCCTCGCTTCTCTTCCTTTCAGCCCGACAGGCGCGCAGCAGCGCGTGGTGGCTGAAATCGAGCAGGATTTAGCGAAAAGCTACCCGATGATGCGTCTGGTTCAGGGTGATGTGGGTTCTGGCAAGACGCTGGTAGCAGCTCTCGCCGCACTCTGCGCTATCGCTCAGGGGCAACAGGTCGGATTAATGGCGCCGACAGAATTGCTGGCCGAACAACATGCCAATAATTTCCGTCAGTGGTTTGAACCGCTGGGAATTCAGGTCGGCTGGCTGGCAGGAAAACAAAAAGGTAAAGCCCGGCAGGCGCAGCAAGACGCGATTGCCAGCGGTCAGGTTTCAATGGTGGTGGGCACGCATGCCATCTTCCAGGAGCAGGTTTTGTTCTCGTCACTTTCTCTGGTCATCATTGATGAACAGCACCGGTTTGGTGTACACCAGCGTCTGGCGCTGTGGGAGAAAGGCCTGCAACAAGGGTTCCATCCGCATCAGCTGATCATGACGGCGACGCCTATCCCGCGAACTCTGGCCATGACTGCCTATGCGGATCTTGATACGTCAGTGATCGACGAACTGCCGCCAGGCCGTACGCCGGTGACAACCGTCGCGATCCCCGATACCCGCCGCAGTGATATTATCAGCCGCGTCAAAAGTGCCTGCGAGCAGGAAAACCGTCAGGCTTATTGGGTGTGTACGCTGATTGAAGAATCAGAAATGCTCGAGGCTCAGGCAGCCGAAGCCACCTGGGAAGGACTGAAAGAGGCCCTGCCAGCGCTCAACATCGGGCTGGTGCATGGTCGCATGAAAGCGCAGGAAAAACAGGCCGTCATGCAGGCGTTTAAACAAGGCGAAGTGCAACTTCTGGTGGCGACGACCGTTATTGAAGTCGGCGTTGACGTACCAAATGCCAGCCTGATGATTATCGAAAACCCGGAGCGTTTAGGACTGGCGCAATTACACCAGCTGCGCGGCCGCGTCGGGCGCGGTGCCGTGGCTTCCCACTGTGTTCTGCTCTATAAAACGCCGCTGAGCAAAACTGCGCAGAAGCGTTTGCAGGTACTGCGTGACAGTAACGATGGTTTTGTCATTGCCCAGCAGGATTTAGAGATCCGCGGACCGGGCGAATTACTGGGTACGCGCCAGACTGGCAGTGCAGAGTTTAAAGTCGCGGACCTGTTACGCGACCAGGCAATGATCCCCGACGTGCAGCGTATAGCGCGCTATCTGCAACAGCAGTTCCCGGATCACGCCAAAGCATTGATAGAACGCTGGCTGCCGGAAAGAGTCAGATACACCAACGCCTGATCCCCTTCTCCACACTCTCTTATCGTCGAAGCATTATTAAAAATGATGTTTTTGCGCCTTCACATTCATGCAAATTTTAATGTCACCGCAGCTGAACTGCTTTCTTCGTTGGTTATTTGATGACCTTCACAGAGTGAGGCAAAGTCGGTAACCGGTTTCATACCCCATCACTACACTGATGATAATTAAGGCAACCCTGTCTGATGTCCTCAACATAAGGTCAAATCATCATGAGTATCAGCCAATCCCTCTTTAACTTTATAGAACAAAAGATCAGCCCTTTTGCTGCCCGGCTTTCCTCGCAACGCCACGTCATGGCGGTACGTGACGGTTTCATTTCAGCAATGCCGTTTATGATTGTCGGCTCTTTTTTACTGGTTTTTGTCCACCCGCCATTCTCACCTGAATCTTCGTGGGGTTTCGCCAGGAGCTGGCTGGCGCTTTCGGCTAAATATGAAGTACAAATTTTGACGCCGTTCAATATGACGATGGGGATTATGTCGATCTACATCGCGGCATCGATTGCCTACAATCTGGCAAGAAGTTACAAACTTGACCCGTTTATGACGGCGATGCTGGCGCTGATGTCTTTTCTGCTGGTCGCTGCGCCGCAGGTTGATGAGAAAATGTCGACCGTCGCGCTGGGTGGCGTGGGCATATTTACCGCCATTCTGGTGGCGATTTATGTGACTGAGCTGACGCGGCTGCTGAAAAAATACAATATCGGCATACGCTTACCTGAACAGGTTCCTTCAAACATTAAGCATTCATTCGATTTGCTGATCCCGATTATTGCGGTGGTGGTGACGCTTTTCCCTTTGAGTTTGCTGGTGCAGTCAGGGTTTGACATGCTGTTGCCACAGGCGATTATGGCGCTGTTCGAACCGCTGATTTCCGCCGCTGACTCACTGCCCGCGGTACTTCTCGCCGTGCTGATTTGCCACCTGTTGTGGTTTGCCGGCATTCACGGTTCAGCCATCGTTTCCGGCATGTTGCAGGCTTTCTGGTTAACCAACCTTGGCCTGAATCAGACAGATCTCGCCGCAGGTTTACCGATGACGCACATCATGACCGAGGCTTTCTGGAATTTCCTGATCGTTATCGGTGGCTCCGGCGCAACCATCGGGCTGGTGTTGCTGTTTTGTCGCAGCAAGTCGGCGCATCTGCGCACAATGGGCAAACTCAGTCTGATTCCCAGCTGCTTTAACATTAATGAGCCGGTGATCTTCGGCACGCCAATTGTTATGAACCCGGTATTTTTCATCCCCTTCCTTCTGGCACCGATGGTGAACGCCGTCATTGCCTACACTGCGGTTAAAACCGATCTTCTGCCGCATATGATTTCACTGGTTCCCTGGACATCTCCGGCGCCAATTGGCGCAGCCTGGGCAATGGGCTGGGATTTCAAAGTGTCGATTCTGGTCGTCATGCTGATGGCGCTTTCGATGGTGATTTACTATCCGTTTTTCAAGGTTTATGAAAAACAGCTAATGGCGCAGGAGAAAGCCGCTGAAGCGGAAGAGGTGTTTACGGAAAAAGCAGCACAGTAAGCGATAAATCAGAAGGAAAGGCAGGCACAGAAGCGAAACTTCTGTGCCTGTTTTTTTAACTGAAAGCCGGGAATATTGGCAGCATCAGATACAGTTTAATGACGATCGCATTGGCAATATCAATGAAGAATGCCCCAACCATCGGCACAACCAGGAAGGCCAGATGCGAAGGACCAAACTGGTTGGTGATCGCCTGCATATTCGCAATCGCCGTCGGCGTTGCACCCAGTCCGAAGCCGCAATGTCCGGCAGCCAGTACCGCGGCATCATAGTTTTTGCCCATTACGCGATACGTTACGAAAATCGCGTAAAGCGCCATCGCGATGGTCTGTACGATGAGGATTGCCATCATCGGCAAAGCCAGTGACGCCATTTCCCACAGCTTCAGGCTCATCAGTGCCATCGCAAGGAACAACGACAGGCTGACATTACCCAGTACTGAAACGGCCCGGTCAAAAACACGATAAAAACCGAGCCACGCCATGACGTTGCTCAGGATCACGCCCACGAACAGAACACAGACAAATGTCGGAATTTCGAAGGCAGACCCCTGAAGCAGGCTGTCAAAGTAAGTTCCAGCCATCAGACATATCGCGATCAGCGCGATCGTTTCCACCATCACCAGCGGGGTGATCATCCGCCCGATGGTCGGTTTTTCAAATGCGCTGGGATCGGCGGCATCTTCCGGTGTGCCGTTTGGTGTTGAAGAATGGCTGACCAGATAACGCGCCACCGGCCCGCCGATGATTCCACCTAACACCAGGCCGAAGGTCGCACAGGCCATAGCAACTTCCGTCGCGTTTTCAAAGCCATAACGTTCGATAAACAGCTTGCTCCACGCCGCACCTGTTCCGTGACCGCCAGAAAGTGTAATCGAACCGGCCAGCAAGCCCATCAGCGGATCAAGCCCCAACATTTTCGCCATCCCGATACCGATGGCGTTTTGCATCAGCAACAGGCCGATAACGACAAAGACCAGAAGAAATAAAGATTTGCCGCCTGCACGCAAGCTGGAAAGATTGGCATTCAAACCAATTGTCGCAAAGAACGCCAGCATCAGGGGCTCTTTCAGGGACATATCAAAGCCGATTTCCAATCCGAACATCTGATTGGCGATCAGCAACAGCAAAGCGACCAGCAACCCGCCGGCAACGGGCTCAGGAATAGTGTATTTCTTTAGAAATTTGACCGACTGGACGCATTTTCGTCCTAAAAGGAGTACCAACGTGGCGGCAACGAGCGTGCCGTAGGTGTCGAGTTGAATCATTGAAAAACTCCATTTTAAAAAAATATCCAAAAATATTATTGAGTTATAAACATCTCATTTAAGTATCATTTCCCCAGAGGCTGAATTAGAAGTCATTAAAGCTGCGATAAGCAAGAAAAACAGATCGTAAATCTCCCCTTAACCCAAACATTCCACCCAAAATTGCCGATAGCAAACGATTGCTTTTATCGGTGATTTCAATAAAAATGCCCGCTTTGCCGCTTATTGGAATGCCACAACATGAGTTCGCAAACCGCAGAACAAGAAACACAGCAATCTGACCTCTCACGCCAGCAAAAAAGTGAACTGATTTACCGCCTTGAAGATCGTCCGCCACTTCCTCAGACGTTATTTGCCGCCTGTCAGCATTTGCTGGCGATGTTTGTTGCGGTGATCACACCGGCATTGCTGATTTGTCAGGCGCTGGGTTTACCCGCGCAGGACACGCAGCACATCATCAGCATGTCGCTGTTCGCCTCTGGCCTCGCTTCCATTTTGCAGATTAAAACCTGGGGGCCTGTCGGTTCAGGTTTACTCTCCATTCAGGGCACCAGTTTTAACTTTGTGGCACCGCTTATCATGGGCGGAATGGCGCTGAAAAATGGCGGTGCCGATGTCCCGACCATGATGGCAGCGCTGTTTGGCACCCTGATGCTGGCTTCCTGTACTGAAATCATTCTTTCCCGTTTCCTGCATCTCGCGCGCCGCATTATCACGCCGCTGGTTTCCGGCATCGTGGTGATGATTATCGGGCTTTCACTGATTCAGGTCGGACTGACGTCTATTGGCGGCGGTTACTCGGCCATGAGTGATCACACTTTCGGCGCGCCGAAAAATCTGTTGCTGGCTGCCGTGGTGCTGGTGGTGATTGTTCTGCTGAACCGTCAGCGCAATCCTTATCTGCGCGTGGCATCTCTGGTGATCGCGATGGCCGTGGGTTATCTGGCAGCCTGGATGATGGGGATGTTGCCCTCCGTCGCGCCAGCTGCACAAACAAACTGGATAACCTTACCGACGCCGCTGTACTACGGTCTGGGCTTCGACTGGAATCTGTTGATCCCGCTGATGCTGATTTTCATGGTCACGTCGCTGGAAACTATCGGTGATATTACCGCGACCTCAGACGTTTCGGAGCAGCCGGTCAGCGGCCCGCTTTATATGAAGCGCATCAAAGGCGGCGTTCTGGCAAACGGCCTGAACTCAATGCTGTCTGCGGTGTTTAACACCTTTCCGAACTCCTGCTTCGGGCAGAACAACGGCGTGATTCAGCTGACCGGTGTTGCCAGCCGCTATGTCGGTTTTGTTGTCGCTCTGATGCTGATCATCCTTGGGCTGTTCCCTGCCGTAGCGGGTTTTGTGCAACATATTCCTGAACCGGTTCTGGGCGGCGCAACCATCGTTATGTTCGGTACGATCGCGGCTTCCGGCGTGCGTATTGTTTCCCGCGAGCGCCTTAACCGCCGCGCAATTATGATCATGGCGCTTTCACTGGCCGTCGGTATGGGTGTTTCCCAGCAACCGCTGATCCTGCAATTCGCGCCCGACTGGCTGAAAACGCTTCTGTCTTCGGGAATTGCTGCTGGTGGTATTACTGCGATTGTTCTGAATCTGGTCTTCCCTCACGAAAAGTAATCACGGGATGTAATCCGCGTGCAACAGCGGCAGCGGGTCTGGAACCCCTGCCGCTTTTTATTGTCTCCATTCTGCTAACCTGTTGAGAAAAGTCGCTGTTTGCGGCATAAACAAAGAATCTTTTTTCCGCTTTCCCGCTACAGGGCTCCAGACGATGAGATTTATCGGTAAAATTTTGCTGACGTTCGCCTTACTTCTGGTGCTGGCGATCGTGCTGGTGTACGTCCTATTACAAACCCGCTGGGCGGCTGGCTGGGTCAGCCGCTGGATCAGCGATAACAGCGAGTACCGCGTCTCCGTAGAGAAAATCGACCACAACTGGTCGTCTCCGGGTCGTGTGACGTTAAACAATGTCGTCTTCGGGCAAAAGAATCAGCCGGAAATCCTGAACGCTGGCGAAGTCGATCTGGATTTAAGCTTGCGACAGATAACCGAGCCACGCTTTTTCGATCGCGTCGTTCTGGCTAACGGTCGCCTCAGTGTCAGCCCTTCCTCAATGAATTTACCGTTGCAGGCCAATACCCTGCAGCTCAGCAAAATGGCGCTGACCGGGAATACCGCCGGATTAGATATTCAGGGACAGCAGATTAATGCCGGCATTTCGCCGTGGCAGCCAAAACCGGCTCAGCTACTGGGAGACAAAGCCGATTTCCAGCTGAGTGCCGCGAATCTGACGGTCAACGGTCTTCCGGCCGAAAATGTGCTGATTCAGGGCAATATCAATAATAAGAATCTGACGCTGAGTAATTTTGGCGGCGATCTGGCACGCGGTCAGCTGACAGGTAAAGCCACACAGGCCGCTGACGGTAGCTGGAACATTGAAAACCTGCGCCTGAGCAATGTACGCCTGCAAACCTCTAAATCACTTGCTGCTTTTTTTGATGATTACCAGACATTGCCTAAAGTGACTATCCAGCGTCTTGACCTGATCGATGCCCGCTTGCAGGGAACTGACTGGGCATTCAGCGACGTTGATTTGTCTGTACAGGATCTGACTCTGGAAAAAGGCGACTGGCAAAGCGATGACGGGGAAATCACCCTGAATGCAACCGATATGATTGATGGCAATCTGCATATCCAGGATCCCATTATCAGTCTCGACCTTTCGCCGCAAGGCATTGCTATTAAACAGGCGACGGCGCGCTGGGAGCGCAGTTTGCTCCGTACCACAGGGAACTGGTTGCGCGCCAACAAACGACTGCAACTTGATGAAGTTTCCGTTGCTGGCCTGGAATATACGTTGCCGGAAAACTGGAAACAGCTCTGGAATCAGGCGTTGCCGGATTCGCTTTCTGAAGTCTTTGTCAGCCGGTTTATTGCCAACCGAAACCTGATCATTGATATCAACCCGCAGTTCCCGTTCCAGCTGACCGCGCTTGATGGGCTGGGCAATAATCTGTTGCTGGCGCGTAATCATCAGTGGGGGATCTGGAGCGGTACGCTAAATCTGAATGCCAGCGAAGCCACATTTAATCGTAATGACGTGCGTCGTCCTTCCATAACCCTGAATGCAAACGACAGTCAGGTGAATATTTCCGAACTGAGCGCCTTTACTAAAGAAGGTTTGCTGGAAGCCAGTGCGACCGTTGACCAGCAGCCGCAACGTCATTTCTCATTGAAGATGACCGGTCGCTCCGTACCGGCAAATCAGCTGGAAAACTGGGGGTGGCCACATGTGCCGCTGGAAGGTAACGTCAATATGCAGCTCAATCTGCACGGGCAAATGCCGGCAAATGTCGATTACAAACCGACGCTGAACGGCACATTGCAGATAAACGGCAGCCAGACCATTGACCAGAGAATGGTGAACGGATTAGTTTCCGGAGCGCCAGCCGCCGTTGCGCCATAAATCAGTTTGTCTGCCTATAACGCAAAAAGGCACCGCAGTCGCGGTGCCTTTTGTTTGGGCTAAAGCAAATCAGTTAATTTCGGGTTCGAGCGGTGCGCCGGGTGCAGCAGGAAGCACCAGATAGGTACCTTCAAACACCGCGCCGTCTACCTCATCGCCGTATAAATTCACTTCGAGTTGCACGCGCGCCTTACGCCCGCGAGCCAGACGATCAAGGTCGCCGCTGACAGAGCCTAAATCCGCCACCGCACGCGGCCTGCCGGTCACCGGTGAACTGTAGCGGATATGGGCATCCGCCAGCACAATGGTGCCGCCCAGATGCCGTTCACGCAGCAGCAGCCAGATCAAACCCCAGCCAGTCAGCGTTGCCAGCGAGAACAGACTTCCCGCAAATAACGTATGGTGCGGATTCTGATTGCCGGTTTCCGGCATCGTGGTGACAAAACGCTGTCCGGTATACTGACTGATCCGCACACCCATTTTCTCACTCAGCGGGATATGGTCGTACCAGGCTTGTTGCAGTTGTCCGCACCAGTCGGGGCGATGAAGAATATCATCCAGCGTTTCGATCGGTTTAATCATCAGGAAGTGACGAACCGGTGTAGTTTGCGGGGTGGTAATTTCCCCCTGATTCACAAAGCCCAGTTTGGCAAAAAAATCCACTGCGTCTTCGCGGGCGCTACAGACTACGCGCTTTACCCCTTCCTGACGCGCCACAGACTCCAGGGTCATCGCCACCAGTGTTCCTAACCCTTTGTCCTGTACATTCGGGTCAACGGCCAGGAAGCGGATTGAGGCTTCGTTATCGGCATTAATGTATAAACGGCCAACAGCAACCGGCTCGCCGCTTTCATCCACGACCATCTGATGATGCGCAATGGAATCGTAGGCATCACGTTCGGAACCTTCAGGCTGACGCAGTGGTTTGCGCAGCATTTCCCAGCGGAATCGGTAATAGGCGGCCAGCTCTTTTTCGGTCGTCGGTACTCTAAGGTGATACATAGATGCGTTCTCTCCGGCGTTATGCCTTATCGATCAGACTTGTAGCCAGAAGGTCACCGGCCCGTCGTTCACCAGTGCCACTTTCATATCCGCAGCGAAACGCCCGGTTTCGGTCACAATGCCTTTCTCACGACACTGCCCGCAAAAATACTGATACAACCGGTCGGCTTCCTGTGGTTCAGCACCGCGTGAAAACCCCGGACGCATGCCTTTTTGTGTGTCAGCCGCCAGTGTGAACTGCGACACCACCAGCAGGCTACCGCCCGCCTGCTGTACGTTAAGATTCATTTTGTCATTTTCGTCACCGAAAATTCGGTACCCGATCACCCGTTCGCAAAGGCGTTTAGCTTTTTGTTCGTCATCGCCCTGTTCAACACCCAGCAAAACCAGTAATCCCGGCCCTATCTGGCCGCAAACGTCGCCATCGATAGTCACGCTGGCATTCAATACCCGCTGAATTAACGCAATCATACAAATCCTTCGAACTGATTATTCTTCTGCTTTGTATTGAGCAGACTGCAATTTTCTCACAGAACGGAACTCGCCAAGCGTGACGGTAATTTCTGCGCCAAGAAGCACGATACACCAGCTGACATAGACCCAGAGAAATAAAATGGGGATCACAGCCAGTACACCGTAAATCAACTGATACGATGGGAAAAGCTGAATATACAAGGTGAAGATTTTTTTACTCAGCTCAAATAAGGCACCGGAAACCAGAGCGCCAACCAGCGCATCCTTTGCCGGAACTCTCACCGTTGGCACGACCTGATATAAGAGCCAGAACGTCACCCAGGAAATCAGTAACGGCAGGATCCGCAGCGCATGGTCGATGAGGGAATGCACGCCGCTGAGGTTAAGCCAGTTCAGGGAGAGTAAATAAGAGCTGACCGCCACGCTGGCCACCAGAAGAATGGGCCCGAGCGTTAATACCATCCAGTACACCGCAAATGAGAACACAATCGGACGCTTGGTTTTGCTGTCCCAGATTTTATTCAGCACGCTGTCCACTGAAGCGATCAGCAGTAATGCGGTGACAATTAATCCGCAGGTACCCACCGCCGTCATTTTGCTGGAGTTCGCAACAAACTGTTCGAGATAACGCTGAATGGTATTGCCCGTGGCGGGCATGAAGTTAGAAAAGATGAAGGTTTTCAACTGTGCACTGATATCCGAAAAGACCGGAAATAATGCAAACAGCGAAAACACCACGGCAATCAGCGGAACCAGAGAAAGCAAAGAAACATAGGCTAAATGGCCCGCCAGAAGCGTCAGGCCATCCTTATCTGAGCGCTTTAAGAGCAGGACTGTGAATTTCCATAATGATTTTGGGTAGTGGCTCAATGCCCTTTTGTGCATCCTTACATCCTTCAGGAAAAGTATTTCGGTACCGTCTGGTTATCTTCCACCCACACAGCTTCAATGCCTGCCGCGCGGGCAGCCTCGATGTTTTCAGCAACATCATCAAAGAACACGGCCTGATCCGCGGTGAATCCTTCTTTCTCCAGCACATGCTGGAAAATTTCCGGTTCAGGTTTGCGCATACCCAGATTTTGCGAAAGATACATCGCATCGGTATTGGCTTCGATTTCCGGATAGTGCTGCGGCCAGAAATCCAGGTGTAAGCGGTTAGTATTCGACAGCACGACAACGCGATGACCTTCTTCGCGCAGCTTTTGGAATAACGTGATGACTTCAGGACGTAAACCGACGAAAACGGCGTGCCAGCCCGCACTGAACTGCTCAAAACTGAGCGCAATGCCCATTTCATTACACAAATCGGCGGCGAACTGCTCATCGCTGATTTCACCCCGCTCGTGCTGCTGGAACACCTCGCCCATTTTGAAGCGCTCGGTCAGCGTAGCCAGTGGCGTTCCGCTGAGATGGCTCCACACGCCAAGGACACGTTTGAAATCAATATCAATAATGACGTTTCCCATATCAAAAATGTACAGCATTGCACGCTCCTGATTTCAAAGATGACTTTTAACTTTAGCGGTAAAACGTACACCTGAACAGTGACAGAGTTGCGCTGTTGAGCTCAGCGTTAGAAAAAAGACAAAAAAAAACAGGGTACCCAAAGGCACCCTGTTTCTGTGTAACGGCACGCGTTAAAGAAGATTAACCTTCTTTAGGACCACGCATTGCACGTTTACGATCGTTCTCGGTCAGGTGACGTTTACGAATACGTACAGACTGAGGAGTCACTTCGACCAGTTCGTCATCATCGATGAATTCCAGAGCTTGCTCCAGAGACATTTTGATAGCAGGAACCAGAGTCGTTGCTTCGTCAGTACCGGACGCACGCATGTTGGTCAGTTTCTTACCGGTCAGGCAGTTCACGGTCAGGTCGTTAGAACGTGAGTGAATACCGATGATCTGGCCTTCATACACTTCTGCGCCGTGGCCCAGGAACAATTTACCGCGGTCTTGCAGGCTGAACAGTGCGAACGCAACTGCTTTACCCTGACCGTTGGAGATCAGCACGCCGTTCTGACGCTGGCCGATTTCGCCCGGACGAACGTCATCGTAGTGGCTAAACGTGGAGTACAGCAGACCGGTACCAGAAGTCATGGTCATGAATTCTGTACGGAAGCCGATCAGGCCACGTGCAGGGATCAGGTAATCAAGACGGATACGACCTTTGCCGTCTGGGATCATGTCTTTGACATCGCCTTTACGCTCACCCATGGCCTGCATTACAGAACCCTGGTGTTGCTCTTCGATATCCAGTGTCACGTTCTCGAATGGCTCTTGCATGCGGCCATCGATTTTACGGTTGATTACTTTAGGACGGGAAACCGCCAGCTCGAAACCTTCACGACGCATGTTTTCGATCAGAACCGACAGGTGAAGTTCACCACGGCCTGAAACGCGGAATGCATCAGCATCTTCAGTTTCTTCAACACGCAATGCAACGTTGTGCACCAGTTCTTTGTTCAGACGGTCAAGGATCTGACGTGAAGTCACATACTTACCTTCTTTACCACAGAACGGAGAGGTGTTTACGTTGAAGTACATGGTTACTGTTGGTTCATCAACGCTCAGCGCTGGCAGAGCTTCAACATTCGCCGGATCACAGATTGTGTCGGAGATGTTCAGTTCGCCCAGGCCGGTGATTGCGATGATGTCGCCCGCTTCAGCAACGGTGGCTTCGATACGCTCAAGACCCATGTGGGTCAGAACTTTACCGACTTTACCGTTACGGGTTTTGCCTTCGCTGTCGATGACAGTGATTTGCTGGTTAGGCTTAACGGTACCGCGTTTGATGCGGCCGATGCCGATGACGCCAACATAGTTGTTGTAGTCCAGCTGAGAGATTTGCATCTGGAAAGGTGCATCCATCTCAACTTGTGGCGGAGATACGTGGTCAACGATCGCCTGGTACAACGGGGTCATGTCTTCGGCCATATCGTTATGGTCGTTACCCGCGATACCCATCAATGCTGATGCATAGATGATTGGGAAATCGAGTTGTTCGTCGGTTGCGTCCAGGTTTACGAACAGGTCGAAGACCTGATCAACAACCCAGTCAGGACGCGCGCCAGGGCGGTCAACCTTGTTGATTACCACGATCGGTTTCAGACCATTAGCGAATGCTTTTTTGGTCACGAAACGGGTTTGCGGCATTGGGCCATCCATTGCATCCACAACCAGCAGCACCGAGTCGACCATTGACATCACACGCTCTACCTCACCGCCGAAGTCGGCGTGTCCTGGGGTATCCACGATGTTGATGCGGTAGTCTTTCCAATTAATGGCGGTGTTTTTTGCGAGGATGGTAATCCCACGCTCTTTCTCCAAATCGTTGGAGTCCATTACGCGTTCAGTGGCTTCTACACGCTCTCCGAAAGTACCGGATTGTTGTAGCAGCTTGTCGACCAGGGTGGTTTTACCATGGTCAACGTGGGCAATAATGGCGATGTTACGCAAATTTTCGATCACAGCTTTGCCTCAGGCATTAGAAATAGCGCGCTATTGTACACGTATTAAGCGAGGTTCTAAACAAGATCACAAGGATCTTGATGAAACAACTTGTGGATGGTTACTTTGTGATCCCTTTCACGGTGCAAAAAGATCACTGAACCATTATGACGCACCGTTTTGGTGCCATGCATCTCAGAGATAGCACCATTATAGTGCAGAAATTCCGTTATGGTGCATACTTATCGAGTGCAAGAGCCCTGTAAAATGGCGTTGTTTGCATTTTCTCAAAGTTGGCACACTTTTCGCTAATAGTTTTTAGGGTAAAAAAAAGTTTTTACAGGGTGACGCGTCTGACCAGTCAAATAATAGCGCTGTTCAGTCCACACGCCAGTTCAAGTAAAGCTGTTATTTCCAACTAAAGACCAAAAATGGTTATTCGTTCCACGACGATAATGAGAAATTCGGGAGAACTAGTATGTCCGCTGAACACGTTTTGACGATGCTGAATGAGCATGAAGTGAAATTCGTAGATTTACGTTTCACAGATACCAAAGGCAAAGAACAGCACGTCACCATTCCTGCACACCAGGTTAGCGCTGACTTCTTCGAAGAAGGCAAAATGTTTGATGGCTCTTCAATCGGTGGCTGGAAAGGCATTAACGAATCTGACATGGTTTTGATGCCAGATGCGAGCACTGCTGTTCTTGACCCGTTCTACGAAGAAACCACGCTGATCATTCGTTGCGACATCCTTGAGCCAACTACGCTGCAAGGTTATGACCGCGACCCACGTTCTACCGCAAAACGTGCAGAAGACTTCCTGCGCTCTTCCGGTATCGCGGACACCGTTCTGTTCGGGCCAGAGCCAGAATTCTTCCTGTTTGATGATGTGCGCTTCGGCAGCAGCATCTCCGGTTCTCACGTGGCTATCGATGATATCGAAGGCGCATGGAACTCCAGCACCAAATATGAAGGCGGCAACAAAGGCCACCGTCCTGCAGTTAAAGGCGGTTACTTCCCGGTTCCTCCGGTCGACTCCTCCCAGGATCTGCGTTCTACCATGTGTCTGACCATGGAAGAAATGGGTCTGGTTGTTGAAGCTCACCACCACGAAGTGGCAACCGCGGGTCAGAACGAAGTGGCAACCCGCTTCAATACCCTGACCAAAAAAGCGGACGAAATCCAAATCTACAAATACGTGGTTCACAACGTGGCTCACGCATTTGGCAAAACTGCGACCTTCATGCCAAAACCAATGTTTGGCGATAACGGTTCCGGTATGCACTGCCACATGTCTCTGTCCAAGAACGGTAACAACCTGTTCGCTGGCGACAAATACGGCGGCCTGTCTGAAATGGCACTGTTCTACATCGGCGGTATCATCAAGCACGCTAAAGCGATCAACGCCTACGCTAACCCGACTACCAACTCCTACAAGCGTTTGGTCCCGGGCTACGAAGCGCCAGTGATGCTGGCTTACTCTGCGCGTAACCGTTCTGCATCCATCCGTATTCCACACGTATCAACGCCTAAAGCGATGCGTATCGAAGCACGCTTCCCTGATCCAGCGGCTAACCCATACCTGGCGTTTGCTGCACTGATGATGGCTGGCCTGGACGGTATCATCAACAAGATCCACCCTGGCGATGCGATGGACAAAAACCTGTATGACCTGCCACCGGAAGAAGAAGCAGAAATTCCAAAAGTTGCAGGTTCACTGGAAGAAGCGCTGAACGCACTGAACGAAGACCGCGAGTTCCTGACCCGTGGCGGCGTGTTCACTGACGACGCTATCGATGCTTACATCGGTCTGCGTAAAGAAGAAATGGATCGCGTGCGTATGACTCCGCATCCGGTTGAGTTCGAGCTGTACTACAGCGTCTAAAGACAGCGTTTAATTCTCGAATTAGCTGCTGAACTCAGCGCCCGTCCTCTGACCGGCGCTGAGAGAAATACCCGACTGGAGGCCTGGCGGTAAGAAAGCCTTCAGCGTCAAAATCAAGTAAGACGATTTTATTTGTTGCCGTGGAAACTTTCAGCCCATCTCCGGATGGGCTTTTTTCTCCACACTCTTTCCTGCTTAACCCCTCTGACCCGTGTTTTGGCCGGGTAGCGAGACAAATTGCACCCATCAGGTGCGGGAGACTGCGGTATGGCAACTGGCAAGCTGCCCGATGCTGGGCAGATCCTGAATTCTTTAATCAACAGCGTTCTGCTGTTGGACGACGATTTGGCTGTGCATTACGCCAACCCGGCGGCTCAGCAATTACTGGCGCAAAGTTCCCGCAAACTTTTTGGCACCCCGTTGCCAGAGTTGGTGGGATATTTTTCGCTGAACATCGAGTTAATGCGTGAAAGTCTGACAGCCGGACAGGGCTTTACAGACAGCGAAGTGACTTTAGTCGTCGATGGCCGCGCGCATGTGTTGTCACTGACCGCACAGATGCTGCCGGAAGGTTTTATTCTGGTCGAACTGGCGCCGATGGATAATCAGCGACGTTTGAGTCAGGAACAATTGCAGCATGCTCAACAGGTTGCAGCCCGAGATTTGATCCGCGGTCTCGCGCATGAAATTAAAAATCCGCTTGGCGGTTTGCGTGGTGCGGCACAGTTGTTATCCAGAGCGCTGCCCGATCCGGCTTTGCTTGAGTACACCAAAGTCATTATTGAGCAAGCCGACCGTCTGCGTAATCTGGTCGACAGATTGCTGGGTCCGCAACGTCCGAGCCAGCATGTAACACAAAGTATTCATCAGGTTGCGGAGCGCGTTTGTCAGCTGGTGTCGATGGAAAAACCCGATAACGTTCAACTGGTACGGGACTATGATCCGAGCCTGCCGGAACTGGCACACGACCCTGATCAGATAGAACAGATTTTATTGAATATCACCCGCAATGCCTTGCAGGCGCTGGGGGAGGAAGGCGGCACAATAACACTGCGTACGCGGACTGCTTTCCAGATTACGTTACACGGCGTGCGTTATCGTCTGGCGGCACGCATCGATATTGAAGATGACGGCCCCGGCGTACCGGCACATTTGCAGGACACTCTTTTTTACCCCATGGTCAGTGGCCGCGAAGGGGGCACCGGACTGGGCCTCTCTATCGCACGCAGTTTGATTGACCAGCATTCGGGTAAAGTTGAATTTAACAGTTGGCCAGGACATACCGAATTCTCGGTTTTCCTGCCTATTCGCCAGTGAGGTTCTTATGCAACGAGGGATAGTCTGGATCGTCGATGACGATAGCTCCATCCGCTGGGTACTTGAACGTGCGCTCACTGGAGCCGGTTTGACCTGCACCACGTTTGACAGCGGCAATGAAGTGCTTGATGCCATTGCGACTCAAACCCCTGACGTTTTGTTATCAGATATCCGTATGCCGGGGATGGACGGTTTAGCGCTGTTAAAGCAGATTAAACAGCGCCACCCGATGCTTCCGGTCATCATAATGACAGCGCACTCCGATCTGGATGCGGCGGTCAGCGCCTATCAGCAAGGCGCATTTGATTATCTGCCAAAACCTTTCGACATCGACGAAGCAGTGGCGCTGGTTGAACGCGCTATCAGCCATTATCAGGAGCAACAGCAACCGGCTCGCAGCCAGCCGGCAAGTGGCCCGACGGCGGATATTATCGGCGAAGCGCCAGCCATGCAGGACGTCTTTCGCATCATCGGCCGTTTGTCCCGCTCTTCAATCAGCGTGCTGATTAACGGGGAATCCGGTACCGGTAAAGAGTTGGTGGCTCATGCTTTACACCGTCACAGCCCGCGCGCCAAAGCGCCTTTTATCGCACTGAACATGGCGGCAATCCCGAAAGATCTGATCGAATCCGAACTATTCGGCCATGAGAAAGGGGCGTTTACTGGCGCTAACACCATCCGTCAGGGACGTTTTGAGCAGGCCGACAACGGCACGCTGTTCCTTGATGAAATCGGTGATATGCCCCTCGATGTGCAAACCCGTCTTCTGCGCGTGCTGGCAGATGGTCAGTTCTATCGTGTGGGCGGCTATGCGCCGGTGAAAGTGGATGTGCGTATTATCGCTGCGACTCACCAGAATCTGGAATTACGGGTTCAGGAAGGAAAATTCCGCGAGGATTTATTCCACCGCCTGAACGTTATCCGTGTCCATCTGCCACCGCTGCGCGAACGTCGCGAAGATATTCCGCGTCTGGCGCGTTATTTCCTGCAAGTGGCGGCGAAAGAACTGGGCGTGGAAGCGAAGAACCTGCATCCGGAAACGGAAACCGCGCTGACGCGTCTGCCGTGGCAGGGCAACGTGCGCCAGCTGGAAAACACCTGTCGCTGGTTAACGGTGATGGCTGCGGGTCAGGAAGTCCTGATTCAGGATTTACCGAGCGAACTGTTTGAAACGTCTGCCCCGGAAACCGGCGGTCAGAGCTTACCGGACAGCTGGGCGACGCTGCTGGCACAATGGGCCGATCGCGCCCTGCGTTCCGGTCATCAAAACCTGTTGTCAGAAGCGCAGCCTGAAATGGAGCGCACTTTGCTGACCACGGCATTGCGTCACACGCAGGGACATAAACAGGAAGCCGCACGCTTACTGGGCTGGGGACGCAATACGTTGACCCGCAAGCTGAAAGAACTGGGTATGGAATAACCGGGCCTGAAATAAAAGCCTTGTGCCAGAAAGCAAAACAGCCGCTCATGCGGCTGTTTTTGTTGATAGCAAAGAAATCAGATCACGCGGGAGAATTGCTGCTGACGTACCTGACGGCGCAGATAAATATCAAAGCACATGCAGATGTTGCGGATAAGCAAACGCCCGCGCGGCGTTACCTGAATATGCGTCTCGCTCACCTCAACCAGCCCGTCTTCAACCAGCGGTTTCAGCAGCGCCAGATCATCGGAAAAATAGTCGGTAAAGCGGATGCCATATCGCTCTTCGATATCCGCAAAGCTCAGCTCGAAATGGCAGATCAGCGATTTAATGACATCGCGACGCAGGCAATCATCATCCGTCATTTCCAGACCGCGCCATAACGCATTCCCCTGTTCTTCTACTCTGGCGTAATACGTTTTGAGGTCTTTCTCGTTCTGCGCGTAAGTATCGCCCAGCATGCTGATGGCTGACACGCCCATTCCCAGTAAATCGCTGTCGCCCTGCGTGGTATATCCCTGGAAATTACGGTGCAGCTTGCCTTCACGTTGGGCAATCGCCAGTTCGTCATCAGGACGCGCAAAGTGATCCATGCCGATAAAGCGGTAACCGGAGGCGGTCAGCGAGGCAATAGTTTCCTGCAGAATTTTCAGTTTCTCTTCTGCGCCCGGCAAATCAGCGTCTTTGATTTTGCGCTGAGCGGCAAACAGTTTTGGCATGTGGGCGTAATTGAACACGCTCAGGCGATCCGGGTTCAGCTCTGCCACGCGTTGCAGCGTATACGCAAAACTTTCCGCCGTTTGCTTCGGCAGGCCGTAAATCAGGTCGATGTTGGTGGAATTGAAACCCAGCGCTCTGGCGCGTTCAATCAGCGCAAAGATAAAATCTTCATCCTGCTCGCGATTCACCAGACGCTGCACTTCTTTATTGAAATCCTGCACGCCCATGCTCAGACGATTAAAGCCTTCGCTGCGCAGATGGTCGAGCACATTCAGCTCGATTTCGCGGGGATCCACTTCCAGTGACATTTCTGCATCAGGGAGAATATCAAAGTGTGCCCGCAGAAGGCCCATCAGACGGCTTATCTGCGCTTTATCGAGGTAAGTCGGAGTACCACCGCCCCAATGCAACTGACTGACCTGACGGCCCTTAAAGAGCGGTGCACGGTGACTTATCTCTTTCTCAAGTACGTTGAGATATTCTTCGGCTTTATGCTGCTGACGGGTTACCAGTTTATTGCAGCCGCAGAAATAGCAGAGCTTATGGCAGAAAGGGATATGCACATACAGAGAAAGGGAGCGCTCAGGGTAACGGACAGCCGCTTGTTTAAAAGCCGCATCGTCGTAGCTTTCGCTGAATTCGAGTGCTGTTGGATAGGATGTGTATCGCGGACCTGAATAGTTGTACTTCTGGATCAGCGCTAAATCCCAGACGGTTGTCTGTTCTGACATGGGTGACTTACTCCTTCCGGCGTCGGATGCTGCCGGTTTCCCTTACAGGCAGGCTTTTAGCCTGCCTTACAAAGGTCGCTCTGCGCAAACGTGCTTTGGTTTTCGATAACCGTCGTAGTTTACCGAATAACCAAAGGAGATAACATGCAAAGAGTAAGGCTATTGCCGGAATGACCCAGCGCATCGCTTAGAAACCTTCTTTTGGATTCCCGCGTTTGAGCAACTGCATCATATCTTCGTTCTTCTCTTCTTCTTCGTCATCTTCATCGTCGCCGAGTTCGATACCGAGAATTTCCATCAGAACATCAATACGATCCAGAGTCTGATCAACATAAGCCTGATCTTCTGCACTCAGCGCTTTGCCGTCGTCGATAAGATCAAGCAATGAATCCAGACGCTCATCGTTTTCCAGTAATGTCAGTTCTTCTTGCGGAGACATTTTAGGTTTTGCCTCTGGCTTCGGCTGAGCGGCTTTCTTCGCTTTCGCTGCATTGTTGGTGACGGTTTCCACGATCAATGGCACCGCTTTTTTACTGCCGATACGCGGATCGGTTTTTTTAGCGCCTGCGCCGCTTTGATTCTGGGCTGCGTCCGGATTTGCGCGTGAGCCTGCTTTATGGCCACGACGCTTATTGTCACGCTTGCGTTCGCGCGCTTCGATATCAAGCTCTACACGACTTTTCTTCTTCGTTTTAGCTGTCGCGGTATTGGCGCGCGGGGCTTTCGCTGGCTGTTTCATGGCATCTGCTCTTAGGTGTGTACATTTAGTATAGATTTGCGGCGGAATCTAGCAGAAAGCGGACAAAGAAAAAAGGCAGCAAGTTAACCTTGCTGCCTTTTTCTTTCCTTCAGAAGAAGGATATTCCTCAAACACTTTCCCTGTATAGCGTCAACGTCCCGGTTTTTCCTTTGCCTTTCAGAGCCTCCGGCTCCGTTTGTCCTTAAATCGCGATGCATTTCCCGTGATCCCTGAATGCAATAATCGTCCTTGTTTCCGTTCTCGCCTTCACCGCGTAAGAAATACTTTACCCGACTGGCACAAAGGCTCAAGATACCCGCCAGCCGTCTTGTCGGTTTCATAACGATATAAATTTTATCTTATTGAAATTGCATAATATTAAAAATTTTGGCGACAAAACAAGCGAAATAACCCGCATCATGAATAGCAAATGTCTTACATCATGAAGGCAATTTCCCCCGCCTTCATCTCTGTGGTCCCTTCGCCTCATCATTCGGATTTTAAAAACACGAACGCATCTCGGCTCTGTTGCAGTTATAATCGCCAGCCAGATACTCATGCCTCACGGAGACGCACGCTTTGACCAGCCAAACTTACAACTATCATATGACCCATTTCGTCATGAGCGCCCCGGATATCCGGCATTTGCCATCTGACGCAGGCATTGAAGTCGCATTTGCTGGTCGTTCAAACGCCGGCAAATCCAGCGCACTGAATACTCTGACGCAGCAGAAAAGCCTCGCACGTACCAGTAAAACGCCTGGCCGTACTCAGCTCATCAACCTGTTCGAAGTGAAGCCGGGCATCCGTCTGGTCGACTTGCCGGGTTATGGCTACGCGGAAGTACCGGAAGAAATGAAGCGTAAATGGCAGCGCGCATTGGGCGAATATCTGCAAATGCGCAACTCGCTGAAAGGTCTGGTGGTGTTGATGGATATCCGTCATCCGCTGAAAGATCTCGATCAGCAGATGATTCAGTGGGCTGTCGATGTGGGTACGCCGGTGATGTTGCTGCTGACGAAAGCCGACAAACTGGCATCCGGCGCACGTCAGGCGCAGATCAAAATGGTCCGCGAAGCCGTGAAAGAATTCATGGGCGATATTCAGGTGGAAGCCTTCTCTTCCCCGAAGAAAATGGGCGTCGATAAACTGAGTGACAAACTGAACACCTGGTTCAGCGAAATCCCACCGGAAGTGCTGGAAGAAGAGCTTTTTGACGAAGGCGAGTAAATCTCGGCTTAAACGAAGAAGTCTGTAAGTAAAGAACATATCAGGGTAGCCAACAGGCTGCCCTTTTTTATGGGCGGGATTTTATCACTGTAGTCAGAAAACAGGCGTAACCCTGTGAAAACTCCAATAAAAAACGCCCCAGACATAAATGCCTGGGGCGGCTAAAATATTCAGCCAAATCCGATTACGTGAAGTAAAAGGTCTGAAAGATAGAACATCTTACCTCTGTACCCTACGAGAGAAACTTTACCCTATTTCATGACGGGGAAAAAGAACTTTTTGTAGTTTACTTACACAAAAATCGTGGATTATGCGATCACCTTCATGGTCTGAGCACATAATCATGTAGCTTAATTACAAAAAAAGCTTAATTACTATCCACTTAGTGAGCCTGATCCCAATTCTCGCCAGTACCGACGTCCACTTTCAACGGAACCGCCAATGTCATACTGGCTTCCATCAGGCTGCGAATTTTTTCACTCGCTGCAGCAACATCATCTTTATGCACTTCAAACACCAGTTCATCGTGTACCTGCATGATAATGCGGGCACGCGGAGCATCTGACTGTTTCAGCCAGGCATCGACGCTGATCATGGCGCGTTTGATAATGTCAGCCGCAGTACCCTGCATCGGGGCGTTGATCGCGGCACGCTCGGCACCTTTACGGCGCATCGCGTTGCTGGATTTGATGTCCGGCAGATACAGACGGCGACCATCGAGGGTTTCAACGTAACCCTGCTCAGAAGCCTGAGTGCGGGTACGTTCCATATATTCCAGCACGCCCGGATAACGCTCGAAGTACAAATCCATATAACGCTGGGATTCTTTGCGTGGAATATTGAGCTGACGCGATAAGCCAAAGGCGCTCATGCCGTAAATCAGACCAAAGTTAATCGCTTTAGCGCTGCGACGCTGTTCACCAGATACTTTCTCCAGCGGTGTGCCGAAAACTTCTGCGGCGGTTGCGCGGTGAATATCCTGGCCTTCAGCAAAGGCTTTCAGCAAGCCTTCATCTTTCGATAAATGCGCCATGATGCGCAGTTCAATCTGCGAATAGTCGGCCGCCAGAATGATATAGTCTTTTGGCGCAATAAACGCCTGACGGATACGGCGCCCTTCATCATTACGCACCGGAATGTTTTGCAGATTAGGATCACTGGAGGACAGACGCCCCGTCGCGGTCACCGCCTGATGGTAGGATGTATGCACGCGGCCAGACTGCGGGTTGATCATCAATGGCAGTTTATCGGTGTAAGTCGATTTCAGTTTTGCCAGACCACGATATTCCAGAATCACTTTCGGCAACGGATAATCCAGCGCCAGTTCAGCCAGAACTTCTTCATTAGTTGATGGTGCGCCACCCGGAGTTTTCTTCAGGATCGGCAATTTTTGTTTTTCATACAAAATAGCCTGCAACTGTTTGGTCGAAGAGAGGTTGAAAGGCTCTTCAGCCAGTTCATGCGCTTTGTTTTCCAGCTCATTCAGTCGAATTGCCAGCTCTTTCGAGTGAGCCGCGAGGATGTTCTGATCAATCAGAACCCCGGTACGCTCGATATGAGAAAGAACAGGCACCAGCGGCATTTCAATATCCGTGAACACTTTGGTCAGGGATTCGCTTTCCTGAATGCGTGGCCAGAGTGCCTGATGCAATTGCAATGTGACATCGGCATCTTCTGCCGCATAAGGCGCTGCCTGCTCAAGGGCTATCTGGTTGAAGGTTAGCTGGTTCTTACCTTTACCCGCAATCTCTTCAAAGCCCACGGTTTTATGGCCGAGATAGCGGTCTGCCAAACTGTCCATGTCATGGCGGCCAGATACGCTATCAAGCACGTAGGATTCAAGCATGGTATCGAAGGCGATACCTTTCAGTTCGATGTCATAACGCAGTAAAACACCGCGGTCGAATTTGAGGTTCTGCCCGACTTTCAGCTGCTTTTCATCTTCGAGTAACGGCTTGAGTTGTTTCAGTACATCATCGCGATCCAGCTGCGCCGGCGCATCCAGATAGTCATGTGCCACAGGAAGATAAGCCGCTTTACCCGCTTCTGTAGCGAAAGATAAGCCGATCAGATTGGCAGTCAGGGTATCCAGACCATCCGTTTCGGTATCGAAAGCGAAAACATTCGATGCTTTCAGATAACCGATCCACTCATCGAGAGTCGCCTGATCCAGAATGGTGACATATCCCTCCTGCGAGAGCTGGTTTGGTTCAACAGCGGATACTGACGTCGTTTCTTCTGCCGGAGCAACTTTCTTCGCTGCTGCCGACGCTTTACCTGCCGATTTTTTGGCGCTCAGCCAGGTGCCGGATTCAACATCTGCCAGCCAGCGTTTGAATTCATAGCGGCCAAACAACTTGTGAAGTTCATCGGCATCGGGTTCTGAAACCGTTAGCTCAGCACAAGTGAGATCCAGCTTAACGTCAGTTTTAATGGTCGCCAGCTGATAAGAGAGGTAGGCAACTTCTTTGTTATCTGCCAGTTTTGCCGCCATGGTTTTTGAACCACGGAAACTGAGTGTCGATACTTTATCCAGATCGGCATATAACGCATCAAGGCCACCAATGCCTTGTAACAATGCCTGTGCCGTTTTCTCACCAACGCCCGGTACGCCAGGAATGTTGTCCGAGGAGTCACCCATCAGAGCGAGGAAATCGATGATCAGTTCAGGCGGAACACCGTATTTCTCGACAACTTCATCTGGCCCCAGAATCGCATTGTTCATGGTGTTGATCAAAGTGACACCCGGCGTCACCAGCTGTGCCATATCTTTATCGCCGGTGCTGATCAGAACCGCATGACCGGCCTGTTCGGCTTCAAGTGCCAGCGTACCGATCACGTCGTCCGCCTCTACGCCGGAAACCACCAGTAATGGCAACCCCATCGCTTTCACCATTTGATGAAGCGGCTCAATTTGAGAACGCAGATCATCCGGCATCGGAGGACGATGGGATTTATATTGTTCGAAAAGCTCATCACGGAAGGTTTTGCCTTTCGCGTCAAAAACCACCGCAACATGGCTTGGTGTGTATTGCAGCAAAAGACTGCGCAACATATTCAGCACACCGTACATCGCGCCGGTCGGTTCACCCGCAGAGTTGGTCAGCGGAGGGAACGCATGATAAGCGCGATAAAGGTAGGACGAACCGTCCACCAGGATTAATGGATTTTCTGCTATCTGGGCCATAACTCTTCTTTATTCGTGATCAGACATGCCCTAAGGATGCCATAGCCAGCGGGAAAGACGAACCTTGAGAAGGAAATTCATTACGAAGTTGCGGGGGATCTCGAAGGATCATCCTGTGGATAACTTTGTGAATAGTTTTAAGAGGAAATTAATTCGGATGGTTAATCCGAAAACACATCAGGATTTTAGCTACGTGTTTCATCAGGTTATAGGATTGCTTAATGAATATTGATGTAATAGAAGCTTAATAGCTATTGTGGATAGTAATATTTACCGGGAAACTTTCTGCGGGATATTTTTTATATTTACGCCTGCAAACATTTCCTTTTTCTCATTTCTTCGAAAATATAACGCCAGCCCGAAAGCTGGCGTTGAGATCAGAAATTCTTATTTTTTGGTCGCTAAGAAGTTGATCACATCAGAATATTGTTTGACGTACATATCCATTGAGCTGGTATCAAGTCCGTCATTTTTAACCATATATTTGCCGTTTACAAATACGGAAGGAACGCCTTGCAGACCCAGGTCAGCAGCGGCTTTCTCCTGTTGAACAACCAGAGATTTCACAACAAAGCTGTTAAGTGCAGCATCGTAATCCTCGCCTTTCACACCCGCCTGAATAAAGACTTTACGGATATCATCAGCATTCTGAATGGATTGCTGTTTCTGCACAGCATCAAACATCAGCGGACTCACTTTGTCTTCCACACCCAGGGCAATCGCAACAGCCCAGGCTTGAGTTAATTGTTTACCCAATGGCCCCAGGAATTCGACGTGATATTTGGCATATTTAACATCTTTAGGCAGATTCTTGCGGATGTTGTCAGAGACATGCCAGACTTGTTCAAACTGGTAGCAGTGCGGGCAATAAAATGAGAAGAACTCGAGTACCTGTGGCTCATTAGCAACGGTTTTATCTAAAGTAACGTACTGTGCGCCATCAGAAAACTGCGCGGCAGACACACTGAAGGCCATAACCATACCAACCAGTGCCAGGAATATCTTTTTCATATAAAGCCTATCTCCATTTAATTAAACTTCAAACATTAATCATGACTTAATACATTGGCATCAGCTGTAAAGGAGGTGCCTGTAATTTCTTAACTTGCTCAGTAAACGCCGCTATCTGACTACGCCAGAAATCTTCATCCTGCATCCAGGGGAAACTCTTAGGAAATGCAGGATCCTCCCAGCGACGGGCAACCCAGGCCAGATAATAAACCATACGCATAGCCCGCAGCGGTTCAATCAAAGAGAGTTCGCGCGTATCTAAATCAGCAAACTCTCCGTAAGCTTCCAGCAAGATATCTAACTGGAGCCTTTGCTCACTTTGATCCCCATGCAACAGCATCCAGAGATCCTGAATTGCCGGACCATTACGGGCATCATCCATATCGACAAACAATGGCCCGTCACGCCAGAGAATATTCCCCGGGTGGCAATCGCCATGTAAGCGTAGAGGTTGCCAGTCAGTATGCCAATAATCGCCCGTAGTGCGAATCAGCTGGTCTGTTGCGGATAAGAAGGGTTCACGCAAACTCTTGGGGATCAGCGGACATTGCGCGAGAACTTCGCGCGGCCAGACGAGATACTCATCAAGTCCGATAGTTGGCCGTGCGGTAAACAGGCTTTCATTGCCCACCTGATGAATGCGCCCAAGAAAACGTCCTACCCACTCCAGCTGGTCGAGATTATCGATTTCATACTGACGCCCACCCACGCTGGGAAATACGGTAAACATATATCCCTGGTAGTGGTGCAGTGTGTTTTCGTTGATAGAAAGAGGGGCAACAGCAGGAATTTCAGCATCAGCCATATCAAGAGAAAACTGATGCTCTTCGTGGATTTGTTCTTCGGTCCATCGCTCAGGACGGTAAAACTTCACCACATAGCGTTTTCTGTCTTCACCAAGAAACTGGTAAACGCGGTTTTCATAACTGTTTAATGCAGTGAGGCCGGACTCAGCAATAAGACCGACACTCTCTAACGCATCAAGGATAAGATCCGGCGACAATGCCTGAAAATTAAAAGCTGAATTGTTCATAACTTCATTCGGATTGGCCGCACAGAAAAATGACAATGGGAAATAGTATCATCTATTTTTGGCGGTTCGCATGAAGTTCACATAAGTTTACATCAATCCTTAATCACGCCACGGGCACGTAAAAGTGCAGTTTTAAAGTCATCCTCATAGTCTTTCTTTAAACCCGGGATTTCAGTCGTGCTGTCAGTACCACGCATTTTCAGGTGATAAATCAATGTGTCATCACTGAGTTCGCCTAATGTCCCCTGGTATCCACATTCTGTGGCCAGCTTCTGGATGAACTCCATCAGGTTCAGATCGCAATCCTCTTTCCATGCCGGATGCAGCAGTTCGATCAGCTCGTTTACGCGATGTTCTTTCATGATAATCCTTCTCCACTTGTTTTCAGACCTTAAAAATAACAGGGTTATTTCGTCAGGGAAAGTACAAGCTCACTGTAAAAAAGTTTAACCTGCCCGGTATAAATTAAGGCGTTACAATGACGGTAATAATGAGGTTCTGAAAGGCGGATATTATGGATCGCAGTAACATCACTGGCGTTATTTTAGCAGGCGGTCGGTCGAGCAGAATGGGCGAAGAGAAAGGGCTGATTGATATTAATGGTCAGCCTTTATTTGAACATATCGCCCAAAGATTACATCCTCAAGTAGGAGAAATTCTGATCAGCTGTAATAGGAGTTCTGAACGCTATGGCAGAAATAACCAGACCGTCCCGGACCTCAAACAGGATTTCTCGGGGCCACTCGCCGGTATGCTTGCTGCGTTATCAGTGAGTAAAACCGAATGGATACTCTTCGTTCCCTGCGACGTGCCAGATTTTCCCATCGACCTTAGTGAAAGATTATTTGCCGGGCTATCAGGGCAGAAAGCAGCTTATGTGCGTGATCCGGAGCGTGAGCATCCAACGCTTTGCCTGTTAAACCGGAGTCTGATCCCGGCACTGACGTCGTATCTTGAAAACGGCGACAGGAAGCTCATGATTTTCCTTGATAATATCGGAGCAAACTCGGTGCTGTTCAGTGAGTCTGCTGCGTTTTTCAATCTTAATACGCCTGAAGATGTGGCGCTTTGGAAAACCCGCAACCAGGATCATTCAAGATGATAAACCAACCAATCCCATTACTTGGGATCGTCGCTTATAGCGGTACAGGAAAAACAACACTGCTGAAACAGCTCATCCCCTGGCTTCGTCAGCGTGGTATCCGGACCGGTCTGATAAAGCATACCCATCATGATGTAGATGTAGATACGCCAGGGAAGGACAGCTTCGAGCTACGTAAAGCTGGCGCAGACCAGACAATGGTTGCCAGCAATAGCCGGTGGGCGCTGATGACTGAAACACCCAGACATGACGAGCTCTGTCTTGGGTATCTGGCAACACGTTTCGACAGTAATAATCTTGATATGATTTTGGTTGAGGGATTTAAACATGAAGATATCGATAAAATCGTGCTGCACAGGAAAGAAACGGGAAAGTCACTGGAGAGTCTGATTGATATTCACGTTGTTGCAGTCGCAACTAATGATCTGTTCGCGCCGGTTTCACAGGCTATCAGCATTCTGAATATAAATGAGGTAGATAAAGTGGGGGATTTTGTTATTCAGTGGTTGGAAAGTCAGCAGAACTAGAGGTTCTGCCCTCTTTTATTTCCCCAAATTCCCCATAGCAAAAAGCCCTGTACGTCAGTACAGGGCTTTTTGCTAATTTGATGCCTGGCAGTTCCCTACTCTCGCATGGGGAGACCCCACACTACCATCGGCGCTACGGCGTTTCACTTCTGAGTTCGGCATGGGGT
>NZ_SLYT01000015.1:0-89801 GCF_004346065.1 Rahnella sp. JUb53
ATATGTGGCGACCTCATACCCATCTTGGTGGTCTTTCACCAAACGAATATGAGGTCGCCGCTTAATGGGGTGTCAACTTTTACTAGACCAGAACAAGCACACTTTGAATTTTGTTTTGGACCTTAATACCCCACCCCAGCCCTCCCCTTCGCAGGGGAGGGAGCTTACTTATCAAACATCTCTTTTCTCAGTAACACGATCTCTTCGGCCAGATCACGGCACAGCATGGCGGTCATCAGATGATCCTGCGAGTGCACCATAATCAGATTCACCGGGATTTTGCCCACGCCTTCATCCAGACCAATCAGTTGCGTCTGGACTTTGTGTGCGACCCGCGCCGCGTCGTCCGAGGCTTTCAGCATCGCATCAGCCTGTGCCCACTCTTTTTTACGTGCGTGCTGAATTGCCATCATTGCGTTAGATCGTGCTTCTCCGGCGTTGATCAATAACTCCATCACCGTTTGTTCCAGATCGAATTCCATCGAAAACTCCAAATTGGTATACCAGAAAAGTGTGAATCCATCATATTGGAATTCCAATATTCACATGTGAGAACGCTGTCACAGAAATTAATTCGTATTCCGCTATTTTTTGGCATGCCACATTACGGAAAGTTCGCCGGAAAGTGGCCGACAGGATAATTAACAGAACCGGATTCTGACTCAGCTTCGGACGACACCTTTAATCCTCATTCAATATAAAAAGGTGAAGACGAAACCAACACCTGTGAAGTATAGAAAAAAGAAAATGAGGTGCTGTCATGTCACTGAAAGACCGCTTTATCGATTCTCTCGGGGGATTCGCCAATACCTTTAATAGCCTCAGATATATCATGGCTATTAAGGCGTCTTTTATCACGTTAATGCCCGTTATTATTGTGGGGGCATTCTCAGTTTTAATTTCTAATATGGTGATGGATCCGAAAAACGGATTAGCCCATTTTGAAATGTTCTCCTGGCTGGCAACGCTTAAGCCGATCATGAGCAGTATTAACTACGCCACGCTGAGTTTTCTGACCATCGGTGCCGTATTTTTAATTGGTATTGAACTCGGTAAAATTAACGGCTCACGTTCGTTATTTCCCGGCCTGCTGGCGGTAATTTGTTTTATTGCCGTGACGCCGACCACCGTCGATATGATGGTCAATGGCCAGATGCAGGAAGTCAAAGATGTACTGGCCAAACAGTTCTCCGATACCAAAAGCCTGTTCCTCGGCATGTTTATTGCCATTCTGTCGGTTGAAATTTATTCCCGTCTCGAGCGGATAAACGGCCTGCGTATAAAAATGCCGGAGAGCGTGCCGCCAAACGTGTCGGCATCTTTCTCGGCGTTAATTCCCGCCATTATTACCGTGGTTATCGTCGCGACGTTTGGCTTTGTTTTCCATCGCGTCACCGGCATGTATTTGTACGACGCGGTGTATCAGGTGATTCAGCGTCCGCTGGAATCGGTGATGCAAAGCCTGCCGGGCATCCTGCTGCTGATGTTTGTCGCGCAGCTGTTCTGGGTGATCGGTATTCACGGCAACCAGATGATTAAACCGATCCGCGAACCGCTGCTGCTTGGCGCGATCATGGTCAACATGACGGCGTTTGAGCAGGGCCATGAAGTGCCGAACATTATCACCATGCCGTTCTGGGATGTGTATATGAGTATCGGCGGTTCCGGTTGCACCATCGGTTTGCTGCTGGCGGTGATGCTCGCCACACGGCGTAAAGAGATGCGCGAAATCGCCAAGCTTTCTCTCGGGCCAGGCTTCTTCAACATCAATGAACCGGTAATTTTCGGTATGCCGATCATGCTCAATCCGATTCTGGCGATCCCGTTCATTATTACGCCGCTGATCACCGGCACCATCGGTTATTTTGCGACGAGCCTTGGTTTCGCCGGACGTGCCGTCGTCATGGTGCCATGGACCACGCCGCCGATTATCAACGCCTGGCTTTCTACTGCGGGGTCGATGGGCGCGGTGGTCACGCAGATTGGCTGCATCGTGGTGGCGGTACTGATTTATCTGCCGTTTGTGAAAGTGGCTGCACGCCGTGCCGAACAGGCGCAGCTGGAAGCCCTGCAACAGAGCCAGAAACAGGCTGCTACGGCGTAAACCATTCGGAAAAAGAGGGACGTTATGAGTAAGGTTTCAATCGCCATTCCTGACGGATTTATTCTCGGTGCTGCGGCATCTGCGTGGCAGACCGAAGGCTGGAGCGGCAAAAAAGACGGGCAGGATTCGTATCTGGATCTCTGGTACAAAAACAACCGCCATGTCTGGCACAACGGCTACGGCCCGGCGAAAGCCACCGATTTCATCAACCGCTACAAAGAAGATGTGGCGCTGATGAAAGCCAGCGGACTGACGCATTACCGCACGTCGGTTAACTGGTCGCGTTTTTTCACCGACTACGAACGGGGCACCGTTGATGAAGAATACGCCGCCTACATTGACGACTATCTGGATGAGATGAAACGCAACGGCATCGAACCGATGCTGTGTCTGGAGCACTACGAGTTACCGGCGTTTCTGATTGAAAAATACGATGGCTGGAGCTCAAAAAAAGTCGTCGAACTGTTTGTGCTCTACGCGGAAAAAGTCTTTGAACGCTATGCCGGAAAAGTCAGCCGCTGGTTTACCTTCAACGAACCGGTGGTGGTGCAGACCCGCGTGTATCTGGATGCGATCCGCTGGCCGTTCGAACAAAACACCGCCAAATGGATGCAGTGGAATCATCACAAAGTGCTGGCAACCGCCAAAGTGGTCGAGCTTTTCCATCGCAAAAAATATAACGTCGCAGGCACAGTCGGGGTGATTTTAAATCCGGAAGTGACGTACGCCCGCTCATCGGCGGCGCATGACCAAAAGGCGGCGCATTTATACGATTTATTCTACAACCGCGTATTTCTGGATCCGATGATTAAAGGGGAATATCCGCAGGAATTGCTGGAGTTACTCGAAAAGCACGGCGTGCATTTCGAGTATTCTGAAGCAGAACTGGCGGTTATCCGTAATAACACCGTGGATGAAGTGGGTATTAATCTTTATTATCCGCACCGCGTAAAAGCCCCATCCCGCGAGTGGAATAAAGACACGCCGTTCCATCCGGCGTATTACTACGAACATTTCGAATTACCCGGTCGGCGGATGAATAAGTCGCGCGGGTGGGAAATCTATCCAAAAATTGTTTATGACATGGCGATGCGTATTAAAACAGAATACGGAAATATTTCGTGGTTTGTTGCTGAAAACGGTATGGGTATCGAAAATGAAGGTCAGTTCCGCGATGCAAAAAACGGGGAAATTCAGGACGACTATCGTATTGAATTTGTTGCCGAGCATCTTTACTGGACATTAAAAGCGCGGGAAGACGGTGCGAATTGTCAGGGATATATGCTCTGGGCGTTTACCGATAATGTCTCGCCAATGAACGCGTTTAAAAACCGTTACGGTCTTATTGAAATTGATCTTGATAACAACCGTGATCGCCGTCAGAAGAAATCATCTCACTGGTTTAAATCGCTCAGTGAAAGTGGTGTGTTGTCATTAACGCTCGATGACCAGGAAAAATAACCTAAGGAAAACACTATGAAACGACTCGTTTTAGCCTGTTCGGCAGGGATGTCCACGTCACTGGTGGTCACCAAAATGGAAAAAGAAGCCGCCGCGCGCGGTCTGGAATTTAAGATTTACGCCATCCCGGAAAATAACCTGCGCGATGAACTGGACGCTTATGGCCGCGATATTGTTGCCGTCCTGCTCGGACCGCAGGTGCGTTTTAAGCTGGCGGAGAATAAAAAGCTGACTGATGAGCACGGTATCCCGATTGCAGTAATCGACATGGTGGCTTACGGCACGTTAAACGGTGCAAAAGTGCTGGATCAGGCGCTATCTCTGATACAGTAACATCCGGTCTTTATTGTTTTTGCATCAGGGTGATTGTGTGGAAAAAGGTGTGGTTTCGCAGGACAGAAAGCAGTATCAGGAAATCGGGCACGACCTGCGTGAGCAAATCAAGCAAGGGCATTTCGCCGTAGGATCCCGCCTGCCGCCCGAACGCAATATGGCGGAAACCTACGGTGTCAGCCGGACGATCGTGCGCGAAGCCTTACTGATGCTGGAACTGGAAGGCACGGTGGATATCCGTCAGGGTTCCGGCGTGTACGTGATCCGCATTCCTTCTCAGGAAGAAGGCGAAGACGAACTGATGTATCAGGGGCAGATTGGCCCCTTTGAAATCCTGCAGGCGCGGCAGTTGCTCGAAAGCAATATTGCCGCGTTTGCCGCCAAAATGGCCACCAAAGCGGATATCGAAAACCTGCGCCGCACGCTGGAGCAGGAACAAATCGCCATCGTCGCCAATGATGAAAGCGGCGACAACGACCGGTTGTTTCATCTGCTGATTGCCGGTGCGACGCAAAACCAGATGCTGCTCGATTCGGTGAAAAATATCTGGATGCACCGCGATTCCAGCCCGCTGTGGAAACAGTTACACAGCCATATCGCTACCCGCGGTTACCGCCTGAAATGGCTGGCTGATCATCAGAATATTTTGGCCGCACTGCGCCGCCGCGACGTGATGGGCTCGTATCAGGCGATGTGGCAGCACATGGAAAACGTCAAAAATACGCTGATGGAACTGTCGGATGTCGATGCACCGGAGTTTGACGGTTATCTGTTTGAGTCAGTGCCGATTTTCCAGGGCAAGCTGGTCTGAGCGCGGTGAAAATCATTAATCTCACGGAAAGCCCGGAATTTGCCGATACGGTAACAGACTGGCTGTGGCAGGCGTTTGGCAGCGAAAACAGCCGGGCGTTTTTTGCCAGCGTGGTGAAAAGCTGTCTGACCGGCGCAGATTTGCCGCAAACCTTTATTGCGCTCGACGGAGAGACATTAGCGGGAACGGTGGGATTGTGGCGCTGCGATTTGATCAGCCGTCAGGATCTGACGCCGTGGCTGGCCGCGTTATACGTGGATGAAGCGTATCGTTCGTGCGGGCTGGGGCAGCAGTTACAGGAATTTGTGCTGGAGCAGAGCCGCCGCAGCGGCTTTCATGAGTTGTATCTCTACGCCGAATTTACCGGCTATTACGAACGTTTTGGCTGGAAATATATCGGCGACGCGCTGGATTATCCGGACAAACCGGTGCGCGTCTATCACCAGTCGCTTTAGGTATTCGACGGGCTGCTTACCGAGTGACGGCGCACCAGCGTCGGGCTGAACATATGGGTCGTTTCCGGCAGCGGCTGGCCGTTTGCCAGGGCTAATGCCAGTTGCGCAGCCTGATTCGCCATCGCCACCACCGGATAACGAACCGTGGTCAGGCGCGGGCGCAGGTAGCGCGAAATCAGCACATCATCAAAGCCAATCAGCGAAATCTCACCTGGCACATCAATGCTGTTATCGCTTAATACCGATAATGCACCGGCGGCCATCGGGTCGTTATAGCAGGTCACCGCCGTGAATCCTTTGCCCAGTCCGAGTAAATCCGCCATGGCTTTTTCGCCGCCAATTTCATCCGGTTCCGCGTAAGCAATCAGCTTGTCATCGACCGGAATATTGTGTTCCGTCAGCGCGTCGATATACCCCTGCAAACGGTCGCTGGCATCGGAAATACCGTGGTTGGAACATAAAATCGCGATGCGCTGATGTCCGGCCTGGATCAGATGGCGGGTCGCCAGCCAGGAGCCGTAACGGTCATCGAGGGCGATACAGCGTTGTTCGAAGCCCGGCAACGTGCGGTTAATCAGCACCATGCCGGGGATTTGCTGCATCAGGCTGGTCAGTTCATCTTCCGGCAGCATTTTGGCGTGAACCACTAACGCCGCACAGCGGTGGCGGATCAGCTGCTCAATGGCCTGACGCTCTTTTTCCACGTTATGGTAACCGTTACCAATCAGCAGAAAATTGCCGGTGGCATAGGCGACCTGTTCGACGGCTTTGACCATCGCACCGAAAAACGGATCGGAAACATCGGCCACGATCAGCCCCAGCGTTTCGGTCGCCTGCTGAGCCAGGGCGCGGGCGTTGGCATTCGGGTGATATTGCAGATGTTGCATGGCGTTCTGTACGGCTTCCCGCGAGCTGTCGCTGGCTTTCGGGGAATGATTTATTACGCGTGAAACGGTCGCAACCGATACGCCTGCCAGTTTTGCTACATCCTTAATCGTCGCCATAACACTTCCGTTTTCCGTGAGGGTAATCGTTTACACTGACCAGTTTTGCGGAAAAGACCGCTGGCTGCAAGGATGCTGATCGCAACTTTGGGATGTAAGCGGAATGTAACGGGAAAAATACCGGAAGGTTTTGGCCTCCTCTGCGAAGGAGGAGGCGGGGCAGGGACAGAGATTTCGCAGGGAAAGGATTTCCAGCGTACACGTCAGTCCCGTTTCATTCTGGCTAAACTCTACCTTCCTCCTTAATCCACTGCATAAAATCATCGATAAATACTCTGGTTTTAAGCGGCAGCAGTTTATTGGGCAGGGTGATTGCGTAGGTGTTGCGCGGCAGGGGGTTCTCCACTCGCCATTCAGGCAACACGCGATGCAATTTACCATTCGCGATATATTTGTTGGCGATGAAAGTGGGGATCAGCGCAATGCCGACACCTTGCAGGATGGCATCAATCATGGCGTCGCTGTTATTGATCATCAGCCGTGGAACCAGCGTCACAGTCTCCATTATATCATTGTGCCAAAAACGCCAGGCACCGCGAAATTGCCGTTCATCGGGGAAAAAAATGTTGTGTTTGGTGAGCGCAGCCGGGAAATCGGGCAGCACTTCGTCGTAATCCGCAGCACAAACCAGTACGTAATCGATAGGCATCAGGGCACGGGCAACCATATTTTCCGGCGGACTTTCGGTGACGCGAAGTGCCAGATCGTAGGCGTCCTGCGTCAAATTAGTGACGCGATCGGTCAGCGACAGTTCGACGTTTATTTCTGGATAGCGGCGTAAAAAGGCGGGCAGAAATGGGGTGAGCAGGATCTTACCCAGTGTATTTGGCGCGGTGATACGCAAAACACCCTGAGGGGTATCGCTGAAGCTATCCGCCCGGGAGAAAAGTGTCTGCGTGGCGGACAGTACCGTCAGCGCCTGCTGATAAATTTCCAGTCCGATCTCGGTGATGGCAACAGAGCGGGTCGAGCGGGTAAATAACACCACATTGAGGCGTTTCTCCAGCCGGTCAATCATCCGGCTCACCGATGAGGGAGCCAGCGAAGCTTCCCGTCCTGCTGAAGAAAAACTACCTTTTTCAACCACCTGAATAAAAACGGACAAACTGGGAAGGAGTTCGGCTAACTCATTTGTGCTTTTCACGCATAGCTCTTTTGTTTCTGGAATATCTATCCAAATTATCATCAAGCCGTATGATGTTCAACAGAGGCAATCTCTGGTGAGAACCAGTCACAATAGTCAATTTAATTAATAGGTTAGCTATGTTGAACCAAACGGTTATTGAACGGATACGCCAGCACGATGTGCTGAATGTTGGCGTTAGTCTGGGTTTTAAAGGATTGTCGTTTCGCAATGCATTACACAATTGCTGGGAAGGGTTCGACATTGATTTAGCCCGGGCGGTCGCGGTGGCGGTGTTAGGTGATGTCGGAAAAATTCATTATATGCCGTTGCAGTCCGGCGATCGGTTTCGGGCGTTGCGTGACGGAGTGATTGACCTGGGGTCATTTAATTCCAGCATCACCTTCCAGCGTGAATCTGAGTCAGAAGTCAGTTTTGTTCATCCGATGCTGTTTGATGGTGAAGTGCTGATGACGCCGGCGAGTAATTTGCTCGAACCCGTTGAACAGGCAAAGTATACCCGCGAGCGCCGGATAGCAGCCATGCGGGGATCAACCACCGAAGAAAACCTGAAGCGTTATTTTGGAAATTTAAATCTCTCTTGCGAGATCCGACTGTTTGATTCGCCGACGCAGGCTCGTCAGGCTTATCAGCTGGGCGAATGCAATATTTACTGTCTCGATTCCTATCTGCTGGCCGGCGAACGTGCTCAGCTGAAAGATAAAGAAGCGCACATTATCTTGCAGGATCGCATCTCGCTGGAAGCCATGTCACCGGCAGTGTCCTCTCATGATACGCAGTGGCTGAAAGCGGTGACCTGGATCATGCGTACGCTGATAGAAGCGGAAAACTTACAGATCACCAGCAAAAACATTCTGGAAATGAGTCAGGAGGCGACGGGATACCTGCGTACTTTCCTTTATCCGTCAGAACAGCATTGTAAAAATCTGGGGCTGCGTCCGGATTTTATCCGCGCGATCATTCATCAGGTCGGAAATTACGGTGAAATATTCCAGCGTAATTTAGGTAAATACTCAGAGCTTAATCAGGAACGTCGGGATAATAATTTATGGTCTCAGGGTGGGATGCTGTATTCGCCTTTATTTATCTGACATATTACTTACCCAGATTAATTAATAACAAAATTTTTGTGCGATTATCATTTTAATATTCTTTGGCAGGAACTTCATGAGTGAATTATTGGCTGAAAAACAGCAAGAGATGGTATTGTCCGGTTCAGTAAAAAAGGGCTTCAGTTATTTAGAAACTGAGCCTGATAATGTCGATTTTAGTGTTATCAAGAATATTATTCTGCACGGTCATCATCAGGGTAATGTTCTGTATATTATCCGTAATTTTGCGAATAAAGAAATCTGCCAGGATGTAGCAGAAAAGTTTAATCAGATGGTGGATCGCAACGGTGGCGGAAACCGCGCCGATGACGGTTTTGTTCTGACCAATCAGATTGGCGCCACACAGTTTTCCCGTAACGGCGAGCAATATATGGCGGAAGTTAACCGGGTCAACGGCAGTGTTGCAGAACTGATGTCCGTCGCAGACAGCTATGCCACCGAGTCCCTGTTCCTCAACCGCACGCTGGAAGATTTATTCCTGGATGAAGGCATCCATTTTGGCCCGGCGCGTTATAAAAATTCTTACGCCTGTTTTGCCACGTTCCGTCGCTGGCTGGATAACGGTGTTATGTCGCTGATGCCTCATGAAGACCGCGCCCAGCTTAAGTTTGCACAACAGGATGATTTTGAAATTGCCGATGCAATGACGGTTACCGCGTTTAATGTGTGTCTGGAAGCGGCGCAGGGCGGAGGCGAATTGAAGATGTGGAACCTCGATCCGGATGAGCCTTGCCGCGCCCGCTTTGGCGTGACGGACACCGGTTATCCGTATCCCCCGCACCTGTTACAGGGAGTGGAATCGCTGTCAGTGCGACTGAATGCCGGGGATATTTATTTCATGAACGCCTGTCATCTGCACGGTGTCAGCAGCGTCAGTCAGGGAAGTCGTCTTACGGCCGGGCGCTTTATTGGCAGACTCAATAACAGCAAAGTGGTGTATTGGACATAACAGGAGTGAATTAATCCTGGTGATACTTTCCCTCTTTGTCCTGAATTAATAACGAGTCTTATATGGAATATGTTAATCATCTTGCCGCCGGAGGGTATGCATTTATTCCCGGTGGCTATTATCAGACATTGTCTGATGTGAATTACGATAATAAAGATATTTTTCTTTCTGAACTTGAACAGTTGAAACTGGCGTATGAACAACTGACGCTGGATCCTTATTCTGCAGGAAATCGCTGGCGCGGTTATGCGCAATGCCGGCGTAATGAGCAGGGTGAACTCAGTTTTGGCCATTTTGCGGAATATAAGCAAACCAAAAAATACAATCCGGATACCGGAGGTATTGTTCGCCATTATCCTTTGCTGCCCGAAAACATTACTGCTAACCGCCTGATGCAGGCAATTTTGCAGGACGACATCGCTTTTGTTGAAGCCTATGAGCGTATCGGGCCGCTGGAAGAGCTGTCCGTCGGTATTCATTTATTCCGCTATGAGGCGCAGTGCGATGCGCCGGCGTACAGCTCGCCCGTCTGGCTGCATAAAGATGATGAGGATGTGGTGTTTGTTCACCTGATCCATGCCTCCGACAACATGCTGGGTGGCGACAATCTGATTGCCCCGAACCCTAAAAATATTGAGCGGGTACTGCGTCTGGAGGCGTTATTCGACACGCTGGTGGTCAATCACGACAAATACCATGCGGTGACCCCCATTGGCTGCCGCCAGCCGGGAGAGACGGCACTGCGTGACATCATTCTGGTGACGTTCCAGCGCACGATGAAGGAAGCAGCATGAGACTGAAAAATAAAGCATTTATCACGGGCGCCTCCAGTGGTATCGGTCAGTCGATGGTGGCGGCCTATCTGGCTGCGGGCTATGCGGTAGAGGGCATCGACTGTTCCCCGTCCGTTTTCGCCAATGAACCTGAATACGTTCACCACCAGCTGGATATCACCGATTCAGTGCGTCTGAATGGCGTATTTGAAGCAGCAGAATACGCCAGCGATAACAATGTCTTAATAAACTGCGCCGGTACGCGTGAAATCTGCCGCATCGATGAATTATCACTGTCGCTGTGGGAACGTGTTTTTGCCGTCAACGTGACCGCCAGTTTTGTTGCCGGACGTGCATTCTGTCAGCAACTGGTTCGCCATAACCTGCCGGGCAATGCCGTCAATATCGCCTCGGTCTCCGGTCTGATGGGCGAGCCGGATCGCACCGCTTATGTTTCATCAAAGCACGCCGTGATCGGCCTGACAAAACAGCTGGCGCTGGAATACGGCAAGCATCAAATCCGGGTGAATGCCATTGCGCCCGGTGTAATCCGCACACCGCTGACCGAACCTTACTACGACAACCCGGCACAGATGGAGAAGATCCAGCGCGGTCAGTTCCTGCCTGTGCTCGGCGAAACGCAGGATGTGGCAAAAGCGGCCATGTATCTCACCTCTTCCGATGCGCGATTTGTGACCGGTTCCACGCTGGTTATAGATGGCGGCTGGACGATTGGTAAAGACCTTTAATCCGATGGCCGGCATAACGGCCACTACTGACTTGCAGGAGTTTTATTATGAACAACACCTATATTTTGATCCTTGGCGGTGAGTTTGCTTTACGTGAGCGTGTGCTGGCCGGGGCTTTACGTGCCTCAGGCGGAATGCGGGTACTGACGATGGCAAAAAATCGCACCACGCCGACCATCAAATTTTTCGACGGCTTTATTCCGGGGGATGTGGCCGATGCAGAGGCTGTACTGAGTGCTGTACAGGCTCATCAACAGGAAACCGGTGAAACCCCTGCGGCGGTTATCCCGATGAACGATTTCACCGTGCGCGCCGCCAGCCTTCTGACTGAGCATTACCAGCTTCACGGAAATGATTGCCAGACGATCACCAACTGCCGTGACAAATTTGTGATGAAGCAAATCCTGCAAGCCGCTGGCCTGCCGGTGCCTCGCTTCGCGGCGTTCCGTACGCTCAACGAACTGAAAAACCTGATCGCAGAGTTCGGTCTGCCGGTGGTGATCAAACCGCGTGAACTGGCGGGTAGCCTGGGCGTGTTGAAAATCACTCACGAACAGGAAATCGAAGAAGTGTTTGCCCGTTGCGTTACCGATGTGATTTCACTCAATGGTGAATCCTTTGCGCCAGAAGACTTGTTCCAGGTCGAGGAATATATTCCGGCGTGGCAGGAAGTCAGCGTTGAGGTGATCAATCAGGGCGACTATCACCGGGCCATGGCAGTTACCGACAAATACCTGGGTGAAGAGCCGAATTTTGTTGAAGTCGGCCACAGCATGCCGTCGCTGCACAGTGACAATCAGCAACTGCGTGACATTGCTGAACGGGCCTGTCATGCACTGGGGATCCGTTACGGGGTGGCGCACTTTGAAGCCCGTATTACGCCTGCCGGTGAAATCAAAATCATCGAAGTGGGCGCACGCACCGGCGGCGACACCATTATGGATTTGGTGGAAAGAACCTACGGTATCAACCCGTATGAACTGCACGTACTCAGCCATCTGAACAAACTTAAACCGCTGCCGGATACGCTCGAACCTCGCGGCCTGAGCGCCGTTGCTTTTATTAAAGCCGACGTGGGTGTGATTGAGAAAATCACCTTGCCCGCCAGCCTGCCGGATCATGTGGTGAATATGCAGGTGACCGCTAAGCCGCTGGATCTGTCGAAAAAGCTGGTGTCGTGGAAAACCCGTGAAGGTTCCGTGGAGTATTTCTGGCCACAGCGTGCCGCAGAACAGGGTTTTGATGAGCATTTAACCATTGCCGATCAATACGCCCGCTCGCTGTTTACCCTCCGTCAGATCTGATATCACCCGAGCCACCTCATTTGTGGTGGCTCCCGAACTTCTTTAAGGAAAGCAATGATATGAACAGTGATCGTTTTGGATTAAAACGTTTCGTCTTTTCCCGCTTTGCCGGGTCACTGTGCGATCAGTTTCTGCTGTTTGCCGTGCCGCTGGCGATTTTAAAAGCCACCGGTTCTCTCACCTTTTCGTCGCTGGCATTCGTGATTGAATGGCTGCCGCGCATTCTGTTTTTCCCGCTTTCAGGTTTTCTGGCTGACCGTATCAAGCCCCGTTTTATCTTCTTTAACGTGGAAGCCGGACGCTGCGTGTTAATGGTGATCGCTTTCCTGACACTGACCTTTCATCCCGGCGCCACATTCCCGGTGCTGGCGGTCATGATGGCGCTGCTGTCGGTAGCCTATGTCCTGAACTTTGTCGCCACTGAGGCACTGTTACCGCGCCATATCCCGGCAGAGACTCTGCCGAAAGCGCATTCAATGTTGCAGGGTGTCGACCAGACCACGCAGGTTCTTGGCCCGGCGCTGGCCGTGGCAATTTCTGTTTATGGTGGCGTAGGGGCGATTTTAGCCTGTGCCGCCGTGCTGTTTGCTGTCTCTGCCATCAACTATCTGTTCCTCGAAACGCATGACCTGGAAGTGGCAGAGAAGATGAGTCTGCGTTCCATTGTGCAATCCAATATTACGGCGATTCAGGTACTTAAGCAGAATAAAATCCTGCTGCATCTGTGTGCGCTGACCTGGGTCGTCAATCTGGTCTACGGTGCGGCGCTGGTGGTGAGTGCGGCGGTGATCCTTAAAGAGTTTCATCTGCCTGAGAGTTACTTTGGTGTATTACAGACCTCGGCGGCGCTGGTCACCATCATTACGTTTTTCTTTGTGCCGCGCATTGCCAAACGCTTTGGGCTTTCCACGCTGGGAACCCTGTCATTTTGCGGCATGATATTGTCAGGTGCCCTGATGTCGCTTTCGCTCGATTATGCGATGTATCTGGCAGGTTACGCATTACTGATGGCGTTTGACGGTGCATTCAGCGTCTACCTGCGCACCTTACGCAGCCAGATTATTCCGCAGAAACATCTGGGAAAAACCATGGGGCTGATTGGCCTGATGAATATGTGTTCGGTCCCGGTTAGCGGTCTTGCGGTGACAGCGCTGGCAGGCAGCTTTATGCCGTTGCAAATCATCGCCATCATTCTGGTTTTTGCGCTGATATTAGGATTGATGTTGATCGTCATTGGCCGTCGTGCTTTTGGCTATAACAGCTGGTTACCGCCGGTCATCGCTCAGCCACAGGCCTGAATGAGCATGTCTTAGTAAATGAGGATGAAGGGGGAACAGGTCACCTTTTCTGTTTATCCACATTTGTGCTTTGAGTTATCAGCGCAGTGAATGGTATTTTTAAAGTCATTTATCTGCGCTGAGAAAAACAGAAATAATGTCTATTAAACGCTATCCGCAACTGGCCCACTGGGGCGCGTACACCGCCGTGGTGGAAGATGGCCGGTTAATCCGCTGCGAACCTTATAAAGCGGATGCCGATCCTTCCCCTCTGCTCGATTCCATTGCGCCGCTGGTCTATTCCGACAAACGTATCCGTAAACCTGCCGTGCGCCGGTCGTGGCTGAAAAACCATGAGAACAGCGATCGCTCGCTACGCGGACGTGAAGATTTTGTCGAAGTGGACTGGGATCTGGCGCTGGATCTGGTGGCGGAAGAGAACAAACGCGTGCGTGACCGTTACGGCGCTTCCGGCATTTTTAATGGTTCTTACGGCTGGTCATCGGCCGGTCGCCTGCATCATGCCCGTTCTCTGGTGCGTCGTTTTTATTTCACCGGCGGCGGTGGTGTGGATCAGCAGGGCAACTACAGCTGGGGTTCGGCGCAGTTCTTTCTGCCTTATGTTATCGGCACGTTTACCCCGCTGACCGGACGTGTGACGTCATGGCCGAGCGTGGTCGAACATGCTGACATTCTGGTGGCGTTCGGTGGTCTGGCGCTGAAAAACGCGCAGGTCGCTTCCGGCGGTGCAGTGGAACATACCCTGAAACCGGCGCTGGAGCAGCTGGCGAAGAAAGGCACGCGTGTCATAAATATCAGCCCGATGCGTGACGACTGCCCGGAGTTTGTGAATGCGGAGTGGATCCCGATCCGCCCGAACACGGACGCGGCGCTGATGATGGCGGTAGCGTATGAGATTCAGCGCCAGGAAGCGCAGGACGACGCGTTTCTTGGCACCCATTGCGTCGGTTATCCGCAACTTGCCGCCTATCTGCGCGGCGAAACCGACGGCATCCCCAAAACGCCTGACTGGGCGGCCCATATTACCGGCGTTCCGGCAGAACGTATTGCGCGTCTGGCAGACGATCTGATCGGCGTGCGCAGCTTTATTACCTGTTCTTATTCGGTGCAGCGCGCCCATCGCGGCGAGCAGCCTTACTGGATGATGATCGCCATTTCCGCCATGCTCGGGCAGGTCGGTTTGCCGGGCGGCGGCTTCTCGTTTGGTCATGGCTCGATGAACAGCGTCGGCAATCCGCGTTATGACACGCCGGGCCCGGCGGTCAGCGCCGGACCGAATCCGTCAGGACTGTCGATTCCGGTGGCGCGCATCAGCGACATGCTGCTCAATCCCGGTCAGCCGTATGGATTCCAGGGCGAGACGCTGACTTATCCGGATATTCACCTGGTCCACTGGGCGGGCGGCAATCCGTTCCATCATCATCAGCAGCTTAACCGGCTGGTGGAGGGCTGGCAGAAGCCGGACACCGTGATTGTGCAGGATAACGTCTGGACGCCAGCGGCGCAGATGGCGGATATCGTGCTGCCCGCGACGACCTCGCTGGAACGTAACGATATCGGCGGTTCATCGCGTGACCGCTTCGTGCTTGCGATGCATCAGGCGATAGCGCCTCAGCATCAGGCGCGTAACGATTTTGATATTTTCGCGGATATTGCGGATCGTCTCGGTTATCGCGAGCAGTTCACGCAAGGGCGCAATGAAGATCAGTGGCTGCGCCATATTTACCGTCAGTGCGGTGAAGCGCAGAAAGGCACCGGCGTGGAATGGCCGGACTTCGAAACGTTCTGGGAGCGCGGTTTTGTTGAACTGCCGATGCCGGAAAAAGATTACGTGTTCTTCGAGGAATTCCGCAAAAGCCCGCGCGCTAATCCGCTCGGCACGCACAGCGGCAAAATCGAATTGTTCTCTGAAACCATCGCCGGTTACGGCTATAAAGATTTCGCGCCGCATCCCGAATGGCAGCCGCCGGTCGAATGGCTGGGTGCTGAAAGCGCCAAAGAATGGCCTTTGCACCTGATTTCCATTCAGCCGAAAGATCGCCTGCACAGTCAGCTCGATCAATCGCCACTGGCGCAGTCGAACAAAACCGCCGGGAAGGAAACGCTGTTTATGCATCCGGAAGATGCGGGCAGCCGTCAGCTGAAAAATGGCGACCGGGTTAAAGTGCATAATGCGCGCGGCAGTTGTCTGGCGGGTGTTTCGCTTAACGACGGGATCACGCGTGGCGTAGTACTGATGTCCACCGGCGCCTGGTTTGATCCGGGCTTTGGTGGCAAATGGCAGGAAACCGAGCAGGCGGGCAACCCGAATGTGCTGACGCTGGATATCGGCACATCGCGTCTGACGCAGGGGCCAAATGCCATGAGTTGTCTGGTTGAAGTTGAAATTATTTAAAGTAGTTTTCGATGGTTAGCCCGATTTAAGAGAAATCGGACTCATTTTCACCACTCGTTACACTTTGCGGAATTATGTTTCGATTGCCTGCTGGCTGTGGTTCGTACAAAACAGCTAAATTGAACGTCCCAGAGGTATTGATTGGTGAATCATCAACGTGCTCTGCATGTTGATACCGATTAAATTTGCACCAACCTACGCGGATGCGTAGGTTTTTTTTTGCTTCAATTCCGGCACGTCGCTAAGCAACCTCCTAAACTCTCTCTGACTGGCGTCTTTTACAACGGCTTATAGTATGCTGTTTCCCCAACCTTTTTCTTTCAAGATCAGGGATGACACATAAGGAGATGGCAAACATGTATAACTTTCTTTTCGCCGCATTCAGGTGGCTTTTCCGTCTGATGTTCCGGGTCACTGTGACCCCGGTGAAAAACGACTTTAATTACCCGCGATTAATTCTCACGCCGAACCATGTCTCGTTTATTGACGGCATGCTTCTGGTGCTTTTCCTGCCGATCAAACCGGTATTTGCAGTGTATTCCAACATCACGGACAGTTGGTTTATGCGCTGGCTGAAACCGTATGTGGACTTCATGCCGCTGGATCCGACCAAACCGATGGCGATCAAGCATCTGATCCGCGAAGTGGAAAAAGGACGTCCGGTGATTGTCTTCCCGGAAGGCCGTATCACGGTGACCGGTTCACTGATGAAGATTTACGACGGCGCGGCCTTTGTGGCGGCGAAGTCACAGGCGACGGTGATCCCGGTGCGTATCGACGGGCCGGAATACACACCTTTTGGCCGTTTGTTCGGCAGCTTTAAAATCCGCTGGTTCCCGAAAGTCACTATCAATCTTTTGCCGCCGACCACCATCCCGATGCCGGATGCGCCACGTTCCCGCGACCGCCGTGTGCTGGCCGGTGAGCAACTGCATAAAATCATGATGCAGGCGCGCATGGATACCCGCGAGCCGGAAACGCTGTATCAGGCGTTGTTATCCGCGCAAACCCGTTATGGCCGCCGCAAACCTTGCATCGCCGATATCGCGTTCAAAGAAGATTCCTATCAGGGCCTGCTGAAAAAATGCCTCGGTGTGAGCCGTATCCTGCAACGTTTCACCCGTGAAGGTGAACAAGTCGGCATGCTGTTGCCGAACGCCACCATCATGGCGGCGGCGCTGTTTGGCGCATCGATGCGCAACCGTATTCCGGCGCTGCTCAACTACACCGCCGGGGCGAAAGGGCTGCAAAGCGCGATGAAAGCTGCGCAGATCAAAACCATCATTACCTCCCGCCAGTTCCTTGAGAAAGGCAAACTGACGCATCTGCCGGAGAATGTCCCTGAGGCGAACTGGGTCTATCTGGAAGATCTGAAAGACACGGTGACCACGCAGGATAAGCTGTGGATCCTGTTCCATCTGATTTTCCCGCGTCGTGCGATGCTGCCGCAAAAGCCTGATGATGCGGCGCTGGTACTGTTTACTTCCGGTTCGGAAGGCAATCCGAAAGGTGTGGTGCATTCCCATGCCAGCCTGCTGGCGAACGTTGAGCAAATCCGGACTGTTGCAGACTTTACGCCGCGTGACCGCTTTATGTCGTCGCTGCCGCTGTTCCACGCTTTTGGCCTGACCGTCGGATTACTGACGCCGCTGATCACCGGCGCACGCGTATTTTTATACCCAAGCCCGCTGCATTATCGCATCGTGCCGGAACTGGTGTATGACCAGAACTGTACCGTGCTGTTTGGGACTTCCACCTTCCTGGGCAATTACGCCCGCTTTGCCCATCCGTATGATTTTGCCCGTTTGCGTTATGTGGTGGCTGGCGCTGAGAAACTGGCTGAAAGCACCAAGGAAATCTGGCAGAACAAATTCGGTATCCGCATTCTCGAAGGCTACGGCGTGACCGAATGTGCGCCGGTGGTGGCCATCAACGTACCGATGGCGACCAAAGTGAATACCGTCGGCAAAATTCTGCCGGGGATGGAATCGCGCCTGATTACCGTGCCGGGGATTGAAGAGGGCGGTCGTCTGCAACTGCGTGGCCCGAACATCATGAAAGGCTATCTGCGCGTGGAAAATCCGGGCGTGCTGGAAACTCCGCAGGCTGAGAATGCCGCAGGTGAAATGCAGGCTGGCTGGTATGACACCGGGGATATCGTCACGCTGGATGAAAAAGGTTTCTGCGCCATCCGTGGTCGCGTGAAGCGTTTTGCCAAACTGGCGGGAGAAATGGTGTCGCTGGAAAGCGTCGAGCAACTGGCGATCAAGGCTTCACCGGATAAACAGCATGCGGCGACGTCGCGCAGTGACGCCAGCAAAGGCGAGGCATTGGTGTTGTTTACCACTGATACTGAATTGCGTCGTGATGCGCTGAGCAAAGCTGCCCGTGAACTCGGGCTGCCGGAACTGGCGGTACCGCGTGATATTCGTGTCGTTAAAGCGTTACCGTTGCTCGGCAGCGGTAAACCCGATTTTGTCACCCTGCGCCAGATGGCAGAAAACCCGGAGACTGAGGCATGATCCAGCCAGTCAAGGCGGCATCGCCGCTGATGTCAAAAAGTATGAGTGCGGTGATTGTGGCGCAGTTCCTGTCCGCTTTCGGTGACAACGCACTGTTATTTGCCGCGCTGGCGCTGATCAAACAGCAGCTTTATCCCGACTGGAGCCAGCCCGTTTTACAAATGGCGTTTGTCGCGACGTACATTATCCTCGCACCGTTTGTCGGGCAGTTCGCGGACAGCTTCTCGAAGGGCCGCGTGATGATGGTGGCTAACCTGCTGAAACTGGCGGGCGCAGCGGTGATTTGCGCCGGTATGAATCCGTTCCTCGGCTATACGCTGGTTGGTATTGGCGCTGCGGCGTATTCACCGGCGAAATACGGCATTCTCGGTGAAATCGCCAGCGGTGAGCAGTTAGTGAAAGCCAACGGTCTGATGGAAGCGTCCACCATTGCCGCGATCCTGCTGGGTTCTGTTGCCGGTGGCGCACTGGCTGACTGGAGCATTCTGGCGGCGCTCGGGATCTGCGTGCTGGCGTACGGCGCGGCAGTGGCGGCAAACTGGTTTATTCCAAAGCTGGATCCGGCGCGTCCGGGGCAGTCGTGGAATCCGGCAAAAATGAGCCGGACGTTTTTCTCTGCCTGTAAAACCTTGTGGCAGGATGGCGAAACGCGCTTCTCGCTGGTCGGCACCAGCTTGTTCTGGGGTGCGGGCGTGACGCTGCGTTTCCTGCTGGTTCTTTGGGTGCCGGTGGCGCTGGGTATCACCGATAACAAAACGCCGACGCTGCTGAACGCGATGGTGGCGATCGGGATTGTGTTTGGTGCGGGAGCCGCGGCGAAATTAATCCGCCTGGACACTGTGAAGCGTTGTCTGCCCGCCGGTGTCGCCATTGGTATCGCTGTCGTGGTATTTGCGCTGCAAACCAGCATGCTGAGTTCTTACATCGTTCTGGTTGTTGTGGGGATTTTGGGCGGTTTCTTCGTGGTGCCGCTGAACGCCCTGTTGCAGCATCGCGGTAAAATTTCTGTCGGTGCCGGTAATGCGATTGCCGTACAGAATCTGGGTGAAAACACCGCTATGCTTTTGATGCTGGGTCTCTATTCGCTGGTGGTCATGGCGGGTGCGCCGGTCGTGGCGATTGGTATCGGATTTGGTGTGGTATTCGCGCTGGCGATTGCCGGGCTGTGGATCTGGAAAAACATGCAGAAACGCCGTCTGGCGTAATGTGGTTTTAGCACAAAAGGAAAGGGCGCTGAGCGCCCTTTTTTGTTGCCTGCGATCCGCATTAACTATGCAGGAATTACGGTGCAGGAATAGTGAAGCGTTTGTGGATATTTTCCAGGTCAGCGAGGATTTCTTCGTCAAGTGTCAGGTTCTGACTGTCGATGTTGATCTTCAGCTGTTCCATGGTCGTCGCGCCGAGCAGCGTGCTGGCCACGAACGGCTGCTGACGCACAAAGGCCAGCGCCATTTGTGAAGGATCCAGATTGCGTTTCTTCGCCAGAGCCACATATTCGGCAATCGCCGCTTCTGCCTGCGGTGAAGAATAACGGGTGAAGCGGCTGAACAGCGTATTACGCGCACCCGCCGGTTTCGCACCGTTCAGGTATTTGCCGCTTAAGGTGCCGAACGCCAGGCTGGAATACGCCAGCAGTTCAACGCCTTCGTGCTGGCTGATTTCTGACAAACCGATTTCAAAGCTGCGGTTCAGCAGGCTGTACGGGTTTTGAATCGACACGATGCGTGGCAGATCGTGTTTCTCCGCCAGTTGCAGATAACGCATCACGCCCCACGGGGTTTCGTTAGAAACGCCGATGTAGCGGATTTTACCGGCACGTACCTGTTCATTCAGTGCTTCCAGCGTTTCCAGCAAGGTCACCGGAGACTGTTCTTCGGTGTACTGATAACTCAGTTTGCCAAAGAAGTTGGTCTGACGCTGCGGCCAGTGCAGCTGATACAAATCCAGATAATCTGTATTCAGACGCTTGAGGCTGGCATCCAGCGCGGCGCGGATATTTTTGCGATCCAGCATCTGAGCCGGGCGGATAGCGTTGTCACTACCACGGGAAGGTCCCGAGACTTTGCTCGCCAGAACAATCTTCTCACGGTTGCCGCGGGCTTTGAGCCAGCTGCCAATATAACTTTCTGTCAGTCCCTGCGTCTCTGGACGCGGAGGAACGGGATACATTTCGGCGGTATCAATCAAATTGATGCCTGCTGAAACGGCGTAATCGAGCTGCTGATGGGCGTCGGCTTCGCTGTTTTGTTCACCAAAAGTCATGGTGCCAAGTCCCAGTAAGCTCACTTCTAAAGAACTGTGGGGTATACGGTGATATTGCATTGCCGGTCTTCCTTTATATCTGAGAATGTCAGGCTAATGAAAAAGCGCCTCAACTGACTATATACAAGGGAATCATCAGGGGGAAGTGGCAGAGAGTGCCGGTCATCTGAGCAGGGCGGGGAATGAGCAAAAGAGCCGGTAAAAACCGGCTCTTATCGGACAGGACTGATACTTAACTTAACGCTTCATGACCTGACTGACGTTATCATTGTTGATCTGGCGTTCATTGCCTTGTTCATCGGTGTAGCTCAGCAGACCAGTGGATTTATCCAGCTTTGGTTTGCCATCGGTCAGGATCATGCTGCCGTCTTTGGTCGAGATGACGTAATCGCTGGCGCAACCTGCCAGGGTAAAAACCAGCATTGCGGCACCGGCCATCATCAATGTTTTTTTCATCATTATTATCATTCCTTTTATGTACGACAAGAGAGTCAGATTCTAGCGTAGCAAAACGTTTTAAAAGTGGCAGAAAAGGTGATTAAAATTTTCTAAATGCGGCGATCAAAGCAAAAAATGCCGGGCGAGCAATGCCGAGGTAAAACGCTTCTTAAGATAGAAACCGCGAGGCAACGTCAGGATCGGTTGCCCGAATTCGCCGATGGCTTCGGTCAGCGCCTTACTGTTCGCGGCCTTTGGCCTGATTTGTAAAAACTCGCCATGACGGGCAGTGATGCTTTCTACTTTGCCCAGCACAATCAAATCCATCAGTTCTTCCCAGTCCTGACGCAGTTGTTCATCTTCTTCAGGAGAAGGCTGCCACAGCAACGGCGCACCAATATGACGGTCTGACAGCGGGATCTGACGTTCGCCTTCAACCGGTATCCACAGCACCCGCGCCAGTTTGTGGCGCACATGGCTGCTTTCCCACGTCACACCGCTGTTGCCGGTTAAAGGTGCGACACACACAAAGGTAGTTTCCAGCGGCTTGCCACGGGAATCCACCGGAATGGTTTTCAGCTCAATGCCAATGTCAGCAAAATCCTGCTCAGGTTTACTGCCGGCTATCGCACCAAGATAAACTTCCAGCAACATGCCGACCCAGCCTTTCTCCCGTTTAAGGTTTTCCGGAATAGGGAGTCCCGCATGCGCCGCCAGTTCGCCCAGCGTGTGACCCGCCAGCGACTGCGCGCGTTGCAGCAGTTCCTGTTCGTGACGGGGCGGTGAGGTCGCGGGTAAAGGAATAGACATAAAAAACAACGCTCAATTAAATGATTAATTTTTGTACTGCTTTGTGCAGGCACAATGAATAAAAAGTTATCCCTGTGGAGTAATGAAATAATAGCATGATTTACCTTAGGTTTTTTTCCGCTTTCTGGTCTCTTTTATTCACATTTGATTAGGTTGATCACCTGTTGAAGGCGACAATAAACAGGATCTTCCACCTACTTATCCACAGATTTCTTGGATAACCCTGTCTTTTACCGATCACTGGTTCGATTTACAGGCTTGACGGAAGGGGTTTTATGCAATTTTTGCCCTGATGACGTCAACTTTTAAACGATCGCTGTGGATAAAAACGACATTGGTGGATCTTTCACCAGGTCACTGTGCAGTGTGAGATAACTCTCATTTTTGACCGTGGGATAACTTCAGTTATTGTCAGTAATGTTATGTTTTATAGTGATTTTATGGAAATCCATTTTGCTGGCAAAAATAAGTTCAGCAGAGTTTTACCCCGCTTACTCTTAAGTTCTTCACATATCTATCCACAGAAAAAGTGAATAAAATCGCGGGTGATTTCCAAAATCTGTTTATAACTTCGAGGTTAACGGAGAGTTATCCCATTTTTATTCATGCTCATCGGCATTAACCAGTGGTTTACCGCCTGTTGGTAGTATGAAACAATCAGAACATCTATGATTTTAAGCTATTGAGGTAGTCCGGTGATCGATGATGATGGCTACCGCCCGAATGTTGGTATCGTAATCTGTGACAAGCAGGGTCAGGTATTGTGGGCCAGACGATACGGTCAGCACTCCTGGCAGTTTCCGCAGGGGGGCATAAACCCCGGTGAAACCGCTGAGCAGGCCATGTACCGCGAGCTGTTTGAGGAAGTGGGGCTTGGCCGTAAAGATGTACGTATTCTGGCTTCAACCCGTAACTGGTTACGTTATAAATTACCAAAACGTTTGGTGCGTTGGGACACAAAGCCGGTTTGTATCGGCCAAAAGCAAAAATGGTTCTTGCTGCAACTGATGTGTAACGATGCTGATATCAATATGCAGCGCAGCAGTACGCCTGAATTTGATGGCTGGCGTTGGGTGAGTTTCTGGTATCCGGTTCGTCAGGTGGTTTCTTTTAAACGCGATGTTTACCGTCGGGTGATGAAAGAGTTTTCCACCACGATTATGCTGATGCAGGAAGTCTCCCTTCCCAGGACATCACCCGCTTATCGTCGTAAAAGAGGCTAAGTCACGAAGAGATGCTCACGCGTTTGCGAGAAATTGTTGAAAAGGTAGCAATGTCATCCAGCCTCAATGATGCGCTGGATGTACTGGTCAATGAAACCTGCCTGGCGATGGACACAGAAGTGTGTTCCGTCTATCTCGCTGACAATGACCGCCGTTGTTATTACCTGATGGCGACGCGAGGTTTGAAAAAACCTCGCGGGCGGACTATTACTCTGGCGTTTGATCAGGGGATTGTCGGTCTGGTAGGGCGTCTTGCCGAGCCTATTAACCTTGCTGATGCGCAGAGCCATCCCAGCTTCAAATATATTCCTGCCGTAAAAGAAGATCTGTTCCGATCCTTTTTAGGCGTACCGATCATTCACCGTCGTCAGTTGCTTGGCGTGCTGGTTATCCAGCAACGCGAACACCGCCAGTTCGATGAAAGTGAAGAGTCATTTTTGGTCACGCTGGCGACGCAGCTGGCCGCGATCCTTTCTCAGGCACAGCTTAATGTGCTTTACGGACGCTTTCGTCAGACCCGTGTCCGCGCGCTTGCGGCATCGCCGGGTGTGGCTATCGGTATCGGCTGGCAGGACAGCTCGCAGCCTTCGCTCGAGCATGTTTATATGGCGTCCACGCTTGATACGGTGCGTGAACGCGAACGTCTGACCCGCGCACTGGAAGATGCTGGTGCTGAATTCCGTCGTTTCAGTAAGCGTTTTACTGCCAGTGCGCAGAAAGAAAGCGCCGCGATTTTCGATCTCTATTCCCACCTGCTTAACGATGCACGCCTCAAGCGCGAGTTGTTCGCTCAGATTGATCAGGGCGCGGTGGCGGAGTGGGCGGTCAAAAAGGTGGTTGAGGAGTTTGCCGCTCAGTTTGCCAGTTTGCAGGATACTTACCTGCGTGAGCGCGGCAGCGATTTACGTGCGCTGGGTCAGCGACTGGTTTTCCATCTCGATGACACGATCCAGGGCAATACCCAGTGGCCTGAGCGTTTTATTCTGGTTGCCGATGAGCTGACGGCTACTTTGCTGGCCGAAGTGCCGCAAGACCGGCTGGCCGGTGTCGTGGTTCGCGACGGCGCCGCCAACTCCCATGCGGCGATTCTGGTGCGCGCAATGGGCGTGCCGACCATTATGGGCGCTGATATTCAGCCTGCACTGCTGAGCCAGCGACAACTGATTGTTGATGGCTATCGTGGCGAGTTACTAATTGACCCCGAACCCGTGCTGGTCACGGAATATAAGCGTCTGATCAGCGAAGAAATGGAGCTGAGTCAGAAAGCTGAAGACGACGTTGAGCAACCCGCCGCGCTGAAAAGTGGCGAACGGGTGAAAGTGATGCTCAATGCCGGTCTGAGTGCCGATCACGAAAAACTGTTCGGCAGCCGCGTTGACGGTGTCGGGCTGTATCGCACGGAAATACCGTTCATGCTGCAAAGCGGCTTCCCTTCTGAAGAAGAACAGGTCGCGCAGTATCAGGGCATGTTGCAGCTGTTTCCGCAAAAACCGGTCACCCTGCGCACGCTGGATATCGGTTCTGATAAACAACTACCGTATATGCCGATCAGCGAGGAGAACCCTTGTCTGGGCTGGCGTGGTATCCGTATTACTCTCGATCAGCCTGAAATTTTCCTCATTCAGGTACGCGCGATGCTGCGTGCTAATGCGGCGACCGGTAATCTCGGCATTCTTCTGCCCATGGTGACCAGTCTTGAAGAGATTGACGAGGCGCGTCGTTTAATCGATCGTGCCGGACGTGAAGTAGAGGAACAACTCGGTTACGAGCTTCCGCGGACACGTCTTGGCGTGATGATCGAAGTCCCTTCCATGGTCTTTATGCTGCCAGCGCTGGTCGGAAGGGTCGAGTTTATCTCCGTCGGTACCAACGATTTAACGCAGTATCTGCTGGCGGTGGATCGCAACAACACCCGCGTGGCCGGGCTCTATGATAGCCTGCATCCGGCGATGCTGCGCGTGCTCAGGCAGATTATCACCAGTGCAGAAGTCGCCGGACTGGACGTCAGTTTGTGTGGCGAAATGGCGGGTGATCCGATGGGCGCATTGCTGCTTACCGGCATGGGGTTCCGTAATCTCAGCATGAACGGACGCAGCGTCGCCCGTGTAAAATACCTGCTGCGACGCATTGATTTAGCCGATGCAGAAGAGCTGGCCGGACGGGTGTTACAGGCGCATTTCACCACGGACGTGCGTCAAATGACCGCCGCATTTATGGAAAGACGCGGACTGGGCGGCCTTATCCGCGGCGGTAAATAAGCGCCGGACGCCAGGTTTTGCGCTGCAGTATTCTCATCCTGATCGCACTCTGGCGCGGGATGAGATGATTTTTTACAGAACTTTTCCAGCGGCTTAGCCCCGGAAAACCTTCCGGCTATGCTACTATTCGCTCCCTGCTGGCCCCTGACCGGGCAATAATGATAAACAATTTGTGGTGATAGATGAGCAACAGCTATCTGGCGTTTCCCCAGTTTGATCCGGTGATTTTCTCAATCGGACCGGTATCTCTTCACTGGTACGGACTGATGTATCTGGTCGGTTTTGTCTTCGCAATGTGGCTGGCGGTACGCCGTGCTAACAAGCCAGGCAGCGGCTGGACCAAAGACGAAGTTGAAAACCTGTTGTACGCGGGTTTCCTTGGTGTCTTCCTCGGTGGTCGTATCGGTTACGTATTCTTCTACAATCTGCCTTTGTTCCTCGAAAACCCACTGTATCTTTTCAAAGTGTGGGACGGCGGCATGTCCTTCCACGGCGGCCTGATTGGCGTAATCGTGGTCATGCTGATTTTTGCCCGTCGCACTAAGCGCAACTTCTTCCAGGTTGCCGATTTTATCGCTCCGCTGATCCCGTTTGGTCTGGGCGCGGGTCGTCTTGGTAACTTTATCAATGGCGAGCTCTGGGGCCGCGTGACCACGGATGTGCCATGGGCAATGCTGTTCCCGGGTTCCCGTCAGGAAGATATTGCGATTGCCGCCGCTGACCCGAAATGGCAGCCGCTGCTGAACCAGTACGGCGTGTTGCCGCGCCATCCTTCTCAGCTGTATGAACTGCTGCTCGAAGGTATCGTACTGTTCATCATCCTGAACGTATTTATCCGTAAATCCCGCCCGATGGGCGCGGTATCAGGCTTGTTCCTGATCGGTTATGGCTTATTCCGCATCATCGTTGAACACTTCCGCCAGCCAGATGCACAGCTTGGTTTGTTCGACGGGATCATCAGTATGGGACAGGTGCTGTCCATCCCAATGGTTGTCATTGGCCTGATTATGATGGTCTGGGCATATCGCCGTCCGCAGAAACAATTGTCGTGAGGTAACATGAAACAGTATCTGGATTTAATGCAGAAAGTGCTCGATGAGGGCACCCCTAAAGCCGACCGTACCGGTACGGGCACGTTGTCGATTTTTGGTCATCAGATGCGTTTCAACTTGCAGGAAGGTTTCCCGCTGGTCACGACCAAACGCTGCCATTTACGCTCCATTATTCATGAACTCCTGTGGTTCCTGAAAGGCGAAACTAACATTGCTTATCTGCGTGAAAACAATGTCAGCATCTGGGACGAGTGGGCTGACGAAAACGGCGACCTCGGACCGGTTTACGGCAAGCAATGGCGTGCCTGGGGTGCGGCTGACGGCAAGCAAATCGACCAGCTGGCAAATGTGGTTGAACAGCTGAAGAAAGACCCTGACTCGCGTCGTATTATCGTGTCTGCATGGAACGTGGGCGAACTGGATAAGATGGCGCTGGCACCTTGCCACGCTTTCTTCCAGTTCTATGTGGCCGACGGTAAATTGTCCTGCCAGCTGTACCAGCGCTCATGCGATATCTTCCTCGGCTTGCCGTTCAATATCGCCAGCTACGCACTGCTGGTGCATATGATGGCGCAACAATGCGACCTTGAAGTGGGTGATTTTGTCTGGACGGGTGGCGATACGCACCTGTACAGCAACCACATGGAACAGACGCATCTGCAACTGAGCCGTGAACCTCGTGCGTTGCCAAAACTTGTTATTAAACGCAAACCGGCCTCCTTGTTTGATTACAACTTCGAAGATTTCGAGATTGAAGGGTACGATCCGCACCCTGCAATCAAGGCACCTGTCGCTATCTGATCCTTCGTTGCATGCCGCCTGACACTTGCGTCAGGCGGTCATTCCCCCCTTATCCTGCTTTCCAGTTGCTCCACTTTTTACGCCTTTTCCTGACAATTTCTATCCCGATTTATATCCCGGTGCTATCCCTGCGAGACATCACGCAACTTTTTTGTCGCGTGGATTTCGTTGCATCGAAAGTCCTCACGACATCCTGGAAAAAATGACTCTGCCAGTGGCAGAAAAAATCTAAATGCCTATTTTGGCCGCATGAAAACATTTGAGCGGGCAGGGGAAGAGGGAATGTCGCTGATTGAAATGATGGTTGTCGTGGCTCTGGTCGCCATGTGTACGTTGTGGGGGATCCACAGCTGGCGCAATTACCAGCAGGCATTAAAGCTTGAGCAATCTGCTCAGCAACTGCGTTTGTATCTTTTCGGGGTGCAGGCAGAAGCCAATAATTACAATCGCTCTGCTGTCTTATGGGGCATTGCCGGCACTGATGGATGCGTGGGAACCGGAACCCCTCCTTCAGGTTGTCATAATGCTGTGGGAAAAATATTCGCCACCCGTGGATCCGGTGTGGAGTTACTTGCTGTCAGCGAAAAAAACATGGGCTTTTACGGCCTGCGTAATGCGGCGCTGGCCGGGCATATCACACTGAAAAATTCAGCGGGAAGTTTGCGGATCGTACTTTCTGTCAGAGGACGGTTGCGTACGTGCAGTGAAGCGCAGCCATTGTTGGGCATCGGCTTATGCCAGTGAGCATACCCCGCTGTCAGGGGTTCACGTTACCAGAAGTCATGATAGCAATGGGGATTGGCAGCATGCTGATGCTCAGTGCCGCACAAATCTATCCGCTGATGCGTCAGAGAAGCCAGAGCCTGGGCCGGCATTATCAGCTCGAGCAACTTTTACGCCAGACTACTTTTGCTATTGGCAAAGATATTCGTCGGGCCGGTTTCTGTAACGGAACCTGTGAGGGCAAATCTGTCATCATCGGCAATGCTGCGGGTGAAGCGGCGAGTTCCTGCATCCTTGTTATCTATGACCTGAACCGTAACGGAAAATGGGATAAGCCCGGGACGGCGGAGTCTGAATACTTTGGTTATCGTTTACGTCAGGGCGGTATTGAGGTTCAGCGCGGGGCAGGTGATTGCAGCAGTTTGGGGTGGGAAAAATTTCTCGACCCTGCTGAAGTCAACGTGACCCGGTTTGTGGTAACCGAGGTAGCAGCAAGTGGCTCCGGCCGCCTGTATTCACTGCAACTTGACGCCAGCTGGAGCAAAAATCCTTTTATCCACCGGCAGGTGACCGAAATGATTGCAGGCCACGTTTTATGACAGCAGCTGAAATGCGCGATTCGGGCAAACAGCAGGGGAGTGCAATGATCCTGAGTATTATGGTGATGATGGGGTTGGGGTTGATCGCCCTAAACTCACTGCAACAGCAACTTTCCGCGGGACTGGCGCTGACATCGAATCAGCATCGTTATGTCATTGCCTGGGAAAATGCAGCATCAGCGTTAGCGTGGGGTATACGCCAGTCATGGAAAGACAGCAGCGAACCTTTCTGGCAGTGCCGGAATGTGGCAGCAGGCATCATCGCTTCAGGCACCGGCAGAGTGTGTGTCCGGCCTTCATTGCGCCAGGATATTTTCCTGTTTCGTGGCGAAGGAAGAATGGCAGAAGGCAATGAATCTGTTATGCAATATCAGCAGGTCAGTGTGAAAAAGCAGGCCAGCGGAGAGGTAATTTTTTCACCCCTGAAACAGGGATGGCTGGATTTTTGCCCTGAGGCTGATGAGCAGTTCTGCAATGAATGAAAGCCGGGCAGAACAACAAGGTTTTAGTCTGACAGAGGCTCTGATTGCAATGTTGTTGCTGTCAGTGTCGATACTTGGACTCCTGAACTACTACCAGTCGCTGACGTACGGGTTTATGCGTCAGTGGCAGGTTCAGCAGGCGTGGGCAGAAGCGCATTCTCAGCTTGAGGCCTATTCAGTGACAGGAAAAGGCACTGAGCCTTTTACCGAAGGTTGGGAATTTCTGCTTACTGGCATTTCAGATGCACAATCCTGCAAGTTAGTCAGTGCTAAGATTCAAACGCCGGCAAAATATCAGGCAATATTGCAGCGCCTGATATGCAATTCCAGTCCCTGAAACGGTGTCCGTCAGCGGCATAACCAAGGACAAAAATACGCTCAAGCCACTTGCAATGGTGAGCTAACAGCTTAGAGTGGTTTAACAGGGTGATTTTTCCCTATTGGAACATTTGGCTTTATGGCTAAAACGTGACGGAACACAGGAAGAAAATCCCAATGCGATTTTTTTCACAACTATCCTGTTTCTGCGGGGTCTGAACAGACTCATCTGCTCAAAACAGCTTGTTGAGGTTCATCTGTTGTTGAACCCTGTATTTATTGCCCGTGTGGCACGTTTATTCGATTTAGGGAGTGTGGCAATGTTAAAACAGGTTACCCGTATTTCCGGGTTACTGTTGTTATTGACCTTTTGGGCCCCTGTTGTTTCAAGTGCAGCCGACTGGCAGCCTTATCCACAAGCTATCAATAAAAGTCAGAACGACCCGCGTCAGTATCAGGCCATCAAACTGGCGAATGATATGACCGTTTTGCTGGTATCTGATCCTCAAGCCCCCAAGTCTCTCGCTGCACTGGCTATTCCTGTCGGATCACTGGAAGATCCCGGTTCCCAATTAGGCCTGGCTCACTATACCGAACACATGTTGCTGATGGGTTCTAAGAAATATCCTCAGCCTGAAAGCCTTTCTGAATTCCTTAAGAAACACGGCGGTAGTCATAACGGCAGCACGGCTTCTTACCGCACGGCCTTTTATCTGGAAGTAGAAAATGACGCTCTGCCGGAGGCCGTTGATCGCCTTTCCGATGCCATTGGCGAGCCTTTACTGGATCCCGCTAATGGCGACCGCGAGCGTAACGCTGTCAACGCTGAGCTGACGATGGCACGCTCCCGAGACGGAATGCGCATGGCGCAGGTTCGCGCAGAGACATTGAACCCTGAGCATCCGGCAGCCCGTTTCGCCGGGGGGAATCTGGATACCCTGAAAGACAAACCCGGCAGCAAGCTGCATGATGAACTGACGGCTTTTTATCACCGCTATTATTCCGCTAACCTGATGGTCGGCGTGATTTACAGTAATAAGTCTTTGCCGGAACTGGCAGAACTGGCCTCAACGACCTTTGGTCAGATAGCCAATCATCACGCGGTGGTTCCGCCAATCACGGTGCCCACGTTAACCGCTGAACAGAAAGGGGAGTTCATCCATTTTGTTCCCGCACAACCCCGCAAAGAATTACGCATTGAATTTGCCATCGATAACAACAGCGCAGATTTTCGCAGTAAAACTGACACCTATATCAGCTATCTGATTGGCAACCGCAGCCCGAATACACTCTCTGACTGGTTACAGAAACAGGGTTATGCTGACGGGATAAGCGCCGGTGCTGATCCGATGGTGAACCGTAATATGGGCGTCTTCAATATCTCGGTTTCCCTGACGGATAAGGGGCTCGCACAGCGTGACACCGTGATTGCCGCTGTATTCAGTTATCTCAATGAGATGCGCGCCAGGGGTATTGAGAAGCCCTATTTTGATGAAATTGCGCACGTGATGGCGCTCGATTTCCGGTATCCGGCATTAACGCGGGATATGGATTACGTCGAATGGCTGGTGGATACCATGCTGCGCGTACCGGTTGAGCACGTTCTCGATTCGCCTTATCTGACAGATCAATACGACCCCAAGGCCATTGGATCCCGTCTGGATGAAATGACGCCGCAAAATGCGCGCTATTGGATAATCAGCCCAAATGAGCCGCACAATAAAATGGCTTACTTCGTGAATGCGCCTTATCAGGTCGATAAAGTACCGCCTCAGACCTATGAGCAATGGAAAACCATCGGGCAAACTATCGCGTTATCACTGCCGGCACTGAATCCCTATATCCCTGAGTCACTCGCGCTGGTGACCAAAGACTCTAAAGCGACAAAACCTGAACTGCTGGTGGACGAAAAAGGTTTACGGGTGTTTTACATGCCCAGCAGATACTTTGCTGACGAGCCAAAAGCCAATGTGACAGTCTCTTTCCGCAACGATCAGGCGCTCAGCACGGCTAAAAATCAGGTGCTGTACGGTCTTACGGATTATCTGACCGGCGTAGCGTTCGATCAACTGAGCTATCAGGCCTCCATCGGTGGGATTACTTTCGGCACATCGCCGGACAATGGCCTGCAATTTACAGCCACAGGTTTTACCGAGTGCCTGCCTGATTTGCTGGCAGCGCTGGTAGACAATTATCCTGACTTCAAACCGACACAGGAACAGCTGGATCAGGCGAAATCCTGGTATCTCGAACGACTGGCTTCAGCAGATAAAGGAAAAGCGTTTGAACTTGCGCTGCAACCTGTTCAGCTGCTTTCCCGCGTGCCTTATACCGAGCGCAGCGAACGAGAAAAACTGGTTTCCGCCATCACCCTTGAAGATGTGAACGCTTACCGTGAACAACTGGTACATCATGCCGCCGTAGAAGTGATGGTTGTCGGTAATATGACTGCCGCTCAGGTTAAAGCCATGTCGCAACAGATCATGCAAAAGCTTGGCGCACACGGAGACAAATGGTGGCGTGGCGAGCAGGCGCAGGTGACTGAGCCGGTTAAAGCCAATATTCAGCGTGTCGGGACCAGTTCGGACTCCGCGCTGGCTGCCGTTTATGTGCCAACAGGCTACGATGAAGTCCAGAGTATGGGATACAGCGCACTGCTCGGGCAGATTATTCAGCCCTGGTTCTACAGCCAGCTGCGTACTCAGGAGCAACTGGGATACGCTGTCTTTGCTTTCCCAATTCCTGTCGGAAAACAGTGGGGGATTGGTTTCCTGCTGCAAAGTAACAGCAAACAACCTGACTATCTGTATCAGCGCTATCTGGCATTTTATCCACAAGCCGAAAAACGCCTGCGTGAAATGAAAGATGCTGAGTTCCTGCAGTACAAGCAGGGGCTGGTCAACGAAATGCAGCAGAATCCGCAAACACTTGATGAAGAAGCCGATCGGTTCGGTAATGATTTCAGTCGCGGAAATGCGCAATTTGATACCAGAGCGAATGTCATCCGCGTGATTGCCGGTCTGACACAAACCCAGCTGGCGGATTACTTCCAGAAAGCGGTGATTAAGCAAGAAGGGCTGGCGATGTTGTCTCAGGTTTCTGGCAATGACAGCAAAATACCGCAATATGCCACACCGGCAGGTTTTAAAACCTGGCCAGATACGTCGACATTGCAGAAAACGCTGGAACCCAAATCTGCTGAATAATTTTGCAGGAACCAGCAGAAAACTAAAAAAGGACGCTTTTGCGTCCTTTTTGTTTTTTATAAGTCACCGTTCAGTACGGAGAGTTACAGCTCAGATATCAGGATTTTTGAACGACGCTGATAGTTGTACATTTCCTGTTTCTGGATCGGCAATACATCTACCTCTGCCGGTTTAAAACCGCGTTCCTGGAACCAGTGAATGCTGCGCGTCGTCAGGACAAATAAACGGTTTAGTCCCATCATTTTTGCCTGGCTGGCAACACGCTGCAGCAGCATCTCACCTCGTGAAGAACTGCGGTAATCCGGATGAACGGCAACGCAGGCCATTTCGCCAATGCCTTCGTCATGGAACGGATAGAGCGCGGCGCAGGCGATGGTCAGATTATCCCGTTCGATAATCGTGAATTTATCGATTTCCATTTCCAGCTGTTCGCGGGAACGACGCACCAGAATGCCCTGTTGCTCCAGAGGGCGGATCAGTTCAAGGATACCGCCGATGTCGTTAATGGTGGCGCGGCGAACCTGTTCAGCGCTCTCCATGACGATTTGCGTACCGATGCCATCGCGGGAGAACAATTCCTGAACCAGCGCACCATCTTCCTGATAACTGATCAGGTGGCTGCGACGAACGCCGCTGCGGCAGGCTTTCACCGCACCACGCAGGAAGCGCACTGTGCCGGAAAGATAATCGCCACTGGATTCCATCTGATCAATCCGTTCCTGCGCGTCATTCGGGAACAATTCGGAAATGATATTACCTTCCTCATTAATGACCCCCTGTGAAGAACAGAAGCCGATCATTTTCTCGGCTTTAAGCTTAATCGCCAGCTGCGTTGCCACTTCTTCTGATGTCAGGTTGAAGCTTTCACCCGTAACGGAAACCGCAACCGGACCTAGCAATACAATGGCATTGCTGTCGAGCTGACGATGAATGGCTTCTTCATCAATACGGCGGATACGGCCGCTGTGGCAGTAATCGATACCGTCATCCACTCCCAGCGGCTGCGCGATAATAAAGTTGCCGCTGACCACGTTGATGTGAGCGCCCTGCAGTGGCGTATTATTCAGGCTCATTGAAAGCCGGGCGGTGATATCAAGCTGTAAAAGGCCGGCTGCCTGCTTAACCAGTTCCAGTGAACGGGCGTCAGTGACGCGGATATTTTTATGGTAAATCGGTTCGTAATTGTGCTCAGAAAGGTTCGCATCAATCTGCGGACGGGCACCATAAACGACCACCAGACGAATACCCAGACTGTGTAACAGGCCGATATCATTGACAATATTACTGAAGTTCTCATGTTCAATGGCTTCACCACCGAGCATGACAACGAATGTTTTGCCACGGTGAGCATTGATATAGGGAACTGAGTGGCGAAATCCCTGAACCAGTTCAGTACTACGTTCCTTCACGGCAAAACCTCGTTTGAATTTTTATTCGTAATTTTTGTATTTTTATTCTTTTGGGGCCGTGTGGCAAGTAAGAAATCTCTGTTTTTGAATTAACACTGATTACAAACAGGCAACAAATTGATAAATCGAATAAATGTTAGGGAATGACATGCGGGATTCGATTCGCTAGAATTCGCAAACTGATTTTTTTATCACCTGTTTTTTACTTTTAGATACTTTTGAGACTGCATGACTGACGATAATCACAATCCCGGACGACGACGCCTTCTTCAAACCGTAGCTGCCTCCTGGATGCTTAGTGTCAGTAAAGTAGGTTTTGCCGCCAGCTCACAGGTTATCGCGGTACGCATCTGGCCTTCCTCGACGTATACCCGCATTACTCTTGAATCCAGCACTCCCTTAAAATATAAGCAGTTTCTGCTTAATGATCCGCCGCGAGTGGTCATTGATATTGAGGGCGTCCACCTGAACAGCGTGCTTAAAGGTCTGGGCGAGAAAGTTCAGCAAAGTGATCCCTATATCCGCCAGGCGCGGGTGGGGCAGTTCGATACCAAAACGGTCCGTATGGTGCTGGAACTCAAGCGGGCCATCAGTCCGCATGTCTTTACGCTTAAACCAGTGGCGGAGTTTCATAACCGTCTGGTTGTCGACCTTTATCCGCAAGAAGGGGAAGTCAGTGTTCAGGACGATCCTCTGCTGGCATTACTGGAAGACTATAACCGCGGGGATGTCGCAAGAACGCTGCCGCCGGAAACCAAGAAAGACGGTAAGGCTGGGCGCAGTCGGCCGCTGGTGATCATGCTCGATCCCGGACATGGCGGCGAAGATCCGGGTGCTATCGGCAAATATAAAACGCGTGAGAAAGACGTGGTGTTGCAGATTGGACGCCGGTTACAGAAGCTCATTACGCGCGAGCCGAATATGAAAGCGTATATGACCCGCAATGAAGACGTATTTATTCCGCTGAAAGTCCGCGTGGCAAAGGCGCGAAAGCTGCGGGCAGATCTGTTTATCTCAATTCATGCGGATGCGTTTACCAGCCGGGCTGCCAAAGGATCGTCGGTGTTTGCGTTATCAACGAAAGGCGCAACCAGTTCAGCGGCACGTTTTCTGGCACAAACGCAGAATGAATCCGACCTGATAGGCGGCGTCAGCAAAAGCGGTGACCGCTATCTCGATCATACGATGTTTGATCTGGTTCAGACTGCGACCATCAGTGATAGCCTGAAATTCGGTAAAGAAGTGCTGACGCGGATGGGTAAGATTAATCATCTGCACAAAAACAAAGTCGATCAGGCTGGATTCGCTGTGCTGAAAGCGCCGGATATTCCTTCGATTCTGGTCGAGACGGCGTTTATCAGTAATATCAATGAAGAGAAAAAACTTCGGACTGCGCATTTTCAGCAGCAGGTGGCGGAGTCCATTCTGGCCGGGATCAAAGCGTACTTTGTTCAGGGCGGGATGTCGGCGAGAGGATGATTCTGTTGTGAGGCGGGAAGTGCGTTCCCGCTGTTTACCGGAATTCAGATACAAAAAAACACCCGTTAAGGTGCCTGATGTTTTACTGCTTAATAATACTGATTTTTAAGTAGTTGGTTGCGGGGGCCGGATTTGAACCGACGACCTTCGGGTTATGAGCCCGACGAGCTACCAGGCTGCTCCACCCCGCGTCCGTCACTACTTGGTACTGCTTTACTTCATCACATTATCCGAACTGAGCATCTTCATACTTCAGTCTCGAATTGGTTGCGGGGGCCGGATTTGAACCGACGACCTTCGGGTTATGAGCCCGACGAGCTACCAGGCTGCTCCACCCCGCGTCCGTATACTGCTTTACTTCATCGTACAATTCAACTGAGCATTTCATACATCGAAATCGAATTGGTTGCGGGGGCCGGATTTGAACCGACGACCTTCGGGTTATGAGCCCGACGAGCTACCAGGCTGCTCCACCCCGCGTCCGATGGAGGCGAACTATACTCCCCATGAGATTTCGTGCAACCCTTTTTTGAATTTATTCAAATAAAGCACTTAGTTGCTGGCTTTTTATCCACAAAATGACCGTTTGAGGCGCAATTTGAGTCAGTACACTTTTTTCGACTGTGACAATTCCTTTCTGACAGGCCGTTTGTTATCGTTTCGCCAGTCATTTCCCTGAATGTAAGAGAGCGCGGCAATAATGAAAGGACGTTGGAGTAAATATCTGCTGGGTGGTCTGGTGATAGCGGTACTGGCGGGATGTTCCTCGCGACCAACCGACCGTGGTCAGCAGTATAAAGATGGTCGCCTGGATAATGCGCTTGAATACGTGAATGAGCCGAATGCGACGGGCAAACCGGTTAATGCGCTGGATTACTCCAATCAGGTTGCCGCAGTTCAGATTGCCTCTTCTTCTTTATACGGTCGTAACAACACGACATTTCAGGCTGTCGAACAATGGTTACGGTCCGGCGCGGATACCCGCAATCTGAGCCAGTACGGCATCAGCGCTTATCAGATGGAAGGTGCTGACAATTTCGGTAACGTTCAGCTGACCGGCTATTACACGCCAGTGGTGCAGGCGCGTTATACGCGTCAGGGTGAATTCCAGTATCCGCTGTACCGTATGCCGCCAAAACGCGGTCGTCTGCCTGACCGTGCCTCGATTTATTCCGGAGCCCTGAGCGATAATTACGTCGTCGCCTGGACCAATTCCCTGATGGATAACTTCATGATGGAAGTGCAGGGCAGCGGGTATGTCGATTACGGCGATGGTCGCCCGTTCATGTTCTTTGGTTATGCCGGCAAGAATGGCCATGCTTACCGCAGTATCGGCAAAGTGCTGATCGACCGTGGTGAAGTAGCGCGCGAAAACATGTCGATGCAGGCTATCCGTCAGTGGGCCGATACACACAGCGCGGCAGAAGTTCGTGAACTGCTGGAGCAAAACCCGTCATTCGTGTTCTTCAAGCCTGAGCCTTTCGCGCCAGTTCGCGGTGCCAGCGGCGTTCCGCTGATTGCCAAAGCGTCGGTAGCGTCTGACCGCTCGCTGATCCCGGCGGGGACAACATTGCTGGCAGAAGTGCCTGAGCTGAATGATAAAGGCAAGTTTACCGGTAAATATCATATGCGCCTGATGGTAGCACTGGATGTCGGCGGGGCGATTAAAGGACAACATTTCGATATGTATCAGGGAATTGGCCCTGACGCCGGACATTCTGCCGGATTTTATAATCACTACGGACGCGTCTGGGTGTTAAAATCAGCGCAGAACGGCAAACCGCTGTTCACGGCCTACGCGCCTTCTAACTAGATTTCGACATAACGCACTGAGGTTTATCTTTTCATGACAGCTACTTATTCCGACGCTTATCAGCAACGTTTTGGCGGAACTGCCCGGCTTTATGGTCAGCAATCGCTGGAGTTGTTCTCGCAGGCGCATGTCTGCGTTATTGGTATCGGCGGAGTGGGCTCATGGGCGGCGGAAGCGCTGGCGCGAACCGGCATTGGCGCGATAACGCTGATTGATATGGATGACGTCTGCGTGACTAACACCAACCGTCAGATTCATGCCTTGCGTGAAAATGTCGGGCAGGCGAAAACAGAAATCATGGCGCAGCGTATTCTGGCGATTAATCCCGAGTGCAAGGTGACCTGTATAGATGATTTTATTACGCCGGATAACGTCGCTGAGATGCTCGACCAGGGTTTCAGCTACGTGATTGATGCTATTGACAGCGTGCGACCTAAAGCTGCTCTGCTGGCTTATTGCCGTCGTTATAAGATCCCGGTGGTAACGACCGGCGGTGCGGGCGGGCAGATCGATCCGACACAGATCGCGGTCGTGGATCTGGCGAAAACTATTCAGGATCCGCTGGCGGCAAAACTGCGTGAGCGTCTGAAAAGTGATTTCAACGTGGTGAAAAACAGCAAAGGTAAGCTCGGAATTGACTGTGTATTTTCCAGCGAACCGCTGATGTATCCGCAGGCAGATGGTTCTGTGTGTGCCTCAAGGGCAACGGCAGAAGGGCCGAAACGGATGGACTGCGCTTCCGGTTTTGGGGCGGCGACGATGGTTACCGCGACGTTTGGCTTTGTCGCGGTATCTCATGTGCTGAAGAAAATGATGGCGAAAGCACAGCGTCAGGCTCAGGCCGCCTGACGGGCAAGAGCGATTACGCCTGCTGCCAGCGCGTTAAGTCCGCTTGCGCGGCTGGTGCTGAGCTGCTCACGCAATCCTAATACATCAAACAACGCCAGCGGATCACGCTTTAAGATCTCGTCTGGCGTTTTGCCTTCTACGGCAGTCAGTAATACGGCCAGCAAACCTTTCACGATCCGACCTTCACTGTCGCCATAAAAATGCATCGTCCCGTTCTCTGATTTTTCCGCACCAAGCCAGACCCGGTTTTCACATCCAGATAGCTCATTCTCAGGTGTTTTCAGCGCCGTATTCAGCGGTGGTAAGGATTTTGCAAGCAGGATTAACTGGCGATAGCGGTCTTCCCACTGACGAAATGACGCGAATTTTTCGGTCAGTGAGGCTTCAGTGATCTCATGGCCGAAAGGATGTGGCGCTGACATGGTATTCCCCAAACAATGAATTAATCGGCTAACAGGTCGAGGGCGTATTTTACCGCCTCGAACAGCCGCGTGACGTCCTGTTCATTATTATACGGCGCAAATGAGGCCCGTAATGTTCCGCTGATGCCCAGAGCGTTCATTAGTGGCTGAGCGCAATGCTGTCCGGCGCGCAAGGCGATCGCCTGTTCGGCCAGCAACGCTACCAAATCACTGTGATGTACACCGGCAATATCGAATGCCAGAACGGACGAATGGTGACAGCGGAAACTGCGGAATCCTTCAATCTTCGCAAGTTGTTCTTCGGCCAGTGCCGCCAGCTGTTGTGCATGTTTTTCCGCTGCGGGCAGATCGACAGTTTTTAACCATTCCAGCGCAGCAGACATCCCGATAACACCGGCAATATTTGGCGTTCCCGCTTCGAAGCGGTGCGGAACAGCCTGCGGTGCGAAATCTGTCATGGAAGCCTGCGTCAGCATTTTCCCGCCGCCCTGCCATGGCGACATACTTTCGAGTAATTCCGTTTTGCCATACAACACGCCGATGCCGGTCGGGCCGTAAAGCTTATGACCCGAGAAAGCATAAAAGTCGATATCGAGGCGTTGTACATCTGGCGGACAATGCACCACACCTTGTGCGCCATCGATAAGCACGGGCGTACCGTTTGCGTGTGCCAGTTCAACGGCGCGGGCAATATCAGGCATTGCGCCCGTCACGTTCGACATTTGCGTCAGCGCCAGCAGGCGTGTCTTGTTGCTCAGCAGGCGGGGAAGGGCGTCTATATCGGGTATGCCTTGTTTATCCACCGGCAGCGTGACGACGTGCGCCTGACATTGCTGTGCCACCATCAGCCACGGAATAAGGTTCGCGTGATGTTCTGCCTGACTGACAATAATCTCATCACCCGGTTGCAGTCGTGGGCGCAGCCAGCTTTGTGCCACCAGATTGATAGATTCCGTGGTTCCCCGCGTCCAGACGATATTTTCGCTACGTGGCGCATTAATCCATTGTGCGATCTGCGCTCTGGTCTGCTCGTATTGTTCTGTCAGGGTTTGCGCCGCACGATGTTGGCTGCGGTGAACGGTAGCGCCTTCCTGAGAGTAGAAATTCACGGTGGCGTCGATCACTGCCTGCGGCTTCAGTGCGGTGGCTGCACTGTCGAGATAGCATTGTCCCTGAGACAGTGCTGGAAAGTGCTGGCGGAAAACGGCGGGGTTAAAGTCTTTCATACCAATTCAGATCCTTCAGCCTGAGTTAAAAATTGCAGGTTTTTTGTAACACAAGCCGCTTATTCATTTTAGGAATGGTTACCTGGAAATTTATCAGAAGTTTGTTATGCTGAATTACGTTAACTAAATACATTAGCCTGGAAGTTTAACCAGGAGTTTTAAGCATTTTAATCTGCAAGGAGTCTATGATGAAGAAGATCGCCGCCGTAATTTCAGCCGCACTGCTGACCACAACACTTGCCGCCTGTTCAAGCAACTACGTGATGCATACCAACGATGGTCGTACCATTGTTGCTGATGGCAAACCTAGCACGGACAATGATACCGGTATGATCAGTTATACCGATGCGTATGGCAACAAGCAGCAGATCAATAAATCTGAAATCAAAGAAATGGCAGAAGGGAATTAATCCCTCAGGTGACCTCCCCGATTGTATGAATCCGGGGTAACCTCACGTTCTGCTCTATGACAAAACCGGCTCTTCTTGCGATGAGGCCGGTTTTGCCACATTATGCGCCCGCATTCCTGTCTCTTTGCCCTAAACTCTTAGCCCCATACTGTTTGCCCCAGATACAGGCAAAAAAAAGCACCGCAAATAGCGGTGCTGAAAAATCACTTTGGACAGACAGGGTAATGTACAGGAAGTGAAAAGTTTGTAGCATTCAAGCTACGTGTCTGGATTGCCAGACAATTGCAAACACAACATCACAACCACAAGCCAAAAGTATTTCAGCATCCTCATACCAATCTACTTTTCGTTCCGGCTCAGGAAGTGGCGCCACTATAGGTTTTTGCCTGTACATCCTCAACGGACAAATTATAATGTCTCGGATTAAAAAAACTAATATCTAAATCCGCGGACAGGCGCTCCGCTTACCGGCGAATAAGAAGTATCCATTCTATGTCAAAACGTTTACCGCCTTTGAATTCTCTGCGGGTATTTGATGCCGCAGCGCGCCACCTTAGTTTTACTAAGGCTGCCGAGGAATTGTTCGTCACGCAGGCCGCTGTTAGCCACCAGATTAAGTCACTTGAGGACTTTTTAGGGTTAAAACTGTTTCGCAGGCGTAATCGCTCATTGTTACTGACCGAAGAAGGGCAGAGCTATTATCTGGATATTAAGGAGATATTCTCATCCCTGAATGAGGCGACGAGAAAACTCCAGGCACGCAGCGCGAAAGGCGCTCTGACGGTAAGTTTGCCGCCGAGCTTTGCGATTCAGTGGCTGGTGCCAAGATTGTCTGGCTTTAACTCAGCTTATCCGGGCATCGATGTGCGCATTCAGGCTGTGGATCGCGAAGAAGACAAATTATCCGACGATGTCGACGTGGCGATTTTCCACGGCCGGGGCAACTGGCCGGGGCTGCGGGCCGAGCGTTTATATGCTGAGTATTTACTTCCGGTTTGTTCTCCTTCTTTACTGATGAGCGATAATCCGCTGAAGGAACCGGCAGATTTAAGCCACCACACTTTGCTGCATGATGCTTCCCGCCGCGACTGGCTGGCCTACACCAAACAGCTCGGGTTACAGCAAATCAATGTCCAGCAGGGGCCCATTTTCAGCCATAGCGCGATGGTGGTTCAGGCCGCCGTCCACGGGCAAGGTATTGCGCTGGTGAATAATGTCATGGCGCAGACTGAAATTGAGGCCGGACGTCTGGTCTGCCCGTTCAGCGAAGTTTTGATCAGTAAAAATGCTTTTTATCTGGTTTGTCATGACAGTCAGGCAGAACTGGGTAAAATAGCCGCCTTTCGTCAGTGGATCCTCGCGCGTGCAGCCAGCGAGCAGGAAAAACTGCGCTTTCGTTTCGATCAGGCATGAAGCCGGATCGCCTGGGAGAGAAAGTCCAGGGTCTGCTTATCAGACTGATTACTTGGGATTTTCATCGGCTAATAACGATAACAGGTAACGCACAATGACCAGTCGTTCAATGTTGATCTTCGCCGCAATCAGCGGCTTTATCTACGTCGCTTTCGGTGCCTTTGGCGCACACGTGTTGAGTCAGTCGCTCGGCGAAGCAGAAATGGCGTGGGTTCACACCGGATTAACGTATCAAAGTATTCATACGCTGGCGGTGATGATTTTAGGTGTTGCGATGCAGCGCCAGCGTAATGTGTGGTTCTACTGGAGCAGCGCCTTTTTAGCGCTGGGAACCGTGTTGTTCAGCGGCAGCCTTTATTGTCTGGCGCTGTCGCATCTCCGTTTATTCGTTTTTGTAACTCCGATTGGCGGTACCTTATTCCTGGTCGGTTGGATTTTGATGTTGATCGGCGCACTGCGCCTGAAGAAAAAGGCCGAACGCCATGAATAAAGTTGCTCTCTACTGCCGTCAGGGTTTTGAAAAAGAATGCGCAGCAGAAATTACCGACAAAGCCGCAAAGATGGAAATCTTCGGTTTTGCCCGCGTTAAAGAAAACAGCGGATATGTGTTGTTTGAATGCTATCAGCCAGATGATGCTGACAAGATTGCGAAGAATTTGCCTTTCCGCGAACTGATTTTTGCCCGTCAGTTAATCGTGGTCGGCGAATTGCTGAAAGATTTGCCGCCGGAAGACCGTGTTTCTCCGATCGTCGGCATGGTTCAGAATGTGATCACCAACGGCGGTGAGCTTCGCGTCGAAGTGCCGGACACCAATGAAAGCAAAGAGCTGACTAAGTTCTGTCGCAAACTGACGGTGCCGCTGCGTTCAGCGATGCGTGAACGCAAAGTGCTGGGTAAGAAAGAGAATGCGCTGCGCCCTGTGGTACATGTGTTCTTTATTGCGCCGGGCTGCTGCTACGTCGGGTATTCCTACAGCAACAACAATTCACCCTTCTATATGGGTATTCCGCGCCTCAAGTTCCCGTCTGAAGCGCCAAGCCGCTCGACGCTGAAACTGGAAGAAGCCTTCCACGTCTTTATTCCGGCGGATGAGTGGGATGAACGTCTGGCGAGCGGCATGTACGCGGTCGATTTAGGCGCGTGTCCGGGCGGCTGGACGTATCAGCTGACACAACGCAGCATGATGGTCACGGCTATCGACAACGGTCCGATGGCGCCGAGCCTGATGGAAACTGGCCAGGTTATTCATCTGCGCGAAGACGGCTTCCGCTATAAATCCACCAGTACCAAAAACTACTGGCTGGTCTGTGACATGGTAGAGAAACCGGCGAAAGTGGCTGCACTGATGTGTGACTGGCTGGTCAACGGCTGGTGTCGCGAGGCGATTTTCAACCTGAAGTTACCGATGAAAAAGCGTTACGAAGAAGTGTCTAATATTCTTGAGCGCATCGATGAACGTCTGAAAGAAAATGGCGTGAACGCGGAGATCTTCGCGAAACAGCTTTATCATGACCGCGAAGAAGTTACCGTGCATATTCGCCGTTTCTGGTCGGCTATTGGCGGGCGTCGCGATGAGCGTGATCGCTGATACTCGTCATACTTTGAACTGCAGGGGCGTTGGCTGCGTGCGTTCGCCCGAATCACTTACCTGAGTAAGCTCATCGGGTCTCTCTTACTTGCCGCCTGCCTGCAATTCAAATTATTTAGAGTATCCTTCCTGAGCGCTTCTCTTTGAGAAGCGCTTTTTTATGGCAGGCGCAGTTGCTGTAAGTTGCCGTCCAGCGCGACGTCGGTTTGCAGCGTTGAAACCCGTTTGCAGATATAAGCCTGTTCACGGTGTTCCTCCAGCTTCTTACGCCACTTTTCCGGCACACCTTCCAGATTATCGTAAAGTTCATCCAGCGAGCCGGTTTGCGTCAATAATGTCACCGCTGTCTTCGGACCAATGCCCGGAACACCTGGAATTTTACTGCTGCTGATCCCCGCCAGACCCCAGTAATCGGTGAGTTGCTGCGGCAGAACGCCAAAGGTTTCCTGCACAAAAGGCATATCCAGCCAGCGTTTTTGGAAATAATCGCGGATCTGAACATTTGGTGCCAGCAGCTGGCAGTATCCTTTATCGGTTGAAACGATAGTGACCTGATGACCGCCAGACGATACTTTTGCCGCCAGCGTGGCAGCCAGGTCATCCGCTTCATTGCCCGCAGAATGCCAGCAGGCGATGCCTTGTGCCTCGAAACCGGCTTTCAGGCTGGGCATTTCTGCAAACAGATTGTCCGGCATCGGTGTGCGTCCGGCTTTGTAATCAGGCAGGCTCTGATGACGCCAGCTGTCGGCGCGGTCATCTTCGTCAAATACGGCAACGGCGTGCGTGGGCTGAGTATGCTGAATCAACTGGCCGATGGCATTCTGGCAGGTAACAAGACAAGGCGAGCCCTGAACTGCGTGAATTCGGCGGATCAGGTTCAGGGCGTCGATAATAAGCAGATGTATTGCCATGATAATCTCCATAATAAAGGCGACTTACGTCGCCCTTAGATCTGCTTTAGAAGTGTGCTTGCCGTGTGATCGGTCGGTCAGGCACAAATCTCATAACAAGGAATGTAAGCGCTGCCCGGCAATTTCATGCGGTGCTGTGCGACGAACCCTTGCAGCAGACTGTCCATTTTTTTCATTAATGCCGGATCACCATGCAGTTTGAAGCGACCATGTTGCTCGATGGCGTGGATCCCAAACTCTTTCACGTTACCGGCCACAATACCGGAGAAGGCGCGGCGCAATGCGGCGGCCAGTTCCTGTGGTGGCTGGTTTGGATAAAGGTTCAGGTTCGCCATGTTTTCATGGTTTGGTTCGAACGGATGCTGTAAATCAGGCGCAATACGAATCGACCAGTTAAAGCTGTAAGCATCGCCGCTGTTCCGGCGGTTTTCTTTCACCAGCGGCATCGCGCGTTTCATCTGACGGGCCACTTCTGTCGGATCGTCGATAATGATGGTGTAGAACTTACAGGCTTCTTCGCCCAGCGTTTCTTTAATGAAAGCATCGAGAACGTGGAAGTAATCGGCGCTTTCTTTCGGACCGGTCAGGATCAGCGGGAGAACCTGATCGTTGTTTTCCGGATCCATCAGGATCCCCAGCAGATACAGCAATTCTTCTGCGGTGCCGACGCCGCCAGGGAAAATAATGATCCCGTGGGCAATGCGAACAAATGCCTCAAGCCGTTTTTCAATATCAGGCATGATGATCAGTTCGTTGACCAGCGGATTAGGCGGCTCAGCGGCAATAATTGAAGGTTCTGTCATGCCGATAAAGCGGCCTGATTTGTAACGCTGTTGTGCGTGACCGACGGCGGCACCTTTCATTGGCGCTTCCATCGCACCCGGGCCACAGCCGGTGCAAATGTTCAGTTCGCGCAAACCCAGCTGGCTGCCGACGTTGCGGGCGTACTGGTATTCGATTTCATTAATAGAGTGGCCGCCCCAGCACACGACCATGTTTGGATCTTCATCCAGATGCAGGGCGCGGGCGTTGCGTAAGATAGAAAACACCAGATTGGTCAGGTGCGCTGAATTTTCGGTATTCAGGTGCTGAAAACGACCAGCGTTATCAATTTGCCCGCTGACGAAGAGAATATCGCGCAGCACGGCAAACAGGTTTGCCTGTAATGAACGGATAATCCGGCCATCCACAAACGCGTCTTCCGGCGGGTTCACCAGTTCCAGTTTCACACCGCGCTCTCTGCGCAATACATTGATATCAAAGCTTTCGTAACGATCGAGAAGTTCTTTACTGCTGTCAGTCTGACTGCCGCTGTTAAGGACGGCCAGTGAACAATTTCGGAAAAGGCGATAGAGGTCGCTGCTCGCCGTGCGTTTGAGCATGTCGACTTCCAGCTGCGACAACAAATCCATTGAGCCTAACGGGCTGATATGTGTAATCAAAGTTGCTCCTTGACACCAACGGGTGCAGTGATTCTTTCTGCTACCTGATTGCGGCGCATGATTTTTCGGATCATGTTTTTTGCGCCGTATGCAATTTAACAGTAACCCTGTCATCAGGCTTTTACCAATGCTCACAGAGCGTTAGCTCAGTTCTTGAGCAACGTCTCGCATTATTGTCTGACAAGTCTCGCTGTTGCAGGTTCAAACGGGAAGTTGGATCTCCACGGATTGATATCCAGCCCGCCGCGACGAGTGTAGCGGGCGTACACGGCGAGTTTTTCCGGCTGGCAGAAACGCAGCAGATCGTTGAAGATCCGTTCGACGCATTGTTCGTGGAATTCGTTGTGATGACGGAAAGACACCAGATAGCGCAGCAGGGCTTCGCGGTCGATTTTCGGGCCACGATACCGGATTTGCACGGAACCCCAGTCGGGCTGATGGGTAATCAGACAGTTTGATTTCAGCAGATGACTCACCAGAGATTCTTCAACGATTTCTTCACCTTTGGCGCTGGCCAGATAATCAGTGCTGAATTCGTAGTTGTCGATTTCAATATCCTGCTCATCAATACAGATACCGTCGAAACGTCCTACCGGCGTGCCTTCAATTTCAGACAGGCGGCTGACCGTTACGGTCACGTCACCTTGCGCACAGGCGCTCAGGTCACGGGTTAAGGTTTTCTGCACTGTTTCCCAGTCGGGGAAGACGGTCTGATTAAAACTGTTCAGATAGAGTTTGAAACTTTTGGATTCAATCAGGTTCTGACTATTAGCATTCAGGCTGATTTCGCCCACAGCAACCTGTGGCAATCCCTTCGCGTTGAGCCAGGACAGTTCATATAGCGTCCAGATATCTGCGCCATGAAACGGTAAGTTATCCGGATACAAGCCCAGCGGCTCACGGTTCATGCTGCGCGGAACGGCCTGTAATAAAGACGCATCGTAATGGTCAACGTAAGCCGTACTTTTGCCCAGCGTCAGTTGCGCCAGAGCGGGGTTATCCTGATATGAGGACATGCTGTCACCTTGCTTAGAGATCGGTACAATAGAGAATAGTCACCAGTTTAACCCAGCCTTAGCGGAAGATGAGAGAATTATGGAGTCTGAAGTTTCAGTAGCATTGCGTGAATTTACTCAGCGTTTTGTCGATCTCTGGCAACAGGAAACCGGCATGCCGCCTGCCAGTGAAGCCCTGTTTGGAGTAGCTTCGCCGTGCGTGGTGAAGACGGAAGAAGGCAAAGTCTACTGGCTGACTCAGACGTTCAGCCCGCAGGCGACCCTGGAAAATGTCGAACGCGCGATGGAATTACAACTGCGCCCGGAGGCGCATGCGTTTTATACCACGCAGTTTGCCGGAGACATGACCGCCAGCTGGCAGGGCAATGCGCTGACACTGTTGCAGGTCTGGAGCCCGGAAGATTTCACCCGTTTGCAGGAGAATTTGATTGGTCATCTGGTGACGCAAAAGCGTCTGAAGCTGTCGCCAACGATTTTTCTGGCGACCACAGATTCCGAGCTGGATCTGGTTTCGCTGTGTAATGTGACCGGGAATGTTGTGCTGGAGCAATTCGGCAGTAAAAAAAGAACTATACTCTCGCCATCGTTGTCAGAATTCCTTACAATGCTGACCGCTGTTTACCCCGCCTGATTTTATTGTCGATGTACCCCATCCCGCAGAGCACAAATGGCTCACAAGCGTGTGAGAGATCTCTCACAAAGACTGTAAGAGATCTCGCTAATTTGACTTAACTATCTCACGACAAAAATCCATATAACAACCAATATCAATAAGTTAACTCACTTATTGTTTGTAAGAAGGCTTACCTTCCCTGTTTTTGGCTTACAGCCTGTCTTGTCCGGAAGGGCAAAATCAACGATTCTAGTCGTGCACCAAGGAAGCATGAGACAGAACATCAGGATGATGGCTGAATCATTAAAGAAGGGGACGGCTCAGGAAGAGTCAGGACGGCATCGGATTATGCCAGGATGTTTCAGGACGAAACCAGGGACACCTCCAGGACGGAGAAGAGAGCTCACAAAGGAAGCTGAGCGGGTCACAGATGACCAAGGGATATCAGTCAGGATGACTTAGGACAGACCGTCAGGATGAAAGTTGGACGATGCGAAGGACAGCCGGTTAGGATAACCGCAGGAAAAGTTTTCAGGGATTGAGCAGGGAGCACTTAGGTAGCTGGATTGCTATAAAACGAACCGGGGGCACTGTGTAAACAGTGCCCCCAACTTTTTGTCTGAATCTTTTATCGCACGCCTGAACATTCTGATAACAGAAGGCGTTCCGCGATATCCGAAGCGCCCCTCAGTTATTAGCCAATTGCCCCTAAGACATCATCCTGCCCCTGTTTTTTAGGCAGCAGGAATAACGTAGCGAAGATATCCAGCAGGTAAATCGCAGCCAGTAACGTAATCGCTGCGGTAAACGACACCTGCGCTACCAATATCCCGATCACCAGCGGACCAAAACCGCCCACACCACGTCCGAGATTAAACAACAGATTCTGCGCCGTCGCCCTGACGTGTACCGGATAGAGATCGGATATCAGTCCGCCGTAACCGCCAATCATGCCATTCACAAACATGCCCATCAGTGCACCCGCGAACAACATCAGCGTCGGATCGGTAAGCTGCGCATAGCACACCACCATAATGACCGCACCGACCTGATAAATCAGGAAGATTTTCCAGCGCGGGAAACGGTCAGAAAGCATGCCGAACAGCCAGATCCCAAACGTCATCCCTACAACCGTGACCGCCGTCCACAGGCCGGATTTAGTCAGCGAGAAGCCGAAGTTTTTCGACAGGTAGCTTGGCATCCAGATCATCAGACCGTAATAGCCAAAGTTCTGCACAGAGCACAGGATCAGAATGCCGATACTGGCTTTCGTCGTGACTTTATCGCGAAACAGTAACTTAATGCGACTGAACAGTGAGCCATCGTTATTGCTGGCAGTGTGTTTAACGAAAGCTTCCGGTTCGCCCATGGTGCGGCGGATCAGGAAAGAAGCCAGCGCCGGTAACAGGCCGACCAGGAACATGCCGCGCCAGCCGATAATGCCGAGCAGCATTGGCGTCAGGAAGGCTGCCATTAACACGCCGAGCTGCCAGCCCATGCCGACATACGCTGAGGCGCGGTTACGTTTTTCCGCCGGCCACGCTTCTGCAATCAGCGCCATGCCGATACCGAACTCACCACCGAGCCCGACGCCTGCCAGCGTGCGGTAAATCAGTAAATCCCAGTAGCCTTGTGCGAAAGCGCATAAACCAGTGAACAGAGAGAACATCAGAATGGTGAAGGTCAGTACGCGGATGCGGCCGAAGCGATCGCTGATGGGCCCGAAAATCACGCCGCCCAGGACGGCACCAATCAGAGTCCAGGTGACCAGAGAGCCACTTTGTGAGGATGACAAACCAAATTCGCTGGTGATAGCGGGAAGCATGAAGCCGAGGATCAGTAAATCAAAACCGTCCATGGCGTAGCCGGTGACGGAGGCCAGCATAGCTTTTGCCGGTGTTGCGTGTGCTTTTTGAGTATGTTGTGCGGACATTTTTACACATCTGTGAAGAAAAAAGTGGCGGTAGTTTGCCCGTAACGGGCGTTTATCGCCACCACGAAAAACTTATGGCTGGATTGATTAATTGGATACGATGCAGAAAGTTGGGGCATCAGTCCTTCAATGTTATGCTTTGCGCCCCCGGCGGAGGCTGCCCGGGGCCATGAACGAAGAGAGTCATTGATGAATACAGAAAACCAGGTTCGCCAGATTTTAGAAGATATCGAGCAGGTCATGCGTGATGACAAGTTGTGGCACGCCACGCCGCCGGAAGCGGAAGCCTTTGAAAGCAAAGAGCCGTTTTCTGTGGATACCATGTCTGCTGAGCAATGGCTGCAATGGGTGCTGGTTCCCCGTATGTACGCGTTGCTGGAAGCTCAGGCGCCACTGCCAACCCGTTTTGCTATCACCCCCTATTTTGAAGTAGCGATGCCGGAAGCACTCCGTTTGCTGACACAGCTGCAACGCCTCGACGATTTGCTGAATATAGAAGACTGACATGCTGGAAATTTTGTATCAGGACGAACATCTGGTCGCAGTGAATAAACCTGCGGGCATGCTGGTTCATCGCAGCTGGCTGGACCGCCATGAAACGGTGTTTGTGATGCAAACATTGCGTGATCAGATTGGTCAGCATGTGTTTACGGTTCACCGGCTGGATAAGCCGACGTCGGGCGTTTTGCTGCTGGCGCTGTCCAGCGAAGTGGCTCGTTTGCTGTCGCAGCAGTTCGAAAATAATCAGATGAGCAAAACCTATCACGCCGTAGTCCGCGGGTATGTGCCACAAGACGGCACCCTGGATTACGCGCTGACCGAAGAGCTGGATAAAATCGCTGATAAGTTTGCGGATCCGGATAAAGCGCCACAGCCTGCAGTGACGCATTATCGCGTCGTCGCACAGGTCGAAATGCCAGTGGCTGTAGGACGTTACGACACCGCGCGCTACAGTCTGATGGAACTGAAACCGGAAACTGGCCGTAAGCATCAGTTGCGCCGTCATATGTCGCATTTGCGTCACCCGATTATCGGTGACAGCGCGCACGGCGATTTAAAGCAAAACCGTGGCATGACGCAGCATTTTGGCTGTTCTGGGCTGATGCTCCATGCCAGTCATATGCAATTGCCACATCCGGTAACCGGTGAACCTCTTTCCTTGAATGCTCGCTGGGATCCTCGCTGGCAGAATGTAGTGACACAGTTTGGCTGGCAGGGAAAAATCCCTGAGCTTGAAAGGGTTGAGTTTGCAGAAACTTGCGGTCAGGATAGTCCACAAATTTAAGTCCTTTGATTGAAATATTGGCATCACACAGGAGTGAAACTCATGGCAGAAGTCGGAATTTTCGTCGGTACGGTGTACGGCAATGCGTTACTGGTAGCAGAAGAAGCGGAAACCGTGCTGAAAGGCCAGGGCCATGACGTCAAATTGTTCGAAGAAGGCACGCTGGAAGCCTGGCAGTATTACCGTCATCATTTTGTCCTGATTGTGACTTCAACCACCGGTCAGGGCGATTTGCCGGACAGCATCGCGCCTTTGTATGCCGCGATCCGTGACACTGTCGGTTATCAGCCCGAACTGCGCTACGGTATGATTGCGCTGGGTGATATCAGCTACGATCATTTCTGTGGCGGCGGCCATAAGCTGGATGATTTATTGCAGGAGCAGGGCGCGTCGCGTATCGGCGAATTGCTGGAAATTGATGCGATGGAAACCGCCGAGCCGGAAACGGTCGCTGTTCCCTGGGTGGAAAAATGGGGCCAGTTGCTTAAATAATTTCGCAGCAGTCTTTTCTGCGCACAATAAAAAAGGTCAGGCAAATGCCTGACCTTTTTACTTTCTCAATCTTCTGGCTGCGAATAATCAGCGACCGCTGGTCAGTTTTTCCAGATCGGATTCAATTTCAGTAATCTTATTCGCTACAACGGATTCCAGGTGACGCAGGTCATCAAGAATTTTACGCTTCAGATCCACTTCAACCTGATCGCGCTGGCAGATTTGGTCCAGTTCATCAATTACATAGCGCAGGTTAGGGCTGATTTCATGAATTTCTTTATAACCTTGCCCTGTGTTATCGGCAACGATGGTTTTGCGCTGGCGTGGATATTTAAATTTCACGCTTTTAGCAAAAAACTCACCTTTATCTCTGCGGAAGTAGATCTTCAGAATGTCGTTATTGGCCTCCTGACGCAGGCTGTAACGATCAATATCGTCGGGATTATTAATGCCCAGGCTTTTCAGATTGTCATACATAGCGCTACCTTCGTTTAGGAGAATATTTAACGGTCATGATGAACCGAAGAAGAATTCGAATCGTTGATTAATGACACAATTTGCTATCAACAAGATAAAAAAATAGCGGGTAACTGATGACCCGCTATTTTTAATCTTAGTCGATGGTTCGCAATAACTCATTCAGGCCGGTTTTGCCCAGAGTTTTCGCATCTACTTTCTTGACGATCACAGCACAATACAGGCTGTATTTACCGTCTTTAGAAGGCAGGTTGCCGGAAACGACAACGGAGCCCGCAGGGACGCGACCATAATGTACTTCGCCCGTTTCGCGGTCATAAATTTTGGTGCTCTGGCCGATGTAAACGCCCATGGAAATCACTGAGCCTTCTTCGACAATCACGCCTTCAACGATTTCAGAACGCGCGCCGATGAAGCAGTTGTCTTCGATGATGGTCGGGTTAGCCTGCAAAGGCTCCAGAACGCCGCCGATGCCTACGCCGCCGGACAGGTGTACGTTTTTACCGATCTGCGCGCAAGAACCTACCGTCGCCCAGGTATCAACCATGGTGCCTTCATCAACGTATGCGCCGATGTTGACGTAAGAAGGCATCAGTACGGTGTTGCGTGCAATGAATGCGCCTTTACGCACGGCAGCAGGTGGCACCACGCGGAAACCTTCACGCTGGAAACGCGCTTCATCGTAGTCCGCGAATTTCATTGGCACTTTATCGAAGTAACGGCTTTCTCCGCCTTCCATCACCTGATTGTCATTGATTCTGAACGAGAGCAGTACCGCTTTCTTCAGCCACTGATGCGTCACCCATTCGCCATCAATCTTCTCAGCCACGCGCAATTCGCCGCTGTCGATTTTGTTGATAACCTGAGTGATGGCGTCGCGCGTTACGCTGTCAACGTTAGCCGGAGTAATGTCTGCACGGCGCTCGAAGGCTTGTTCAATAACGGTTTGTAGTTGCTGCATCCTGTTCTCTTTCCTGAATTGGTTTTAAAAGATAGTGGTACTTGTATCACATTTTATCGCCAGGGTTGAGTGCCTCAGTTAATCGGCGTGTGATTTCCTGACGAGTTTGCTTATCCAGCGCACGGCGCTCACTGTTGGCAAGAATAAATAAATCTTCTACGCGTTCGCCGATGGTTGAGATGCGCGCACCGTGCAGCGACAGTCCCAGGTCAGAGAACACTTCCCCGACGCGTGCCAGCAGACCGGGCTGATCCAGCGCCACCAGTTCCATATACGTGCGGCGGTCGGTATGTGTTGGCAGGAAACTGACTTCGGTCTGTACGCTGAAATGACGCAGTTTCGGCGAAGGACGTCGGGCGCGCGGCGGCTGATAAGCCTGCGTCATCGACTGTTCCAGCGCATAACGGATTGCTTCATGGCGATCCTGTGCCAGCGGGCTGCCGTCCGGTTCGAGCACGATAAAGGTATCCATCGCCATGCCGTCGCGATTGGTGAAAATCTGCGCGTCATGAATGCTCAGGTTACGCCTGTCCAGCTCACCGGCAACGGTGGCAAACAGATACGGACGGTCAGGGCTCCAGATAAATATCTCTGTACCGCCGCGCGTTGCCTGACGGCTAACCAGCACCAGCGGTTTGGTGGAGTCGTGCTCCAGCAGATGTCTTGCGTGCCACGCCAGCTGATTCGGTGAGTGACGCAGGAAGTAATCCGCCCGGCAGCGGCTCCAGATGCGGTGCAACGCTTCCTCATCAATATTATCCATGCGCAGCAAGGCCAGCGCCTGCAGGCGGTGATGACGTACGCGCTCGCGCAGATCCGGCGTATTTTGCATACCGCGGCGCAGCTGTTTCTCGGTGGCGAAATACAGCTCACGTATCAGGCTCTGCTTCCAGCTGTTCCACAGAGTTTCGTTGGTGGCACAAATATCGGCTACGGTCAGGCTGACCAGATAGCGCAGACGGACTTCGGTCTGCATTTCCGCAGCGAATTGCTGAATTTCATTAGGATCCTGAATATCGCGGCGTTGCGCTGTTACTGACATCAGTAAGTGACAACGAACCAGCCAGGCGACCAGCTGAGTTTCACGGGAATTAAGCCCGTGCAGTTCGGCAAACTCCAGCACATCCTGCGCGCCAAGAATCGAGTGATCGCCACCGCGGCCTTTGGCGATATCGTGGAACAGCGCGGCCATCAGCAGCAGTTCAGGCTGCGGCAGGCGCGGGTACAATTCCACGCACAAAGGATGCTTTGGTCGCGTCTCTTCATGGGCAAAACTTTCCAGTTTTTGCAGCACGCGGATGGTGTGTTCATCGACCGTATAGGCGTGGAACAGGTCGAACTGCATCTGCCCGACGATTTGTCCCCATTGCGGCATATACGCCCACAACACGCTGTGGCGGTGCATCGGCACCAGCGCACGCGACACGGCACCCGGATGACGCAGAATCGCCATAAACATTTCGCGTGCCTGCGGGATCATGCACAGCGGCTCTTTCAGATGGCGGCGCGCATGGCGCAGTAAACGCACGGTCGTCGAGTAAATCCCTTTGATTTCACGGTGACGCACCATCAGGTGGAACATGCCGATGATGGTTTCCGGGTGGGTATCGAACAGGGATTCGTCGCGCAGATCGATAAGGTCGCCGCGTAACTGAAAATGTTCATCCAGCGGGCGTGGTTTTTCATTCGGGCCAATCGCCAGAATCGCTTCATCGAACAACTGCAATAACATCTGATTCAGCTCGCCGACCCGGCGGGTCATGCGATAGAAATCTTTCATCATGCGTTCGACCGGCTGATTGCCTTCGCCCTGATACTGCAACAGCTGCGCCACGCTTTGCTGACGGTCGAACAGCAGGCGGTTATCGTATCTTGGCAACACCAGATGCAGGGCGAAACGGATACGCCACAGGAAGCTCTGACACTCCAGCAGCTCGTTGCGCTCAGCTTTGGTCAGGAAGCCAAAGGCCACCATTTCATCGAGCGATGTGGCGCCAAAATGGCGGCGGGCCACCCACAGAATAGTGTGGATATCACGCAGGCCGCCCGGACTGCTCTTGATGTCCGGCTCAAGGTTATAGCTGGTGCCGTGATAACGCTGATGGCGCTCATTCTGCTCTGCTATTTTAGCGCGGAAAAAATTCGGCGAAGGCCAGAACCCGTCGCTGAAAATGTGTTTCTGCATACTGAGAAACAGCGCCACATCGCCGCAAATCAGGCGTGATTCGATAAGGTTAGTCGCAACGGTTAAATCGGCCAGACCTTCTAACAGGCACTCTTCCAGAGTGCGGACACTGTGGCCGACTTCCAGTTTGAGATCCCACAGCAAAGTGATCAGCTCGCCAATCCGCAGCGCCTGTTCGTCGTTGAGGCGTTTCTGGCTCAGTACCAGCACATCAATATCGGATAAAGGATGCAGCTCGCCGCGGCCGTAACCACCGACGGCCACCATCGCGGTTTCAGGGATATTGTCGAACCCGTAGAACGTCCACAGACGTTGCAGTAGCTGGTCGATGTAATGCGTTCGCGCATCCACCAGCTCTTCCGCCCGTTGCCCGGCATTGAAGGCATCCGCCAGCCATACCTGAAACTGTTCCATATGCTGTTTCAGACTCTGACGGTTTAAATCGTCATCCGGATAGACAGAAGGGGAGGCAGGTTGTGGCGGGAAAGTGTGGGTAAGATCCTGCGTGGTTTGTGGTTGCAGGCTCTTTTCAGCCGGAAAATTTTCAATCATGGGTGCGCAGCCCTACACGTGAGAGACCAATAAACGTGAAAGATAAAAAAACCGGCTTTCGCCGGTTTGATTCACAGATTTATACCCTCTCCGCAGAGCGGGCGACTGTTAGTCGTGCGTCAGAATAGCCGGGATGGTGTCATCCTTACGCAGCGTCATAATTTCACAACCGTTATCTGTCACCACAATAGTATGCTCGTACTGAGCCGACAAGCTGCGATCTTTAGTTTTTACGGTCCAGCCATCTTTCATGGTGCGGATACGGAAATCACCGGCGTTGACCATCGGTTCAACCGTGAAAGCCATACCAGCCTGTAATACCACGCCGCCGTCATCTGCATCGTAATGCAGAACCTGAGGTTCTTCGTGGAAACCTTCACCGATACCGTGACCGCAGTATTCGCGAACCACAGAGAATTTCTCAGCTTCGACGAATTTCTGGATCTCTTTACCCAGTGTACGCAGACGGATACCCGGTTTGATCATGCGCAGCGCGATATACAGGCTTTCCTGCGTGATGCGGCAAAGACGCTCACCCAGAATCGTCGGTTTGCCCGCAATGAACATCTTGGAGGTGTCGCCGTGGAAACCGTCTTTAATCACGGTGACATCGATATTGACGATATCGCCATCTTTAAGGATTTTGTCGTCGCTCGGAATACCGTGACATACCACTTCGTTAATGGAAATGCAGACAGATTTCGGGAAACCGTGGTAATCCAGACAAGCAGAAACCGCTTTTTGTTTGTTCACGATGTGATCGGCACAAATGCGATCAAGCTCACCGGTGCTCACGCCAGGTTTGACGAAAGGCTCAATGATTTCCAGCACTTCGGCGGCCAGACGGCCAGCAACGCGCATTTTTTCGATGTCTTCAGGGGTTTTGATTGAAATAGCCATGTGTTGTCCTGCAGGTTCTGTGCATCAGGTGTGCTTTATTTCTACACCGATGTCGTCAATAATTAGCTGTGGCTTATGGTATCAGCCCTGATATTTGCTGCCAAACTATCATTTCCCGCTAAGCAATTCGGTGAACAAAAGTTGCTGTCCGGCCGTTATTTATGATATAAAGCGCGCCGGCAATCCGCTCTGGGTCTTACGACGCTGAGGGATTAAAGCCAAAATCACTCATTGTGTACTTATTCACGTAAGTAATAACACACACGTATCGACACATACGCCGGGGTGCCTTGGGAATTCGTTCTTCGGGGTCGGTTGTATGGGATACGTGGAGGCATAACCCCAACTACTTAATAGAGGTTTTATCATGGCAACTGTTTCCATGCGCGACATGCTCAAGGCCGGTGTTCACTTCGGTCACCAAACCCGTTACTGGAACCCGAAAATGAAGCCATTCATCTTCGGCGCTCGTAACAAGGTTCACATCATCAACCTTGAGAAAACTGTTCCAATGTTCAACGAAGCTCTGGCTGAGTTGCAGAAGATCTCCTCCCGTAAAGGTAAGATCCTGTTCGTTGGTACTAAACGCGCAGCAAGCGAAGCGGTAAAAGAAGCTGCACACAACTGCGACCAGTTCTTCGTGAACCATCGCTGGTTGGGCGGCATGCTGACTAACTGGAAAACTGTTCGTCAGTCCATCAAACGTTTGAAAGATCTGGAAGTTCAGTCTCAGGACGGTACTTTCGAGAAGCTGACCAAGAAAGAGGCGCTGATGCGTACTCGTGAACTGGCTAAGCTGGAAAACAGCCTGGGTGGTATCAAGGATATGGGTGGTCTTCCTGATGCTCTGTTCGTAATCGACGCTGATCACGAACACATTGCAATCAAAGAAGCTAACAACCTGGGTATCCCGGTATTCTCCATTGTTGATACCAACTCCGATCCGGATGGCGTTGACTTTGTTATCCCTGGTAACGATGACGCAATCCGTGCAGTAAATCTGTACCTGAGCGCTGTTGCTGCCACTGTTCGTGAAGGCCGTTCGCAAGATCTGGCTGTTCAGGCAGAAGAAAGCTTCGTAGAAGCTGAATAATAAGGCAAGCTCAGCAGAGCCCTTATTAACCAGGTATTGAAATATGTTGGTTAGGGGGCCTTTATTGGCCCCCTTTGCTTATCTTAAATGCGAGAAATATCTCACCGCAAAAAACCTTTTTGCACTGAGATAATCGAGGAAAATACAATGGCTGATATTACCGCTGCCCTGGTAAAAGAACTGCGCGAACGTACTGGCGCTGGCATGATGGATTGTAAGAAAGCTCTGGTTGAAGCGAATGGCGACATCGAGCTGGCAATCGAAAACATGCGTAAATCTGGCGCGATCAAAGCTGCGAAAAAAGCAGGCAACGTAGCTGCTGACGGCGTGATCAAAACCAAAATCGAAGGCAACTTCGGCGTGATTCTGGAAGTTAACTGCCAGACTGACTTCGTCGCTAAAGATGCTGGTTTCCAGGCTTTCGCTGACAAAGTGCTGGACGCTGCTGTTGCAGGCAAAGTGACTGACGTTGACGTTCTGAAAGCTCAGTTCGAAGAAGAGCGTATTCAGCTGGTTGCTAAAATCGGTGAGAACATCAACATCCGTCGCGTTCAGATCCTTGAAGGCGATGTGCTGGGCAGCTACCTGCACGGCGCACGTATCGGTGTTCTGATCGCAGCTACTGGCGCTGATGAAGAACTGGTTAAGCAAATTGCAATGCACGTTGCAGCAAGCAAACCAGAATTCGTTAAGCCTGAAGATGTGTCTGCCGAAGTAGTAGAAAAAGAGTATCAGGTTCAGCTGGACATCGCGATGCAGTCTGGCAAGCCGAAAGAAATTGCAGAGAAAATGGTTGAAGGCCGCATGAAGAAATTCACCGGCGAAGTTTCTCTGACTGGTCAGCCTTTCGTTATCGACCCAAGCAAAACTGTTGGTCAGGTTCTGAAAGAACACAACGCTGATGTGACTAACTTCATCCGCTTTGAAGTGGGCGAAGGTATCGAGAAAGTTGAGACTGACTTTGCTGCTGAAGTTGCAGCAATGACTAAACAGTCTTAATCAGTATCTGATACACCCTAAAATGGAACCGCTGCGAAAGGGCGGTTCCGTTTTATCCAGCCCCAAATTCCTATTACATTGTGCGTAAAGTCATTCTGGCGGCGCTATGATGTAAAGACCGACTATCCATTAAGACACATTGCTTCTAGGACAGACACCATGGCTACCAATGCGAAACCCGTTTATCAACGTATCCTGCTCAAACTCAGTGGCGAAGCCCTGCAGGGCAGTGAAGGTTTTGGTATCGACGCGAGTGTATTAGATCGTATGGCTCAGGAAGTAAAAGAGCTGGTCGAACTCGGCATTCAGGTAGGTGTTGTGATCGGCGGCGGTAACCTGTTCCGTGGCGCGGGCCTCGCACAGGCGGGCATGAATCGTGTTGTAGGCGACCATATGGGTATGCTGGCGACTGTCATGAACGGCCTGGCAATGCGCGATGCATTACACCGTGCCTATGTAAACGCGCGCCTGATGTCTGCAATCCCTTTGAACGGTGTTTGTGATAATTACAGCTGGGCTGAAGCTATCAGCTTGCTGCGTCATAACCGTGTGGTGATTTTCTCCGCCGGTACCGGCAATCCTTTCTTTACCACTGACTCAGCAGCCTGTCTGCGTGGTATCGAAATCGAAGCTGATGTGGTATTAAAAGCCACCAAAGTTGACGGCGTGTATTCCGCGGATCCGGTGAAAAACCCGGAAGCTACGCTGTATGAAAGACTGACCTATCAGGAAGTGCTGGAACAGGAATTGAAAGTGATGGATCTGGCGGCCTTTACGCTGGCTCGCGATCACAATCTGCCAATTCGTGTTTTCAACATGAATAAGCCTGGCGCACTGCGTCGCGTGGTGATGGGTGAAAATGAAGGGACGCTGATTTCTAAAGCGGAGTGATCCTTCACAATTGAACATTGCGTTCAGCCAGCCTCTGCTGGCATGAGTATTCACGGACTATACTGATGTTATGGTCTGCCAGGTAACCCGCTTTCAAAGGTTAACAACGTGATTAACGAAATCAAAAAAGACGCTGAAATTCGTATGGAAAAATGCGTCGAATCATTCAAAACGCATATCAGCAAAATCCGCACCGGCCGTGCTTCACCAGGCATCCTGGATGGCATCATGGTGGAATACTACGGTTCAGCGACACCTTTACGCCAACTGGCCCAGGTGACTGTTGAAGATTCCCGTACTCTGGCAATCTCCGTATTTGACCGTTCAATCAGCGCAGCGGTAGAAAAAGCGATCATGACCTCTGATCTGGGTCTGAACCCTTCTTCAGCAGGCGCGACTATCCGCGTTCCACTGCCAGCACTGACCGAAGAACGTCGTAAAGATTTGATCAAGGTTGTTCGTGGCGAAGCAGAGCAGGGCCGTGTGTCTGTGCGTAACGTGCGTCGCGATGCGAACGATAAAACCAAAGCTCTGTTGAAAGATAAAGAAATCAGCGAAGATGAAGATCGGCGTTCTCAGGACGACATTCAGAAACTGACTGATATTTTCATCAAGAAAATCGACGTTGCTCTGACAGAGAAAGAAGCCGAGTTAATGGAGTTCTGATCCAACTTTCTGCTTCCTCCAAAGCGCCGCAATTGCGGCGCTTTGTTTTTAACGGACTTTAATTCTTTTACCGGTTCGCACAATCTCATAGACAAGCCGGATAAGAGGTTTCAGACTGTGCACTTTCCGAATTTACGAGCGCTATCCCGGGCATTTTCATGAAACAAATGACTATTCTTGGTTCGACAGGGTCTGTCGGCACCAGCACGCTTTCCGTTGTCCGGTCTAATCCTGACGACTTCACCGTTAAAGCACTGGTTGCAGGGCGCAATGTTGACGTTATGGCGCAGCAGTGTCTTGAATTTCAACCTGCTTACGCTTCCATGGCGGATGAAGCCTCTGCCCGCGCGCTGAGAGCTATCCTGGCTGAACAGGGATGCCGTACAGAAGTGCTTTCTGGTCAAGATGCTGCCATAGAACTTGCGGCCCTTGATGATGTGGATCAGGTGATGTCGGCTATCGTGGGTGCTGCGGGCTTGTTACCGACACTCGCTGCGGTCCGTGCCGGTAAACAGGTGCTTCTGGCCAACAAAGAGTCGCTGGTCACCTGCGGACGTATCTTTATGGATGCCGTTCGTCAAAGTCAGTCTCAGCTTCTGCCTATCGATAGTGAACACAATGCGATTTTCCAGAGCCTGCCTGAGGCTGTTCAAAAACAGCTGGGGTTTGCTTCTCTCAAAGAACATGGCATTTCCCGCATTATCCTGACCGGCTCCGGCGGCCCGTTCCGCGAACTCCCTTTGAATCAGTTTAGCGATGTGACGCCTGACCAGGCCTGTGCTCATCCAAACTGGTCAATGGGGCGCAAGATTTCAGTGGATTCGGCCACCATGATGAATAAAGGCCTTGAGTACATTGAAGCGCGCTGGTTGTTTAATGCCTCCGCCGCAGAGATGGAAGTTATTATTCATCCGCAATCTGTGATCCACTCGATGGTCCGGTATTGCGACGGAAGTGTGCTGGCTCAGCTGGGCTCACCGGATATGCGTACACCCATTGCACACGCGATGGCCTATCCGCAACGTGTGAAGACTGAAGTCGAAGCGCTGGATTTCTGCAAAATGGGCGCCATGACCTTCGGTGCGCCTGATTATGCGCGTTATCCGTGCCTGCAACTGGCGATTGAAGCCAGCAATACCGGGCAGGCTGCTACCACGGCGCTGAATGCCGCCAATGAAATTTCCGTCGCCGCTTTCCTCAATGGTGAACTCCGCTTTACTGATATTGCTTCTCTTAACCGCGAGGTTATGGAGCAACTTGTCAGTGCCGAACCCGATTCTGTTGAGGAAGTGTTGCATATAGACGCATTGGCGAGGGCGCGTGCGAAAGATAAACTTCGTACTTTTGCGGTCTAGGCCTGCTTTAGTACTTATGCAGCAGTTTGTTAGCATCACACTGAGATGGTATAGTCTGCGCCACACTGGCAGTAGATTTGGCTTTTCAGAGACTGAATGTTACAGGTGGAATCGGTGAGTTGTCAGTTAAGCCGTGCCTGAAAGGGAGACACGGCTTTTTTGCGCGTGTAGTCGCATTAGCGACAAACAGGTGCAGCGCCAGCCGGTTGTTCTGGAGTAAGCCTGAAGAGCGTTATGCCAGCCTGAAAGCCGTTGTGTTCTGATAAAAGGAAGTGAGTACGCGTTATGTCCCTCGAAAATCAACAGATGTCTGATATGTGTTGCTCTCAACCTCGCCATGTTGCCATTATCATGGACGGTAACGGACGCTGGGCAAAACGTCAGGGTAAAATGAGGGTATTTGGTCATAAAGCGGGAGTGAAGTCAGTGCGCAAAGCTGTGAGTTTTGCTGCCAGTCATCACCTCGATGCGCTCACGCTTTATGCCTTTAGTAGTGAAAACTGGAATCGCCCTGCTCAGGAAGTTTCCGCACTCATGGAACTGTTCGTTCGTGCTCTGGACAGTGAAGTGAAAAGTCTGCACAAACATAATGTCAGGCTGCGAATCATCGGCGATGTCAGTCGCTTTAGTGCTCGTCTGCAGGAACGCATTCGTCGTTCAGAAACACTTACTCAAAATAATGACGGTTTGACGCTCAACATCGCTGCGAATTACGGTGGCCGATGGGATATTATTCAAGGCGTTAAGACACTGGCTGGTCAGGTTGAAGCCGGTACACTGCGGGCAGAGCAAATTACAGAAGAATTGCTGAATTCAGCGATCTGTATGAGCGAACTGGCACCCGTCGATTTGGTGATCAGAACCGGTGGGGAACATAGGATCAGTAATTTCCTGTTGTGGCAAATTGCCTATGCAGAGCTGTATTTTACCGATGTCCTCTGGCCTGATTTTGATGAAAATACCTTCGAAGGTGCGCTGACTGCTTTTGCACAACGCGAGCGCCGTTTCGGAGGGACTACACCTATCGGCGCTGATGCGTCCTAGGGAGAACATTTGCTGAAGTATCGCATTATCACAGCTTTGATTTTAATACCGATTGTTATTGCAGCACTCTTTCTGCTACCACCGGTAGGTTTCGCCATCGTCACCTTAGTGGTGTGCATGCTGGCGGCGTGGGAGTGGGGGCAACTGGCCGGTTTTGCAACACGTAATCAGCGTATCTGGCTTGCCATACTCTGCGGTTTTCTGCTGGCCGCCATGTTGCTGAGCATACCGGCTTATCAGCAAAGTGTGCATCTGATGCAGGTTGGGGGTTCTTTATGGGCCGGACTTGCATGGTGGTGTGTGGCGCTTGTGTTAGTCGTGGGGTATCCCGCGTCGGCAGGATTCTGGCGCCATTCCCGTGTGTTGCGGGTAATATTTGGTGTGCTGACGATTGTGCCATTCTTCTGGGGCATGATCGCATTGCGTCAATATGGTTATGCTGAGAATCATCACACTGGCGCATGGTGGTTGTTATATGTGATGCTACTCGTCTGGGGAGCAGACTCCGGCGCTTACCTGTTTGGTAAATTATTTGGTAAGCACAAACTGGCACCCAAAGTTTCGCCAGGAAAAACCTGGGAAGGGTTTGCCGGCGGGCTTCTGATGTCAGCTCTGATAGCCTGGTTGTTTGGCCGTTATGCACCGTTAACTGTGCAGCCTTCGATCCTGCTGATTTGTTCCGTTGTCGCAGCGCTGGCTTCTGTGCTGGGCGACCTGACGGAAAGTATGTTTAAACGCGAGGCAGGAATCAAAGACAGTGGTCATATGATCCCTGGTCACGGCGGAATACTCGATCGTATCGACAGCCTGACGGCTGCGGTGCCTGTATTCGCCTGTCTGATGCTGTTAGTGTATTAATCCGTCGCAGACGGTGATGTTTCTAAGGAATAGTTAGACATATGATGAACATACTCTGGAGCCTGGCCGCCTTTATCGTCGCATTGGGGGTGCTTATCACCGTGCACGAGTTCGGCCATTTCTGGGTTGCTCGTCGCTGTGGTGTCCGTGTAGAACGTTTCTCTGTCGGTTTTGGCCGTGCGCTCTGGCGCAGAACCGACCGTCAGGGAACTGAGTATGTACTGGCCATTATTCCTCTTGGCGGCTACGTCAAAATGCTCGACGAGCGAGTCGAAGCCGTTGCCCCTGAATTTCGTCATCAATCATTCAATAACAAAAAGGTCTGGCAACGTGCTGCTATCATCAGTGCCGGACCGATTGCCAATTTCATTTTTGCCATTTTTGCGTACTGGCTGGTCTTCGTTATCGGCGTGCCCAGCGTGCGTCCGGTCATCGCGAATATCACTGCTAATTCAATCGCTGCGCAATCGAATATTTCCTCAGGTATGGAACTTAAGTCTGTTGCGGGTATCGAAACGCCTGATTGGGAATCAGTTCGTATGGCGTTAATGGGCGAAATTGGTGATGATCAAACGACCGTCGGGGTTGCGCAGTTTGGCTCATCTCAGGTCGTTGAGAAAACTCTGGATTTGCGCCAATGGCATTTTGATCCTGAAAAGGAGGATCCGGTTGTTTCTCTGGGTATGATTCCCAGAGGTCCGCAGATAGAATCTGTACTGCAGGAAGTGCAGCCTGATTCAGCCGCCCAAAAGGCGGGTTTGCAAGCCGGGGACAGGATCGTTAAAGTCGATGGTCAGATTCTGGATAATTGGCAGTCGTTTGTCATACAGGTTCGTGACAATCCGGGTAAACCTATTGCGCTGGAAGTCGAGCGGGGTGGGGATTCGGTTGCTTTAACATTAACGCCGGACACGAAGTCCGCAGGTAAAGGCAAAATACAGGGTTTTGCTGGCGTGGTACCGAAGGTGATACCGCTGCCTGACGAATTTAAAACAATCCGTCAGTATGGTCCGTTTGTGGCGTTTTATGAGGCCGGGGATAAAACCTGGCAACTGATGAAACTCACTGTGAGCATGCTGGGTAAGTTAATTACCGGAGATGTGAAGCTGAACAATCTGAGTGGCCCAATATCCATCGCACAGGGCGCAGGAATGTCAGCAGAGTATGGTTTGGTGTCTTACCTCACGTTTTTGGCACTCATTAGTGTCAATCTGGGGATCATCAACCTCTTCCCATTACCGGTATTAGATGGTGGACACCTGCTTTTTCTCGCAATAGAAAAGCTAAAAGGTGGGCCAGTTTCCGAGCGAGTTCAGGACTTCAGTTACCGCATTGGTTCAGTTTTGCTGGTGTTGTTGATGGGGCTTGCACTTTTCAATGATTTCTCCCGTCTTTAAGGCCGGAGATTAGGTTAGGAAGAACGCATAACAACGATGGCGATCAAAAAGTTGCTCATAGCGTCGCTGCTGTTTGGCAGCGCCACCGTATACGGTGCAGACGGTTTCGTAGTGAAAGATATTCATTTCGAAGGCCTGCAGCGAGTTGCCGTCGGTGCGGCGTTACTCAATATGCCGGTTCGCGTCGGTGATACGGTTACTGACGATGATATCAGTAACACCATTCGTGCATTGTTTGCCACTGGCAACTTTGAGGACGTCCGCGTCCTGCGCGATGGTGATTCTCTGATTGTTCAGGTCAAAGAACGCCCAACTATTGCCAGCATCACTTTCTCCGGTAACAAATCGGTAAAAGATGACATGCTCAAGCAAAACCTGGAAGCCTCTGGCGTCCGTGTTGGCGAAGCGCTTGACCGCACCACCATCGGCAGTATCGAGAAAGGTCTCGAAGACTTCTATTACAGCGTGGGTAAATACAGTGCGTCGGTGAAAGCGGTTGTGACCCCTTTACCGCGTAACCGTGTTGACCTGAAACTGGTCTTTACCGAAGGTGTTTCTGCCAAAATTCAGCAGATTAACATCGTGGGTAACCATGCCTTTACGACTGATGAGCTGATCTCACGCTTCCAGCTGCGTGATGAAGTGCCATGGTGGAACGTCGTCGGTGATCGTAAATACCAGAAACAAAAACTCGCGGGTGACCTTGAAACCCTGCGCAGTTTCTACCTGGATCGCGGTTATGCCCGTTTCAATATTGATTCGACTCAGGTTAGCCTGACGCCGGACAAAAAAGGCATTTACATCACGCTGAACATTACAGAAGGTGAGCAATACAAACTTTCTGGCGTGGAAGTGACTGGCAGCATGGCGGGTCACTCAGCAGAAGTTCAAAGCCTGACTAAAATTGATAAAGGCGAGCTGTATAACGGCGCCAAAGTCACCAAAATGGAAAACGACATCAAACAGATGTTGGGGCGTTATGGCTACGCTTATCCACGTGTGACCACACAGCCAGAAATTAATGATGCAGACAAAACCGTTAAGCTGCACATCAACGTTGATGCGGGTAACCGTTTCTACGTGCGTCACATCCGCTTTGAAGGCAATGACACCAGCAAAGACAGCGTACTGCGCCGTGAAATGCGTCAGATGGAAGGTGCCTGGTTAGGCAACGATCTGGTCGATAAAGGCAAAGAGCGTCTGAACCGTCTAGGTTACTTCGAAACGGTGGATGTGGATACGCAACGTGTTCCGGGTTCACCGGATCAGGTTGATGTGGTCTACAAGGTGAAAGAACGTAACACCGGTAGCTTCAACTTTGGTGTGGGTTACGGTACAGAAAGCGGTGTCAGCTTCCAGGTCGGTGTTCAGCAGGACAACTGGCTGGGGACGGGTAACTCTGTCGGCATCAGCGGTACCAAAAACGATTACCAGACGTACGCGGAATTCACCATCACTGACCCATACTTCACCGTTGACGGCGTAAGTTTGGGTGGTCGTATCTTCTACAACGACTTTAAAGCTGATGATGCGGATCTCTCCAGCTATACCAACAGAAGTTATGGTATTGGCGGGAACCTGGGCTTCCCGATTAATGAGAACAACTCATTACGTCTGGGTCTGGATTATGTCCATAACGATCTGTCCAATATGGAACCACAGATTGCTATGTTCCGTTATCTGAACTCTGTTGGCCTGAAACCACCGGTGACCACCAGTGATAATGCTGATGCTGACTTCAGTGCGAATGATTTCTTCGCCAACCTCGGCTGGGGTTATAACAACCTTGACCGTGGCTACTTCCCGACGTCAGGGACTAAAGCCAGCTTGAACGGTAAAGTGACTGTTCCGGGTTCTGATAACGAATATTACAAAATCACATTCGATTCAACCAGTTACTTGCCACTGAATCAGGATCGTGATTGGGTGCTGATGGGCCGTGCGCGTGCAGGTTACGCAGATGGTCTGGGCGGTAAAGAAGTGCCGTTCTACGATAACTTCTATGCCGGCGGTTCAAGCAGTGTTCGTGGTTTCCAGTCGAACACCATCGGTCCTAAAGCAGCGTATTACAAATGTACTACTGCTAATACCTCTTACAGCGGCTGTCCGATCGATAACTCGAACGATGCAGTAGGTGGTAACGCAATGGCAGTGCTGAGTGCGGAACTGATTGTTCCTACTCCGTTTGTCAGCGAGAAATACGCGAACTCACTGCGTACTTCCCTGTTTGTGGACAGTGGTACAGTCTGGGATACCGGTTGGGAAAATACCCCTGAGTCTCAGGCCGCGGGCGTTCCTGACTACAGTAAACCAGGCAACATTCGTGTTTCTTCAGGTCTTGCATTGCAGTGGATGTCTCCACTGGGACCCTTGGTCTTCTCCTATGCACAGCCAGTTAAGAAATATGAAGGCGATAAGGCAGAACAGTTCCAGTTTAACATTGGTAAAACCTGGTAACGTCCTGCCTGGGCAGAATTTGTTCAGCAGAATCGCAAAGGCCAGATGCTGATTTGATACACGGGTTTCGGCCCGTGTATTGTTTTCATATCGGGTGTTTTGTGTAATTTACTGTGCCATCTGGCACAAACGGGTGATGGAAGGAGTTTATAGTGAAAAAGTGGTTATATGCCGCAGGCCTCGGTTTAGTTATGGCTTCTTCAGCTAGCGTTCAGGCTGCTGATAAAATTGCTATCGTTAACGTAGCAAGCATTTTCCAACAAATGCCTGCTCGTGAAGCAGTAGCAAAACAGCTGGAAAACGAGTTCAAAAGCCGTGCGACAGATTTGCAGTCTCAGGAACGTGATCTGCAAACCAAAATGCAACGTCTGCAACGTGATGGCTCTACTATGAAAGCCAGCGATCGTTCTAAACTTGAAAAAGACGTTATGGCTCAGCGTGAAGCTTTCTCTTCTAAAGCGCAGCAGTTCGAGCAAGACAACCGTCGTCGTCAGGCTGAAGAACGTAACAAAATCCTGAGCCGTATTCAGGATGCTGTGAAATCTGTAGCGAGCAAAGAAGGTTATGATGTTGTTATCGATGCAAACGCCATCGCGTATGCAAACAATGACAAAGATATTACTGCTGATGTGCTGAAACAGGTTAAATAAACATGTCTTCAATTCGACTGGCTGATCTCGCACAGCAGTTGGATGCACAATTGCACGGTGATGGCGAAATTGCCATCACCGGCGTTGCTTCAATGCATTCCGCACACTCTGAGCAAATCACGTTTTTATCAAACAGCCGTTACCGTGAACAGTTGGCTTCCTGCAATGCAGGTGCCGTAGTGTTGACGGAAGCGGATCTGCCATTTTGCCCTACAGCGGCATTAGTGGTTAAAAACCCTTACCTGACCTATGCGCGTATGGCGCAGTTGCTGGATACCACTCCGGCACCGGCACAGGATATTGCTGCGAGTGCGGTGATTTCTGACAGTGCTACTTTGGGTAAGAATGTCTCGGTTGGCGCAAATGCAGTTATCGAATCCGGCGTTGTACTGGGTGACAACGTCATCATCGGTGCAGGCTGCTTTATCGGTAAAGACGCAAAAATAGGGGCCGGAACCCGCCTTTGGGCTAACGTTTCTATTTACCATCGCGTTGAGATTGGCGAACAATGTCTGATCCAGTCCGGAACAGTGATTGGCGCTGATGGCTTTGGTTACGCTAACGATCGCGGTAACTGGATCAAAATTCCTCAGCTTGGCACGGTGATTATCGGCGACCGCGTTGAAATTGGCGCGTGTACCACAATCGACCGTGGCGCGCTGGATGACACCATTATCAGCAACGGCGTTATTATTGATAACCAATGCCAGATTGCACACAACGTCGTGATTGGAGACAATACGGCGGTTGCCGGTGGTGTTATCATGGCCGGTAGTCTGAAAATCGGACGCTACTGTCAAATCGGCGGAGCCAGTGTTATCAACGGTCACATGGAGATTTGTGACCAGGCTGTCGTGACGGGAATGGGAATGGTGATGCGACCAATCACTGAACCTGGGGTATACTCCTCCGGTATCCCGTTACAACCGAATAAAGTTTGGCGTAAGACGGCTGCATTGGTAATGAATATTGACGAGATGAATAAGCGCTTGAAAGCTGTCGAGCGTAAAATCGAAAAAGACTAATTACCACCTACGATGCTGCTTTGTGTTCCCTTTGTTGAGTGAACCTGCGACATACGTTCCTATTTGCGGCCTGCCTGATGACCTTGTTTTGGGGTCTGGCAGGCCGTGTTATTGATGCCATCAGTTTTTATAGACAGGAAGAGTATTTTGACTACTGACACTCATACTCTGCGTATTGAAGAGATACTGGATTTATTGCCGCACCGTTACCCGTTCTTGCTGGTTGATCGCGTGCTGGACTTTGAAAAAGGGAAATTTTTGCGCGCCGTGAAAAACGTTTCTTTTAACGAACCGTTCTTCCAGGGGCATTTCCCGGGTAAACCTATTTTTCCAGGCGTTTTGATTCTGGAAGCGATGGCTCAGGCCACCGGTATTCTGGCGTTTAAAAGCGTAGGAAAACTGGAGCCGGGCGAATTGTATTACTTTGCAGCAATCGACGATGCACGCTTTAAACGTCCGGTCTTGCCGGGTGACCAGATGGTTCTGGAAGTTGAATTCATTAAAGAGCGTCGTGGCGTTGCTCGTTTCAAAGGTGTCGCGAAAGTTGATGGTGAGATAGCTTGCGAGGCATCAATGATGTGCGCCCGTCGCCGGGAGTCTTAATACATGATTGATAAAACCGCCTTTATTCATCCAAGCGCTATTGTTGAAGACGGTGCCGTGATCGGCGCCGGAGTCCATATCGGTCCTTTCTGCTACGTGGGATCCCAGGTAGAAATTGGTGAAGGTACTGAGCTTAAATCACACGTAGTGATTAATGGCGTGACCAAAATTGGTTGCGATAACCGCATATTCCAGTTCGTTTCCATTGGTGAAATTAACCAGGATCTGAAATATGCCGGTGAACCCACACGCGTTGAGGTCGGCGATCGCAACAATATTCGTGAGAGCGTTACCATTCATCGTGGGACCGTTCAGGGCGGTGGCCTGACAAAAGTGGGCAGCGATAATCTGTTAATGGTTAACGCGCATATTGCTCACGATTGCGTCATTGGTAATCGCTGTATTCTGGCGAACAACGCGACCCTCGGTGGTCACGTTGAAGTTGATGATTTTGCGATCATTGGCGGTATGACGGCGGTGCATCAGTTCTGTATTATCGGCGCGCATGTCATGGTGGGTGGATGTTCCGGCGTTGCTCAGGACGTTCCTCCGTTTGTGATTGCGCAGGGTAACCACGCAACACCTTTCGGTATCAATATCGAAGGGCTTAAGCGTCGTGGTTTCGAAAAAGCTGATCTGCATGCTATCCGCAATGCCTATAAATTACTGTATCGCAGCGGTAAAACGTTGGAAGAAGCCCAGCCGGAAATCGCTGCAATTGCGGCTGAATTCCCGAAAGCTAAACCCTTCAGTGACTTCTTTGCCCGCTCAACACGCGGCATTATTCGCTGATCTGCGCTACGGAAAACAATGCAAAAGCCTGTTCTGACAATTGGCCTGGTGGCCGGTGAAACGTCCGGTGACATTCTTGGCGCCGGGCTAATTCGAGCCTTAAAAAAGCATCATCCTGATGCCCGTTTTGTGGGTGTCGCAGGTCCGCTGATGCAGGCGGAAGGATGCGAAGCCTGGTACGAAATGGAAGAACTGGCGGTGATGGGCGTGGTGGAAGTGCTTGAACGGCTGCCACGCCTGTTGAAAATCCGCAAAGATCTTACCCAACGTTTTAGCGAGCTCCGGCCTGATGTGTTCGTAGGCATCGATGCCCCGGACTTTAACATCACGCTGGAAGGCCGCCTAAAACAGCGTGGTATCCGCACGATTCATTATGTCAGCCCGTCTGTCTGGGCCTGGCGACAAAAGCGCGTTTTCAAAATCGGTAAAGCGACAGATTTAGTTCTGGCATTCCTGCCTTTCGAAAAAGCGTTCTATGACAAATTCGATGTTCCCTGCCGTTTCATTGGTCACACCATGGCTGATGCGATGCCGTTGCATCCTGACAAACAGGCGGCACGTCTGGCATTGGGGATCCCTGAAGATGTTCATTGCCTGGCGTTATTGCCGGGGAGTCGTCATGCGGAAGTGGAAATGCTCAGCGCAGATTTCCTGAAAACCGCGTTGCAACTGCGACAAACCTATCCTGATTTGCATATCGTTGTCCCGCTGGTGAATGCGAAACGACGCGAGCAGTTCGAGCGTATCAAGGCTGAAATTGCACCTGATTTGCCTGCTTATTTGCTCGATGGCAAAGGCCGGGAAGCGATGATTGCCAGTGATGCGGCATTGCTGGCTTCAGGGACGGCTGCACTCGAATGTATGCTGGCAAAATGCCCGATGGTGGTGGGTTATCGCATGAAACCGTTCACGTTCTGGCTGGCTGAGCGTCTGGTAAAAACGCCATATGTTTCATTGCCCAACCTGCTGGCAAGACGCGAAATCGTCACTGAATTACTGCAAACCGAATGTGTGCCTGAAAAGCTTTCTGCTGCCTTGCTGCCTTTACTGGCTGGCGGAGAGAAAAGCCACGCGCTGCGTGAAACGTTCCTTGAACTGCATGAAAGTATCCGCCGTGATGCAGACGAACAGGCTGCTCAGGCCGTCATGGAGCTGGCAAACCGATGAGCGATGTATTTATCTATCCACAGGCCGTCTGTATCGCGGGTGTGGATGAAGTGGGACGCGGCCCGTTAGTGGGTGCTGTAGTGACAGCTGCTGTGATCCTCGATCCGGCCAATCCGATTAAAGGTCTGGCGGATTCTAAAAAACTGTCTGAAAAGCGCCGTGAGGCGTTGTACATCGAGATAAAAGAGAAAGCGCTGGCCTGGAGCCTCGGCCGCGCTGAACCCCATGAAATCGATGAACTGAATATTCTGCATGCCACCATGCTGGCCATGCAAAGAGCAGTTGCTGGTTTGGGTATCACGCCTGATATGGTGCTGATTGATGGCAACCGCTGCCCTAAACTTCCGATGGCGTCACAGGCGGTCGTGAAAGGGGACAGCAAAGTCGCTGAAATCAGCGCGGCTTCAATTCTGGCTAAAGTCACCCGCGATCGCGAAATGGTTGAACTGGATCTTCAGTTCCCTGAATATGGTTTTGCGAAGCACAAAGGTTACCCGACGCCGGTGCATCTCGAAAGCCTTGCCCGCCTTGGAGCAACAGCACATCACCGACGCAGTTTCTCTCCGGTGAAACGCGCGCTCGGGCTGGCATAACGCATCACTTGTTCCTGCCCCGTTTTGCGGGGTATACAACCCTTAATTCACTCATTTCTGGACTCTGGATATGGCCGAACCTCGTTTTATTCATCTGCGTGTACATAGCGACTACTCCATGGTGGATGGGCTCGCGAAAGTGGGCCCGCTGGTGAAATGCGCAGCGTCACTCGGCATGCCCGCTCTGGCCATTACCGATTTCACCAACCTTTGCGGACTGGTGAAATTTTACGGTGCGGCGCACGGCGCCGGTATTAAACCGATTATCGGCGCAGACCTGAATGTTCAGAGTGAAATCCTCGGTGATGAGCTTGCTCAACTGACCGTGCTGGCGATGAATAATCAGGGCTATCAAAATCTGACCCTGCTCATCTCCAGAGCTTACCAGCGTGGTTATGGCGCGGCCGGTCCGATTGTCGACCTCGAATGGCTTGCTGAACTGAACGAAGGGCTGATACTGCTTTCCGGCGCGAGAATGGGGGACGTAGGTAAGTTTCTGACCCGCGGCAATGATTTGCAGGTCAATCAGTGTCTGGATTTCTACCAGCAATATTTCCCTGACCGCTATTACCTCGAATTAATTCGCACCGGCCGTGCAGAAGAAGAAAACTATCTTCATGCTGCCGTTGCGCTGGCGACAGAGCGTGGCTTGCCGGTTGTGGCCACCAACGACGTACGTTTTATGGTGCCGACTGACTTTGATGCCCATGAAATCCGCGTTGCTATCCACGACGGTTTCACTCTCGACGATCCTAAACGCCCGCGTAATTACACTTCGCAGCAATATATGCGCAGTGAAGACGAAATGTGCGAGCTGTTTGAAGATGTCCCCGAAGCGCTGCAAAACAGCGTGGAAATCGCCAAACGTTGTAACGTGACTATCCGTCTGGGCGAATATTTTCTGCCGCAATTCCCGACCGGCGATATGACCACGGAAGATTTCCTGGTCGAGAAATCAAAAATCGGACTGGAAGAGCGCCTCGAGTTTTTATTCCCTGATCCGCAAGTGCGCGCACAACGACGTCCTGAGTATGACGAGCGTCTGGATATCGAACTCAAAGTTATCAACCAGATGGGATTCCCGGGATACTTCCTGATCGTAATGGAATTCATCCAGTGGTCGAAGGATAACAGCGTGCCGGTAGGTCCCGGGCGTGGTTCCGGTGCCGGTTCGCTGGTCGCATATGCGCTGAAAATTACCGATCTGGATCCGCTCGAGTTTGACCTCCTGTTCGAACGTTTCCTCAACCCTGAACGTGTTTCCATGCCCGACTTCGACGTCGACTTCTGCATGGAGAAACGCGACCGGGTTATCGATCACGTCTCCGAAATGTACGGTCGTGAAGCGGTTTCGCAGATCATCACTTTCGGTACGATGGCTGCCAAAGCGGTTATCCGCGATGTGGGGCGCGTCCTCGGTCACCCTTACGGTTTCGTTGACCGTATTTCAAAACTGGTGCCACCTGACCCAGGTATGACGCTTGAAAAAGCGTTTGCAGCAGAACCACAGCTACCAGAAATTTATGAGGCTGACGAAGAAGTTAAGTCGCTGATCGACATGGCTCGTCAGCTTGAAGGTGTCACCCGTAACGCCGGTAAACACGCCGGTGGTGTGGTCATCGCGCCAACCAAAATTACCGACTTCGCGCCGCTATATTGCGATGCTGAAGGTAACCATCCGGTTACCCAGTTCGATAAAAACGACGTGGAATATGCCGGGCTGGTGAAGTTTGACTTCCTCGGTCTGCGGACGCTGACCATCATCGACTGGGCGCTGGCAATGATTAACGCCCGCCGCGAGAAAGCCGGTGAGCCGCCGCTGGACATTGCTGCCATCCCGTTAGATGACAAGAAAAGCTTCGACATGCTGCAACGCTCGGAAACCACAGCGGTATTCCAGCTCGAATCGCGCGGTATGAAAGATTTGATCAAACGTCTGAAGCCCGACAGTTTCGAAGATATGATCGCACTGGTGGCGCTGTTCCGTCCGGGGCCTTTGCAGTCAGGCATGGTAGATAACTTTATCGACCGTAAACACGGGCGCGAAGAGATTTCCTACCCGGATATTCAGTGGCAGCATGAATCCCTGAAACCTGTACTGGAGCCGACTTACGGCATTATCCTTTACCAGGAACAGGTCATGCAGATTGCGCAGGTTCTGGCGGGTTATTCGCTGGGTGGCGCAGACATGCTTCGTCGTGCGATGGGTAAGAAAAACCCGGTTGAAATGGCCAAGCAGCGCGGCGGCTTTGAAGATGGTGCCAAATCTCGCGGAATTGACGGCGAACTGGCGATTAAAATCTTCGACCTGGTAGAGAAATTCGCCGGTTATGGTTTTAACAAATCTCACTCAGCCGCTTATGCATTAGTGTCGTATCAGACGCTGTGGCTTAAAGCGCACTATCCGGCAGAATTCATGGCGGCGGTAATGACCGCGGATATGGATAACACCGAAAAAGTGGTCGGGCTGGTCGATGAATGCTGGCGTATGGGATTGAAGATTCTGCCGCCGGACATTAACAGCGGTTTGTACCATTTCCACGTGAACGACGAAGGTGAAATTGTCTACGGTATTGGCGCCATCAAAGGCGTGGGCGAAGGCCCGATTGAAGCCATTATCGAAGCGCGTAACGAAGGTGGTTATTTCAAAGAGCTGTTTGATCTCTGCGCCCGCGCTGACGTTAAAAAACTGAATAAACGCATTCTCGAAAAGCTGATCATGTCCGGTGCCTTTGACCGCCTTGGGCCGCATCGTGCCGCACTGATGAGTTCTCTGCCTGACGCATTGAAAGCGGCGGATCAGCATGCGAAAGCTGAAGCAATTGGACAGGTGGATATGTTTGGTGTTCTGGCCGAAGCGCCGGAACAAGTCGAGAAATCCTACGCTAACGTGATGCCGTGGCCGGAACAAACGGTGCTGGATGGCGAGCGCGAGACGCTCGGACTCTATCTGACCGGCCATCCGATCACTCAGTATCTGAAAGAAATCGAGCGTTATGGCGGCGGCCAGCGCTTGAAAGATATGCACCCGACGGAACGGGGCAAAATGACCGTCGCAGTGGGACTGGTGCTCGCTGCACGCGTTATGGTCACCAAGCGCGGCAACCGCATTGGGATCTGTACATTGGATGACCGCTCAGGTCGTCTGGAAGTCATGTTGTTCACCGAAGCATTGGAAAAATTTCAGCATTTATTGGAAAAAGACCGTATCCTTATCGCCACAGGACAGGTCAGCTTTGATGACTTCAGTGGCGGGCTTAAAATGATGGCCCGCGATGTAATGGACATCAGTGAAGCACGGGAAAAATATGCTCGCGGTCTTGCTATATCGCTGACTGACAGGCAAATTGATGACCAGCTTTTGAACCGTCTCCGCCAATCGTTGGAACCACATCGATCGGGGACGATACCAGTGCATCTGTATTACCAACGAGAAAACGCAAGAGCCCGGCTACGATTCGGGGCGTCATGGCGTGTTACGCCAACGGACAAACTGTTGCTGGATTTGCGAGGCCTGGTCGGTAGTGAGCAGGTGGAACTGGAATTTGACTAAAATAGGAATGCTATGAGTCTGAATTTTCTTGATTTTGAACAGCCGATTGCGGAACTGGAAGCGAAAATTGACTCGCTGACTGCAGTCAGCCGTCAAGACGAAAAATTAGATATTAATCTGGACGAAGAAGTTGCACGCTTGCGCGAAAAGAGCGTTGAACTGACCCGTAAGATTTTCTCTGATCTGGGTGCCTGGCAAATTGCCCAACTGGCGCGCCATCCTCGTCGCCCTTACACCCTGGATTACATCAAACATATCTTTACCGATTTTGATGAACTCGCAGGTGACCGTGCCTTTGCAGACGATAAAGCTATCGTTGGCGGTATCGCCCGTTTAGGTGAACGTGCCGTGATGATCATTGGTCATCAAAAAGGCCGTGAAACCAAAGAGAAGATTCGTCGTAACTTCGGTATGCCTGCACCTGAAGGGTATCGCAAAGCGTTACGCCTGATGGAAATGGCAGAACGTTTCAAACTGCCAATCATCACCTTTATCGACACTCCGGGTGCTTATCCTGGTGTTGGCGCTGAAGAACGTGGTCAGTCTGAAGCTATCGCCCGTAACCTGCGCGAAATGTCCCGCCTGAATGTTCCGGTTATCTGCACCGTTATCGGTGAAGGTGGTTCCGGTGGCGCACTGGCGATCGGCGTTGGCGACAAAGTTAACATGCTGCAATACAGCACCTATTCGGTCATTTCACCGGAAGGATGTGCGTCTATCTTGTGGAAGAGCGCGGATAAAGCGCCTCTGGCTGCGGAAGCAATGGGTATTGTTGCGCCGCGCCTGAAAGAGCTGAAACTGATCGACTCTGTGATCCCGGAGCCTTTGGGTGGCGCTCACCGCAACGTGGAAGCCATGGCCGCTTCTCTTCGTGCGCAACTGGAAGCTGATCTCAGCGATCTGGATGTTCTCAGCACTGAAGAACTGCGCAACCGTCGTTATCAGCGTCTGATGACTTACGGTTATTGCTGATTTGCGAGTGATTTTGAAAAGGCCATGCTTATGCATGGCCTTTTTTATTGCCTGTTTCCCCGTTCATTTCACGCCCGATCTTTCCTGCAATCTTACCTGTAATCTTAAAGTCTTCCCGTTTTACCCTAAACTCACCCACAAAGGGTACACAGCAGCGGGCAACCGTGTTTCTATTAATACCTGAGAGAAAAACAACAGAAGGATTTGTCAGATGAATATTATCGCTATCATGCGCCCGGAAGGGGCTTACTACAAAGAGGAGCCAATCCGCGAACTGGATAGCGCACTGACGCTTCTTGGGTTTCAGATAATTTATCCGCGTGACCGGGCTGACTTACTCAAACTCATCGAAAACAATGCGCGGATCTGCGGCGCGATTTTCGACTGGGATCAGCACAGCGAAGAGTTGTGTACCGAAATAAACGAACTTAATGAATACCTGCCGCTTTATGCTTTCATCAATACGCATTCGACACTGGACGTTGACGTCAATGAAATGCGTATGGTGCTGTATTTCTTTGAATATGCGTTGAGTGCCGCCGATGACATTGCCAAACGCGTCCGTCAGTACACCGATGAATATATCGATACGATCACGCCGCCGCTGACAAAAGCGTTATTCACCTATGTGGAAGAAGGGAAATACACCTTCTGTACACCCGGGCATATGGCCGGTACGGCTTTTTTGAAAAGTCCGGTCGGAACGCTATTCTATGATTTTTTCGGCGCTAAAACGCTGAAAGCGGATGTGTCGATTTCGGTAACTGAGCTGGGTTCTTTGCTCGATCATACCGGCCCGCATCTTGAGGCCGAAGAATATATCGCGCGGACGTTTGGCTCTGAACAGAGTTATATCGTTACCAATGGTACCTCGACGGCGAACAAAATTGTCGGCATGTATGCGGCACCGGCAGGGAGCACGGTGCTGATTGACCGTAACTGTCATAAATCACTCGCGCACCTGATGATGATGACTAATATCGTGCCGGTCTATTTGCGGCCGAACCGCAATGCTTACGGTATTCTTGGTGGTATCCCGCAGCGTGAATTCACCCGCGAAAGCATCGAAGAGAAAATTGCCCAGACCGCGAATGCTACCTGGCCGGTTCATGCCGTCATCACCAATTCCACCTACGATGGCTTGTTGTACAACACCGATTACATCAAGAACACGCTGGATGTTCCGTCGATTCATTTTGATTCCGCATGGGTGCCGTATACCAACTTCCATCCGATTTATGATGGCAAAAGCGGAATGAGCGGGGAACGGATCCCGGGGAAAGTCATCTATGAAACGCAGTCGACGCACAAATTGCTGGCGGCTTTCTCGCAGGCTTCGATGATCCACATTAAGGGCGATTATAACGAAAGCACGTTTAATGAAGCCTACATGATGCACACCACCACCTCGCCAAACTACGGTATTGTCGCTTCGGCGGAAACCGCAGCGGCGATGTTGCGCGGGAACCCCGGCCGACGTCTGATCAACCGATCAGTTGAACGTGCGCTGCATTTTCGTAAAGAGATCCAAAGGCTGCGCGAAGAGACTGACGGCTGGTTCTTCGATATCTGGCAGCCCGAACATATTGATGAAGCTGAATGCTGGCCGCTGGATCCGGATCAAAACTGGCACGGTTTTGCCAACGCTGATACCGATCATATGTATCTGGATCCGATCAAAGTGACCATTCTGACACCCGGCATGAATGAAATGGGTAAGCTGGAAGATGAGGGGATCCCGGCGGCGTTAGTGGCGAAATTCCTGGATGAGCGCGGCGTGGTGGTGGAAAAAACCGGCCCCTACAATCTGCTTTTCCTGTTCAGTATCGGCATTGATAAAACTAAATCTATGAGCCTGATGCGCGGGCTGACCGATTTCAAACGCAGTTATGATCTCAATTTGCGGGTCAAGAATATGCTGCCAGATCTCTACGCGGAAGATCCTGATTTTTACCGCAACATGCGTATTCAGGATCTGGCGCAGGGGATCCACAAGCTGATCGTCCGCCACGACTTGCCGCGGTTAATGCTGGAAGCCTTTGATGTGCTGCCGGAAATGAAAATGACGCCGTACGAAATGTTCCAGCATCAGGTTCGCGGCCATATTGATGAATGTGATATCGATGAGCTGATCGGCAAAGTATCCGCCAACATGATCCTGCCTTATCCGCCGGGCGTGCCGGTGGTGATGCCGGGAGAGATGATCACCGAGGAAAGCCGCGCGGTGCTCGATTTCCTGATTATGCTGTGCTCAATAGGCGAGCGTTATCCTGGCTTTGAAACCGATATTCATGGAACGCGGCTCACAGAAGACGGACGCTATCTGGTAAAAGTCTTAAAACTTCCGGAAGCGGAGTAACAAACAGCCCTCTTCGTGAGGGCTTTTTATTGACGACTCCGGACAGCCTGAGTAACGTTCACCTCAGAAATCAACAGGACATGACTATGCTTAACCTTCGCCAGATCCATCACATTGCTATTATTGGTTCCGATTATGAGGCCAGTAAACACTTTTACTGCGACATTCTCGGGTTCACGTTGCAGGGCGAGTTTTACCGTGAAGAGCGTGATTCCTGGAAGGCCGATCTGGCGCTAAACGGTCAGTACACCATTGAGCTATTCAGCTTCCCACGACCACCGGAACGACCAAGTCGTCCAGAAGCCTGTGGATTGCGCCATCTTGCTTTCAGCGTGGAGGATATCGAACAGTCCATTTCTGCGCTCACTGCGGCGGGTGTTGTCAGTGAACCGGTAAGAATCGATCCGTATACCGGTAAAAAATTCACCTTCTTTAACGATCCTGATGGTTTGCCGCTGGAACTGTACGAACTCTGAATATTCTATGAACTCAAAAATTGCCGCGACATTTCTGACTGAACATCTGCGCCATAAAATCGGTGACGCACGAAAACTTTGCGTGGCGTTCAGTGGCGGGCTGGATTCTTCTGTCCTGCTGGCCGGGCTGGCAGAGTTACGTGATACCACGCTACCGCAGGTCGAACTGCGTGCGCTGCATATTCACCACGGATTAAGTCAGTTTGCCGATGACTGGATGGCGCACTGCCAGACGTTTTGTCATCAGCGTAATATTCCTTTTTCCGCCGTTAAAGTTCAGGTCGATGCGCATAAAGGCGGCATTGAAGCCGCCGCGAGAACGGCGCGGTATCAGGTTTTTGCCGGTAATCTGGCTGAGAATGAAATCTTACTGACCGCGCAGCATCTCAACGATCAATGTGAAACCTTTATACTGGCGCTTAAGCGTGGCAGCGGCCCCGCCGGTCTTTCCGCGATGAGTGCGGACAGTTCGGTTCACGGTTATCGTTTGTTGCGGCCTTTGCTGGATCTCAGCCGTGAGCAGCTTGAAGAGTGTGCGGCACAGCTTCAGCTCTGCTGGATTGAAGACGACAGTAACCGGGATGCCCGCTTTGATCGCAATTTTCTGCGAATTGATATTTTGCCTGCTCTTTATCAGCGCTGGCCGCATTTTGCCTCGGCTACAGCCCGTAGCGCTTTGCTCTGCGCAGAGCAGGAGACGTTACTGGATGAATTGCTCAGTGAGTCACTCACAGCGTTAACTGACGATGAGGGCAGTTTGTCAGTCGAGGGTTTGAAGGCGTTTTCGGCCGTTAGACGCTCTGCGTTACTGCGTCGCTGGCTGGCATCGTGTGGTACAAAGATGCCTTCGCGGGAACAACTGCAAAGAATATGGGACGAGGTGGCACTCAGCCGCGAAGATGCGCAGGCACAGTTAGTGCTCGGCTCTTTGGTCATCAGGCGTTTTCGCCAGCGTTTATATTTATTACCAGAATTCCAGTCACTGAAAGATGTAGTTATCCGCTGGGAGCCGGATGAGAAATTAACGTTACCCGACGGTCTGGGATATCTGAAGGTCGATCCAGAACCTGGGTTGCAGGCGGCTGAATATGTGATCCGCCAGCCCCGCACTGATGAAAAGGTCACTGTGCGTTTTAAGGCGCACGGTGTTATCGAAAAAGTCGGACGGGATCGGGCGCGTCAGGCCAAAAAACTGTGGTCTGAACTGGGCGTTCCGCCGTGGCAGCGGGATCGTATTCCATTGATTTATTACAATGAACAACTGATGGCTGCACCGGGATGGTTCACCACCCGCCAGTCTCAGCCCGAAAATAATGAAGCGCAGTGGCAGATCGTCTGGTCGGCTCTGCCATAAAAGAATAGAACAGTTTATTTGGGTGAACCATATTCGCCCGGGGAGTGCTGATGCAGGTGACAGTCGTTGAAAAAACAGTGATAAGGGCAGTAATAGGGAGCGTGGCGTTAATGCTGATCTCTTTACCAGCATTGGCAGGCGGTAACATTGCTGACGGGCAGTCAAAATCCGTTAGTTGCGCGGCGTGCCATGGCGCAACGGGTAAAGCCGTTAATTCAATTTACCCTAATCTGGCAGGCCAAAATGCCGATTATATGGCGCTTTCACTGCATGCTTATAAGAAAGGTGAGAGAAGTGGCGGGCAGGCGGGCGTGATGCAGGCTTTTAGTTCGTCATTATCCGATCAGGATATCAGTGATTTGTCGGCGTATTACGCCAGTCTGACGCCGCTGAAATAAGTCTGCCCACAGAAATGCAAACGGGCAATCCTGAGATTGCCCGTTAGGTAAACTGACGACAGTTGAGGCTATTCAGCGCTGACCACAACGGTGCCAATTTCCGGATGGCTAAAGCTTTCAATGTGATCTAAACGAAGATCCCGTTGCTCGCCGTTCGCATCAACCACCAGATATTCCACCTTTTTACGCATTAACAGATCGTTGGCTTTTGCCTCAACAATTTCTCCGCTACGCATCTTCAGCGTCAAAACCAGGTGATGCTGGCAGGCGAGCTCGAGATTATCGTAGTCATCGCAATTGATGGGTTGGTACTCATCATTCATCGACATAATCGCTCACCAATAAGTTAGCGGCGGCATAGGCCGCCTGGTCCCTAACGGAAGACGGAAGTTCAGCATTTGCTGCCACTTCGTCCAATGCTTTCAATACACAGCCCAACGCATCGGGCACATATCCGAGATCGCCACTGGCGATTTCAGAATATTTACGGCGTACCAACTCACAGTATTGTTGCATAAGTTCTCCCTAAAAAGCGTATCCCTCTGAGGAAAGCGCAGAAAGATAAACTCTCAGTATTTAACGACTATAGCACAGGAGAGTGTGAGTTATTAGCCGGCCTGTAAAGGTAAATCGTTTGCGTAAAGCCATTATTGAGGATGACCATCGGGGGAAAACTGGTCGCGGCAGGACGCTTTCAAGTACACTGTGCGTCTATTATCAAGGGGTTTACCATGGCGTTAAAAGCAACTATTTATAAAGCAGCAGTCAATATCGCCGATATGGATCGCAATTTCTTTCATGATGCCAGCCTGACACTGGCGCAGCATCCTTCCGAAACAGAACAACGCATGATGCTGCGTTTGCTGGCATGGATTTATCATGCCGACGAAAGACTGGCGTTTACCCGCGGATTAAGCGCGGAAGATGAACCGGAAATCTGGCGTAAGAATGACCACAACGGTATCGAATTGTGGGTTGAATTAGGATTGCCTGATGAGAAGCGTCTGAAAAAGGCCTGTAACCAATCGCGCGAAGTCGTACTTTACGCGTATGGTGAGCGTGCGGCGAAAGTCTGGTGGTCGCAAATCGAAGGGAAAGTCAGAGGTTTTGAGAACCTGCGCATCCGTTATATAGAAGATGAGTTACTGACTCAGCTGACTGCTTTTGGCAGCCGTACTATGAATTTACAGGCAACGTTGCAGGACGGAACTATCTGGCTTTCTGATGCTCTGAGTAATTTAGAAATTCATTTTTCTGAATGGAAAGAGTCTGTTGTAAAAGAAATCAGGTAATCAGCGTGCTAATACTTTCCGGAAAAGTGGAAATACCCGACAGCGAAGTTGAATTGACCGCGATACGCGCTCAGGGTAACGGCGGTCAGAACGTCAATAAAACATCAACGGCTATTCATTTACGCTTTGATATTAAAGCGTCGAGTTTGCCAGAATATTACAAAGAGCGGTTACTGGCGTTCAATCATCATTCTGTTACCGCTGACGGCTGGGTAATTATCAAGGCCCAGGAATACCGGAGTCAGGAGATGAACCGTGAAGCCGCTCTGGCACGGCTTGGGGCATTGATTTCACAAGCGATGGTGGTAGAGAAACCGCGCCGTGCAACAAAACCCACCCGGGGGTCTAAAATTCGTCGGGTAGAAAGTAAAGTTCGCAAGGGTGCGACGAAAGCATTGCGGGGCAAGATACGTTAGCCCTAAATTCGTGCTGCAGGACAATTTTTATCGCAGCACTGTGGAATAGCAGTAGGGGAGAAACTGTGAAAAAAATCATTACAGGAGCTGTGCTGGCGCTCGGGGCGTTATCATTGTTCGGCTGTCATACCGCCGCATTTAACCATGAGAAACCTTTGCAGGCGATGCAGCAAAGTTACAGCGGTGTGTTGCCTTGTGCCGATTGCAGTGGCCTGAAGACGTCACTTTTCCTGCAACAGGACGGAACCTATATCCTGCAGGAAATTTATCAGGGAAGTAAAGACGGCGATCAGGCATTCGCCAGTTACGGAAGCTGGGCGCGGACGGCCGACAAACTGGTACTGACTGGAAACGATGGTGAGAAACGCTACTTCCATCCGAAAGATGAAAATCTGGAAATGCTGGATATGAGCGGCGAGCCTATCGCTTCTCAGTTCAACTATACCCTGAAGCCGGTGCAGCAAAGTTTGCCTAAGACGCCGATGACACTGAGCGGAATGATGCAATACAGCGCGGACGCTGCGTCATTTAAAGATTGTGCGACCGGTAAAGTGTTCCCGATATCGGCAAATAAATCACTGGAAGAAGGCTATCTTGCGGCGCGCAAAGCACCTAACCAGCTGGTTTTCCTTTCGATGGAGGGGCATTTTATGACCGAACCGTCAATGGAAGAAGGACAGATGCAGAAAGCTGTCGTGGCGGATAAAAACGTTAAGTTTGACGCAACGAAATCCTGCCCATAAAACATCCTTAAAACAAAAGCAGCCTGTGCAGTACAAACTGAATTGCACAAAAAGAGAAATGCCCGCATAAAGCGGGCATTTTTTACGTCAAAAAATCGTTGTCCGCTCTTAACGCGGGATCTGACTCAGCAGATATTCAACGATATCGCCTTGTTTGATCATCTGTTTTTCGCCGGTGCGACGGTTTTTGTATTCCAGCTCTTCAGCATCCAGATTACGATCACCAATCACTACGTGATGTGGAACGCCGATCAGTTCCATATCTGCAAACATGACGCCCGGGCGTTCTTTACGATCGTCGAGGATCACATCAATACCGTGTGAGCGCAGTTCTTTGTACAACGCTTCTGCCGCATCTTTCACGCGGAAAGATTTATGCATGTTCATTGGCAGAATAGCGACCTGGAATGGTGCGATAGCATCCGGCCAGATAATGCCGCGATCATCGTGATTCTGTTCAATCGCTGCAGCAACCACACGGGTCACGCCGATACCGTAACAACCCATGGTCATCACCTGGTTTTTGCCATCTTCGCCCTGAACAGTGGCATTCATTGCTTCTGAGTATTTGGTACCCAGCTGGAAGATATGACCGACTTCGATACCGCGTTTGATAACCAGAGTACCCTGACCATCCGGGCTTGGATCACCGGCAACGACGTTACGGATATCCGCCACTTCTGGCAGCGCAGCATCGCGATCCCAGTTAATACCGAAATAGTGTTTACCGTCGATGTTGGCGCCTGCACTGAAATCGCTCATGGCGGCAACCGTGCGGTCAGCGACAACTGGCATTGGCAGATTGACCGGACCGAGTGAACCCGGACCAGCAGCCACGATTTCACGAATCTCAGCTTCCGTTGCGAAAGTCAGTGGTGCTGCAACTTGTGGCAATTTCTCGGCTTTGATTTCATTCAGTTCGTGATCACCACGAACCAACAGCGCAACCAGCTTATGGCCGCTTTCTGCGGTAGCGTGGACCATCAGGGTCTTAACGGTTTTCTCAACCGGAATCTGGAACTGTTCTGTCAGTTCAGCGATGGTTTTGGCATCAGGGGTTTCAACAACACGCATCACTTCAGCAGGTGCAGCGCGTGGTGTCGTTGGTGCTAACGCTTCAGCAAACTCAATGTTAGCCGCGAAATCAGAGGAGTCAGAGAACACCACGTCATCTTCGCCGCTTTGTGCCAGAACCTGGAACTCATGCGATGCGCTGCCGCCAATAGAACCGGTATCTGCAAGAACAGCACGGAAATCCAGCCCCATACGGTTGAAGATCTGGCTATAGGCTGCATACATTGCATCATACGTTTCCTGCAAAGATTCCTGCGTCGTGTGGAACGAGTAGGCGTCTTTCATCAGGAATTCACGGGAACGCATCACGCCAAAGCGTGGACGAACTTCGTCACGGAACTTGGTCTGGATCTGGAAGAAATTCAGCGGCAATTGTTTGTACGAGCTGACTTCATTACGGATCAAATCGGTAATGACTTCTTCGTGGGTCGGACCCAAAACGAATGGACGATCGCCACGGTCAACGAAACGCAGCAACTCGGGACCATATTGTTCCCAACGTCCGCTCTCCTGCCATAAATCAGCGGGCTGAACCACCGGCATCGACACTTCAATGGCGTTCGCGTTGTTCATTTCTTCGCGTACGATGTTTTCGACTTTCTTGAGAACACGTAAGCCGGTTGGCAGCCAGGTATACAGGCCTGAGGCCAGTTTACGGATCATCCCCGCACGCAGCATCAGCTGATGGCTGATCACTTCCGCGTCGGCTGGCGTCTCTTTTAGTGTAGAGAGCAGATATTGAGTAGTACGCATGATGTTGTTTGTTCCGTTAGCACTGCAAATTGCAATCAGGCTGCCAGTGGCAGCCAAAACGTGAAAAGTGGCTTAGTTTACCAGCGAGTTGCTGTTGTCAAAAGAGACGCAGAGGAAATTAGTTTTTGTCCAGGGACAATACCTGATTCAGGGAGCCCGTTACCCGCCAGCGGACATTAAAGTCCAGCAGGCGAACAGCGTAATCCCGCTCGGTGGCTTCGCCTTTGCGGTAAGCCGGGCGGGGGTCTTGTCCCAGAACCTGCGTGATAAAACGGCGCAGATGCGGATATTGCCTCGCATGTTCAGCCAACTGCCGTTCAGCCTGTGGTAAAAATTCGACCGGCATATCGGCATCCGGTGCGTGCTGGGCAAATCCGGCGCGCGCGTCAGGATGGCTTTCTGCAAAGGGAAGATAAGGCTTAATATCCACAACAGGTGTGCCATCCACCAAATCCAGACTGCCCAGTTGCAAAATAACATTCTGCCCCTGACAGCGGATCCCTTTCAGCTCGACCAGAGACATTCCGAGCGGGTTGGGGCGGAAGGTCGAACGGGTGGCAAACACGCCGGTGCGCGTATTCCCGCCTAAACGCGGCGGGCGAACGGTCGGACGCCAGCCACCTTCCATCGTCTGATGAAAAATAAACATCACCCATAAATGGCTGAAATCTTCCAGCCCGCGAACGGCTTCGGGCTGGTTATAAGGCGCGTGCAGATGTAATTCGCCGCCACCATCCTCTATCAAACCCGGCTGGCGCGGAACAGCAAACTTCTCTTTATAGGGCGAGTGAATCGTCCCTATTTGTTCAAATGAAAATGAGGTCATTTAAACGTGACGTTCAGGGCTGAACCCTGACAAATCGCCTGCTGGAAGCAACCCGGCACACCACTGATGATCTGGCACTGGTGCAGTAATACCGCATTGGCCTTCATATAAGAGGCACGGGTTAGCATTCTTTTACGCGCAGTAGCAAGGCTCGGCGGCGCGTCATTTTGATCACCCTGGCAGGATTCACCGGAGACTTCGCCTAAATCACGGAAAGGGCTACCAACCAGGCCTTCAGCATCTTTATAGAGTTTTACCGGGGCAGGGCGGACCGGAGCCGGTTTAGGTTTGACTGGTTTTGGCTCTTCTTTTACAACGGGTGCAGGAGGGGTTGGCTGTGGATGTTGAGTCAAAGAACAACCCGCCAGCAAAAGCGCCGACAAACAGAGAGGTAAAGCACGCATGGTATATCCTCTGCTTTTTAATATGTTTACAGGAAAGAATGTGGCGTTATTGAACCAAGGTATTGAGGAAATAACAAGGCGGGCATATGCCCGCCTTGAATTTATTTATGAAAGCAATATTTACAGCGTAAGGGGCAGAGCAAAACCTGCTTCCCTGACAGCAACGGATTACCAGCCTTTAACTGCGCCGCCGTTGAAGATTTTGTTCGCTGCAGCGTTAACTTCATCAGACTGGTAAGCCTGAACGAATTTCTTCACGTTTTCAGCGTCTTTGTTATCTTCACGCGCAACGATCAGGTTAACGTACGGAGATTCTTTATCTTCTACGAAGATGCCATCTTTCTCCGGAGTCAGGTTGATCTGGCTCGCGTAAGTGGTGTTGATCACAGCCAGAGCGATTTTCGCATCATCCAGTGAACGTGGCAGTTGTGGTGCTTCCAGCTCAACCAGTTTCAGATTTTTAGGATTCTCAGTCACATCCAGAACGGTTGGCAGCAGACCAACGCCATCTTTCAGTTTAATCAGACCGACTTTTTGCAGCAGCAGCAGTGAACGGCCTAGGTTAGTCGGGTCGTTTGGCAGAGCAACCTGATCGCCTTCTTTCAGTTCATCAACAGATTTGATTTTCTTAGAGTAACCTGCGATCGGGTATACGAAGGTGTTACCGACCGGAACCAGTTTGTAACCACGATCTTTAATCTGCTGATCCAGGTAAGGCTTGTGCTGGAAGGCGTTAACGTCAATATCGCCTTTGCTCAGCGCTTCGTTAGGTAACACGTAATCGTTGAACGTCACCAGCTCAACGTCGAGGCCATATTTTTCTTTCGCTACTTTCTGAGCAACTTCAGCAACTTGTTGTTCTGAACCCACAATCACACCCACTTTGATGTGGTTTGGATCTTGTTCTTTTGGTCCGCAACCGACTAATGCCAGCGATCCCAGAAGCGCGCCAACAACGGCAATGGATTTGAATTTGTTAGACATGTCCTTTCCTCAATAAGCGGATATAAATCATTCACAGGGTAGCTATTACAACGGCCATTTCTTATTTATGTGTGACTGCTTTTACGATGCGGTCGCCACAAAATTGAATTAAATACACCAAAACCACTAACAGGACTAATACCGTATTCATCACAGTTGCGTCGTAACCGATATAACCGTACTGATAACCGATTTGTCCCAAACCACCGGCGCCGACCGCGCCACCCATAGCAGAATAGCCTACGAGAGTGATCAGCGTGATGGTGGCTGCGTTGACCAGACCCGGCAGAGCCTCCGGCAATAAGATTTTACGGATGATTTGCATCGGTGTTGCGCCCATCGCGCGGGAGGCTTCCACCAGACCGCTGGGAATTTCCAGCAGCGCATTCTCAACCATACGGGCAATAAACGGTGCCGCACCGACGGTGAGCGGAACAATCGCGGCCTGCAAACCGATAGAAGTACCGACAATCATGCGGGTGAACGGGATCATCCACACCAGCAGGATAATAAAAGGAATAGAACGGAAAATATTTACCAGCGCGGACATCACGCGGTAAACGTTTTTATTCTCTGCAATCTGACCCGGACGCGTTACATACAACAGAACGCCAAAAGGCAAGCCCAGCACAAAACCAAAAAAGCCAGAGGTCAGTGTCATAATGACAGTTTCCCAGATACCCCGGCCCATTAACCACATCATTGCCTCAGACATACCCGAGTACCTCTACTTTAACCTGATTCTCTTGCAGGAAGTGAATTGCCGCCTGAGTGTTTTCTTCTGAACCGTGCAATTCTGTCAGCATAATCCCGAACTTGACGCCGCCGGCATAATCCATCTGCGCACTGATAATATTGTTGTTAATGTCAAAGCGTCGTACAGCTTCTGAAAGCAGCGGAGCATCCACCGACTGTCCCGTAAATTCAAGACGCAGTAAGGGAACTCGACCTGTTTCTGGTTCCGGCACCATGCGTACGGCGTAATCTTCGGGGATATCCAGATGCAATGTGGACTGAATGAACTGCTGAGCCAGCGGAGTTTTCGGATGAGAAAACATCTCGCTCACTTTATCCTGCTCAATCAGTTTACCGTCGCTGATGACCGCAACCTGATCGCAAATGCGTTTTACGACGTCCATCTCATGGGTAATGAGCAGGATGGTTAATCCCAGACGACGGTTGATATCTTTCAGCAATTCCAGAATGGCGCGTGTAGTGGCCGGGTCCAGGGCGCTGGTGGCTTCATCACAAAGCAATACCTTCGGATTACTGGCCAGCGCACGAGCGATCGCCACACGTTGTTTTTGTCCGCCGGAAAGATTCGCCGGGTAAGCATCATGCTTATCTTCCAGGCCGACCAGACTCAGCAGTTCAGAAACGCGTTTTTTGATGTCAGCTGAAGACAGATTGTCCAGCTCCAGTGGCAACGCAACATTGCCGAATACGGTACGCGACGAAAGCAGATTAAAGTGCTGGAAGATCATCCCAATCTGGCGACGTGCGCGGGTCAGCGCTTTTTCAGAAAAGGACATCAGATCCTGACCATCAACCAATACCTGGCCTTCGGTCGGGCGTTCCAGCAAATTGACGCAGCGTATCAGAGTACTTTTACCTGCGCCGGATGAACCGATGACGCCGTAAATTTGTCCGGCAGGGACGTGAAGACTCACGTCAGAGAGCGCGACTATCTGGCGCGCACCCTGCTGGAAAACCTTGGTGATGTTTGAAAGTTTAATCATATTATTTTTTATTCTGTCTTTTTGCCGTGACGTGGTGAAATTAACTCTTCGGGGATCGCCCCCGTAGCATGTCGTGGATGCTAAGGCGTCTAGACGTCTAAGTCAACCAGGTTAGCATTCTCACAGGCAGTGAAAACATGCGATACTCACGCCATTAATCAGGCATCAGGAGCAAATTCGTGGCACAACCTGTTTCAGCAATCTTTCTCGACCGTGATGGTACTTTGAATGTCGATCACGGCTATGTACATGAAATCGATGAATTCCAGTTCATTGATGGCGTCATTGACGCCTGTCTTAAATTAAAGGAAATGGGCTTTCTGCTGGTGCTGGTGACCAATCAGTCCGGCATTGCCCGCGGTAAATTTACTGAAGATCAGTTTATGACGCTGACCGAGTGGATGGACTGGTCACTGGCTGATCGCGGTGTCGATCTCGACGGCATCTACTTCTGTCCTCATCATCCTGAAGGCACAGTTAAAGAGTTTACCCAGGTTTGTGATTGTCGTAAGCCACTGCCGGGTATGTTTTTAACGGCTAAAGAAGAGCTGAACATTGATATGTCTTCTTCTTATATGGTGGGCGATAAACTGGAAGATATGCAGGCAGCTGCCGCCGCAGGCGTCGGGCATAAGATTTTAGTGCGTACCGGCAAGCCGGTGACAGAACAAAGTGAAAGTGCAGCTGACGCTGTGCTGGAAAGCCTTGCTGCTTTGCCTTCCTTTATAGCAAAAGCGCAAAAATAACCGTCTTTGGATAAAAAAACGGCAAACGAAATAAAACTGTATTTATTCGCTTGCCATTAAAATCGAACTCCCTATAATGCCGCTCCATCGACAGGGAACAACGTGAACAACATCACGAAGTAACCGGGTCGGAAAGATTAAAAACAGCGGCAACCGGAT
>NZ_SLYT01000016.1:0-86100 GCF_004346065.1 Rahnella sp. JUb53
GCTGTAATTTTTGCGTGTAGTTCTGGCCATAGGCACCTCCGTTTCAAGGATTATATCCTCTTAAGTCGGTGTCACCGATTATTAGACCAGAACAGCTTTAACTCATTGCTTTGTATTTAAAACCCCCTCCCGACCTCCCCCTTCGCAGGGGGAGGAGCAGAGCAAATTCCCTCTCACATTCAGGAGCAGGGACTACAATTCCAGAGCAATTAACTCTTCCACCGTCTGCCTGCGACGAATCAACCGCGGCACGCCATTCTCAAACAACACTTCCGGCAGCAGAGGACGGGTGTTGTAGTTCGATGACATCGATGCGCCGTACGCGCCGGTATCGTGGAACACCAGATAATCGCCGATGTGTACCGGCGGCAGCGGGAAGGTTTCCACTCCGCCGCCTGCCTGCTGGGTAAACACGTCACCGGATTCGCACAAAGGACCGGCGATCACGGAATCCGTCAGCGGTTGTCCGCTCACCTCGCGGCCATCGGCCGGTAACAGCGAAATATGGTGATAGCTGCCGTACATCGCCGGACGCATCAGGTCGTTAAAACCTGCATCACACAGCACAAAGTGACGGCTGCCCATGTCTTTCACCGCACGGATTTGCGCCACCAGCACGCCGGATTCTGCCACCAGGAAACGCCCCGGCTCGATCTCCAGTTTAATCTCGTGCCCCAGATGCGCAGCGATTTGCTCACGCGCCCGGTTCCACAGGCCAAAATAGTGGCCGGTATCAATGGATTCTTCTTCGAAATGATACGGGATCGACAGACCACCACCGGCTGAAATCGCTTCAATATCTTGTCCGGTTTCAATCACCTGACGCACCATCGCATCGCAAACCTGCTCAAGATGGCCGTAATCCACGCCGGAACCGATATGCATATGAATACCCACAAGTTTCAGGCCGTAACGGGCGATTTCTGCCAGCGCCTGTGGCAAATCGGCATACCAGATCCCGTGTTTGCTGTTTTCACCGCCGGTGTTGGTTTTCTGGCTGTGTCCGTGACCGAAGCCCGGATTGACGCGCAGCCACACCGGATGCCCGGCTTTATGCTGACCAATCTGACTGAGCATGTCGATGGAACCAGCGTTCACCGGAATATCCAGCGCCGTCACGCGTTCCAGCGTCGGCTGATCCAGCACGTCTGCGGTGAACACAATCTCACTGTCTTCGCGGCCCGGAATAAAACCGGCCACCAGCGCACGTTCAATCTCGCCCAGCGAAACAGAATCGACCTTCACGCCCTGCTCGCGCATCAGACGCAGAATATGAATGTTGGAACAGGCTTTTTGTGCAAAACGGACGACGTCAAACTGACGCAACTGCGCGATGCGCGCTTTAATAATCTCCGCATCATACGCCCACACAGGGCAGCCAAATTGTTGCGGCAGAGCCAGTAAGTTCGCGGCATTAAGCGCGGTAGACATATCGTTCAGGGCGCGTGGCATAAGATTTTCCGTCAGGTGAATTCAGTCATATTTCCATCAGTATGCCGCGTAACAATCTGGCGATAAAATATCTATTTCAGGACAGTCTATTCATTTATGATATGGATAAATCACGCCGTTTACCGGATAAACCATGCCTGCGATTTCCCTGCGCCATATCGAAATTTTTCATGCGGTAATGACCACCGGCAATCTGACTGAAGCTGCCGCGCTGCTCAATACCTCACAGCCGACAGTCAGCCGCGAACTGGCACGCTGCGAAAAGCTGCTTAATTTGCAATTATTCGAACGCCTGCGCGGGCGTTTATATCCTACCGTTCAGGGTCTGCGGCTGTTTGAGGAAGTGCAGCGCTCGTATTACGGGCTGGACAGGATCATCAGCGCGGCGGAAGGGATCCGCCAGTTCGAGCAGGCACAGCTCTCAATCGCCTGCCTGCCGGTGTTCAGTCAGTCACTGCTGCCTGCGGTGTGTAAACCGTTCCTCGACCGTTACCCTGACGTCAGTTTCAATATTGTGCCGCAGGAATCGCCGCTGCTTGAAGAATGGCTGTCTGCGCAGCGCCATGATTTAGGGCTGACGGAAAATACCCAGACGCCTGCCGGAACCGAGCGTCAGACGCTGCTGACGCTGAACGAAGTGTGCGTACTGCCTGCCGGACATCCTTTGGCTGAGAAATCACGACTCACACCACAAGATTTCAACGGCCTGAATTATATCAGCCTGTCGGCGACTGACAGTTACCGGCAACTGCTGGATACTTTATTTACGGAACAACAGGTTACGCGGCGACTGGTGATGGAAACCCACAGTGCGGCGTCGGTGTGCAGCATGGTGCGCGAAGGCGCGGGCGTGTCGATTGTCAATCCGCTGACCGCGCTGGACTATTCTGTTAAAAACAGCGAGAGCGGCTCTGTTAAAAACAGCAAGAGCGGCGTCGTATTAAGGGAATTCAGCATTGCCGTACCCTTCACCGTCAGCCTGATCCGCCCGCTGCACCGTCCCGCTTCCGCACTGGTAGACACATTTATCGAACACTGCCATCAGCAGGCGCAACGCTTTGCCGATCGCCTTGAAGCCGCGCTGACTCGCTGAACAAAAACAAAAAAGGCCACGCCGGATATTTTCCGCGTGGCCTTTTATCTTCTCAGTATACTGAGTTACGCGACGGCTTTTTCCGCTTTCTTCGCCGCACGGCGGAAAGTGATCACACACAGCACGAAGCCGATGGCGCCCAGTCCGCCCGCCGCCAGCGGCACGGTGCTCAGCCCCATTCCGCGTTCAATGACCGCACCGCCAACCCACGCGCCCAGCGCGTTGCCGACGTTAAAGGCGGCAATGTTCAGCGTGGAAACCAGATTCGGCGCATTTTTACCGTAAGTCACGACGTTAACCTGGAGCGCCGGCACCGCAGCAAAGTTTACCATCGCCCAGATAAACAGCGTGATTTCGGCGGCCACCAGATGCACGCTGGTGTAGCTGAACAGCACGGAGAATATGGCGATCATCAGGAACGTCATGGTCAGCGAGATGCCCAGACGCCAGTCGGCCAGACGTCCGCCCAGCACGTTACCGATGGTCAGACCGAGGCCAATCAGCAGCAGCGTCCAGCTGACGCCGTGCTCAGATACGCCGGTGATTTGCGTCAGGATCGGCGCGATATAGGTAAACAGCGCAAACATCGCCGCCGCAAAGAAAATGGTGATCGACAGCGACAGCCACAAACCAAGGCTGCCCAGCGCACGGATTTCCTTGCGCAGATCGGTCGGCTCTTCTTCTTTCTTATCCGGCAGTTTTTTATACAGTGCAAACAGCGACGCCACACCAATCACGGCCACTACCCAGAATGTTGAACGCCAGCCGAAAGCCTGCCCGAGCGCGGTACCGAGCGGAACACCCAGTACGTTAGCCAGCGTCAGGCCGGTAAACATCAGCGCCACCGCTGAAGCACGGCGGTTAGGTGCGACCAGACTTGCCGCCACTACCGCGCCAATCCCGAAGAAGGCACCGTGACACAGCGCGGTAATGACACGCGACAGCATCAGGAAACCGTAGCTATAGGAAAGCGCACACATTACGTTGCCAATAATAAAGATGCTCATCAGCAGCAGCAGGGTTTTCTTGCGCGGCAGTTTTGCCGTCAGTACGGCCATGATCGGCGCGCCGATCGCCACGCCCAGTGCGTATCCGCTGATTAACCAGCCTGCAGAAGGAATACTGACATTCAGATCCCCCGCCACGTTGGGGAGCAGCCCCATAATGACAAATTCGGTGGTACCGATGGCAAACGCGCTGAGCGCCAGTGCCAGGAGTGCGACAGGCATAAAAACTCCGGATATTTTTAGTTATGAGTAAAGGCTCCGGTATGACACCGGACTGGCTTAAATACCACGTTGATCACACTTTTGACCAGACGCAGTCTGTGCCCTTGCTGCCTGAGAAATATCCGTTTTGAGGATTAATCTTTACATAACAATACATTGCAGAAAGTGCGGCGAAAGCGCAAAAGGAACCGATTCCAGTGATTTATTTCCCCCGTCAGCTCAGCGCTTTTCTTCTTTCAGCGAAATCCAGCGCGGATTCCCTTTAAACCACTCCACCAGAAAATCGAGCAGCGCACGCAACGCCTTTGGCATTTGCCGTCGTGATGCATAAATCGCATAAATCCCCATTTCCTGAGGCTGCCACTGTTCAAGTAACGGAACCAGTTGCCCGCTGGCAATCAGCGGCGCTGCCGAGTAATAAGGCTGCATGACAATCCCCGCGCCTTCCACCGCGCCGGTCAGCAGTACCAGCGATTCATTGGCGCTAAGATTGCCGCTCACCGGGATCGCCACCTGCTCGCCCTGCCGTTCAAATTGCCACAGGCTTTTGCCGAAATACGTGTACGTCAGACAATTATGCACCGCCAGATCCTGCGGATGTTGCGGCGTGCCCTGCGCGGCGAGATAAGCCGGCGATGCGCACACCACGGAAGGACACAGCGCCAGCGGCCGGGCGATCAGATTCGGATCCAGATCGTTAGTAATACGCAGCGCCAGATCGATACGGTCTTCGACCAGATTGATCGCCCGGCTTTCCAGCTGAAGATCGATACTGACCTGCGGGTGTCGGCGCAAAAACTCGGTGACCGCAATCACCACCGCGCCCTGCCCGAACGATTGTGAACAACTCAGGCGCAGCAAACCGCGCAGCGCTTCATCGCCGGTGTCCGCGACGCTTGCCATTTCCGCCGCCACCGACAACATTTTCCGGCAACGCGCCAGCGTATTTTCACCCGCATCTGTCAGGCTGAGTTTGCGGGTGGAACGGTGCAGCAGGCGCGCGCCCGACCACTTTTCCATCTCCGACAGATAACGCGTCACCATCGCCCGCGACATATTTAGCGACTCGGCAGCATTGATCATGCTTCCCCGTTCAACGATGGCAACAAACACTTGTGCAGCGGTAATTCTGTCCATGATTCGTCCGGTTTATGCAACAAACAGTTGCGCATTATCCGGTTTTTCCCGCGGATTATGCAACGTACAGTAGAGTCTTACTGAATGTGATTATAAATGCCCCTGAGGAAACCCCATGCAACTGAAACATCTGACTCTGATCGCCGCCCTGCTGGGCAGCAGCCTTTCCGCTCACGCCGCCAGCGCGCTGAAAATGGAGGTGTATAACCCGGGTGAAAACAGCATTTTCCCGGTGTCCTCTGAAATCATCACCGGCGAAAAAGAAGCGGTACTGATCGACGCGCAGTTCCAGCGCAATGACGCTGAAAAGCTGGTGGAGATGATTAAAGCGACCGGCAAGAAACTGACCACCGTGTACATCAGCCAGTCAGATCCTGATTTCTACTTCGGGCTGGACGTGATCCGTGCCGCGTTCCCGCAAGCGAAAGTGATAGCCACGCAGGCAACGGTGAATCAGATCAATGCGACTAAAGACGGCAAAGTCGCATTCTGGGGGCCACAACTGAAGGACAACGCGCCAAAATTCGTCACTACGCCAGAGCCGCTGAAGGGCAATGAATTCACGCTCGAAGGCCATAAATTTGAAATTCATGGCGTAGATACAGAACGTACGTTCGTGTGGATCCCCTCATTAAAAGCGGTGGTCGGTGGCGTGCTGGTAAATGGCGACAACATGCACGTCTGGACCGCAGATACGCAGACGCCAACATCGCGTAAACAGTGGGTGGAAGCACTGGATGAAATCACCGGCCTGAAACCGGACGTCGTGGTGCCGGGACATTTCCTGCCAGGTGCGCCAAAAACGCTGGAATCGGTGAAATTCACCCGCCAGTACCTGCTGACACTGGAAAAAGAATTACCAAAAGCGAAAGATTCCGCGGCGCTTATCACTGCGATGAAAAAACATTATCCGCAGCTTAAAGATGATTCGTCATTAGAACTGAGCGCGAAAGTATTGAAGGGCGAAATGAAGTGGCCGCAGTAAATATAGATAACGAATAACGCATTTATTATAACGGCAGGAAATATCCTGCCGTTATTTTATTTTCAGAAACCTGAGAAACAGGGCGCCAAGTAAAATCATACAGTTATAAATTAACTTTCCAAAAAACCTTACCATCACTTTTCCCTTCATTCTCAATGCATTAATAAATCATTGAATAGTAAAAAACAGCATAATAAACTCCTGCAGCCCAACCATAAACGGTCAATATCTTCTGCTATTCCTTCAGAGGATGAACCTTATCTAATTAATAAAGGATTATTATGAACTGGTATTTAAAGGCATTAAAAAACTACGCTAATTTTTCTGGTCGCGCCCGGCGCAGAGAATATTGGTGGTTCGTGTTATTCAATATTCTTATTTCAATTGGCGTGAGCATTATTGCCATGATGTTTGGTGATGAATATTTAACGTCTTTGCTTTACTCATTATTCATTTTCCTTCCCAGCCTGTCATTAGCCGTACGTCGTAATCACGATGCAGGATACAGCGGCTGGTGGGTGCTGTGTCCGGTCTTCAATCTGATCCTGATGTTCTTCCAAAGCGATCCAGAGGATAACTGCTTCGGCCCTTATGTGGTTGAGCCACAGGCGTAGACCCTCAAGATATCTTGCACCAGATGCAATTAATCATCCATTTATAACAAAGGGTGTTGCGCCTTACGCAACACCCTTTATACTGTTGCGTAAGGCGCAACATGCAGGATGCATCCAATGATTAAGGATTTCAAACACAAAGGCCTGAGTCGATTTTTCACATCCGGTTCGACTGCCGGGATCAACGCTGAACATGCTAAGAAACTCAGGCTCAGACTTGCCACGCTTCACGCAGCACAGGTTATAAATGACATTGACCGGCCCGGCTATCTGTTACATTCCCTGCAGGGTTCCCGTAAGGGAGAATGGTCAATAACGGTTTCTGGCAACTGGCGTCTTACCTTTGAATTTATTGATGGAAATGCTTATATCGTCAATTACGAGGATTATCACTGATGAACATGCATAACCCCCCTCATCCCGGCGAACTGATTGCAGAAACGCTTGAAGAACTGAATGTCAGCGTGCGTGAATTTTCCCGTGCCCTGCAAATTGCCCCTTCTACTGCGCAGCGTATTGTGAGCGGGAAAATGGCAGTAACGCCGGAAATGGCAGTGAAACTGGCAGCAGTATTAGGCAGTTCGGCCGAATACTGGCTTAAACTGCAGGCAAATCGTAGTTTATGGATTGCGGAACAAACTGTAGATGTCAGCGGATTACACCGGCTCGCGATGACATTAAAACCCGCCTGAGGCGGGTTAGTTATAATGAGCAAAACTTACTGCGTCACCCGTACAAATCCGCCTTCGGCCTGAACGTTATGGCCGAAACCGCAGTCACCGGTGGTATGCAGTTTCACGTTCTGCGGGTCGAAATTCATGTCTACGCTGCACTCGCCGCCACCGGCAGAGGCATCGTCGGCTTCGTGGTACACCGCGTGATTGTCTTTGATTGCCGTCACCACCGAAAACTCGCCGGTATTCGGGCCGTAGTACAACGACATCTGTCCCATGTATAAGCCGCTGAAATCGATTTTGAACTGCGCTTCTTCGCCTTTCACTTCCAGGATATTCCAGCTGCCAAATCCGGCATATTGCCAGTAAATGCCCGCCGGACTTTGTGCCTGTGGCATTGCAGCGAGTTTCGGCTGGATCAGACCCAGGTTGTATTGTGATTTTTTGTCAGCAGGCGCCAGCATCAGCCAGGCTTTGGCTTTCAGATAATCGCCCTGCTTAATGTAGGTCAGCGCGATGTTGTTGTAAGCCGTCGCAATCTGATCCTGCGGCTTGTGGCAAAACTCGCTCCACGCGACCTGATTGCGGAAAATTTCCCGCGCTTTGCCCATATCGCCCTGCTGATACGCGACTTTTCCGGCAGCAGCATAAATGCCTGCTTTTACGCAATCAGCATCAATATCAGGTTCATCAATCTGAGCAAACGCCTGAACACTGGCAAAACATCCTGCCACCAGCAGTAAATTCACTGCGACTTTCATCAAACATCCTTCTACTTTTGTGGTCTACAGAGCTTCGTGCTGGAAAAACATCCTTACAAGTGGCTCATTGCCCTATCGCACTGAGACACTCATTCTGGGATGATTGGCTTCACAACATATCGATTACACATGGCTATTATGACTAAAAAACCTGGGAAATCGGCGCAATGGGGCGCCGTCTGGCAGTTAATTAAGCCTTACTGGCGTTCGGAAGAAAAGTGGCGAGCCTGGGGCATGTTGACCACTATCATCATCCTTTCGCTGGCTGGCGTGTACCTCAGCGTGCAGTTTAACGAATGGAACCGCGTTTTCTATGACGCGCTGCAAAACAGAAACTATCCGGTTTTCAAAGCCCAACTGTGGAAATTTACCTGGCTGGCGCTGCTGTTTATCGTGATTGCCATCTACCGGGTTTATCTGACGCAGGGCCTGCAAATGAGCTGGCGGCGCTGGATGACCGAAGAGTATATGGAGAAGTGGCTGACCAATCACGCCTATTATTACACGGAGTATCAGCATCAGGTGGATAACCCCGATCAGCGTATTTCAGATGACCTGAATGCCCTGACCAGCGGGACACTTTCTCTGGTGCTCGGGCTGCTGTCGAGCGTGGTGACGCTGTTCTCGTTCGTGTTTATTTTGTGGTCGATCAGTGGTCCGCTGAACTTCATGCTGGCAGGGCATCACTTTGAAATTCCGGGCTACATGCTGTGGTTCGCGCTGCTTTACGCCGCTGTGGGCTCCTTCATTATCTGGTATATCGGTAAGCCGCTGGTAAAACTCGGGTTTAATCAGGAATGGTTCGAGGCAAACTTCCGTTTTGGCCTGATCCGTATCCGCGAAAACAGCGATGCGATTGCCCTGTATCACGGTGAGAAAAACGAGCACGACCAGCTGACCGGCAAGTTTGAATCCATCAAAACCAACTGGTGGTCAATCATGCGCGTCACCCGTCGCCTGAACGTCGCGACCAACTTTTATGCACAGTTTGCCAATATCTTCCCGATTCTGGTGGCCTCGCCGCGCTATTTCGCCGGTGCCATTCAGATGGGTGCGCTGATGCAAATCGCCTCTGCGTTCGGTCAGGTACAGGGCGCGTTATCCTGGTTTATCGATGCGTTTACCGATCTGGCCAACTGGAAAGCGACGGTTAACCGTCTTGCCGGTTTCAATGCCGCTATCGATCAGGTGAATGCGCAACCACGTGGGATCAAAGTCGGCCAGAGCAGCGAACATGCCCTGCAACTCGACAAGCTGACACTGAATCTGCCGAACGGTAATCCGCTGTTCTGTGATGTTTCCGCATCAATGAAGCCGGGTGAGCGCGTGCTGATTGCCGGTCCTTCTGGCTGTGGTAAATCGACCCTGCTGCGCGCCATCGCCGGTATCTGGCCTTACGGTTCAGGCAATATTGCGCTGGCGGAAGGGAAGCGTTATCTGTTCCTGCCGCAGCGCAGTTATATCCCGATTGGTACATTGCGTGACGCGCTGAGTTACCCTGACGCCAGCCGCGAATATACCGATGAACGCCTGCAACAGGTTCTGGAACAATGCCGCCTGCCGCATCTGGCCTCGGTTGAAATCCTCGATGATTACGCCAACTGGAGCCAGCGCCTGTCGCCGGGTGAACAACAGCGGTTGTCATTCGCCCGCGCCCTGCTGATCCAGCCGGATACGCTGTTCCTCGACGAAGCGACCAGCGCGCTGGATGACGAAACCGAGCAACAGGTTTACTCTCTCCTGCTCAGCGAGTTGCCGCAGACATCGGTTATCAGTGTGGCGCACCGTAATACCGTGGCGAAATACCATCAGCATTGCTGGCGGTTCAAAAATCAGGAAAACGGTCCGTGTGGATTTACCTCCAGCGCACTGCTACCTGAGTAACGCCTGAGACGCCACTGCGAAGTGGCTGAAAACGAACAAAGGTTGCTGATATCAGCAACCTTTCTTTTTTGTGTGCTGAAACCCATTTTGAACAGAATATCAGCAATGCGGTTAGCTCATTTGTATAGCTAACTATACAATTATTCTTAAGTGAAGAACCGGAGGTCAGGCTTAATGAAAATAGATAAGAACTCATTCACCCCGCTTTACCTGCAAATTGAGCAGCAACTGACCGAAAAAATCAGCGCGGGTGAAATCAAACCGGGCGACTCCATCCCGACCGAAGCGGCGCTCTGCGAAATCTACGGAGTGTCACGCATGACCGCACGAAAAGCCGTCGATTATCTGGTGCGTCAGGGCCGTGTGGCGCGGTTTCGTGGCCGGGGTACCTTTGTGGTCGAACCGGCTGAGCAGCAGAAAATCATCCTGCCGCTTGACCGCCATCTCACCGCCAGTGAAGTCGCCCAGGAAAATAATCAGCGGATTGAAAATCAGGTGCTGGAATTTCGGCGCATGCCAGCCAGTGAAGACATCGCCCGCGAGCTGAATATCCCGGACGGTACGGAAGTTTATTTTATGATCCGCCTGCGTTTATTAGGCGATGAACCCTTCGTCTATGAACAGTGCTGGATGCTGTGCGACCGCCTCCCGGACATCACGCGTGCCGCCATGACATCTTCAAAATATGCCTATATCCGGTCCAAAGGTTTTCAGCCAGCAGGCAGCACCAAACTGATTTCCGCCGAACTGCCCTCTAACGAAATCCGCCTCGCGCTGAATTTGTCACGCGACCAGCCGGTTCTGCATTCTCATGCCATTGTCTCATTCACCGACGACACGCTGTTTGAGGTGTCTGATGTGTATTACAACCAGAAAAACTATGCCTTCAGCGTCCATGCCAAAGTCAAAAGTTAGCCGCCGTCAGGCAATGCCCGACAACTCAGCCTTCACCAGATTAGCCACCTGCTCAACCTGCGGGCCATAAATCACATGCACGTCCGTGTCGGTGATGCGTTTGACGCCTGCCGCGCCGGTTTTCATTAGCGTCCCGTCCTGCACCTGCGCCATGTCTTTGACCTTCACGCGCAGACGGGTAAAGCAGCAATCGACCGCCGTAATATTCCCCTCGCCGCCCAGTCCGATAATGATATTTTTGGTTTTCTCGCCGGTTCCCTGCGCAGGCTTCGCGCGTTCTTCAGCATCGTTTTCATCCTCGCGCCCCGGCGTTTTGATCTGCATCCGCAAGATAACCCAGCGGAAACTAAAGTAGTAAACCGGCGCGTAGATGATCCCGAGGATCAGCGGATACCACCAGTGCGTTTTACTGCCACCGAGAACACCGAAGATCAGGAAGTCGATCGCCCCGCCCTGTACGTTACCGATCATCACATGCAGCATCTGCATCAGCACAAATGACAGACCGGTCAGCACGGCGTGCAGGATATACAGCACCGGCGAAACGAAGATGAAGCAGAACTCCAGCGGCTCAGTGATCCCGGTGGTAAACGAAGCCAGTCCGCCCGCCAGCATCAGCGCTTTTACACGGCCTTTATGCTCCGGTCTGGCGCAGTGATACATCGCCAGCGCCGCCGCCGGTAAACCAAACATCATCACCGGAATTTTCCCCTGCGCCAGGAAACGCGTCGCCTGCTGCGTCACCGCATCGGGGATCATGCCGGGATTAGCCAGCGCGGCATTAAAGATATTCAGCGCGCCGACAATGCTCTGATTATCCACCGTCGTCACGCCGCCAATTGGTGTGAAACGTACGGTTTCGTTGATGATGTGATGCAAACCGGTCGGGATCAGCAAACGCTCAGACGTGGCATAAATAAAGGTGCCGATCTCACCGGTGCGCCCGATCAGTTCACCGATCCACTGGATCCCCATGGCAATCGTTGGCCAGATCAGCGACATCAGCACGCCGACAATCGGCAGCACCAGAATGGTGATGATCGGCACGAAACGGCGTCCGCCAAAAAACGCGATCGCCGTCGGCAACACTATCGTATAAAAGCGATTGTGCAGCCACATGGTGATTAAGCCGACCAGCACCCCGCCCAGCACGCTCATGTTGTAGGTGAAAATCCCCAGCGTATTGGTGAACTCGGCAGCGTAAATCATCGCATCGCTTTCGGTCATGCCTTTGGCCATGAGTTTGGCGACCGTAATGGTTTCCGGCGTAATCCCCTGCGCCAGCAGACTGTAGTTAACACCGACGTGCAACCCGACAAAGCCGATCACTGCGGAAAAAGCCGCTGTGGCTTTCTCTGCATTGGCCAGACCCATCGCAGTGGCGACGGCAAAAAATAGCGGAAGATTGGCGAACAATGCGCCGGATACCTGGCGAATAAACCCAATCACCAGTTGCAGGGTTTTCATCTGCGTGAAGGCTTCACCGGTGACGGCAGGATTCTGCAACGCCGCCGCCAGACCTAAGAAAATCCCGGCGGCGGCAATCACCGAGATAGGCGTCATCAGGGCCTTGCCCAGATCATGCACCTTGCTGCCAAGTTTTATCATCTGTCGTCCCTCAGTTAGCTGGCTAAAAATAAGCCGTTAATTGAGTTAAGTCACAGAATGTATAGTTGTATAGACATAGCAGTCAGGAGTATGAAAGGGATCACAGTTTTGCCGCGGAAAAACGGATTGGTGCAGCAGGCAAAAAAAAGCCCACATCGGACTGTGGGCGCGGGGGTTGCGACTGGCCGTCGTTCAGAACGGCTGGCAACAAGCAAATGTGAGAACTGCTCGCTCTCGGCCCTTAAGGTAACGGCAGTTGCCGCGATCCTTCAGCCTTTTCTGGTAAGCAGCGGGTTAAAATGTATAAATTTGTTTGATCTGCATCACACTTTCCTAACCACCAACAATTCATTCACTTTTAGAATATTTAACTGGTTATTATTCTTAATAACTATCGATTAGTTTGCTAAGTAACGACTTTCCTGCCATTTACCACTGCACAAAAAGTTTAAAACCTTATAATTTCAATGGATTATACAGCAACATTTTCTTCATACTTAGAAACATCGACTCATGGGTAATGACAATATCCTTACACAGCGAACTCTGGCGCTCTCGTATAGTGGAGGACTTGTTGAGAATGGTTATTCTCAATTCCCCAATAAGAGTGAATTCTATGCGCCTGAAGTTTCTTTCTGTCAGTACAGTCGTACTGCTTTCCGCATGTGATGGTTCCGCCGGTTCTGCATCCCCGGCGGCACAGGTGCCTGCGGTTAATGTCGTCACTTTACACAGTCAGCCCGTCGCCCTGACCACCAGCCTGCCCGGTCGTACCACGGCGGTTCGCAGCGCGGAAGTCCGCCCGCAGGTGAACGGCGTGATCCAAAAACGTCTGTTCGTTGAAGGCAGTGAAGTCAAAGCCGGTCAGCAGCTTTATCAGATTGATCCTTCGACCTATCAGGCCGCATTTGATCGCGCGATGGCAACCTGGAAAAGCGCCGATGCCACCGCCCGCCGCTACAAACCGCTGGTCGATGCGCAGGCCGTCAGCCGCCAGCAATATGACGATGCAGTCGCCGCCGAGCGCGAAGCCGCAGCAGATGTCGAAACCGCCCGCGTAAATCTGCAATACACCAAAGTGTACGCGCCGATTTCCGGCCACATCGGCCGCTCGCTGTATACCGAAGGGGCGCTGGTGACCAGCGGCCAGACCGCGTATCTGACCACTATCGATCAGCTCAATCCTATCTATGTCGACGTCAATGAATCCTCGCAGGATTTACTAAGACTGCGCCGTGCGCTGGCTTCCGGCAAATTGCAAAGTGCCGGTGATAACGCCGCGCAGGCCACGCTGACGCTGGAAGATGGCAGCAAATATGCGCTGCCGGGCAAGCTGGAATTCTCTGAAGTCACCGTGTCGCAAAGCACCGGTTCCGTCACCCTGCGCGCCTCGTTCCCGAACCCGCACGACGAACTGCTGCCGGGCATGTTTGTCCACGCCCAGCTGCAACAAGGCATTGATGACAAAGGTATTCTGGTGCCGCAGGAAGCCATCATGCATGACGTGAAAGGTGCGCCATATGTGTACGTGGTGAAAACCGATAACACGGTTGAGCAGCGTTCCGTCACCACCGGTCAGATGATGAACGGTAACTGGCTGGTGAATCAGGGTCTGAATGACGGCGACAAAGTGATCACTGACGGATTACAGAACGTCAGGCCGGGCGCCAAAGTGAATGCCACCGAGCGCAAAGCCAGTGCCCCTGCCGAACAGGCTAATCTCGCGATGACCGATCCTTCCGCGCAATAGGTGAGCTGAATGTCTACTTTCTTTATTAATCGCCCCATATTCGCCTGGGTTGTCGCTATCGTCATCATGATCGCCGGTGCGCTGTCGATCATGAAACTGCCGATCAACCAGTACCCGAATATCGCGCCTCCGGCGATTTCCGTCAGCGTCACCTATCCGGGTGCCTCGGCGGAAACCGCGCAGAACACCGTGGTTCAGGTTATTGAACAGCAACTGAACGGGCTGGATAACCTGCGCTATATCGAATCGCAAAGTAACAGCGACGGCAGCGCCACCATTATTGCCACCTTCGATCAGGGCACTAACCCGGATATCGCGCAGGTTCAGGTTCAGAACAAAGTCTCGCTGGCCGAATCGCAGTTACCGACCGAAGTGGTCAATCAGGGGATCCGTATTGCCAAATATCAGGCCAACTTCATGCTGCTGGTCAGCCTGATTTCGACCGATGGCAAAATGAGTAACTCGGATCTGAGTAACCTGCTGGTGACCAAACTGGAAGACCCGATCGTGCGTACCAAAGGTGTCGGCGACTTCCTGGTGCTCGGTTCGGAATACGCGATGCGTATCTGGCTCGACCCGGCAAAACTGTATAAATATCAGCTGATCCCAAGTGATGTCAGCGCCGCTATTGAAGCGCAAAACGTGCAGGTGTCCTCCGGTTCTCTTGGCGGACTGCCGACGGTCAAAGACAGCAAACTCAGCGCCACCATTATCGGTAAAACCCGTTTCGACAGCATTAATCAGTTCAAAAACGTGCTGCTGAAAGTGAATGCCGACGGCTCGCAGGTGCGCCTGAGTGATGTCGGAAATGTTGACCTGGGGCCGGAAAGTTATTCCATCTCCTCGACCTTTAACGGCAGCCCGTCTACCGCTATCGCCCTGCGTCTGGCGAGCGGCGCAAACGTGCTGGATACCGACAAAGCGGTGAAAGCCACCGTCGCCGGGCTGGAAGATTCCCTGCCGGCTGGCGTGAAAGTCGAGTTCCCGTACCAGACTGCGCCAGTGGTCAGTGCATCGATTGAAGAAGTGGTGAAAACGCTGATCGAAGCCATCGTGCTGGTGTTCTGCGTGATGTTGCTGTTCCTGCAAAACCTGCGCGCAACGCTGGTCACCACGCTGGTAGTGCCGGTGGTGCTGCTCGGTACCTTCGGTATTCTGGCGGCTGCGGGGTATTCCATTAACACCCTGACCATGTTCGGGATGGTGCTGGCGATAGGCCTGCTGGTGGATGATGCCATCGTGGTGGTGGAAAACGTCGAACGTGTGATGACGGAAGATAAGTTGTCGCCGAAAGAAGCCACCATCAAATCGATGAAACAGATCCAGGGCGCGCTGTTTGGTATCGCACTGGTGCTCTCCGCCGTATTAGTGCCGATGGCCTTCTTCGGCGGCTCGACCGGGATCATCTACCGTCAGTTCTCGATCACTATCGTGTCCGCGATGGCGCTTTCCGTGCTGATGGCGTTGATTTTCACTCCGGCGCTGTGTGCCACCATCATCAAACACAATGACGAGGAAAAATCGCAGAAAGGCTTTGCGGGCTGGTTTAACCGTACCTTCGACAAAGGCGCGATGCGCTACACCAGCGCCGTCGGCACGGTGATTTCCCGTCGTCGTCTGTTTATGTGCATCTATCTGCTGATCGTGATTGCCACCGGCTTTATGTTCACCCGCGTGCCGACCACCTTCCTGCCGGATGAAGATCAGGGCGTCATGCTGATTCAGGCCACGCTGCCTGCCAACGCCTCGGCGGAACGTACCCAGCAGGTGCTGGATAACGTGCGTGAATATCTGATGAAACAGGAAGGCGGCATCGTTTCTTCGGTGTTCACCGCCAACGGCTTCAGCTTCGCCGGACGAGGTCAGAACGTCGGGATTGCCTTCGTGCAGCTGAAAACCTGGGCGAAACGTCCGGACGCCGCGCAGAAAGTTCAGGCGCTGGCCGGTCGTGCGATGGCGCACTTCGCCACCATCAAAGACGCCCGCGTGTTTGCTTTCGTTCCGCCAGCTGTTATGGAACTGGGTAACGCCACCGGCTTCGACTTCTTCCTGCAGGACACCAACGGCAAAGGGCATAACGCCCTGATGGCGGCGCGTAACCAGTTCCTGCAACTGGCCTCGCAGGACAAACGTCTGACCGCCGTGCGTCCGAACGGGATGGAAGATGAGCCGCAATATCAGCTGGAAATTGATGATGAACGCGCGCAGGCGCTGGGTCTGAGCCTCGACGACATCAACAATACCTTGTCAGCGGCCTGGGGTTCGGCGTACGTGAACCAGTTCATGTACAACAACCGCGTGAAGCGCGTTTACATCCAGGGCAAGGCGGCTTCCCGCGTCACGCCGGAAGATCTGAACAACTGGTATTTCCGTAATTCCAGCGGCGATATGGTGCCATGGAGCGCGTTCGGCAGCGGCAAATGGGTGTACGGCTCACCGCGTTACGAGCGTTTCAATGGCGTGTCTTCGGTCGAACTGATGGGCGCACCGGCACCGGGTTACAGCTCGGGCGACGCCAACGACGCGGTAATGGAAATCGCGGCCAAACTGCCACCGGGCTATAAAGTGGCATGGCACGGTCTGAGCTACGAAGAAAAGCTTTCCGGCTCACAAACCCCGGCACTTTATACCCTGTCGATGATCGTGGTGTTCCTGTGTCTGGCGGCACTGTACGAGAGCTGGTCGATCCCGTTCTCGGTCATGCTGGTGGTACCGCTGGGGATCCTCGGGACGATCGGTGCCGTATTGCTGCGCGGCTTATCGAATGACGTCTTCTTCCAGGTCGGTCTGTTAACCACCGTCGGGCTGGCGGCGAAGAACGCCATATTGATTGTCGAGTTCGCCAAAGAGCTGCATGAGAACGAAGGCATGTCGGTCACGGAAGCGGCTATTGAAGCGGCCAAGCTGCGTATCCGGCCAATTATCATGACCTCGATGGCCTTTATTCTCGGTGTATTCCCGCTGACCATTTCCAGCGGCGCGGGCGCGGGCAGCCAGCATTCCATCGGTACCGCCGTGGTCGGCGGGATGATTACGGCGACCTTCCTGGCGATCTTCTTCGTCCCGATGTTCTACGTGACGATTGTGAATTTGTTCACCCGCAAATCGAAAAAACAAGAGAAGGCGCTTCCGGCGTCTGAGGCAACACACCATGAATAAACCGCATTTCGCGCTGTCGCTTATCGGCGCGTTTTCACTCACCCTGCTGGCGGGCTGTACGATGGAGCCGGATTATCAGCGCCCTGCGCTGCCGGTCGCCAGCAACTGGGATGGTGCGAAAACTGGCACTGCGCAGGATATCGGCTGGAAAGCCTTCTTCAATCAACCGGCGATGAATCAGCTGGTTGGCATGTCTCTCGCTAACAACCGCGACCTTCGGGTCGCGGCGTTAAACGTCGATACCGCGCGCGCGGCCTTCCAGATTGACCGCGCCGCGCTGCTGCCGACACTTGACGCCAGCGCCGGCGAAACCAACCAGCATCTGCCGGGAGGATTGTATTCGACGCAAAATACCGGACCGGTGACGTATCAGCAATACAGCGCCAATCTCGGTGTGACATCTTATGAAGTTGACCTGTTTGGTCGCGTGCGCAGCCTGCGCGATCAGGGGCTGGAAACCTTCCTCGCCACCGAAGCGACGCAACGTGCGACGCAAATCTCGCTGGTGTCTGAAGTCGCTTCCGGTTATCTGAGTCTGGCGGCGGATAACGATCTGCTGAAACTGGCAATCAGTACCGCTGACAGCCAGAACAAATCCTACGAGCTGACCAAACGCAGTTACGATTCCGGCGTCAGCACCTCACAGGATCTGGTACAGGCCGAAACCACGGTTCTCGCAGCACAGGCCGATATCGCGCAGTACACGCGCCAGGTTCGTCAGGATGTGAACGCGCTGACGCTGCTGGTCGGCACCACCATTCCGCAGAATTTGCTGGCGAACGCCACCCTGCAACAGGACTGGAAATTCCCGCAGACGCCGGCCGGTTTACCGTCTGATCTGCTGACCCGTCGCCCGGACATTATTGCCGCGGAACATACGCTGAAAGCGGCTAACGCCAATATCGGCGCAGCGCGAGCAGCGTTCTTCCCGAGCATCACGCTGACCGGCACCGCCGGTTCAGAAAGCGGCAGCCTGAGTAAATTGTTCGACGGCGGCACCGGTGCGTGGTCATTTATGCCATCGATTAATATCCCAATCTTCGACGGCGGCGTGAATCAGGCCAATCTCGACATCGCGAAAGACACCAAGAAAATTGATATCGCCAACTATGAGAAAGCGATTCAGACGGCGTTCAAAGAAGTGTCCGACGGCTTAGCCGGACAGGCGACTTACAAAGACGAATTGCTGGCGCGCCAGCAGGACGCCGACGCCAATCAGCGCAACTATGATCTCTCGCAGATGCGCTTCAAAGGCGGTGTCGATAACTACCTGAGCGTACTGGTCGCGCAGCGCTCGCTGTATTCTGCTCAGCAAACGCTGATCACCACACAACTTGCCCAACTGAATCAGGACATCAGTTTATATAAAGCACTGGGCGGTGGCTGGAAGGAGTGATTTTTGAGTGAATGGAAACGCCGACGGAAGTCGGCGTTTTTCGCATCCTTTTTAAATCTTGTCTGATAAACAATCCTTAGCACATATCACCATCCCAGATCGTGCTTCAGCTCCTCAATCGTTGCGACTCTTTCAACACCAATTCCATTTTCCATATCACGAATGGCCTGAAGTGTTTTGGCATTAGGCTGCAACAATTCGACGGGTAGCTCAGCATTCACAGCCAACCTATTTACAACCATTCGAATGATTGTCGATAGATCCAACCCCATTGCCTTTGCGTTTGCCATTGCAGCAGCCTTTGACGCTGAAGTTACTCGAGCTCTGACAACAGTGTCAGTCATAAAACCTCCGGATCAATTTTGTCGTGTAGCTACATTGTAGCCCTCATGTAGTCACTGAACAAAATGTATTCACTTACAGAGCAGTGTGCAGAATATCGAATACTGTTTTATCAGCAACTTTGTACTTTCATCGCTGCGGCAAAGCTTCCAAAAAAGCTCATTGTCACTCAGGATTTAGCTGAATTCCGAATGACTTTCACCACCAACTCTCCCCGCGCATCAAAATAACGGCTCGGCCAGATCACGCTCGGATGCACATTCAGCGCCTGCGCAATCACCTTCTCCCCTTTCGGCCATGATCGTGACAGCGCATTCGATAGCGTCGAAGAACTCAATCCCGCACTACGCGATACCGCAGCCAGCGTTGTGCCTCGTTTACGCAATGCCGCAATGATGTCTGCCTGATGCCAGTCGGTATGATTCTGTGTGTTGTTCATGGAGGATCCTTTCCTGAGTTATGAGTAAATAAAACGTCTACACAGGAAGAGTAAACCGGGAGAAAAATTATCCCAAAACGGGATAAAACCGGAGGAATAGTGATCAGGTCATTGATAGATAAGATGAAATGTAATATTGATGAGTTAACTGAGCTAACGTCGATAAAAAAGTTATTTTGATGAAAATTTTCGATTTGATAGAGCTCTCAACAACTCTAGATTGAATACTTTTATTCAGGCTGCTGTGCAGCCTTTTTATCATTTACATTTCTCTATTTTCTCCGTCCCCTAAACACCTACACTCCATCTCTACAGTAAAGACACTTTTCTATCGCTTTTGTGTAGAGATAAAATGAAGAAACTTGAAGCCATCAGAAGACTGGAAGCACTAAGCCGTCGAGGGCGGACCGTTTTTTTGGTGCGTAATCTGCTTAAGATCTTTCCCGAGGGCTCGCCCGTGTACTGAAAACTGGGCTCAAAAGCCAAACCAATGAAGAAATTCTGTAGAGACTTCTCGCAAAATAACGCATTCAAAATTAGCCCGGATAATTCCGGGCTATGAGCGATAATTTTCGGCAGGGTCTATGAGGATTTTCGAGCCTCGTTTGCTTTGATCTCTTCGACCCAACCCTCCATTATCCACAGGCAAGTGGCGGCTTGTGGTCCTGCATCTAATAAAGAAAGACGGATGCGATTATATGTCTCCATATCGCTATTCGTTATTTTGTCAAATGGCGGGACGCAGGCTATATCCGTTCCTTGCTGGTATTTATAATGGTGCTTATCGAGAATTGACATCACTTTTAACGCTTCTTTAGCATTCGCATCGAGCGCGTAATAGAGAGCACCTGAAAGTTGATTGGATTGTTGTAGATTCACTACAGACGCTAAATCCGGGACTAACATTAGCCATTCATCGTCACCCGTGGAGATTTTATTTATCGTCTCAGCCCAGTCTTCAGCTGTTATTTTAGATGCAAAACTGTTGCTTCCATATTTCTGGACACTTGTTCTTATATCCTTAGGTGTAGCAGAGGCAAAAGCCATTATTGGAACGAGAAAAAGTAAGGGAAGAATTTTCATCTCACCACCTCTAATGTTTCTGATGTTCCTCTTATTAAACGGCGGGTAGGATTGCTCATAATGATACAACCAGTTGAAGCAAATCCGGCCGGGCCTTCTCTTCTCTCGCCGTGTATGCGAAATAAGCTTCTGCCATATACATCAACCGATCCTCGGACGTCCGCGCCACCATCGTCTTTAAGCCAAAAATATGCAGGGATTGCCATTCTGATAAATTCCTTTTTAAAAGTGAGGCAGTACGTTATGCCCGTATGTTTTCACAAACCATTGGAGAACCTTTAAAAATGGAATTTTCAGAAGTTTGTTACTGGTGAACTCCCCTTGTTTCCTCATTTGCGCCCGCCGTCACGCTCGCTAAGTGTTTCTTTATGTTAAATTTGTTAAAATACTTAGACATTTTTTGAGCAAAACGCTTTTGCCGTGCGGCTTCCGCGCGGGTTGATGATGTAAATTTTAAGGAAACAATATGGGCATCACTCGTCGTGATTTTCTAAACGGCGTGGCTATTACGGTCACTGCCGGAATGACTCCGTTTGAGGCGCTGCGGGCTTCGCCGCAAACAGCCACGCAGTCGTTGTATTATCCGCCTTCCCTTACCGGTTTGCGCGGAAATCATCAGGGTTCTTATGAAGCGGCGCATATCCTCGGGCGCGAAGGCAAAAAGGTCGAATCTTCCGGTTTGCCGGTGGAAGATGAGTTTGATCTGGTGGTGGTCGGAGCCGGGATCAGCGGGCTTGCGGCGGCGTGTTTCTGGCAGGAACAGCACGGTAAAGACCAGCGTATTTTGTTGATCGATAACCATGATGATTTCGGCGGACATGCCAAACGTAATGAATTTCACGTCGAGGATAAAATGCTGCTGGGCTACGGCGGCAGCGAGTCCTTTCAGTCGCCACGCACCAATTTCAGTCCGGTCGCGATGGGATTGCTGAAAACCCTCAACGTCGATATCGAGAAGATGGCGAAAGACTTCGATCAGACGTTTTACCCTGATCTGCATCTCAGCCGCGGGGTGTATTTCGACCGTAAAAACTTCGGCGTCGATAAAATTGTCAGCGGCGATCCGGGACGTGCGGTGGCTGATGATATTCCACCGGATCGCCTCAATGGCCGCGATATCAAAGACTTCATCAGTGACTTCCCGCTGCCGGAATCTGACCGTCAGGCGCTGATCGCCCTGCATACTGAATCGAAAGATTATCTGCACGGCATGAGTCAGGAAGAAAAAGTCGCCTGGGTCGACGGGCACAGTTATACCCAGTTCCTGCGTGAAAAAGTCGGACTGAGCGAGATTGCTATCCGCTATTTCCAGCAGCGTACCAATGATTTTCAGGCGGTTGGAATCGATGCCACCTCATGCAGCGACGCCCGCATTTGCGCCCTTCCGGGTCTGGAAGGTATGGGCTTGCCGCCGCTGGACGCCGAATCGCTGGCCGATCTCGACGAGCCGTATATTTTCCACTTCCCCGATGGCAACGCCGGTTTAGCCCGGCTGATGGTGCGCCATCTGATCCCGCAGGTCGCGCCGGGTAACACGATGGAAGATATCGTGCTGGCGAAATTCGATTACAGCCAGCTCGATAAGGCCGGGCAGCCGGTGCGGCTTCGCCTCAACAGCACCGGGATGCATGTCGCCAACGTAGAACACGAAGGCAAACCGGCGGTAGAAGTGACCTATATGACCGGCAGCACGCTGCACCGCGTCCGCGCCGGTCAGGCGGTGATGGCCGGATACAATATGATGATCCCGTATCTGGTGCCGGAAATTCCTGAAGCGCAGAAAGCCGCGCTGAAAGAAAACGTCAAAGCGCCGCTGGTCTATTCGAAAGTGGTGATCCGCAACTGGCAGCCGTTTATCAAACTTGGCGTCCATGAAATTTACTCTCCGGCAGCGCCTTACAGCCGCGTGAAACTGGATTACCCGGTGGATATGGGCGGTTATCAGCATCCGCGTGACCCGAACCAGCCGATTGGCCTGCATATGGTGTATGTGCCGACGCTGCCGGGCAGCGGCCTCAGCCCGCGCGAGCAGTCACGTAAAGGCCGTGCGTTACTGCTCGGCACCTCGTTTGATGCCCATGAAAAAATGATCCGCGATCAGTTGCAGGGCATGTTCGGCGAAGCCGGTTTTGACCATCAGCGCGACATCATGGCGATCACCGTTAACCGCTGGTCGCACGGCTATTCCTACTTCCTCAGCGGGATGTTCGACGACGAAGACGACGCGCAGAAAACCATTCATCTGGCGCGCACGCCTGTCGGGCGGATCACTATCGCCAATTCAGATTCTGACTGGAGCCCGTACGCCAACTCAGCAGTTGATCAGGCCTGGCGGGCAGTGAATGAACTGACGGCAATGAAAAAGGTGAGCGCATGAAGAAGCTGATGATTTTTGCCACGCTGATGGCAACGGCAGGCTCTGCCATGGCGATGTCCGAAGGTGAGTATGTGGCGAAATCCGCCGACTGCGCCGCCTGTCACACATCGCCTCAGGGTGCAGATTTATCCGGTGGTGTGCGCTTTGCCACGCCGGTCGGCGAGATCTATTCCACCAATATCACACCGGATATTCAGCATGGAATTGGCGGCTACAGTTTCGAAGAGTTCGACAAGGCGATGCGCGAAGGGATTGCTAAAGACGGCCATGCGCTCTATCCGGCGATGCCCTACACCTCTTACGTAAAAATGAGCGGGAAGGACATGCGCGCGTTGTATGACTATCTGATGAAAGAGGTCAAACCGCAGCCCGTCGCCAACCGTGAAAATGACATCAGCTGGCCGATGTCGGTGCGCTGGCCGCTGCGGGTTTGGAACAGCATTTTCCTTGATGACGGCGAGTACAGGCCTCAGGCGGATCAGAGTGCGCAATGGAATCGTGGCGCTTATCTGGTGCAGGGTGCCGGACACTGCGGAGCCTGTCACACCCCGCGTGGCTGGGCGCAACAGGAGAAAGCCCTCGATGAAAAGGACATGGCGTTTCTCAGCGGCGGCGAGCTGGACGGCTGGTCAGCACCTTCCCTGCGCGGGCTGAAAATCAGTCAGCCGGAACTGGTGGCGCTGCTGAAATCCGGTCGCAATACTCATGACGCCGTCAGCGGCCCGATGGGAGAAGTGATCACTAACAGCACGCAGTTTATGACCGATGACGATCTCAACAGCATGGCGGTGTATCTGCTCAGTCTGAAAGCGGAGGCGCAACCGGCACCAGCCAAAAAGGCCGTCGCGACTGAAGCCGGACAGCAGACGTTTATGCGTTACTGTTCGACCTGTCACGGTGTGAAAGGCGACGGAAAAGCGTTTGCCATTCCGGCGCTGGCGGGCAATCTGACCGTCAATGCAGAGAACCCGCAGACGTTGCTGCGCGTGATCCTCTACGGCGCTCAGACGCCGGTGACGGCAGAACACATGTCCAATACCATGCCGGGCTACGGCTGGACGCTGACTGATCAACAGGCCGCAGACCTCACCAATACCCTGCGCGCCAGCTGGGGAAATCAGGCAGCAGCCGTCACGCCAGGAGATGTGGCGAAAGCGAGGAAAGCAGGGAAATAAGGGCTTTTTTCACCGCAGGTAAAACCTGGCTCGATTAGCTCCTCCCCCTGCGAAGGGGGAGTTGGGAGGGGGTATTACAGATATTTGATGCACAATCAACTTTAATAAAAACTCCAGTTGAACTTCCTTATATTCATTTAAATAACTTCAACCAATAATTACCAGCATCAATCTAAAATAATAATTTATACTTAATTATTATCATTATAAAAAACCTTAATACAATGCAAAAAATACGCTTGCAGTTATCCTCCTGTGGAGTAGTTTATTTATTACTTTCAATAGGGAGATTTAAAGATGGCGATTCCTGCTTATTTATGGCTTAAAGATGATGGCGGTGCGCATATCAAAGGATCCGTTGATGTGAATGGGCGTGAAAGTAGCATTGAGATTTTGGGTTTCGGGCATGGTTTATTTTTGCCTACTGATAATAATACGGGAAAAATAACAGGTACCCGAGTGCACTCAGCAATGACGTTTGAAAAAGAGTTTGATTCCTCCAGTCCATATTTATACCAAGCTGTAGCAAAAGGACAAACGTTAAAATCTGCTGAAATCCGGTGGTATCGCATCAATGATGCTGGTCAGGAAGTTGAGTATTTCAATATGCTGCTGGAAAATGTGAAAGTTGTTGCGATCTGCCCTTTGATGCATGACTGCAAAAATCCAGCAACAGAAAAGCACAACCACCTCGAATCTATATCTCTGAGATACGAGCGGATCACCTGGAAATATAGTGATGGGAATATCATTTTTTCCGATGCGTGGAATGACAGATGATCAGATGCACATTTCGTTTGAACGGTTCAGGCTTATCCACTCTCAGTTGCCCTGGCTACGGTTTCTTTCCCGCCTATTCTGGTGAGGTAGGTCCACATCGCAACAACCCTGACTCAGCAGATCTGAAAGATATCGGCCCTTTGCCACCCGGACAATATTATATAGTGACCCGAGGGACTGGTGGGATAGGCACTCATGTTTCTGATTTTTTTGGATCAGTCGTGAGTGGGTCCGACAGGTCAGTGTGGTTTGCACTTTATAGAAACGATAACAGCATAGATGATTTAACTTTTATCGATCAGGTTAAAAGAGGTAATTTCAGACTACACCCGGCGGGTTACAAAGGGGTAAGCCACGGGTGCATAACGTTGCCTTCAAAGGATCATTTTACAATTCTGCGTGAGGCATTATTAAATACACCACAAATAAAAATCAGCTCAACGTTAAATGCTTTCGGAACTGTACAGGTATATTAAATGTCCCCTTTGAAATGTGTGCTTATTTGGCTCGGAAGTGTTTTCTTGTTTACAATGACGTTTACGACACTTTTCTCCTTATGTTCTGAACAATGGTTCTATTCGAAAATTTCAGCGCATACAGAGTTTATTCAGGAAAACATCTGGGATAATATTTATATGAGCATTTTGTTTGGAGGCTCAGCCCTTGTAGATATTTTTTTAATTTTTGTAATCGCAAAGTTTTTCGCATATCGCAAACAGGCAGCCCGGTGACATTGCTCCCCGTCAATTTTATTGCTATGTCTAAAGTGATTGAGGCCACTTACGATGAATGGCAGCATTCGCACTGAAATAAATGATGTTCTCTACACCAAAGACCGTTTTACGTGTCCTTAGTGCAGAGATAATTCAAACTCTTCTATTTACCCACATCCCCGTTCCATCCGCCGCCCAGGGCAGCGATCAGCTTGACGCTGGTGACCATCTGGGTGCTGAGCAGTGACAGGACACTTTGCTGTTGGGTCAGGCTGGTGTTTTCGGTAGTCGCGACGTCGAGATAGTCGATCATCCCGGCCTGATACTGGTTGTAAGTCACGCGGGCGGATTCTTTGGCGGAATCGGCGGCGTTCTGACGGGCGACCAGCTCGCTGTCGAGCGTGTGCAGTTCGACCAGATAATCTTCCACTTCCTGCATCGCGGTTAACACGCTCTGGCGATAACTGGCAACATCGGCGTCATACGCGGCTTCGGCCTGTGCCACTTTGCCGCGGGTAGAACCGAAATCCAGTACTGTCTGGCTGAGTTCCGGGCCTAAAGACCAGACGCGGTTTGGCAGCGAGAACAGGTTATGGAATGCCGAGCTGGCGAACCCGCCGCTGGCGCTCAGGGTCAGATCGGGATAATACGCGGCAGTCGCCACACCGACGGCGGCATTGGAAGACGCCATGGTGCGTTCGGCGGCAGCGATATCAGGACGACGCTGCAACAACTGGGATGGAATGGCGTCCGGCATCGCAGGCAGGTTGAGTTTGACGTCGCGTGCCGCAAGGCTGAACTGCGCCGGTGGTTTGCCGATCAGTACCGCGATAGCGTGCTCAAGCTGGGCGCGCTGCCATTGCAGATCCAGTGCCGAGGCTTTGGTGCTTTCAAGCTGCGTCTGCGCCTGTGCCAGTGTGGCGCGTGAGGTGTTGCCACCTTCATACTGATTCTGGATCACCGTCAGGTAACGCTGATAAGAATCGATACTTTGCTTATACAGCGCGATTTGCTGATCCATCACCCGCAGCTGGAAATAATCCTGCGCCAGTTCGGACTGTGCGCTGAGCGTTGCATCCGCCAGATCGGCCTTGCTGGCCTGCGCACTGGCGTCCTGCTCTTCTGCCGTACGGCGCAACTTACCCCATAAATCCAGTTCCCAGCTGGCACTCAGTTGTGCGGACTGGCTGTTAGTGGTTGAGGTGGATGTGCCACTGCGCGTGCTGCCGACCGTGGCATCCACGGACGGATACAAATCGGAACGTGCCTGTGTCACCAGCGCCTGTGCCTGACGGTATTGCGCGGCATACTGCGCGACGTTCTGGTTGGAAATCTGCACCTGTGTCAGCAATGATGACAGCTCAGGATCCTGATACACCGCCCACCAGTCGCCTTTGGCCTGATTATCTTTCGGGATCGCCGCCGTCCAGCCTTTGGCTTCTTTAAATGCCGTGGGCATGGCAACGTCAGGCCGTTTGTAATCAGGGCCGACGGCACAGGCGCTGACCAGAAGTGCCAGCGCCAGCGGAGCAAGCCGGAACACCATAGAACGTGTTTTTTGCAGAGTCATCAGATTCGCTTCAGGGTGATAAGTTTCAGTGTGCTTAGTTTCATGATCAGTCATGGGTACGGGCCTCCGGCGGCGTCGTGTGAGGACGCAGGCGGTGCCACAGACGATGCGTCGCGCGGCTGGTGCGATCCATATACAGGTAAACGACCGGCGTGGTGAATAAGGTCAGAACCTGACTCAGCGCCAGACCACCGGCGATCGCCAGCCCCAGCGGACTGCGCAGATCCGCGTCACCGCCGCTGCCCAGCGCCAGCGGCAATGCGCCGAAGAAGGCGGCCAGCGTGGTCATCAGGATCGGACGGAATCGCATCAGACAGGCCTGAGTGATCGCCTGTTGCGGCGTCAGACCAAGCCGCCGTTCAGCGTCGAGCGCGAAGTCGATCATCATGATCGCGTTCTTTTTCACGATACCGATCAGCAGCAGGATCCCGATCAGTGCGATCACCGTCAGTTGCGTCCCCGTTACCAGCATCAGCAATAGCGCCCCCAGCCCGGCAGACGGCAGCGTGGAAAGAATGGTCAGCGGGTGAATATAACTTTCATACAGTACGCCCAGCACGATATATACCGCCGCCAGCGCCGCCAGGATCAGCCACGGCATGGAACTGGCCAGCGCTTCAAACGCCTGCGCGGTACCGGCATAACTGCCATGAACGGTATCCGGCAAACCAATCTGCGCCATCGTCGTTTTCAGCGCAGCCTGTGCATCTTCCAGCGCATAGCCGTCGGCAAGGTTAAACGCAATGGTGGTGGTCGCCGTCTGTCCCTGATGGGAAACCGACAGCGGTGCATTGGCTCCGCTGAAGGTAGCAAACGCCGACAGCGGCACCTGATTACCGGAATCGGTGACGACATACAGCTGATGCAGGACATCCGGATTACTGGTGTAGTCAGACGTCAGGTTCATCACGACGTGATACTGGTTCAGCGTTTTGTAGATCGTAGCGATCTGCCGCTGGCTGAAGGAGTTATTGAGCAGCGTGTCGATCATCTTCACGTTCACGCCGAGTTGCGTAGCGCGATCCCGGTCGATATTGAGCATGATCTCCTGCCCGCCGGTCTGCGCATCGGAATCCACACCGGTCAGTTGCGGCAGTTTCGCCAGCGCTTTCTGCACCTTCGGCGCCCATTCACGCAGCACGGAAAGATCGTCAGATTGCAGGCTGTACTGATATTGGGCGTTGGCACTGCGTCCACCGATATGCAGATCCTGCGCCGCCATCAGGAACAACTGCGCGCCCGGTTCTTTGCCAGTCGCCATCATCAGGCGGTTGGCGACCTGATTGGCCGTCGCGGTGCGTTTATCAAAATCTTTCAGACGTACAAAGAAGGTCGCGGTATTACGTGAACCAAAACCGCCGCTGCCCGCTGAACTCATTACCGCTTCTACCGCCGGATCGTCCTGAATGATCTTGCTGTATTTCAGCACCTGCGGCTGGATCGACTGGAACGAGGTGTTCTGATCCGCACGTAACATGCCCATCAGCATCCCGGTGTCCTGATCCGGGAAGAAGCCTTTTTCCACCACGGTATAAAGATAGAAATTCAGCAGGATTGTCAGGAACAGGCCGACAAGCGTGATCAGCTGATGCCGCATTACCCAGCCGAGCGCCGCAGAATACGCCGCCAGCAATTTGTTCAGCCCGCGTTCGATCATGCGGTAAATGCGCGGCTGACGTTTTTCCACCGGCGGTTTACGTTTGAGGAAACGCGCGCACAGCATCGGCGTCAGGCTCAGCGACACCAGCATGGAGATGATCAGCGAGACACTCAGCGTCACCGCAAACTCGCGGAACAGACGCCCGACGATACTGCCCATCAGCAAGATCGGGATGAAAACGGCGATCAGTGAAAGCGTCATCGACAGCACGGTGAAACTGACTTCCTGCGCGCCTTTCAGCGCGGCCCGCACCGGCCCCAGCCCTTCCTCGATGTGCCGCGTGATGTTTTCCAGCACCACAATGGCGTCATCGACCACGAAACCGGTGGAGATAATCAGCGCCATCAGCGAGAGGTTATCCAGGCTGTAGCCAAGCAGATACATCACCGCACAGGTGCCGATCAGCGAAACCGGCAGCGCCACCGCCGGGATCAGCACCGCATTCCAGTTACGCAGGAATACAAACACCACGGCGATCACCAGAAGCGTGGCTTCCAGCAAGGTCATTTCGGTATCGCGCAGGGAAGCAGAAACGTTCGGCGAGCGATCCAGCGCCAGATTAAGCTGCACGTCGCCCGGCAGACTTTCTTTCATCAGCGGCAGCGCGGCCTTGATCGCTTCGATGGTTTCCAGCATGTTCGCGCCAGCCTGACGCGTCACGCCAATCATGACCGACGGTGTGCTGTTGTAATAACCTACGTTGTATTTATCTTCAACAGAATCATACACATTGGCGATATCGCTCAGGCGGATTGCCGAGCCGTTGATGTAGGTGACGATCAGCGTTTTATACTGCGCGGCGGTGCTTTGCTGGCCGTTACCTTCAATCATCCACGACTGATCTGAGCCCTGCAGCAGCCCTTTTGGCAGGTTGCTGGTGCTGTCGGCAATGGCTGTGCGAATGGTGTCGAGGGAAATTCCGTAAGAGGTGATCGCTTCCGGACGCAAATCAATGCGCACGCCCGGCAGCGCGGAACCGACCAGCGAAACCTGGCCGACGCCGTTCACCTGCGCGATTTTCTGTTGCAGCTGGCTCGAGGCGATATCGTACAGCTCGCCTTTACTGCGCGTAGCCGAGGTCAGTGCCAGCATGATAATCGGCGCATCCGACGGGTTGGCTTTACGATAGGTCGGCAGCGACGGCATGCTGCTCGGCAGCAAGGCGCGGGAGGCGTTGATCGCCGCCTGTACGTCGCGCGCCGCGCCGTTGATGTCGCGATCCAGATCGAACTGCAAAATGACGCTGGTCGAACTTTGCGAGCTGCGCGAGGTCATTTCCGTCACCCCGGCGATTTGCCCGAGCGCCCTTTCCAGCGGCGTCGCCACCGTTGCCGCCATGGTTTCAGGACTGGCACCGGGCAGACTGGCGCTGACCAGAATGGTCGGGAAATCCACCTGTGGCAGCGGCGCAACCGGCAGCAGGCGATATCCCAGCAAACCGAGCAGGAGTATCGCCAGCGTCAGCAGCATGGTGGCGACCGGACGGAAGATGAAGAAACGCGAAATATTCATTTATTCCGCCTGCTTCGCTGCGCGGCGATGACGCGGATTCAGACGGTGAGAAAGCCGGTCAAACATCAGGTAAATCACCGGCGTGGAGAACAGTGTCAGAACCTGACTGAAGATCAGACCGCCGACGATCACCAGCCCCAGCGGCTGACGCAGTTCCGCGCCGGATCCGCTCGCCAGCATCAGCGGCAGAGCGCCGAGCAGTGCGGCCATGGTGGTCATCATGATCGGACGAAAACGCAGTAAACAGGCCTGGTGGATCGCCTCACGCGGCGACAGCCCCTGTTTGTTTTCCGCATCCAGCGCAAAGTCGATCATCATAATGGCGTTCTTTTTCACGATCCCGATCAGCAGGATCACCCCGATCAATGCGATCAGACTGAATTCCGTACCGGCAAAGATCAGCGACAGCAACGCGCCCACCGCCGCCGACGGCAGCGTGGACAGAATGGTCACCGGATGAATAAAACTTTCGTACAGAATGCCCAGCACCACATACATGGTCAGCAGCGCCGCGAGGATCAGCCACAGCGTGTTGCCGGTGGCACTTTCAAACGACGCCGCCGCACCCTGATAACGCAAAGTGATGCTGTCCGGCATGGCGATATCGGCCACGGTGGTTTTGATCGCCTGCTGCGCCTGTTCCAGCGAATAGCCGTCTTTGAGGTTAAAGGAGACGGTGACCGCCGGGAACTGGTTGAGGCGCGCCTGCAACAGTGCGCCGGTGCGCATATGGATTTTGGCAATCGACGTCAGTTTCACCATGCCGTTAGTCGCACCGGAATTGGTGGTAGGGTTGCCGCTGTCCGACGTCGTGGTCGTGGTTGTCGTGGTTGTCGCCACCGTGCCGCTGGTCGAAGAACTGTTGTTGGTCGCCAGATACACATCATCAAACGACGCCGGTGACTGCTGGAACTGCGGGGCGACTTCCAGCACCACGCGGTACTGGTTCGCCTGGGTAAAGATGGTGGAAACCAGTCGCTGACCGAACGCGTTGTACAACGCGGTATCGACATCCGAAGCGGTAATGCCGTAACGGGCGGCGGCATCGCGGTCCAGTTCCACATACGCAATCTGCCCCTGATTTTGCAGGTTGCTGACCACTTCGCTGAACTCCGGCTGCGTGCTGAGTTTTTCAATCAGCTTTGGCGTCCATTCCACCAGATTTTCACTGTCGGAATCATCCAGCGTGAACTGGTACTGGCTTGGCGTGACCTGATCGTCAACGGTCAGATCCTGCGAAGCCTGCATGTACAGTTCGATGCCCGGCACATTTGCCGTCTCCTGTTGCAGACGCGCAATAATTGCCGGCGCACGTTCGCTGCGCTCATCGAAAGATTTGAGGCTGATCTGCAAACGCCCGCTGTTCAGGCTGGTGTTATTGCCGTCCACGCCAATGGTGGACGACACACTTTCCACATCCGGATCCTTGAGAATTGCCGCGGTCAGTAACTGCTGACGGCGTCCCATTTCACTGAAGGATACGTCCTGTGACGCCTGGGTGATCCCCTGGATCATCCCGGTATCCTGCGACGGGAAGAAGCCTTTTGGCACAATCACATACAGCAACGCGGTAAATACCAGAGTGGCGGCGGCGACCAGCAGAGTGAGCTTCTGGTGATTGAGCACCACGATCAGCATGCGGTCGTAACCGGCGATCATTTTGTCGAAGAACTCGCCGCCTTTACGGTAAAACTTGCTCTGTTTTTCTTCCGGCGTGTGGCGCAGTAAATAGGCGCAGAGCATCGGTGTAAGCGTCAGCGACACCACCATCGACACCAGTATCGACACCGCCAGCGTGATGGCGAATTCGCGGAACAACCGCCCGACCACATCGCCCATAAACAGCAGCGGGATCAGCACCGCAATCAGCGAGAACGTCAGGGAAATAATGGTGAAACCGATTTGCTGCGAGCCTTTCAGCGCGGCCTGCATCGGCGTTTCGCCCTCTTCGAGGCGTCGGGAAATATTCTCGACCACCACGATGGCGTCATCGATGACAAAACCGGTGGCGATAGTCAGCGCCATCAGCGAGAGGTTGTTAAGACTGAAACCGCACAGGTACATCACGCCAAAGGTGCCGACCAGCGAGAGCGGCACCGCAACGCTCGGGATCAGTGTCGCGGCGACATTGCGCAGGAACAGGAAGGTGACCATCACCACCAGCGCGACAGACAGCAACAGTTCGAACTGCACGTCGCTGATCGAGGCGCGAATGGTTTGCGTACGGTCGGATATCACGCTGATTTTGACCGATTCCGGCAGCGCTTCCTGCAATTTCGGCAGTTGCGCTTTGATGGCGTCCACCACCTGAATCACGTTGGCACCCGGCTGGCGCTGCACGCTGATAATAATGGCCGGTTGCTTGTTCGCCCAGGCAGACAAGTACTGGTTTTCCGGCGCTTCGGAAAGCGTCGCGACATCGCGCAGACGCAGCGCTGCCCCGTTTTCGTAATTGACGATCAGATTGCCGTATTCGGCGGCGGTGCGCAGCTGGTCGTTGGCATCGATGGTGATCGAATGATGCGGGCCGTCGAAGCCCCCTTTCGAGCCGTTAACGTTACTGTTGCCGATCAGCGTATTGATGGTTTCCAGACTGAGGTTATGCGCCGCCAGTTTACGCGGATCGACCTGCACACGAACCGCAGGCTGATGACCGCCCGCCAGCGTGACCATACCGACGCCGGAAATCTGCGACAGTTTCAGCGCCACGCGGGTGTTGACCAGATCCTGCACTTTGGTCAGTGGCAGGGATTCGGACGTCGCCGCCAGGGTCAGCACCGCGGCATCTGCCGGGTTCACTTTTTTGTAGGTCGGCGGATTCGGTAAATCGCTGGGCAGCAGGCTGTCCGCCGCGTTAATCGCCGCCTGGACTTCCTGCTCGGCCACGTCGAGAGACAAATCCAGCGAGAATTTCAGCGTGATAATGGAGGAACCGCTGGCGCTGGTGGAATACATCTGGCTCAGACCGGCCATCTGACCGAGCTGACGCTCAAGCGGGGCGGTGATCCCTGATGCCATCACATCCGGACTGGCGCCCGGATACAGCGTGGTCACCTGAATGGTCGGATAGTCGACCTGCGGCAGCGCCGAGGTCGACAGCATGTTGTAGGCGAAAATCCCCGACAACAGCACGGCGACCATCAGCAGAATGGTCGCGACCGGCCGGAGTATAAAGAGGCGTGAAGGATTCATTTAGACCCGCTGTCTTTACCGGCTGTATTTGGAGTTGCATCGGGCGCGGCGACAGTTTTGTCGGCACCGGTGGTGGCTTTATCCACACCGCCACTTTGCTCGCGGGCTTTAGACGAGCCGTCCGCTGCTGCAGCTTCACCGGAATTCGGCGTGACAATCTCGACTTTGGTGCCGTTGTTCAGGCGGTCAATACCAGTAGTAACCACCTGCTCGCCCGGCTTCACGCCGGACAAAATCGCCACCTGATCGTCACCAAAGTCTGGTCCGGATTTCACGCTGCGGCGCTCAATGGTGCTGTCGGCTTTCACCACATACACGAAGTCGCCGTCGCTGCTCAGTTGTAATGCTGCCGCCGGGATCACCGTGGCGTCTTTCAGGGTCGCGACCTGTAAGCGGGCATTCACAAACTGGTTCGGATAGAGTTTCTCATCGGCGTTATCGAACAGCGCTTTCAGCTTGATGCTGCCGGTGCTGGTATCAATTTCGTTGCTGATAAATTGCAGTTTGCCCTGTCCGAGCACTTCGCTGCCGCTCTGGTCAAAGGCAGTCGTTGGCAACTGATTGCCGCCACGCAGCGCTTTGAGCAAGGTTTGCAGATTGCTTTGCGGCACGCTGAAGGTAACGGCAATCGGCTGAGTCTGGGTAATCGTCACAATACCGGTGGTGGAACTGCTGGTAACCATGTTGCCCGGATCGACCAGACGCAGACCAACGTGCCCGCTGACCGGTGCGGTGATTTTTGCGAACTCAAGATTCAGCTTGGCGGCAGTGATTTGCGCCAGATCGGCTTTCACGGCACCGGCATACTGACCGGCGGTTGCAATCTGGCTTTCCAGATCCTGACGTGCCAGGGAATCTTGCGCATACAGTTTGCGGTAACGCGCCAGCGTCAGTTCAGCGCTTTTCGACAGCGCCTGATTCTGCGCCAAATCACCCTGATATTGTTCCAGCGTGGCCTGATAACTGCGCGGATCAATCTGCGCCAGCAGCTGCCCCTGCTCGACTTTCTGCCCTTCGGTGAAATATACCTTCATCAGCTGACCATCCACCCGGCTGGTGACCGTGACTGTCGCGTTGGCGACAACGGTACCCAGCGCACGCAGATACACCGGCACATCGGCCTGCGTGGCTTTTCCCGCCTGCACCGGTGTGGCCATTCCGGCCATCATCTGGCCGCGCATCGCACGCATTCCGCCGCGGCCCGGTTTTTTTTGGGCAGATGAGTCGGAAGCACTTTGATGAAAAGCAAAGAACCAGACCAGGATCGCAGCAACGATAATGGCGATGATAACCCACACGAGAGTGCGTTTTTTGGAACGAGACGAGGCAGTCGGCAGCATAAATTTCTTGGTTTCGCAGTATTAAAGAGGAGAAAGCAGCTGAAAAATGACCTTCAACCAGAGATTTTCAATATCAGTCAAAACACATTATCCCTAAAAGGCTCACCGGCTGTTTTTAGGACAACGTAAAGATTTCGTTAGCAATTAAGAATTTTCATTTCATTCAGCAGGATGAATTATACGCACTAATTTATCCTTTCTGACCCTTTAATGTTAAGAACTAAATGAGAATGAATATTGAAGACACAGACAGAAAATCATTATGAAGTGTCAGCCAGTCGTGGAATTTTGTCAGGAAAACGCAGGTTTAGCGTGAAATTTAACCTGCCCGCTCACCTTAACTGGTTATAAAACCAGAGGTAAATCCCGAAAATTGGATGTATTGATAATTTATATTGTTTGCGCCGACCACGGCTTGATAAGGTGAATTTTCTGATTGGTTTTCATCTTCTTGAAAGGGATTCAGGCGAATGCAGAAAAAATTTCAATCCAGACCGGTGATTGGGGTAACGCTGGACAGTGAGGAAGCCGGTGGCTACGCCGATTTTCCCTGGTATGCCCTGCGTCAAAACTACCTGAAAAGTCTGGCAGAGCTGGGCGCAGTACCGCTGGCTTTGCCGCACCACGCGGAACTGGCGGATGAATATCTGTCGATGTGCGACGGTATTGTCGTGACCGGCGGCGCGTTTGATGTTCCGCCTGAACTCTTTAATGAGCAACAGACCAGCGATCAGGTGCGTCTGAAACCGGCTCGAACTGAATTTGAAAAAGCCATCGTCAAAGGTGCCATGCAGCGCAATATGCCGCTGCTGGGGATTTGCGGCGGTCAGCAGCTGCTTGCCGTGTTAACCGGCGGCACGCTCCATCAGCACATTCCCGATGCACTTCCCGATGCCCTTGAACACAGCACGACCGTCGATACCGAAAACGCCGGCGGCAAAAAGCGCGCCCGTCATCCTGTAGAGATTGTTGAAGGTTCGCTGCTCAGCCGCTGCGTCGATCGCGATCATTATGAGGTCAACAGCTCGCATCATCAGGCGGTGAAATCGGTCGGCCCCGGCTGCATTGTGAATGCTTATGCGCCTGACGGCGTGATCGAAGGCATTGAGTGCGAGGAGTATGATTTCTGCCTGGGCGTGCAATGGCACCCTGAATATCAGCAACATCAGCAGGATACGCAACTGCTGAAAGCCTTTGTTGCAGCATCGTCACGCTATCAGCAGTCAATGCGCACGGCGGGTAAAGCCATGACAGAAGCGATGAACGACGCGATTTCCCGTCCGGGGAATGAGCAGGCGTGAATCAGGCGGCGCTTAAAATCAGAACCGCCCAGATACTGCATGATCTGGGCATCGACCCGCAGGTTATCGCACACCGTACGCTGCCTTACTTTGAAGAAGTAAGTGAGTACTTACTGGAGGATACGGAAACCGACGCGGAGAGCGGCAAAGTTTACCGGCTGATCTCCCCCGCGGCTGCCGCCTGGCATCAGATGAAACAACAGGCTGCCGCCGACGGCGTGGGCATTTATCTGGTCTCTGCTTTTCGCAGTCTGGATTATCAGGCCGGATTAATCCGCATCAAACAGCAGGCAGGCATCCCACCGGAAGTTTTCTTCACCTCGCTGGCACCGCCCGGATGCAGCGAACATCACACCGGTCGCGCCATAGATATCAATACCCCCGGCTGCGACGAAGTGACCGGCGTTTTTGGCGAAACAGACGCTTTTCAGTGGCTGCAAACTCACGCCGCCCGCTTCGGTTTCATAATGTCCTTTCCGCTGAATAATCCCTGGGGCTTTATTTATGAGCCGTGGCACTGGTGCTGGCATCCGCAATAAAACACAGTGACCTGCGTCTCAGTTTCCATAACTAAAATTGTCGTCGAAACATTTATCTGTTAGGCCAATTTTCTGTTTCATTTTTAGCACAAATAAAACACACTATGCCCTCAACAGGTGTCTGCCAGACAGACGCCTGATCCCAACATCTTCTTATAAGTCATAAATTTCAATGCAATCAGATACCGTTTCGCGCAGGACAGCATGGCTCCGCGTTGTGATGATGGCTATTGCCGCGTTCATCTTCAACACCACTGAATTCGTGCCTGTCGGATTACTTTCCGATATCGCCGCCAGTTTCAACATGAAGACCGCTCAGGTCGGTCTGATGCTGACCATCTACGCCTGGGTTGTGGCACTGATGTCACTGCCGCTGATGCTGCTGACCCGCAATGTTGAGCGAAAGCGCTTACTGATCGTCATCTTCGTGATATTCATCGCCAGCCATATTCTTTCGGTCGTGGCCTGGGATTTCTGGAGTCTGGTGGCCTCGCGTGTCGGTATCGCCCTCGCCCACGCCATTTTCTGGTCGATCACCGCGTCACTGGCAATCCGTGTCGCACCGGCCGGTAAAAAAACACAGGCACTCAGTATGTTAGCCACCGGTACCGCGCTGGCGATGGTGCTGGGCTTACCGCTGGGACGCCTGATCGGACAATATCTCGGCTGGCGCACCACCTTTATGAGCATCGGCATCGTTGCGCTGCTGACGCTGATTTGCCTGATCAAACTGTTGCCGCCGCTGCCAAGTGAACATACCGGTTCACTGAAAAGCGTGCCGATGTTGTTCCGCCGTCCGGCGCTGGTCGGTATGTATCTGCTGACTGCACTGATAGTGACTGCTCACTACACGGCGTACAGCTACATCGAGCCGTTTATCCAGACCGTTGCGAATATGGGTGAAAACTTCACCACCTTCCTGCTGCTGATTTTTGGTGGCGCAGGTATTCTCGGCAGCATTGCGTTCAGTGTGCTCGGCAACCGCTTCCCGGCGGCGATGCTCAGCGGCCCGATCTTGCTGGTCACCCTCAGCATGTTGCTGTTATTTGTGGCGGTGATGAATCCGGTCGCTATTTCAGTCCTTTGTGTGATCTGGGGGCTGGCAATGATGATTATCGGCCTGGCACTGCAGGTGCGTGTACTGGCGCTGGCGACCGATGCAACGGACGTTTCAATGGCGCTGCTTTCCGGCATCTATAACATTGGTATAGGCGCGGGGGCGCTTATCGGCAATCAGGTCAGTCTGCATCTGGAAATGAGCAACGTCGGCTATGCGGGCGGGCTGATCGGCTGCATCGCGTTGGTCTGGTGTCTGACGATTTTCAAACGCTATCCGCAGCTGAAAGTAACGAACTGATATCGGGACTTGAAAAGTAAAACCGGCACATCTGCCGGTTTTTTTATGTCTGAATGTTCATGGAATTAACGCAATAACTTCAGATTCCCCGTCAGCGATTTAATCCATTTTTCCGGCCCGACCAGGCCCACGCCATCGAGTACTTCATCGTATAAATCCCGCCGCGGAAACGTCATTTCATACTGCTCAAACTGATGCATCGTGCGCGCAAATGCCGGGAACGGCACCACGCTGCGCTCGCCTGCTGCGTCCAGCGCTTTGAACATCAGCGCCTTAATGTGATCCGGCGTTGCCTGCAGAATGGGCAGCGGAGTTTTAGAGATAGTATCGGTCGTGACGCCCTTTGCATCCGTCAGTGAACTGCCCGCCAGCATCGGGAATTTTGCTGCTAATCCGATGCCAATTACGCCTGCCGTGTTCGCCAGTAATCCCGGTGGAAGTTCGGGATTGAGGATAATTGCCACCCGCAGGTTATCTGCCATTTTGTCCGCCCTTTTCATCATTATTGATGACAAAAAGGATAGCGTTGAGACACTGAAAGGTGCTTTCTTTTTGCGCGGTAAAATGCCCTAATCTGGTTATCCCTTCCTCATAATCACATTTAAAAGGCAGATTATGTCTGTATCTGAAATTTCGCCGGCAGACCTTCGCATTCTTAAACAACTACAGAGTTCAGGCAGAATGACCAATCAGGAGCTGGCGGAAAAAGTGGGCATGGCTGCCTCTCCCTGCTGGCGGCGGATGAAACAGCTGGAAGACAGCGGTGTGATCACCGGTTATCAGGCGAACATTGACCGGAAAAAAATCGGGCTGGGGTTGCTGGCTTTTATCCGGGTGAAAATCGACAGCCACAGCGAGGAAGATGCCCGGCGCTTCGAACAGGAAGTCGGCGCGCTGCCCTCGGTGATTGCCTGTTATGCAATTGCCGGTGACGCAGATTTTCTGTTGCAGGTGGTGGCGAAAGATCTCGACAGTTTTTCCAGCTTCGCGATGGAAGTCGTGCGCCGTTTACCGGGGATTAAAGAGATGCAAACCTCGTTTGTACTCCGGGAAGTGAAACCGCTGAATGTGTTGCCGCTGGAGGGGATTTAAGGACATTCGAGGGTATGGCAAAATGCTGAACGATGTTGAATAAAACACTTCCTGGCCAACATGACAAGTAGATAGTTATGCGATAAAATTTACATAAATATGCAAAATCCCTTTTACCTGAACCCGGTTTTGCGTTATCAATATAGGCATTGAAACCTTTAGCAGACAGACCTAATTCATACAGGATTTAATCGATGACAACTATTCTCAAGCACCTTCCTATCAATCAGCGTGTCGGTATCGCGTTCTCCGGCGGTCTGGACACCAGTGCAGCGCTGCTGTGGATGCAGAAAAAAGGCGCGATCCCTTATGCGTACACGGCAAACCTGGGTCAGCCTGATGAAGAAGATTACGATGCCATTCCGCGTAAAGCGATGGAGTACGGTGCAGAGAAAGCTCGCCTGATTGATTGCCGCAAACAGCTGGTTGCTGAGGGCATTGCCGCCATTCAGTGTGGCGCATTCCATAACACCACCGCAGGCGTGACGTACTTCAACACCACCCCGCTGGGTCGCGCCGTAACCGGCACCATGCTGGTTGCCGCAATGAAAGAAGATGGCGTGAATATCTGGGGTGACGGCAGCACTTACAAAGGTAACGATATCGAGCGTTTCTATCGTTACGGTCTGCTGACCAATGCTGAACTGAAGATTTATAAACCGTGGCTGGATACCGACTTTATCGATGAACTCGGCGGCCGTCATGAGATGTCCGAATTCATGATTCAGTCCGGTTTCGATTACAAAATGTCGACCGAGAAAGCCTACTCAACTGACTCCAACATGCTGGGCGCGACGCACGAAGCCAAAGATCTGGAATTCCTCGATTCCGGCGTCAAAATCGTTAATCCGATTATGGGCGTGAAGTTCTGGGATGAGAACGTTGTCGTGAAAGCGGAAGAAGTGGTTGTCCGTTTTGAACGCGGTTATCCGGTTGCACTGAACGGCGTAACCTTTGATGACAGCGTTGAGCTGATGATGGAAGCCAACCGCATCGGTGGCCGTCATGGTCTGGGTATGAGCGACCAGATTGAAAACCGTATTATCGAAGCCAAAAGCCGTGGCATCTACGAAGCTCCGGGAATGGCGCTGCTGCACATCGCTTACGAGCGTCTGCTGACCGGTATTCATAACGAAGACACCATCGAGCAATATCACGCAAATGGCCGTGTTCTGGGTCGTCTGCTGTATCAGGGCCGTTGGTTCGATCCACAAGCACTGATGCTGCGTGACTCCGCTCAGCGTTGGGTCGCCAGCGAAATCACCGGTGAAGTCACTCTGGAACTGCGTCGCGGCAACGACTACACCATCATGAATACCGTGTCTGAGAACCTGACTTACAAACCAGAGCGTCTGACCATGGAAAAAGGCGATTCTGTGTTCTCACCAGATGACCGTATTGGTCAGCTGACCATGCGTAACCTGGATATCACCGATACCCGCGAGAAACTGCAAAACTACGTTGAGACAGGCTTGCTGACTTCTTCCGCCTCTACCGGTTTACCGCAGGTGGATAACAATAATCTGCCACGCGGATTACAGGTGAAGAATAAGTAATTGCTGTTGGTTTAAACAATTTGCAAGAAGTTGCAGAAGTCCCTTGTATGCTCCTCCCCCTGCGAAGGGGGAGGCTGGGTGGGGGTTTAGCAAACCATAAAATAGTAAAAGCTTCCGCATTCCGATCTGCTCTTAATCCCCCACCCCACCCCTTCCCTTAGCAGGGTATGCAGCTGATTTGCATCGTTTTTAAACTTTTGAGTTCAAAATTTAGACATGCAGAAACGACGTACAGGAAATACGAATAATCGGGATTGGGTAGTGAATTTTTTGGGGTATTGAACAGATTTGAGGAAGAAGTTTTTGGAGCGGGTGAAGGGAATCGAACCCTCGTATGCAGCTTGGGAAGCTGCCGTTCTACCATTGAACTACACCCGCATCGGTGTGCGACTGGCATTATAACCGGTTACGACGGCGGAGCAAGGCGTGATTGCGGATAAACGCTGGAGTTTTAAGCAGTTAGCGTATGGCGTGATCTGCGGCATGAAAAAGGGCGCCGGAGCGCCCTTTTGTGGTTTCTGAGGAAACTTATTTTTGTGTCTGCGGACGCATTGCCGGGAACAGGATAACGTCGCGGATGGTGTGGCTGTTGGTGAACAGCATAACCATACGGTCGATACCAATGCCCAGACCGGCAGTCGGTGGCAGGCCGTGTTCCAGCGCTGTTACGTAGTCTTCGTCGTAGAACATCGCTTCGTCGTCGCCTGCATCTTTCGCAGAAACCTGATCAGCAAAACGCTGTGCCTGGTCTTCTGCATCGTTCAGCTCAGAGAAGCCGTTACCGATTTCACGGCCGCCGATGAAGAATTCGAAACGGTCAGTGATTTCAGGGTTCTCGTCATTACGGCGCGCCAGCGGAGAAACTTCTGCCGGGTACTCGGTAATGAAGGTTGGCTGGATCAACTGTGCTTCAGCGGTTTCTTCGAAGATCTCGGTCACGATACGGCCCAGGCCCCAGCTCTTCTCGATTTTGATGCCGATAGATTCTGCGATAGCGGTCGCTTTAGCCAGATCGTCGAGATCAGCAACATTAGTTTCCGGACGGTATTTGCAGATCGCTTCGCGCATGGTCAGCTTGGCGAAAGGCTTGCCGAAATCGAAAGTCTGGTCGCCGTACTGCACAACGCTGCTGCCCAGAACGGATTCAGTCAGCGTGCGGAACAGGGTTTCAGTCAGAACGATCAGGTCTTTGTAATCCGCGTACGCCATGTAGAGTTCCATCATGGTGAACTCTGGGTTGTGACGCGGAGAAACGCCTTCGTTACGGAAGTTACGGTTGATTTCGAATACGCGATCGAAACCACCAACAACCAGACGCTTCAGATACAGTTCCGGCGCGATACGCAGGTACATGTCGATGTCGAGGGCATTGTGGTGGGTGATGAACGGACGTGCCGCCGCGCCACCAGGGATCACCTGCATCATCGGGGTTTCGACTTCCATGAAGCCGTTTTCCACCATGAAGCTGCGGATGCCAGACATGATCTGAGAACGGATTTTGAAGGTCTTACGGGAATCTTCGTTAGCGATCAGATCGAGATAACGCTGGCGGTAACGCGCTTCCTGATCCTGCAGGCCGTGGAATTTATCCGGCAACGGACGCAGTGCTTTGGTCAGCAGACGCAGTTCAGAACAATGGATCGACAGTTCGCCGGTCTTGGTTTTGAACAGTTTACCGGTCGCACCCAGGATATCGCCCAGATCCCATTTCTTGAATTGCTCGTTGTAGATGCCTTCCGCAAGGTCATCACGCGCAACGTAAAGCTGGATACGGCCGCCGACATCTTGCAAGGTCACAAAAGATGCCTTGCCCATGATACGGCGGGTCATCATACGGCCACCGACGGTGACTTCGATGTTTAATGCTTCCAGTTCTTCGTTGGTCTTTTCGCCATATTTCGCATGCAATTCATCAGAGATGCTGTCACGACGGAAATCGTTAGGGAAAGCGATACCGGATTCACGCAGTAAAGCCAGCTTCTCACGACGAGCTTTCAGCTCGTTGTTAAGATCTGGTACGTTTTCTGCGCTTTGCGCTGCTGGTTGTTGCTCAGACATTTTGGTTCCTCATAACCCGGCTTTCAAACTTGCCTCAATGAATTTATCCAGGTCGCCATCCAGTACGGCCTGCGTATTTCGCGTTTCGACGCCCGTGCGTAAATCTTTGATACGGGAATCGTCCAGCACGTAAGAACGAATCTGGCTGCCCCAGCCGATGTCAGACTTGTTGTCTTCCAGTTGCTGTTTGTCCGCATTTTTCTTTTGCATCTCATACTCATAAAGCTTCGCACGCATCTGCTTCATGGCCTGATCTTTGTTTTTATGCTGGGAGCGGTCGTTCTGACACTGAGTCACAATGTTGGTCGGAAGGTGGGTAATACGTACCGCAGATTCCGTTTTGTTGACGTGCTGACCACCCGCACCGGACGCGCGGTATACGTCGATACGCAGGTCGGCAGGGTTAATTTCGATTTCGATATCATCATCCACTTCCGGATACACAAACGCGGAACTGAAAGACGTATGACGACGGCCACCGGAGTCGAACGGGCTTTTACGCACCAGGCGATGCACGCCGGTTTCAGTACGCAGCCAGCCGAACGCGTAATCACCGATAATCTTGATGGTTGCAGATTTAAGCCCTGCAACTTCACCGTCAGACTCTTCGATAACTTCTGTTTTGAAACCTTTAGCTTCTGCCCAGCGCAAATACATACGCAGCAGCATGCTCGCCCAGTCCTGCGCTTCCGTACCACCGGAACCCGCCTGGATATCGAGATAGCAGCTCGCGTTATCGTATTCGCCGGAGAACATGCGGCGGAATTCCAGCTGTTCCAGTTTGGCGGTCAGTACATCGAGTTCGGCAACCGTTTCGTTGAACGTGTCTTCATCGTCGGCTTCAACAGCCAGTTCCAGCAGGCCGGTCACATCTTCCACGCCCTGCAATAACTCATCGATGGTTTCAACAATAGCTTCCAGAGAGGAACGTTCTTTGCCCAGCGCCTGTGCGCGTTCTGGCTCGTTCCAGACGTCCGGCTGTTCCAGCTCGGCGTTTACTTCTTCGAGGCGTTCTTTCTTGGCATCATAGTCAAAGATACCCCCGAAGAACGACTGTCCGCTCGGACAGGTCCTGAATGCGGTTCTTAACCGGATTAATTTCAAACATGATTTTTCGCGTCTTACGTTAGAATCGGAGTTGGCCCAATGCCATTCGAACCGCCGATTCTAACGGAATTAGCGGTCTTTTTATAGCAACGAGCCGTTTTTTTGCAGGGTTTATTGTGGGTGAAAATCGCTTATTTCGGCCATAAATGTTCGATGATCAACTGAACGCTGCGATTTCCCCGAAATTCATTGATATCCAGCCGGTACGCCAGCTGCACTTCGCGGATGCTGCTGTCCGGCCAGAAAGTCGGATCGATGTTAAAGGCGATACCGTCAAGCAGCGGGCCTCCGCCAACCGGTTCGATCATCAGTTTGAGATGACGTTCTTTCAGCAGTTTCTGTTGCAGGATGCGGAACGTGCCGTCAAACGTCGGTTCAGGAAACGCCTGTCCCCACGGACCACCGTCACGCAGCATTTCTGCCGTATCTATTGTCAGTTCACGGGCCGACAGTTCGCCATCCGACCAGACCACACCTTCCAGATGCGAAGGATCCAGCCATTCGCCGACCAGTTCTGCGAATTTGTCACGAAACTCGTCGAACTTGCTTTCTTCCAGCGACAAACCGGCAGCCATCGCATGCCCGCCGAATTTCATCATCAGACCGGGATTAAGCGTATCGAGACGTTCAAGCGCATCGCGCATGTGCAAACCCGCAATCGAACGGCCAGAGCCTTTCAGAATGCCATCGCCTGCGGGAGCAAACGCAATCACCGGCCGGTTAAAACGCTCTTTCAGACGTGATGCCAGAATACCGACCACGCCCTGATGCCATTCCGGATGGTACATCGCAAGCCCAAACGGCAGCGCGTCGGTGCTGCGCTCGAGTTTGTCGCACAGCGCCAGCGCTTCAATCTGCATGCCCTGCTCTATCTCGCGGCGGGTCTGGTTCAGCGCATCCAGATCACTGGCCAGCGCACGCGCCTGACCGATATCTTCGCTGAGTAAAAGCGCCACGCCAACCGACATATCATCAAGACGTCCGGCGGCATTGAGCCGTGGCCCGAGGGCGAAACCTAAATCGCTGGCGCACAATGTGCGGGCTTCGCGCCCCGCCACTTCGAGCAGTGCACGGATACCCGCCCGGCATTTTCCGGCACGGATGCGGTTAAGTCCCTGATACACCATGATGCGATTATTAGCATCAAGCGGCACAACATCCGCCACGGTTCCCAGCGCCACCAGATCCAGATGTTCCGCCAGATTAGGGATCGCCAGACCGTTTTGCTCGAACCAGCCGCTGTCACGTAAAGCACTGCGTAACGCCAGCATCAGATAGAACGCTACGCCGACGCCCGCCAGCGATTTAGACGGGAACTCGCAGCCGACCAGATTCGGGTTAATAATCGCTTCGGCATCCGGCAACGTTTCGCCCGGCAAGTGGTGATCGGTGACCAGCACCTGAATCCCCTTTTCATGGGCGAGCGTGACACCAGCATGAGAGGAAATACCGTTATCAACGGTCAGGATCAGCTCTGCGCCGCGTGACGCTGCCTGTTCGACGACTTCCGGACTGAGGCCATAGCCGTCTTCAAAACGGTTAGGTACCAGATAATCCAGATTCCCGCAGCCCATACTGCGTAAAGACAACAGCGTCAGCGCGGTGCTGGTTGCGCCATCAGCATCAAAATCACCGACGATAATAATACGCAGACGCTCAGCCAGCGCTTTTTGTAACAACGCGACCGCAGTATCAATGCCGTCGAGTTGCTGATAAGGCAGCATTCCGCGCACGCTGCGCTCAAGTTCCTGACTTTCTTTCACGCCCCGGGCGAGATACAAACGGCGCAACAAAGGGGAAAGATCGGCGGGAAGTTCCACGCCAGTCGCTGCCTCACGGCGGCGAAGTTGAGTCTGCAAGGTCACGAAAAATCAACCACCCGTTTTATGTGAAGGATCCTGCTGATCGAGCATGGCGGCCATTTCTTTTGGCGGCTGATAGCCAGGGATCAAAGTACCGTCTGCCAGCACCACAGCCGGCGTGCCGGTGACGCCAAACTGCACGCCCAGCTCAAAGTGTTTCGCTATATCACTGGTTTTGCAGGTTGCTGGAGTGATGTCATCACCACGCATTGCCGCATCAAAACTGGTTTTGCGGTTGCCTGTACACCAGATCGACTGCATGTCTTTCTCTGTTTTAGAATTCAGCCCCTGACGCGGAAACGCCAGATAACGCACCGTAATCCCGAGATCGTTATACTCTTGCATCTGCTGATGCAGTTTGTGGCAATAGCCGCAGGTGATGTCGGTAAACACCGTAATCACATGTTTTTCGTTTTTGGCTTTGTAGATGATCATCTCGTTTTGCAGCGCATCCAGCTTTTTCACCAGCGCTTTGTTGGTCACGTTGACCGGATGAGTGCCGCTGACGTCATACATCGGCCCCTGCAAAACATGCTTGCCATCTTCAGTGATATAAATCGTGCCGCTGTCGGTGGAAACGGCGCTCAGGCCTTTTACCGGCGTAGGCTGTACCTCGGCATTGCTCATACCCAGTTTGCCCAGCGTGGCTTTGATTGCTGCATCGTCAGCATGGACCGCGGAGCTCATACACGCAGTCAGGAATGTCAGCAGCAGTAAACCTTTTTTCATCATGTCGTCCTTTCTCTCCGGCGGGTTACGCGCGGGGATGATGTTGTTGATGTAGCTGTTTGAGTCGTTCAGTCGCTACATGGGTGTAAATTTGAGTGGTTGATAAGTCACTGTGACCTAACAACATTTGCACCACGCGCAGATCCGCACCGTGGTTTAGTAAGTGAGTGGCGAAAGCGTGGCGCAGAACGTGGGGTGACAAACGTTCCGCATCAATGCCCGCAAGGATCGCATAGTGTTTGATACGATGCCAGAACGTCTGACGCGTCATTTGCTGCGCGCGGTTACTCGGGAAGACGATATCCAGCGACTGACCGTTGAGCAGCCACGGTCTGCCGTGCTCGAAATAATTCTCGATCCAGTACACCGCTTCCTCGCCCATCGGCACCAGGCGTTCTTTATTCCCTTTACCGATAACCCGCACCACACCCTGCCGCAGGCTCAGATCACTGAGCGTCAGCCCGACCAGTTCAGAAACACGCAAACCGGTGGCGTACAGCAGTTCGAGCATGGCTTTATCGCGCAATTCCAGGGGAACATCCACACTTGGGGAAGCCAGTAACGCATCGACCTGCGCTTCACTGAGATCTTTCGGCAGCCGCTGCGGTAATTTTGGCGAAGACAGCAAGGCCGTCGGATCATCCTGACGTACAGATTCGCGGTTCATATACTGGAACAAACGGCGCATCGCGCTGAGCAACCGCGCCGAACTGGTGGCTTTGTAACCACCTTCAATACGTTCGGAAAGGAAAGACTGCAAATCTTCCGCACTGACATGCAGCAAATCGGTCTTATTGTGATGCAGCCAGCCGAGCAGAGATTTCAGATCCTGCCGGTAAGACGAGAGCGTATTTTCAGCGAGATTCCGCTCAATCCACAGCATATCCAGAAACTGTTCTGTCAGGCTCTGATCCGCCTGATTCACCGCTAGCAGAGCCTGCTCAGAGGTCACGTCCTGAGTGTTCACATTGTCTTGTTTTGGCATTCCGACTCCTGTTTCCTGAGCACATACTGCGCCAGCCATTATGCCTTTCATGCATCCAAATCTGCTACACTGCCTGCCATTCGTATTCTTATGACGTTATGGCAACAAGCATGAAAATCGGACTTTTTTACGGTTCCAGCACCTGTTACACCGAAATGGCTGCGGAAAAAATTCGCGACATTTTGGGCGATGAACTGGTTGATTTGCACAACATTAAAGATGTTGATCCTGATGTGATGGAAGACTACAGCATCCTGATCCTCGGCATCCCGACATGGGATTTCGGCGAAATTCAGGAAGACTGGGAAGCCGTCTGGAATCAACTTCCTACACTTAAATTACGCGGCAAAATTGTTGCCATGTACGGTATGGGCGACCAGCTCGGCTACGGCGAATGGTTCCTCGACGCGCTTGGGATGCTTTACCATCAGCTGGTGCCGCTGGGAGTTCGCTTTATCGGTTTCTGGCCGACTGAAGGCTTTGAATTTACCAGCCCGAAACCGCTAAGTGCCGATGGCAAACATTTCGTCGGACTGGCACTCGACGATGTAAATCAGTTTGATCTCACCGAAGAGCGCCTGCAACAGTGGTGCGAGCAAATCCTGCTGGAAATGGACGCCCTGCTGTAACGCCTCGCCATCAGCAACAGGTACGCCGCAACTTCAGCCCGGTTTTGCCGGGCTTCGCGGATGAGCATTCAGCAGTATCTGGCGCAAATGCCGCCACTCTTCCTGACTCATGCTGTCCGAGGCCAGCCACAAACGCTGCCTTCTGCTGCGCATTGCCTGCGCCAGACCGCCTTTGAGTTTCTCCCGACGCAGTGAAAGCAACGCGCCGTGGCTTATCATCCACACAGGTTGTTTAATCTGCCATTCATGACCGCGCCACAATAGACGGTATTCATCAGTCAGAACAACTTCACCCGTACGTGCCGTAATACGCCGCTGACTACGAATGCATTCAAACAGCACCAGCAACAGCAGCGTCATCCAGACAGGCCAGTAACCCGCAGGCCAGGGTGCCAGCAAAATCATCAGCATCACCGCACCGTAACATCCCAGTGAGAAAAGCTGACTGCGCCAGGACACCCTCAGGTCACATCGCCACAGGGCCACGGGCTTTGTTTCGCGTCTGAATAAGGGCAACCATGCGTTGCAATTCGGTATCGTTTGGCTCGCCGTGATTCATCAGCCAGTTGAACAGATCTGGGTCATCGCAGGTGAGCAGGCGGACAAACACCTCTTTGTCGGCCTCACTCAGCGAATCATATTCATGCTCGAAAAACGGCATGATAGAAATATCCAGCTCGCGCATACCACGGCGACAGGCCCAGTGAACTCGGGAACGGTTATTAATATCCAGTTGATTTTTGCTTTCCATAACAAGGCTCTTTGTTGGGATACAGAACGTGAGTTTCTTTATGTCTGCGATGATTCTACCAGCGGCACGTCAAGCAACGTAACTTTTCAGTGCCCTGTTTTGTCAATCTACGTGATGTGCCGTAAAACCTGCTGTAAACCTGTCGGATGTTTTACATTCTCTGGAAGGCATCCCGTAAAAGGCACCAATAACTGTTTTCAAAGCGGGTGGGCTCTTTTACCATGAGGTATCAGTCACATTTCATTGACCGGGATTAGAAAATGGCTAACGAATTTCCCTTTCCACCGCAAAAACCTTCAGCGTCGTCTCATCTGCCGCTGACGTTGATCTCTCTGGAAGACTGGGCGCTGGTAACCATGACCGGCGCAGACACCATGAAGTACCTGCAAGGTCAGGTCACTGTGGATGTCGATGCGCTGGCAGCCGACAGCCACGTTCTTTGCGCGCATTGTGACGCGAAAGGAAAAATGTGGAGTAACCTTCGTCTGTTCAAACGTGGTGACGGTATGGCATTTATTGAGCGTCGTAATTTGCGCGACACTCAGTTAACCGAAATGAAGAAATACGCGGTGTTCTCCAAAGTGACGTTCACGGCTGACGACGACGTCGTATTGCTCGGCGTGGCAGGTTTTCAGGCCAGCGCCGCGCTGACAGGTCTCTTTTCAACATTGCCAACGGCAGAGCAACAGGTCGTGCAACAGGATGAAACCACCCTGCTGCATTTCTCCCTGCCGGCAGAACGTTATCTGATTGTGACCAGCCCGGAAAAAGCCCGTCAGGTGGTCGAAGAATTAGGCGAGCAGGCGCAGCGCAACGACAGTCAGCAATGGCTGGCGCTGGATATCGAAGCCGGTTTCCCGGTGATTGATACACCAAACGCCGTTCAGTTTATTCCTCAGGCGACCAACATTCAGGCGCTCGAGGGCATCAGTTTTACCAAGGGCTGTTACGCCGGTCAGGAAATGGTAGCGCGAGCAAAATACCGTGGCGCCAATAAACGCGCGCTTTACTGGTTGTCCGGCAAGGCGAGCAAAGTGCCCGCTCCGGCAGATGACCTTGAATTGCAACTCGGGGAAAACTGGCGTCGTACCGGTACCGTTCTGGCGGCCGTTCAGCTCAGCGACGGCACGGTTTGGGTTCAGGCGGTACTGAATAATGACCTTGAAGCCGACGCTAATCTGCGTGTGCGTGAAGATGCCACCAGTCAGCTGAGCATTCAGCCATTGCCGTATTCGCTGGAAGAAACGAAGTAACAGTAACTGACATCACCGCCTTCGATCCGCAAGGCGGTGATTATTCACTTAATCGTGAGAGTGTTTGCCTTTGGCATTGAGCAAATCAACATAAGCCTGATCGACCAGTTCCTGCCGCGTCCCATGCCCTTACAATGACATTCTGCGAAGCGGGCGCAAATTCTTTGTCACTCCTTCACGTATTTCCTGTCATTAGCAGATAAACTCCCCACATCGGGTGTTGCATGCACCTTTCACATCACGCCAGAAAAGGCCGGAGGCCAGAGTCCAGAATGATATGGATTATGCTTGCTGCAATTGTTGTGGTTTTTATTGTGGGTTATTGGTTTATGACGGCAGACACCCGTAAAGCGAACGCGTCTCTCGCCAGTCTGTTGAAAATTAAGCCGGTTTATATTGATTCAATGCTGCTGGAAATGGGCAAACGACAAAGTCAGATGTTTATCCGCTCAATAAGCGGTGGATACGCTGAAGAGATCCGCAAGGCTGCCTACGTTGTGTTTATTTATCAGACCTTTATTAAAGATGCCTCAGAGGAAAACATCATCCGCTGGCGTAATATTCTGGTGCGCGCGCATTTACCGCCACAGCTGAGCAGCGAACACGCCGAACTGGCGCTGTTTTATTTCGCTGAACTGGATATCGAACCTTTCGAACTGGCGCAGTTTCGCCGCGACTACAATCAGACGTATAACCAAATTCATCTGGTATAGACGCAAAAAAGCCGCTGATTCAGCGGCTTTTTCTTATCAGATCGACCTGGCTGATTATCTGAATACATTATCCAGATAGCTCGCCAGAATCTGACGCGAACTGAAACCGTGGCAAATTCCATAATAGGTTTCGTTGTCGCTGGAAACATCCAGCGGGAAATTCTTGTACGCATCGCTGCTGCGAAAAGATGCCGTAGGTTCTGCAAATCGTTCACTGCGCTCTTTCAGAGCCGGGTGTATTACCAGGGCAGTCCGGCCAAACCGCGCTTCCCGGTTTACATACACATAATGCTCGCCCCGGCGGTAACCGTAAGCTTTATCATCAATAAAATCGCGTTCAAAACCTGATGTTTCTAAAACGCGTGCCACTTCATCTGGCCGTAAATACATGGTTGCTCCTCGCTTCTTTAACCGCAAGGCGACCTTACCGCAATAACTCTGCCAGACAATGCGTTTATCCCAAATTTTGGCGTATTTAGGATTTATCTACACTCAGCATTCACACTGTAAAATGGTTATTCAGCCTGAGTCTGACGCTCGTTTTGCAGCCATATTTTGAGTGTCAGTAACCAGGCGACCACGACCATAAAAGCTGCCGCCAGATAAATAGAGGGCGTGCCCAGATGCGAAATAATCAGTCCGGCAACCGGTCCGGTGATCCCCAGCCCGAGATCTAAAAATGCAGAATATAAGCCCAGCGCCGTGCCCTGATTTTGCGGCGGCACCTGTTTTACCGCCTCCACGCCCAGCGCAGGGAAAATCAGCGAGAAACCCGAGCCGGTAAGGAACGCGCCAAACTGCACAGAAAGCGGATCGTGCCCCAGCCAGATCATCAGCAACCCCGCCACTTCAAACACAAACGAAACCAGTGAAACGCGCAGGCCACCAAAGCGATTAATCATATTGCCGAAAATCAGACGCGCGCCAACAAATCCGAGGCTGAATAAAGTGAGCGTGAACGCCGCTCCGCTCCAGCCTTTATCGGCGTAATACAGTGTGATAAAGGTGGCGATAACGCCGAACCCGATCGTGCCGAAACCCAGCCCCAGTCCGTAAAGCCAGATGCGTCCAACCACCGCTTTAAAGGCAATACGTTTACCGGCGGTGACAGAAATCGCCGCTTTCATACAGGCAAGAATGGCGGCAAATGCAGCAGCGACAATAATCAGAACGGCTACGCCCATCAGCCCGTAAGCATGGTTGAGCAATACTCCAAGCGGCGCGCCGACAGCCATCGCGCCATAAGTCGCCACGCCGTTCCACGAGATCACCCGCGCCGTATGTTTCGCACCCACCGCGCCAATCCCCCACAAGGTGGTTCCGGTGCTGCCGAAGCTTTCGCCTACGCCTAAGAAAACGCGTGCCAGACAAAGTAATAGCAGGCTCGCCAGCGGATAAGCAGCAAACCAGAAGGCAATCGCGTAAAACACGCCACTCATCCCGCAGCAAATCAGACCAAAAATCACCACCCGTTTTGGCCCAAGCATATCCGCGTAACGCCCGGCATGCGGGCGGCTGATGAGCGTTGAAAAATACTGAACGCTGATCACCAGTCCCGCCAGCACCGAGTTGTATCCCAGCGTGTTATGCACAAAGCCTGGCAAGACGGCGAGCGGTAAGCCGATGGTCAGATAGACAACGAAGGTAAACAGCATGAACGACAAAATGCGTTTATTGAGCAGAGCGTTAGAACGAAGCGTACTTAAAGACATGGGCGGACCCGAAAATGAGATCACAGAGAGTGGAATCAACAGTATAAACAGGTTTTAGCCTCGAAACGGGCTAAAAATGTTATTGGCTGTAACGCAGATTTTGTTTTGCAGAGAAATCTGAGACGTATCACGTCAGCCCGCGCCCCGCCTGACTTGCTGCCACAGGGTCATGGCCTGTAAAGCCCCATCATCACAGGTCTTTGTCCTTAAAGAACCATCTGGTACGACATTATGGTCTATGCTTAATCCAACAGTCACACAAGGAGAGACGGAATGTTTAAGAAAACAGATAAAGTAGAAAAAAATATCAATCAGGACGTAACCCTGCTGGCGGATACGCTGGATGAAGTACTTCAGTCTGCAGGCGATAAATCCAAGGATGAATTGGATAAACTCCGCAGCAAAGCACAGGGCGTTCTGCGTGATACACGCGCACGTTTTAACACCGATAAAATTAGCCAGCAGGCACGTGATGCGGCGGCTACAGCCAATGATTATGTGAAAGATAATCCGTGGTATGGCGTCGGTGCCGGTGCGGCAATCGGTATTGTTATCGGTGTCCTTCTGGGACGTCGCTAACAAAAAAGGCAATTAGTGATGTTTCACTCCTGTGTCGGGAATATGCCTTAAAAAGCTGAAACATCCGCGTGGCCCCCTCATTGCCGCGTAATTGCTAAAAAGACGACGGAGCCTTCGGGCTCCGTTTTCTATTTCTGGTTCTGGCTTCCTGAAATCACCCGCTCCAACCGCTGCACCAGCCCTTGGGCCTGCTCCTGAGAACTGATATTAGGAAACCCCATCAGCAAACCGTTCGGGCGTAACGCTCCGCCACGCTCACGCCGCTCAACCTGCCAGTCGGAAAGCGCCTGCACCGCCAGCCCCTGTTCGCGGGCATGTCTGGCGATCAGCGCGTCATCCAGACGGGTATTCAGGCTGGCGGATAACTGGATCCCGCCGACCTGCTGATTCACCCGTAACACCCCGGCCGGAAACTGCGCCTCCAGCGCCTGCTCGAGATAACCACGGCGTTCAGCATAAAGCTGGCGCATCCGTTTCAGATGCCGGTAGAAATGCCCCTGTTCGATGAATTCCGCAATGCTGCTTTGCACCAAAGGCGGCGTGCCGCAAATTCGCAGCGGGCAATATGCCTCGATTTTTTCCACCAGACTTTCCGGCACCACCACATAGCCGCAGCGAAGCGCCGGAAACATCACTTTGCTGAACGTTCCAGCGTAAATCACCCTTCCCTGCGTATCGAGACTTTTCAGCGAAGGCAAAGGCTGTCCGTGATAACGGAACTCGCTGTCGTAATCATCTTCAATAATCCACGCCTGTTGCTGTGCTGCCCAGTCCAGCAGCGCCATGCGCCGCGCTAAACTCATGGTCACGCCGGTCGGGCTTTGGTGCGCGGGCGTAACAACGGCAAATCGTGCGTCAGGAAACTGCTTCACCGCCTGCGGCACATTCATGCCCTCATCATCCACGTTCACCGCCATGGCAACCGCACCTGCCGCACGGAAAAATGCCTGCGTAACCGGATAACCCGGGTCTTCCAGCCAGACGCCGTCGCCCGGTTGCAGCAGACTGCCGATGATCAAATCCAGTACCGGCGCATAGCCGCCGCAGATAAATATCTGTTCCGGACGGCAGGTAAACCCGCGGGAAAGTTGCAGATAACGGGCTACCGCGTGGCGTAAAACGTCTGTACCCGCCAGCGGCGGATGGCCTAAATCATTCATGCCGGTGTGACGGATTTGCCTTGAGACAATGCGCGACCAGATAGCACGCGGGAACGCATCCAGCGCCGGAAGCCCGAGCTGAAAAGGAAGGGAAGAAACAGAAGGCAACATCGGGTTGATGGGCTTACGCCCGGCGTCTTTTCTGACCGGTGCTGGCTCGGGTGAGGATAAACTTTCCGGCGCGCTGACCACCGTTCCGGCCTGTCCGCGGCTTTGCAAAAAGCCTTCCGCCATCAACAGGCCATAGGCATTTTCCACCGTGGCACGCGCCACGCCAAGTTCACTGGCCAGCGCCCGCACCGACGGCACACGGCTGTCGCGTTTAAGCTGCCCTGCCATGATCGCCTGTTTTACCCGCTGATAAATCTGGCGGTAAAGCGGTGCTTTGTGCCGGGGATCGAGCTGAAAGGAAAGACTGAAGCCGCGCATCATGACCTGTATAAATATGTATTTTATGGCTCTGTAGTATAGACCATACGAGGCGTAAAGTTACGGTCATTGAGACGCACGGTGCGTCACTGTTTACTCCAAAAATCCCAGAGGAAATCATCATGACTGCACTTCGCCTGCCTTACTATTCCCTGTCTTCTTCGGTGATGGAACCGATGAAAGCGGCGCTCGGCGCACTGGAAAACGGTCCGCTGGATAACGTGATTATCGAACTGGCGTTCCTGCGTGTTTCGCAAATTAACGGCTGTGCGTATTGTCTGGATATGCACTCTAAAGCGTTGCGCAAAATGGACGTCGCGCAGACCAAACTGGATCAACTGGCGGGCTGGCAGGTCAGCCATGCATATTCTGAACGTGAACGCGCGGCACTGGCCTGGGCTGAATCACTCACTCTTATTGCCGCTACCGGCGCACCGGATAACGCCTTTGAGCCGCTGAAAGCACAATTCAGCGACGTGGAAATCTCAGAACTGACCTTCGCCATCGGTCTGATGAATGCGTTTAACCGTCTCGCGGTGGGTATGCGCCAGTAATCTGACCGCTCAAAAATTGAACTAAAAAAGTTTTCCCTCTCCAGCCCGCTTCCTGCGGGCTTTGCCGTTTTTGCAATAAGCAAATTTAGAAAATCTACATATTGTGTGGTTGAAAATTTAAATCACCACATCTAGTATTCAGTCCATCGGAACGCCACGATGGCACCGACTCTCGCGCCTTTCCCCCGGCTGAAACAGCCGCACAGCGGGCAGGCAAAAATTGTCTCTGATTTCTTACTAGATGGAAATACGAATCATGAGCATTATTATTTACAGTAAACCAGACTGTGTCCAGTGCAACGCGACTTACCGTGCATTCGATAAACAAGGCATCGCCTACGAAGTTGTCGATTTGACTCAGGATGAGCAGGCTCTCGGGCAGGTTCGTGCGATGGGTTATCAGCAAGTTCCGGTGATTGTGGCCGGTGACGACCACTGGTCTGGTTTCCGTCCGGACAAAATCAGCGCCCTGCGCCAGCTTCAGAACGCGTTCTGAGGACCGGCGGATGAATCCGTTGGTCTATTTTTCCAGCAGTTCAGAAAACACCCATCGCTTCGTCGGCAGAACGGGATTGCCGGCGATCCGCATCCCGATAGATCGTCAGCCTGAAAAATTGCGTGTCGACACACCGTATATTTTGGTGGTGCCGAGCTACGGCGGCGGATCGTCCAAAGGCGCGGTGCCGACACAAGTGATCCGTTTTCTGAACGATGAACATAACCGTTCACTCATCCGCGGCGTTATCGCCGCCGGTAACACCAACTTCGGCGCAGCGTATTGCATTGCCGGTGAGATTATTTCCCAGAAGTGTCAGGTGCCTTACCTGTACCGCTTTGAATTGCTGGGAACGCCGGAAGACGTTGCAAAGGTCAGACAGGGAGTAACAGAATTTTGGCAGCGACAGAACTAGCAATTACCGACCCCGGCACCAGCAGCCCGGATTATCACGCGCTTAACGCGATGCTGAATCTGTTCGACGCTAACGGCCAGATCCAGTTTGATAAAGACCGCCTGGCCGCGCGCCAATACTTCCTGCAACACGTCAATCAAAACACGGTGTTTTTCCATAATCTGGCGGAGAAACTGCGTTATCTGGTGGAAGAAGGCTATTACGAAGCCGCCGTGCTGGATCAGTACGCGTTTGACGATATTAAAGCGTTATTCAAACAGGCTTACGCCAAAAAATTCCGCTTCCAGACCTTTCTGGGCGCATTCAAGTATTACACCAGCTACACGCTGAAAACCTTTGACGGCAAACGCTACCTTGAGCGTTATGAAGATCGCGTGTGTATGGTGGCGATGACGCTGGCACGCGGCGATATTCAGCTCGCCCGCCATTTTGTTGATGAGATCATTTCCGGCCGCTTCCAGCCAGCAACGCCGACATTCCTCAACTGCGGAAAAAAACAGCGCGGCGAACTGGTGTCCTGTTTCCTGTTACGCATTGAAGACAACATGGAATCTATCGGTCGCTCGGTCAACTCGGCCTTACAGCTCTCCAAACGCGGCGGCGGCGTGGCCTTTATGCTGACCAACATCCGTGAAGTGGGCGCGCCGATCAAGCGCATCGAAAACCAGTCTTCCGGCGTTATTCCGATCATGAAGATGCTGGAAGATGCCTTCTCTTACGCCAACCAGCTCGGCGCGCGTCAGGGCGCGGGCGCGGTGTATCTGAACGCTCATCACCCGGATATTCTGCGTTTCCTCGATACTAAGCGCGAAAACGCCGACGAAAAAATCCGTATTAAAACGCTGTCGCTCGGTGTGGTCATTCCGGATATCACGTTCGAACTAGCGAAGAACAACGAAGATATGTACCTGTTCTCGCCGTATCACGTGGAGAAAGTGTACGGCGTGCCGATGTCTGAAATCAGCATCAGCGAGAAATACCGCGAGATGGTGAATGACAAACGCATTCACAAAAGCAAAATCAACGCGCGCGAATTCTTCCAGGTGCTGGCGGAGATTCAGTTTGAATCCGGCTATCCGTACATGATGTTTGAAGACACGGTGAATCGCGCCAATCCGATCAAAGGCCGCATCAATATGAGCAACCTGTGTTCGGAGATTTTGCAGGTGAATTCGCCGACGATCTACGGCGAAGACCTGTCTTATCAGGAAATTGGCAAAGACATTTCCTGTAATCTCGGCTCACTGAATATCGCCTCGGCGATGGATTCACCGGATTTCGGCAATACCGTAGAAATGGCGGTTCGCGCGCTGACGGCAGTCTCTGACATGAGCCATATCCGTTCGGTGCCATCTATCGATCAGGGGAATCAGGATTCGCACGCCATCGGCCTCGGCCAGATGAACCTGCACGGTTATCTGTGCCGCGAGCGTATTTATTACGGCTCAGAAGAAGGTCTGGATTTCACCAATATCTATTTCTGCACCGTGGCTTTCCATGCGATCCGCGCCTCGAACCAGATCGCTATCGAGCGCCAGCAGTCGTTTAAAGGTTTCAGAGATTCCACCTACGCCAGCGGCGCGTATTTTGACAAATATGTCGATGACGCACTGGCGGCGAAATGGCAGCCGAAAACCGACCGCGTGCGCGAACTGTTTGCTGACGCCGGGATTGCTATTCCGACTACCGCAGACTGGGCGGCGCTGAAAGATTCCGTGATGCAGCACGGGCTGTATAACCAGAATTTACAGGCGGTGCCGCCGACTGGTTCTATTTCTTACATCAATAATTCGACGTCGAGTATTCACCCGATTGTGTCCCGCGTAGAAATCCGCAAAGAGGGCAAGATTGGACGCGTGTATTATCCGGCGGCGTTTATGACCAATGACAATCTGGATTACTACCAGGATGCCTACGAAATCGGCCCGGAAAAAATCATTGATACCTACGCCGAAGCCACACAGCACATCGATCAGGGGTTGTCACTGACGCTATTCTTCCGCGATACCGCCTCCACGCGCGACATTAACAAAGCGCAGATTTACGCCTGGCGCAAAGGCATCAAAACCATTTATTACATCCGTCTGCGCCAGATGGCGCTGGAAGGCACCGAAGTTCAGGGCTGCGTTTCCTGCACGCTGTAACCGATTGAAAGGACTTTAAAGATGAGCGCAGTAAAAACATTCACAGTAAAACAAAGGTTAGTACCCCAACCGGTCAGCAAAGCCATCAACTGGAACAAAATCCAGGACGATAAAGACCTCGAAGTGTGGAACCGCCTGACGTCGAATTTCTGGCTGCCGGAAAAGGTGCCATTGTCGAACGATATTCCGTCGTGGGCGACGCTCAGCGCGCAGGAAAAACAACTGACGATCCGCGTATTTACCGGCCTGACGCTGCTGGATACCGTGCAAAACGTGGTCGGCGCACCGACGCTGATGAAAGATGCGGTGACGCCACACGAAGAAGCGGTTTACTCGAATATCTGCTTTATGGAAGCGGTGCATGCGCGTTCTTACAGTTCAATTTTCTCGACGCTGTGCGCCACCGTGGACGTGGATGAAGCCTACCGCTGGAGCGAGGAAAACGTCGCGCTGCAAAATAAAGCGGCGATCATTTTGTCGTATTACGACGGAGAAGATCCGCTGATGAAGAAAGTCGCCAGCGTGTTCCTTGAGTCGTTCCTGTTCTACTCCGGTTTTTATCTGCCGATGTACTGGTCGAGCCGCGCCAAGCTCACCAACACCGCGGATCTGATCCGTCTGATCATCCGTGACGAAGCGGTTCACGGTTACTACATCGGCTATAAATTCCAGAAAGCGCTGGCACTGGAAAGCGAAGAGCGTCAGCGTCAGATCAAGGAGCAGGCGTTTGATCTGATTCAGGATTTGTACGACAACGAGATCCGCTACACCGAAGAACTGTATGACGGTGTAGGCTGGAGCGAAGACGTGAAGAAATTCCTGCATTACAACGCCAACAAAGCGCTGATGAATCTCGGCTACGAAGCCCTGTTCCCGGCCAGCATGGCGGATGTGAATCCGGCGATCCTCTCCGCATTATCGCCAAACGCCGACGAAAACCACGACTTCTTCTCCGGATCCGGATCCTCGTATGTGATCGGCAAAGCCGTCAATACCGAAGACGAGGACTGGGATTTCTGATGTTGCTGTAATTTCTTCAAGGGTTACAATAAAACAGTGTTTCAAAAATAACCCTACTTCCTCTAAAAAGAAGGAAACATCATGCCGTATCAGGCCTCCCCCTCCCGCTACGAAACCATGCAATTCCGCCGCTGCGGTCAGAGCGGTTTAAAACTCCCTGCACTGTCTCTTGGCCTGTGGCACAGCTTCGGCCATGTCAGCCAGCTCGAATCCCAGCGCGCATTACTGCAAAAAGCCTTTGATTTAGGCATCACTCATTTTGATCTGGCGAATAACTACGGCCCGCCTCCGGGTTCAGCCGAAGAGAATTTTGGTCGTTTGCTGAAGCAGGATTTCGCCCCGTATCGCGATGAATTGATTATCTCCACCAAAGCTGGTTATGACATGTGGCCTGGGCCTTACGGCTCCGGCGGTTCACGCAAATATCTGCTGGCAAGCCTTGATCAAAGCCTTCAACGCATGGGGCTGGATTACGTCGATATCTTCTATTCTCATCGCGTGGATGAAGAAACGCCGATGGAAGAAACCGCAGCAGCGCTGGCTTACGCCGTGCAAAGTGGCAAAGCGTTGTATGTCGGGATTTCGTCTTATTCGCCGGAACGTACACAGAAAATGGCTGAACTGCTGCGCGAGCTAAAAGTGCCGCTGCTTATTCATCAGCCTTCTTACAATCTGCTGAACCGCTGGGTCGATAAGAGTGGTTTACTGGATACGCTGGAACAAAACGGCGCGGGCTGCATTGCCTTTACGCCGCTGGCTCAGGGCTTGCTGACCGGTAAATACCTCAACGGTATTCCGGATGGTTCGCGGATGCAGGTGGAAGGGAATAAAGTGCGCGGGCTGAATGCCAGGATGCTGTCTGAGGAAAACCTGAACAGCCTGCGGCTGCTCAATGAAATGGCGCAACAGCGCGGACAGACGATGGCGCAGATGGCGCTGAGCTGGCTGCTGAAAGACAACCGCGTGACGTCAGTGCTGATTGGCGCGAGCCGTCCTGAACAACTGGATGAAAACGTCAAGGCGCTGGACAATCTGCGTTTCACCGCAGAAGAACTGGCAGCGATTGATAAACATGTGGCGGATAGTGAATTGAATCTGTGGCAGGCGTCATCGGATAAGTAAATATTCAAAGTAAAACAGGCGGATATCCTGAAAAGGATCCGCCTTTTTTTTAGCTCATCAGCTCTAAACGTCGTGCTGTTTCGTAATGATCGACCCAGTACTGATTATCCAGTGATGAAATCGTGACGCCTTCAATTTTCGAGGCATGAATAAACAGATGATCCCCGACATACACGCCGACATGACGATCGCCAGGCGACGTTTTGAAAAAGACTAAATCCCCCGGTTTCAGGCTATTTTTACTCACTTTTCTGCCGTTCCTGATTTGCTGAAACGTGGTTCTCGGCAGGCGTTTTTGCAGGGAATCCCGGAAGAGATGTTGCATCAGCGCCGAACAATCGACACCTTTGTGTGTGGTTCCACCCCAGCGATAATGCGTCCCTTTCCAGCGCGGATATTCAGCCAGCAAGGCACTTTTAATATTTTCTGAGTTGCCGGTGTTAACCGCAGTGACGGAGGAACCTTTTCCATCAAAAAGCTCGCTGTGGAAAAATTTATAGGTATCCATAGACTCAAACTCTTCAGGCATATCAAAAGCAAAGGAATGGGTGCTGAATAAACCGGCTACAAGAAGCAGTAAGGCAGAAACAAGCGATTTAATACGGAACATGCGTGGATTCTTTCGTTAAAAAATAGTGCTCTTCCTTACGTGGGAACCGGCTCTCGGGGCGGGTGACTCGTCGCTGAGTGCGCAAATAATAACCAGATAAAGTGAAATAATCTGACTATTTTCTGTCCAATTTTGGACTGGGGATTTTTTCTCAGTGAAACCAGCCCCTTCGGTGAAAGGGGCTGTTACGGGGATTATGAAAAGAATTTCGCCAGCACAAATAATCCGACAGAAACGTTGATTGCACCACCGATGCGGGTAGCGATTTGCGCGAAAGGCATCAGCGTCATACGGTTACCCGAAGTCAGAATAGCCACGTCACCGGTGCCGCCCTGCCCGCTCTGGCAGCAGGAAACAATTGCCACATCAATCGGATGCATACCGATTTTCTTGCCGACATAAAAACCGGTGCCGACCAGCGCCAGCACGGTGGTCACGATCACGAGGAGGTTTTGCAGGGTAAAAGCGTTGATCAGTTCCTGCCACGGCGTGATCGCCACACCCACCGCGAACAGCACCGGATAGGTCACTGCGGTGCGGAAGAATTTATACACCGTCATCGAGCCGTGCTGAATGGTCGGTGAAACACCATTTGCCAGTTTTACCAGTACTGCCGCGAATAACATGCCAACCGGCGCGGGCAGGCCGATCCACTTCTGACCGAGCATCCCGACCATGTAAAGCAGGATTGCCAGCAGCGCGCCACAGGCCAGCGCATTCACGCCCGGATTTCCTTCGAATTTGTCAGTACCGCTGCCCAGCTCACCTTTTTTCGACGGCATCAGCTGCCCCTCACCGGTCAGATGCGGATAGCGTTTCCCCAGCTGATTCAGCACGCCCGCCAGCACAATTGCCGTCAGACCGCCCAGCATCACGATCGGCAGAATACGCCCCAGCGCCACACCTTGTTCCATGTGCAAAATGGTCGCATAACCCATCGACAGCGGGATCGCACCTTCACCTACGCCACCGGCCATGATCGGCAGGATCAGGAAAAAGAAGGTTTGCATTGGCGGTAAACCTAACACCGTGCCCATCGCCATTCCGGCAATCATGCCCACCACTTCACCGCATAACATCGGCACAAAAATGCGCATAAAGCCCTGGATCAGCACCTGGCGGTTCATGCTCATGATGCTGCCGACAATAATGCAGCAGATGTAGAGATACAGAATATTGGTGGATTTATAGAATTTGACCGTGGAATCCACCACGACGTCCGGCAGTAAACCGTAATGCACCATCGCCGATGGAATAAAGGTGGCGCAAATCGCCGCCGCACCGAGTTTGCCGACGACGGGTAAGCGTTTGCCGAATTCGCCACAGGCAAAACCGAAGAAGGCCAGCGTGGCAACCATCACCACAATGTCGCTGGGTAATTTGCCGTTCAGGCAATCGAGCAGGATCAGCACACCGGCCAGCAGGAAGAAAGGCAGCGGGATAATGCCTATCTTGTAGTTATCAAGAATGTGCCACCATTTTTGCCTGACCGAGAGGCCGGAGGTTTTCTTTTCTTTGACTGCGATGTAGGAATCGTCGGTTGTGCTCATGACATTGCCTCTTTCTCATAAATACTTTTCTTATTGATGTTTTGAGCATAAGAAAACAGCAGGTCAGCCGGATGTGAGTTTGTTCAAATTAAAACCGCAGGGATTAAGGTTGTTATGGTGTTTATGGAGTTAATGTTATTTGATTTATAAGGATTGTCAGATTTGTAGTAAAAAGCCCTATTACCCTTGTAATCACTGAGTGAATTCATCGTTATTTATAATGCCTGTTCACAACTCTGTCTTTGTCCGATTACAGCCCTTACTGCCCCGTGGTACGCTTATTCAATGTGTATCTTTACGTTAATCTTGCAGCAGGCCGTATGAAACTCCGCATGCCTTTTCAGGTAAAACTCTTTTTATCTCTGGTGGTATTTTCCTGCCTGTTGCTGGCACTGCTGGGTGCTATTTTATTTCATATCATCGATCGTCAGTTGCATCACGACCTCGGCCAGCGTGCACGGGTTCAGGCCAGTGAAATCGCGCTGATGCCGGGACTGGCGCAGAAGGTTAAGGCGCGGGATACCACCGGGATCGCACGACTTATCCAGCCTTTACGCGATAAAAGCGATGCCAGTTATATCGTTATCGGCGATAACCGCGAGCTGCATCTTTATCATTCACAATCACCGGAGCGGATCGACCTGCCGATGATTGGCGGTGATAACGCGGAGGTGCTGGCGGGGAAAACCATTATTTCCGTCCGGCAAGGCGGTATAGGTGTTTCATTACGCAGTAAAGCGCCGATCCTGGATGAGAATAATCGGGTCATTGGTATTGTCTCCGTCGGCTACCTCACTTCTTATATTGATAATATTAACGGCCATCGTCTGGCGCAGGCCGGTTTATACGGTTTGCTTCTTTTATTACTGCTGTTCATTTTTTCGTGGATGTTCACCCGCAACGTTAAAAAACAGATGTTCTGGCTTGAACCCAAAGATATCGCGCTGCTGGTTCGCCAGCAAAAAGCCTTGCTTGAAGCCATGTACGAAGGCGTATTCGCAGTTAATGCCCAAAAACAGCTGATTTCCATTAACCGCGCCGCACGCGAGTTGCTTGATATCCATCAGCCAGAAAATGAACTGCTGGGTAAACCGTTGGCGGAAGTGCTTCAGACACCGCCCACCTTCTTCACGCAAAGTGGTATCAGTGAAAATAACAGCCAGCATGATCAGATTACGGTGCTGAATCAGAGACAGGTGATCGTCAACCGCGTTCCCATCGAGCTGGAGCCGGGTAAAGAAAGTGGCTGGGTGTTCAGTTTCCGCGATAAAAACGACATAAATACGCTGAGCAGCCAGCTGAGTCAGGTGAAACGCTACGCAGACAATCTGCGCATCATGCGCCACGAACAGCTGAACTGGACCGCAACACTGGCGGGTTTGCTGCAAATGCAGCGTTACGACGATGCGATGCACTATATTCAGGCGCAGTCGGAAGGTGCGCAGGCAGTGCTGGATTTCGTCTCGGCGCGCTTCACTTCGCCGGCACTTTGCGGCCTGCTGCTGGGGAAATACGTCAGTGCGCGCGAAAAAGGCGTTGAACTCAGTTTCGATCCCGCCTGCCAGCTCACCCGCATTCCGGCGGCTATCACTGAAACCGAGCTGATGTCGGTGGTCGGTAATCTGCTGGATAACGCCGTGGATGCCACCCTCAACGCGCTGACGCCTTCTGTGCCGGTCGAACTGTATATTTCAGACAGGAATCAGGAGCTGCTGATTGAAGTCGCCGATCAGGGCAGCGGCGTGGATGATGACCTGAAACCGCGCCTGTTTGAACAGGGCGTGACAAGCAAGCCCTCAGGCGACCACGACACGACCGGCGCGGAACATGGTATCGGGCTTTATCTGGTGGCCGGATATGTCCGTCAGGCCGGCGGCAGCATCGAAATCTCAGACAACACGCCGCAAGGTACGATATTTTCAGTCTTTATCCCGTACCCGGCTGAAGCATTAACAGGACAGAACCATGAATAACAGCAGCGCTCTCGATGTCGTGATTGTGGAAGACGAGCCGCATCTGGCCGGTCTGCACCGCGATTTTATCGAGCAAAATTTCAATCTGCGTGTCGTGGGTATCGCCGCCACGCTGGAACAGGCGCGCTCGTTGTTGCGCCTGCATGAGCCACGGCTGATTTTGCTCGATAACTATTTACCGGACGGCCAGGGTGTGGATTTAATCAACAGCCCGCTGCTGAAAAGCTTCGATTGTTCGGTGATTTTCATTACCGCGGCCAGCGATATGCAAACCTGTAGTCAGGCGATGCGTAGCGGCGCGTTCGATTACATTATCAAACCGGTGTCTTTCCACCGGCTGCAAAGTTCACTGGAACGTTTTATGCAGCTGGTGCAAACGCTGCGTAATGTGAAAGTGGTCGATCAGCGGGCTCTGGATAAGTTGTTCAATCTGCCCGCCAGCGATACACCGGCAGCCCCTTCAGCCAAAGGCATCGAGCCTAATACGCTCGAACTGGTTCAGCGCGCATTTAACGCGAAACCGGACGTCAGCTGGTCGGTTGAAGAAGTCGTTGAGGAAGTCGGGATCAGCAAAACGACAGGCCGCCGATATCTGGAATATTGCGTGGAAATTGGCTTTATCGGCGTCGAGATGCAGTACGGAAATATCGGCCATCCACGGCGCCTGTACCGGAAAATAGCCGTCACAAAAAATTCTGAGGCCTGAGACTCAATTTCCTCTTTTTTCCGTGACGAATTTCACGTTCATCGCCGGTGTCAGCACCGGCAAATTACGCCCTCTGCCCGCCGAATCCTGCCATTATATCAACTCAATTTCCTCTTTCAGACAACCGGTAAATTCACCGGTAATCACCCTCCCTGAAATCACTATTTACACCTGTAAAGTCTGCGCAAAAAATTCGCATTTCCCGGTTAAATTCCCTGCAATTATTAATGATAAAAAATCGACAACAAGATCATAAAATAAAACAAATAAAAACAATCACTTAAATATATATTCTGAATAATATACTTAATTTAAATGCAGCGGAAAACCGCCCGCCATGAAGCCCTGAAAATTGTCATTAAATGTCAGCGGATCCAGACAAAATTAGACAAGCCTGATACACACAAATACGTAACCCGAAACACAATCACGAATATTATTCAGAAACATTGAGACTTGTCTCAGAATTTCGATGTGTTAGGGTATAAAGCGTTCACTATTTTGTTACAGGCAAAATCTTATACGGTCCAACACAAAAACTAGACATCGAGCCGATACGGCTATTTATATCCAAGGAATGCACATTGCATGGCAATTAAAATCGAAGTAAAGAATCTTTATAAGGTATTTGGCGAAAACCCGGATCGCGCTTTCAAGATGATTGATGCAGGCAAGGGTAAAGAAGAAATTTTTGAGAAAACCGGTCTTTCACTTGGCGTTAAGAATGCCAGTCTGGCCATTGAAGAAGGCGAGATTTTCGTCATCATGGGGTTATCCGGTTCCGGTAAATCCACCATGGTACGCCTTCTCAATCGTCTGATAGAGCCCACCCGTGGCGAAGTCCTGATCGACGGCGAAGATATCGCCAAAATCTCAGAAGCAAAATTGCGCCAGGTGCGCCGCAGTAAAATCAGTATGGTCTTTCAGTCCTTTGCGCTGATGCCACACCTGACCGTGTTGAATAACACCGCGTTTGGTATGGAACTGGCCGGTGTGCCGGTCGAAGAGCGCAATGCCAAAGCCATTGACGCCCTGCGTCAGGTCGGGCTGGAAAACTATGCCAACTCTTATCCTGATGAACTGTCGGGCGGTATGCGCCAGCGTGTCGGTTTAGCCCGCGCCATGGCCAATAATCCTGACATTCTGCTGATGGATGAAGCCTTCTCAGCACTCGATCCGTTAATTCGTACTGAAATGCAGGATGAGCTGGTGAAGCTTCAGGCTCAGCATCAGCGCACCATTGTGTTTATTTCTCATGATCTCGACGAAGCCATGCGCATCGGCGACCGCATCGCCATTATGCAGGGCGGCGAAGTGGTGCAGGTCGGCACGCCGGAAGACATTCTTAATAATCCGGCCAACGACTATGTGCGCACCTTCTTCCGCGGTGTCGATATCAGTCAGGTCTTCAGTGCCAAAGACATTGCCCGCCGTCGTGGCACGCTTATTCGTAAAACCCCCGGTTTTGGTCCCCGTGCCGCCCTTAAGCTGCTCGAAGACGAAGACCGTGAATATGGTTATGTGCTTGAACGTGGACAGAAATTCATCGGCGTGGTGTCGATTGAATCCCTGAAAACTGCGCTTAAAGCCAATCAGTCGCTGGAAAGTGCCCTGCTGGAATCTCCGGCAGCCGTGCAGGCAGACATGCCTCTCAGCGAACTGATTTCTCATGTCGCCGCCGCGCCTTGCGCCGTACCGGTGATCAATGAGGACAATAACTATATCGGCATTATTTCCAAAGCCATGCTGCTTCAGGCTCTGGATAAAGAAGGGGGTAACGAATGAGCACTTCAACCGTAACGAACACAATGACACAGCACGCACAAGCCGCTCAGGCACAGACCCTGGATCCGTCCGTCGATCCGTGGAGTGCCGATAACGCCAGTGGCGGTGTTGCACCACAAGCTGACGCCGCGACGAGTGCAGCGCCAGCCGATGCCAGCAGCAGTGATCCATGGGGCGGTGGCAGCGATGCCGCGACCAGCGCACCGGATGCCACCCATCATGCGGCCGCGCAGGCCAACGACTGGCTGAGCGTCGCACCGGAACAGCATCAGCATTTTAATATTCTCGATCCGTTTCACAGCACGCTGATCCCGCTCGACCGCTGGGTCACTGAGGGGATCGACTGGCTGGTCGGTAACTTCCGCCCTGTCTTCCAGGGGATCCGCGTCCCGGTCGATTTCGTGCTGAGCGGTTTCCAGCACGGTCTGGAATCTCTGCCCGCTCCGATTGCGATCCTGGTCTTTGCCCTGCTTGCGTGGCAGATGGCCGGTTTGGGTATGGGTGCAGCCACGCTGGTTTCGCTGGTGCTGATCGGTGCGATCGGTGCCTGGTCACAGGCAATGGTGACGCTGGCGCTGGTTCTGACCTCGCTGTTCTTCTGTATCCTGATAGGTTTACCGCTCGGGATATGGCTGGCGCGCAGCCAGAAGGCGGCCAAGATTATCAGGCCGTTACTGGATGCCATGCAGACCACACCAGCGTTCGTTTATCTGGTGCCGATCGTCATGCTGTTTGGTATCGGTAACGTACCGGGCGTCGTGGTGACGATTATCTTTGCCTTGCCGCCTGTCGTGCGTCTGACCATTCTGGGTATCAATCAGGTGCCGGAAGACCTGATCGAAGCCGCGAAATCATTTGGTTCCAGCCCGCGTCAGATGTTGTTTAAAGTTCAGCTGCCACTGGCGATGCCGACCATCATGGCCGGGATTAACCAGACGCTGATGCTGGCACTGTCGATGGTGGTCATCGCCTCGATGATCGCCGTGGGTGGTCTGGGTCAGATGGTTCTGCGCGGTATCGGCCGTCTGGACATGGGTCTGGCATCGGTCGGTGGTGCGGGTATCGTTATCCTCGCCATTATTCTCGACCGCCTCACCCAGTCGATGGGTCGCGACAGCCGCAGTAAAGGCGGTCACCGCTGGTTCACCCGCGGTCCTGTCGGTCTGGTGATGAAGCCTTTCACCAAAAAAGCCTGATCCACATACTGCATTTTTCCCGGCGGTTCGCTGCCGGGAACTCTCAAAAGCTAAAACAACGCAGTCCACTCTTACGTATTCATAAGCCACAAACTTAAAAAGAATAAGGGTTCACCATGCGCACAACTTTGATCAATAAAACACTCATCCTCGCATTATCTATTGCGACACCTGCCGCTTTCGCTGCCGATTTACCGGGCAAAGGCGTGGTCGTCAAACCGTTGCAAAGCACCATTGCAGAAGAAACTTTTCAGACCGAACTGGTTAACCGTGCACTGGAAAAACTGGGCTACGACGTTCAGCAAACCGGTGAAGTGGATTACAACGTGGCGTATACCGCCATCGCCAGCGGTGATTCCACTTACATGGCCGTGAACTGGGAACCGCTGCAAAAAGACATGTATAACGCAGCCGGTGGCGACCAGAAATTCTACCGTCAGGGCACCTATATCAGCGGCGCGGCACAGGGTTATCTGATCGACAAGAAAACCGCCGACAAATATCACATCCACGATTTGTCGCAGCTGAAAGACCCGAAAATCGCCAAACTGTTTGACGCCGACGGCGACGGCAAAGCTGATATGGCAGGCTGTAATCCGGGCTGGGTCTGCGGCCAGGTGATCAATACCCAAATCAAGGCTTACGGCCTGAGTGATACCGTGACGCAAAACGAGGGGAACTATTCGGCGATTATCGCTGACACCCTCACCCGCTTTAAATCCGGTAAGCCGGTGTTGTATTTCACCTGGACACCGTACTGGGTCAGCAACGAGATGAAACCGGGCAAAGACGTGGTCTGGCTGACGGTGCCGTTCTCGGCAAATCCGGGTTCGCAGAAGGACATGGATACCACCCTGCCTAACGGCAAGAACTATGGTTTCCCGGTCAATAACGAACACATTGTGGCAAACAAAGCCTGGGCTGAGAAAAACCCGGCGGCCGCGAAACTGTTCGCCATCATGAAATTGCCACTGGCCGACGTGAATGCACAGAACCTGCGAATGCATGAAGGTGAATCCTCATCAGAAGATATCCAGCAGCACGTTGATGGCTGGATCAAGGCGCATCAGGCGACCTTCGATGGCTGGATTAAAGAAGCTGCTGACGCAGCAAAATAACGCATTATAAAAATCGAGGAATTTATGAAAAAGACAGGAATCTGGGCGGTTGCCGCCCTCACCACATTTGCAACAGCCACTACATTCGCTGCCGATCTGCCGGGTAAAGGCATCAGCGTGACGCCGGTCCAGAGCACCATCAGTGAGGAGTCTTTTCAGACCGAACTGGTAAGCAAGGCGCTGGAGAAACTGGGCTATGACGTGCAGCCAACCCGTGAGGTCGATTACAACGTCGGTTACACAACGCTGGCTGCCGGTGATGCGACCTTCACCGCCGTCAACTGGTCACCGCTGCATGATGAAATGTACAAAGCCGCCGGTGGCGACAAAGTCTTTTACCGCGAAGGTACCTACGTGACCGGCGCGGCACAAGGGTGGCTGATCGATAAGAAAACCGCTGAGAAATACCACATTACCAATATTGAACAGCTGAAGGATCCGAAACTGGCCAAGCTGTTTGATACTAATGGCGACGGCAAAGCCGATCTGACCGGCTGTACGCCGGGCTGGGGTTGTGAAGCCGCGCTGAATGAGCAGCTGAAAGCCTACGGACTGGAAAATACCGTGACCCACAATCAGGGTAACTATTCCGCGATGATTGCCGACACCATCACGCGTTACAAAGAAGGTAAGCCGATCTTCTATTACACCTGGACGCCGTACTGGGTCAGCAATGTGCTGGTTCCGGGCAAAGACGTGCTGTGGATGCAGGTACCGTTCTCTGTGGTACCGGGTGATAAAAATGCCGATACCACACTGCCAAACGGCAAAAACTACGGTTTCCCGGTGAGCACCATGCACATCGTGGCGAACAAAGCCTGGGCTGAGAAAAACCCGGCGGCGGCAAAACTGTTTGCCATCATGAAACTGCCACTCAAAGACATCAATGCGCAGAACGCCGCCATGCACGCGGGTAAAAATTCAGATGCTGATATCTCCGCGCAGACAGATGGCTGGATCAAAGCCCACCAGGAACAGTTCGACGGCTGGGTAAAAGAAGCGGCTGCCGCAGCGAAATAACATTACATCAGACTCAGTAAGGCCAGCGGGCGGGGAGAAATCTCCGCCCGTTTTTTTTGTCAATCGCCTTGGTGTGTATTCGTGTGTATAATGACACATTGTTAAGGAGAGCCCATGAAATCGACGGAATTGATTAAAGCGCTGCTTGCAGCGGGTTGTGAACTCAAGCGTCACCGGGGAGGAAGTCATCAAATTTGGTGGTCACCTGTCACCAACAAAACTTTTCCCGTTCCTCACCCCAAAAATGATTTACCTGTGGGAACCCTCAAATCCATTATGAAAATGGCAGGGATATGATCCTGCAACTGGAGGTTGAATATGTTCTTTTCAGTCGGGCTTGAAACGCCAAAAGATGATAAAACCGCGTACGGTATGGTGGTACCAGCATTTACCAAATTCGATTACGGGTGCTTCTCTGCAGCGGATACCCGTGAAGAAATCGCCCCTATGGTTCGAGAAGCCATCCTGATGACGGTAGAAGATTTGATCGAAAGCGAACGCTTTGTTGTTGATGATATTTTTGATGCCGGGCATTTGGTGTATGCCGCTAATCCCGAATATTCCGACTTCGATACCTGGTTTCTGATCGATATTGATCTGTCAGAGTTCGAAGGGAAGGCACACCGGATTAATATTTCGCTGCCTGATACTTTGATCAAACGTATTGATAATAAAGTTAAAAATCATCCGTCGTATCGCGACCGTAGCCATTTTCTGGCGATGGCCGCGCGTAAGGAATTGCTGGCTTAAGAGTCTCGCAGCAGGGAAATCCCCTGCTGCAAACAAGCCTGCCGGTACGGCTATTGCAAAACCAAATAGTTGCCATGAAAACTATTCATTGGTTTAATATTTCAACCAAAACGATAATCGTTTTTCGCATTCCCCTGCTTCTTCAATAAGATCTGTTATCCCCATTATGAAAAAAACGACCACACATTCACCACTCAGCCCGGCGCTGATTATTCTGATGGCAGTCGCCACCGGGCTCGCCGTCGCCAGTAACTATTACCCGCAGCCGCTGCTGGAAACTATCGCACGCGCATTTGATCTTTCCGTCAATCAGGCTGGATTTATCGTCACCGTGGCACAGCTTGGTTATGCCTGCGGGCTGATGTTTATCGTACCACTCGGCGATATGTTCGAACGTCGCGGGTTAATCGTGCTGATGACGCTGCTTTCCGCGGCAGGATTGCTGCTCACAGCCATGGCACCTACGCTGACCATCATGCTGGTCGGGACGGCGCTGACCGGGCTGTTCTCGGTGGTAGCGCAGATTCTGGTGCCGCTGGCGGCTACGCTGGCTGAACCAGAGCGTCGCGGTAAGGTGGTCGGGCTGATTATGTCCGGGCTGCTGCTGGGCATTTTGCTGGCGCGTACCGTCGCCGGTGCTCTGGCATCGCTGGGCGGCTGGCGCACGGTTTACTGGGTAGCGAGCGCACTGATGATCGTGATGGCGCTGGTCTTGTGGCGCAAGCTGCCGAAACACCAGCAGAAAACGGATCTGAATTATCCGCAGTTGCTGAAATCCATCTTCACGTTGTTCATCCACACGCCGGTGTTACGCACCCGCGCGCTGATCGGCATGTTCTGTTTCGCTAACTTCAGTATTTTATGGACGTCAATGGCGTTTCTGCTGGCGGGCCCGGCGTATCACTATTCCGAAGCCGTGATCGGACTGTTCGGGCTGGTGGGCGCGGCGGGTGCGCTGGCGGCTACCCGTGCTGGACATCTGGCGGATAAGGGCAAAGCGCATCTGACCACCACGGCGGGTCTGATTCTGCTATTGCTGTCCTGGGCGGCGATTGCCTGGGGCCAGCACTCGGTGATTTCGCTGATTATCGGCATCATCGTTTTGGACCTTTCGGTTCAGGGCGTCCACATCACCAACCAAAGTGTCATCTACAAAACCATGCCGGAAGCACGTAACCGCCTGACCGCGGGTTACATGACGACGTACTTTATTGGGGGTGCGATCGGCTCGCTGGTGTCCGCATCCGCCTATCAGGCCGCAGGCTGGTACGGAGTGTCAGCAGCAGGAACCCTTATGTGTGTGCTGAATTTACTGGTCTGGCTAAAGGGATATAAATACAAGCTGGCGTAATAACGTACGAAATTACATCAGGAGGGAACCATCACCCCTCCTGATTAGCTTGCGAATAATCATATTGGAAATTTATTTGAACCAAAGGGTGTTAACAATACTTACAGTCTGGTAATGTTTGCACCATGAATTATTTGCCGGAACTCATCCGGTTTCACAATCTTTTAAACACCCATGCAAAGCAACCCAGATCTCGAAGCACCCGACCCCGTCCGTGTTTCAACATTCGCACAAGGTATTACCGACAGCCTGCCCATTGTCATTGGCTATCTGCCCATCGCTTTTGCATTTGGCCTCAGCGCCGTAAAACTGGGATTCACCCCAGCTGAAAGTCTGCTTTTTTCCATTCTTATCTACGCTGGCGCCAGTCAGTTTGTGATCACCGCGCTGCTCAGCGCCGGAATGTCCTTGTGGGTTTCTGCCCTTACCGTGATGGCAATGGATGTACGACATGTGCTGTACGGGCCATCGCTGCGTAACCGTCTGGTGGGCAAACTCAATGGCAAAAAAACCGCGCTGTGGGCATTTGGCCTGACGGACGAAGTGTTTGCCGCTGCCACCGCAAGGCTTATCCGCGATAAACGCAGCTGGAGCGAAAACTGGATGTGCGGCATTGCGCTGTCTTCCTGGCTTTCATGGGTATTGGGTACTGCTGTGGGGGCGTTATTTGGCAACGGGCCACTGGAAAATTTCCCGGCTATCGAAGCCGCACTCGGCTTTATGTTACCGGCGCTGTTTCTGAGTTTTTTGCTCGCGGCGTTTAAGCGCCAGCAAAGTATGGTGTTTGTCGCGTCGCTGGCTGGCGCGCTGGGCGGACTGCTGTTCTGGTCAATTCCCGCCGCTATCGGCTGCGGTCTGGCCGCCGGGTGCGTTGCCGCCCTGCTGCAACGCCCTCAATCCTCTTCTGCCACGGAGATAACCTCAGATGAGCACTAATGTCATTCTGGTTTGTCTGCTCGTCGGCACCGTGAATTACCTGTTCCGGTATTTGCCTTTGCGCATGGGCGCAAGGCAGAAACCCGGGCCAAAAAGTGGCCCTCTGTCCCGCGTGCTCGACAGCATCGGTATCGCGTCTATCTGCGCGTTACTGGTGGTTTCAAGCACGCCTGAAATTTTGCGTGATCATCAAAAGCTGCTGCCTTCGCTGGCCGGTTTTGTGCTTCTCGCGCTGATTTTCTGGCGAACCAAAAGTATCATTATTGCCACACTGACCGGTGCCCTGGCATACGGGCTGGTGTTTAAGGTGATGCTGATGGCCGCAGGCTGAAGACCTTTTTTACTGCAGAGTAACCGCAGGGAAAACTCTGCCGAATACTTTAAACATCGAATAATTCACCGGAGTTATGAATCACACTAATTGCTAAAGAATTGGTGATTCATGACATTGATATTATTAATTACCATCGTTACTATGTCATCTGTAACTAATGAGGCTTCTCATATGGACAGTTCGTTCGCGCCAATTGAAAACATGTTAAATTTCCGGGCCAAAAAGCAAAAAGATTTCCCTTATCAGGAAATTCTGCTGACCCGCCTGTGTATGCACATGCAAAGTAAATTGCTTGAAAACCGCAATAAAATGCTGAAAGCACAAGGGATTAATGAAACGCTGTTTATGGCGTTACTGACCCTGGATGCGCAGGAAAGTCACAGCATTCAGCCTTCTGAGCTTAGCTCTGCGCTGGGTTCTTCCCGTACTAATGCCACCCGTATTGCGGATGAGCTGGAAAAACGCGGATGGATTGAACGCCGTGAAAGCGATAACGACCGCCGGTGCCTGCATTTGCACCTGACGCCTGACGGGGAAGCCTTTATCCAGAAGTTACTGCCGCCTCAACACAAGAGTCTGCATTTTCTCTGGTCAACTTTAGACGCAGATGAGCAGAAGCAGTTAGAAACCCTGACCCGCAAACTGTTAACTCGCCTTGATCAGATGGATGCAACAGCACTACAACAATTCTAAATTTCTGTTCAGGTAAACTACACATGTCACTCCAAGCTCGCTGGAGGCTTACGCCGCTGTTTGCCGTTTTGATTTTGGCCGGCTGTGCCTCCAGTAATAATATTGCTCCTCAGTCGTCGCTGCTGGATACGCAACAGCTTCATCTGCAGCAGGCAAAAGTCAGTTCCCTGACCCTCGGCCCTCAGTGGTGGCGCAGTCTTAATGACCCGCAACTGGATAACCTGATGACCACGACGTTGCAAAACTCGCCGTCATTACGTCAGGCCGCCGCTCGCGTGCGCGAAGCACAAAGCGTGATGGGAGAAGCCGATGCCGCCAATGGTCCGTATCTGGATTTGAATGGTTCTACGCGTCGTGAACGTGTCGCAAAAAACACGATCCCGCCGTTCCTGACCAGCTATCCTGAAGCGCCGATCTACGACAGCAGCAACAGCCTCGGGCTGAATCTGAGCTATGAGTTTGACTGGTGGGGTAAATACCGCAATCAGGTGAATGCCGCGAAAGCACAGGTGGATTCCGCCCGTGCTGAACAGGCTGAAGCCGCTCTGACGCTGACCAGTTCGGTGGCGTCAGCCTATTATCAGTTACAGGCCAATCTTGCCTTACAAGATGTTCTGCAACACGAAGTGGATAACAACCAGCGTCTGGCAGATTTGCGGAAAGCGCAATATCAGGCCGGCGTCTATGGCATTGAAATCCCGCAACAAACCCAGGCTCAGGCCGACAGTGCCAAACAGCAGATCATCAACCTGAAATCGCAAACTGAACAGCTGAGACATCAGCTTTCTGCGCTGGCAGGACGTGGTCCGGATGCGATGAATGGCCTCCACGCCGTGGCATTGCCACCGGCAGAAGCGCTGGCACCTAAAGCCGAACTGACGCTGGAATTACTGGGTAAACGCCCGGACATCGCCGCACAGCGTGATCTGGTGGAGTCCTATTCCCAGCGGGTCAGTGCGGCGAAAAAAGAATTTTATCCAAGCCTTTCCATCAGTGCCTTCGGCGGTCTGACGACCACCAACTATGGCGGCACCAGCCCGAATCTTTTTGAAGCAGCCAGTAAAGCCTGGAATATCGCGCCAGCCATTTCGCTGCCGATTTTCCACGCCGGTGCACTGCGCTCCAAACTGGGCGAAGAGTCCGCGTTATATGACCAGTCAGTTGAGTCGTATAACCAGACCATCCTGAACGCCATCCAGCAAACTGCGGATGCCATTACAGTCTCGAAAAGCAGCGCGGAACAATTGCAGCAGGCATCTTCTGCCGCTAAGTCGCTGGAAGAGGTGTATCGCGTTTCGGATGCAAGATACAACGCTGGCGTCATCGGACGGGATGAGCTGTTAAGCAGCCAGTCAGCGCTTCTGCAACAACAACAGGCGCAACTCAACGCCAGCAGTCAGTTGATGCAGTCAAAAATCAGTCTCATCCGTGCGCTTGGGGGTGGCTATCAGGCCCCGGCCGCGGACCAAAAATCATAATAAAAGACTCAGTGTGGAGAAGACCATGAGCGCAAATGCCGAAACTCAGGCAACGACGCAAGCTCCGAAAAATAAGAAAAAAACGCGCAAAGTCGCGATGCTCTTGTTAACCGGGATTTTCATTATTATCGCCATCGCCTACCTGTTCTACTGGCTGCTGGTGTTACGTCATTTCCAGTCTACCGACGATGCATATGTGGCCGGTAATCAGGTTCAGATTATGGCGCAGGTGTCGGGCAGCGTGACCGACGTCAATTTCGACAGCACCGACTTTGTTAAAAAAGGCGACGTGCTGGTGACTATCGATCCGACCGATGCGGAGCAGGCTTTCGAACGCTCTAAAACGGCGCTGGCCAACAGCGTGCGTCAGACGCATCAGTTGATCATCAACGGTAAACAATATCAGGCCAATATCGCGCTGCGTCAGACGCAACTGCAACAGGCGCAGACTGACCTCAAACGCCGTATCGTGCTGGGTAATGCCGATGCGATTGGTCGTGAAGAACTGCAACACGCCCGTGATGCTGTCGATACTGCGAAAGCGCAGTACGATGTCGCCGTTCAGCAATACAACGCTAATCAGGCGATGATTCTGGATACGCCGGTCGATAAGCAGCCGCAGGTTCTGCAGGCTGCCGCTCAGGTGCGTGACGCATGGCTTGCCCTGCAACGTACCAAAGTGCGCAGCCCGATTGACGGTTTTGTCTCACGTCGTGCAGTACAGATTGGTCAGCAGATCAGCCCGACAACCTCCCTGATGGCGGTGGTTCCGGCGCATCACATCTGGGTCGATGCCAACTTTAAAGAAACCCAGCTGGCGAATATGCGTATTGGTCAGGTGGCAACCGTGGTCAGTGACATGTACGGCGATGACGTGAAATACCACGGCAAAGTCGTTGGTATGGACATGGGTACTGGCGGCGCGTTCTCGCTGTTACCGGCGCAGAATGCCACCGGCAACTGGATCAAAGTGGTTCAGCGTCTGCCCGTTCGTATCGAACTTAACGATCAGGAAGTGGCTGAGCATCCGCTACGTATCGGTTTATCCACGCTGGTGACTGTCGATACTCAAAACCGTGATGGTCTGGTGCTGGCGAATAAAGTCCGCAGCGAACCGCTGTATCAGACCAGCGCGCTGACGCTGGATCTGGCGCCGGTCAACGCCATCATTGCTGACGTTATCCATGCCAATGCAGGCTAAAATCTCCGGAGGCCTTCGTGGCAAATAAACCGCTGGTAGGCGCCCCGCTGGCCTGGATGACGGTGGCTTTGTCTTTGGCTACCTTTATGCAGGTGCTGGACTCGACGATCGCCAACGTGGCGATCCCGACCATCGCCGGGAATCTGGGTGCCTCGAACTCACAGGGCACCTGGGTTATCACATCGTTCGGGGTGGCGAACGCCATCTCGATCCCGATCACCGGCTGGCTGGCAAAACGTATTGGCGAGGTCAAACTCTTCCTGTGGTCCACGGTGCTGTTTGCGATTGCATCGTGGCTGTGCGGTATGTCCACCAGTCTGGAAATGCTGATCTTCTTCCGTGTGGTGCAGGGTGTGGTGGCAGGTCCGCTGATCCCGCTTTCGCAAAGTCTGTTACTAAATAACTATCCGCCGGCCAAGCGAAGTACCGCGCTCGCGCTCTGGTCGATGACAGTGATCGTCGCCCCGATCTGCGGGCCGATCCTGGGCGGGTATATCAGTGATAACTACCACTGGGGTTGGATCTTCTTTATCAACGTGCCGATCGGCATTGCGGTGGTGTTCCTGACGCTGAGAACGCTGAAGGGGCGCGAAACCGCGACGCAGATCAGGCCCATCGACAGTGTGGGGTTAGTGCTGCTGGTACTGGGCATTGGCGCATTACAGGTGATGCTCGACCGGGGTAAAGAACTCGACTGGTTTAACTCAACGGAAATTATCGTACTGGCGGTCGTGGCGGTGGTCGCGCTCTGTTTCCTTGTGGTCTGGGAACTGACCGACGACCATCCGATAGTCGACCTGTCACTGTTTAAATCGCGAAACTTCACCATTGGCGTGCTGTGTATCAGCCTGGCCTACATGCTCTACTTCGGCGCAATTGTGTTGCTGCCGCAGCTATTGCAAGAGGTCTATGGGTATACCGCCACCTGGGCCGGTCTGGCGTCCGCGCCGGTGGGGATTTTGCCGGTTCTGATGTCGCCGATTATCGGGCGTTTTGCGCACCGTCTGGACATGCGAAAGCTGGTGACCTTCAGCTTTATCATGTATGCCTACTGCTTCTTCTGGCGTGCGTATACGTTCGAACCGGGGATGGATTTTGGCGCATCTGCGTGGCCGCAGTTTATTCAGGGCTTCGCGGTCGGCTGCTTCTTTATGCCGCTGACGACCATTATTCTGTCCGGTTTACCGCCTGAACGCATGGCGGCGGCATCAAGTTTGTCGAACTTTATCCGTACGCTGGCAGGCTCGATTGGTACGTCGATCACTACCACTATGTGGTCGAACCGTGAATCGCTGCACCACGCGCAATTGACGGAAAACATCACGCCGTTTAATCCGGCGGCAACGCAAACCTATCAGCAGCTGGAAGGGATGGGCATGAGCCATCAGCAGGCTTCTGGCTGGATAGCGCGGGAAATCACTAATCAGGGACTGATCATCTCTGCCAATGAGATTTTCTGGTTATCCGGTGGCGCATTCCTGGTGCTGCTGATCTTAATCTGGTTCGCCCGTCCGCCGTTCACCAGCGGTGGCGGAGCCGGTGGCGCGCACTAATCCAGGTATTCCCTGAATGTCAGAAAGCAAAACGGACGCATTACGCGTCCGTTTTTTATGGCTAAAACCGGGCGATTACGCCTGGTTCTGACGCCACCATTCTGCCAGCAAAATACCGGATGCCACGGAAACGTTGAGGCTTTCCACTTTACCGGTACCGCCGATTGACACGCTCAGGTCACCCTGCTGCCAGGCGCTGTCAGACAAACCATCACTTTCTTCACCCAGCACCAGCACCATTTTAGCCGGTAACTGCGCTTTGCCCAGCGCCGTACCTTTATGGCTCGACGTGGTCACGATGGTGTATCCCGCGTTACGGAAGGTTTCCAGCACTTCAAGGAAATTATCCGCGCTGATGGCTTTAACGTGTTCCGCACCGCCTTCAGCGGTACGGACTGCTGCGCCAGATTCCAGCTGAGCCGGATCCTGAACCATCATCCCGTTGATACCGAAATGCGCACAAGAACGCATGATACCGCCGAGGTTGTGCGGGTTGCCGACGTTTTCCAGCGCCAGTACGCAGTCTTTCGCCGGAGCCGTTTGCAGATACGTTTCTGCATCCAGACCCTGACGTTTTTTGATCAGGAAACACACGCCGCCGTGGTGTTCGGTACCGGATGCTTTCGCCAGTTCGTCATCTTCAACCACATGGTAGGCTTTGCGGTTTGCCGCCATCCAGCGCAGTGCTTCACGGAAACGCGGGGTAACGGATTGCACAAACCACGCACGGACGATAGCGTCCGGGCGGCTGGCGAACAGTGCCTTACAAGCGTTTTCGCCATACACGCGGGTTTCTTCCTGACGCTGACGACGCAGCTGCTCAGGATCGATAAAGCTTTTGCCGCTGATACCACCGTGATCCGGAACAGATTCATCTGCCGGCGGACGTGAAACAGTTTTCCACGGCGAAGAGTACGGGCCGTCGTCATCACGAGCCGGACGGCGCGGGCGATCATCGCCACGGCGCGGAGCCGGACCGCGGGAATCACCACGGGAGTCGCTGCTACGACGCTCATTGCGGCGGGCATCGTCGGGACGGGAACCCTGGCGAGGTTTATCGCCCGGACGTCCTTTATTGTTGGAAGGACGTTTATCGTTATTGCGGTTATCGCCGTCGTCGTCACTACGGACGTACATCACTTTGACTTTGCCGTTCTTGCCACTGAATGAATCGTTCATTTTTCTCTCCACCTACGCGCAGGGCGCGAAGATTACCTGATGTCTGTGAGCTAAGCCACAGGCTTTGGACCAAAAGCTTAAAACTATCGTATTCATTGAATAAACCACGTTGTTTAGGTGAGGTGTCGCCCTCATACTTACAACATACAAGTAACATATCAGCCGTTTTATTCACCGTTTTTAAGGGTAAAACGGGTTTGTGGTTGATGCCCTTCTCACGTTAAGCAATGTAGAGGCTATTTATGAATACGGTTTGTTCATCATGTCAGGCCACAAACCGCCTGCCTGAGGATCGTATCGACGACGGCGCAAAATGCGGCCGCTGCGGTCACGCACTTTTTGAAGGTGATGTGGTTCACGCCACCGCCGCTACCCTGGACAAATATCTGCAAGATGATTTGCCCGTTGTCATCGACTTCTGGGCGCCGTGGTGTGGCCCTTGCGTTAACTTCGCGCCAATTTTCGAAGATGTGGCTCAGGAACGCGCCGGTAAGATCCGTTTCATTAAGGTTAATACCGAAGCAGAACCTGAACTGAGCGCGCGGTTCCGTATCCGCAGTATTCCGACCATTATGGTGTTTAATGAAGGCAAAATGGTCGATATGTTAAGCGGAGCGATGCCTAAAGCCCCGTTCAACAACTGGCTTAATGAATCATTGTAACGCATATGCCGTTATAAAGCCCTGCCGAAGGCCCGTACAATACGGGCCTTTTTCTGTTATTCGCAGTTGCCACTTGCCTGTCCTGACCGGGTGTTTAGAATAGCCGTTTTTCGTTAACCGGGATGCTTATGTCAGACAATGCCGTTCTTCGCCTGCGTGAGCAGCGCTTAGCCCGTTCCACCCGCCCTTTCCTTGCGCGCGGATCCCGGGCCATTCGCTGCCAGACCTGCCTGTTACCCACACGTAACTGCATCTGCGCCACGCGCGAAATCCATCAGGCTGCCAGCCGTTTTTGTCTGGTGATGTTTGACACAGAGCCAATGAAACCGAGCAATACCGGCCGGTTAATCGCGGATGTATTACCGGATACGCAGGCATTTCTGTGGTCACGTACTGAAACGGATCCGGCGCTGCTGGAAGCCATTGCCGATCCCGAACGTCAGGCTTACGTGGTGTTTCCGGCCTCTTTCGCCGAACCTCCGCGTCAGGTATTTACAGAAGTCCCGGCAGGAAGTAAACCGCCTTTATTCATTATGCTCGACGGCACCTGGAACGAAGCCCGCAAGATGTTCCGCAAAAGCCCATATCTGGATAATCTACCGGTATTCTCACTCGATGTAAGCGCCAGCTCCGGCTATATCCTGCGTGAAGCCTCGCGCCCGGAACTGCATTGCACCGTGGAAGTGGCCGCTGCCCTGCTGGAAAAAGCCGGTGATGTTGACGCATCTGCGGGTCTGTCACGACACTTCACCCATTTCCGTACCCAGTATCTGGCCGGAAAACCCCATCATCCGGTGCATCAGCTCACAGCAAAGAACGAAGAAAGCCTCTAGAATCATGGGAACATGATGAACCGGAGAAGTTATGAGTCAGCGCGGACTGGAAGCACTTTTACGACCTGAATCTATCGCGGTTATTGGTGCCAGCAATAAGCCGGGCCGCGCCGGATATCTGATGATGCGCAACCTGCTCGACAGCGGATTCAATGGCCCGGTGCTGCCGGTCACACCTGCTTATCGTGCCGTATGTGGCGTACTAACCTGGCGGGATGTCGCCAGCCTGCCGATGTCACCGGATCTGGCTATTCTCTGCACGCACGCTGACCGCAATCTCGCCCTGCTCGAACAGCTTGGCGAACGCGGCTGCAAAACAGTCATTGTGCTTTCCTCACAGCCACAACAATTCGCTGATCTGAAATCCTGCGCTCAGCGCTTTTCGATGCGCCTGCTTGGCCCGAACAGTCTGGGTATTCTCGCCCCGTGGCAGAAGCTGAACGCCAGCTTTTCACCGGTACCGATCCTTCCCGGCAAACTGGCGTTTATTTCGCAATCCGCGGCCGTCGCCAATACTATTCTCGACTGGGCGCAACAGCGTGCCGTGGGATTTTCTTATTTCGTTTCTCTCGGTGACAGCCTGGATATTGATGTCGATGACCTGCTCGACTTCCTTACCCGCGACAGTAAAACCAGCGCCATCCTGCTATATCTCGAACACATCAGCGATGCACGACGTTTTCTTTCCGCCTCACGCAGTGCCTCACGAAATAAACCGATTCTGGTGATCAAAAGCGGTCGAAGCGGACAGGCACAGCAGCTGCTCAACAGCCCTCTAAGTCTGGATGCCGCCTATGATGCTGCTATGCAGCGCGCCGGTTTACTGCGTGTGCAGGATACGCACGAACTGTTTTCTGCGGTCGAAACGCTGAGCCATATGCGCCCGTTGCGAGGTGAGCGCTTACTAATTATCAGCAACGGCGCCGCCCCGGCTGCGATGGCACTGGATCAGTTACTCTCGCGTAACGGCAAACTGGCGAAACTCAGTGATGAAACCCGTCACGCTCTGAGCGCCGTTTTGCCACCATCGATTACCGCCGCCAATCCGTTAGATTTGCGCGACGATGCCACACCCAAACTGTATCAGGCGGTCATGACCGCCCTGCTCGACAGCACAGATTACGACGCAGTATTGGCTATCCACGCACCCAGCGCGGCGGCACATGGCACCGTGACGGCCAGCCACCTGATTGAAGCCGTTCATCAGCATCCCCGAGGTAAATACATCACGCTGCTGACTAACTGGTGCGGTGAGTTTTCATCGCAGGAAGCCCGCAAACTGTTCACTGAAGCTGGCATCCCGACTTACCGGACGCCGGAAGGCACGGTGACGGCATTTATGCACATGGTGGAATATCGTCGTAACCAGAAACAGCTGAAAGAAACGCCGGCTCTTCCGGCAGATCTTGAACAGAACACCGATCAGGCACATCAGCTGATCGCCCGGACATTAGCGGAAGGCACCACGCAGCTCGATACCCATGAAGTGCGCGCAATTTTGCAGGCGTACGGAATGAATGTGTTGCCGACATGGATAGCCAGTGACAGTGCAGAAGCGGTGAATATCGCCAGTCAGGTTGGCTATCCGGTGGCGCTGAAGCTGCGTTCTCCAGACATCCCGCATAATTCAGAAGTGCAGGGCGTGATGCTATATCTGCGCACCGCGAGCGAAGTGGAACAGGCGGCGAATGCGATATTTGACCGCGCCAGACAAGCATTTCCGCAGGCGAGGATTCAGGGGCTGCTGGTGCAAACCATGGCTAACCGGCCCGGATCACAGGAGCTTCGCGTGGTGGTCGAACAGGATCCGGTCTTCGGCCCGCTGATTATGCTGGCCGAGGGCGGCACTGACTGGCTTCCGGAAAGACAGGCGGCGATTTCCCTGCCGCCGCTGAACATGACGCTGGCACGCTATCAGGTCGTTCAGGCGCTCAAGAGCGGCAAAATCAGAGGGCGCAATGCGTTGCATCCTCTCGATATCCCGGCGCTCAGTCAGCTGCTGGTAAACGTGTCGAACCTGATTATTGATTGCCCGGAAATCGAACGTCTGGATATTCATCCTTTGCTGGTTTCCGGCAATGAACTCAGCCTGCTCGATGTTTCAATGCAGCTTTCGGCACAGAGGCCCGGCGCACCGTCACGACTGGCAATTCGTCCTTATCCACGTGAACTCGAAGAGCACGTTATACTGAAAGACGGGTCGCAAGCGTTGTTCCGCCCGATACTGCCGGAAGATGAACCACTGCTTAAAGCGTTTATCCTGAAAGTGACGAAGGAAGATCTCTACTATCGCTATTTCAGTGAGATCAACGAATTCACACATGAAGATTTAGCGAATATGACGCAAATCGACTACGACCGCGAAATGGCATTCGTGGCTATTCATACTCTTAATGAAAAAAGTGAAATTATTGGTGTCACCCGAGCGGTATCAGATCCCGATAATACTGATGCCGAATTCTCGGTTCTGGTTCGCTCAGACCTGAAAGGTTTAGGGCTCGGAAGACGCCTGCTGGATAAGATGATTAATTACGCCGCAGAGCATGGGCTGCAACGTCTGACCGGTATTACTATGCCCAACAATCGCGGCATGATTACGTTGGCCAGAAAGCTGGGATTTGACGTCGATATTCAGATTCAGGACGGTATCGTGAACCTCTCCCTGACGCTGGAAAAGACCCGAATTTTGTAGCAGGAAACCGTGAGCCTGCGCGATGAACAGGCAAAAGATGCGCACATCAGACAGGACTAATGGTATTATCGACCGATTGTGCGGTTACCTATATCTGTTTGTGCCGCTAAAGCCATTACATGAAGAGAGAAGAAGCGCACTGTGATGTTGTCAAAATTCAAACGTAATAAACATCAACAACACCTTGCTCAGCTACCCAAACTCCCCCAAACGGTTGATGCTGTAAAAACGCTCTACTGTCCGACAGATTTCCGTACGACGCTGCTCGAAGCCATTGCTAACGCCACCCAACGGATTTATCTGGTTGCGCTCTATCTTGAGAACGATGATGGCGGTCGCGATGTGCTGTCGGCGCTGTATGACGCCAAGCAGCGTCGCCCCGAGCTGGAGATTTGCGTGCTGGTTGACTGGCACCGTGCTCAGCGTGGTCGCATCGGCGCTGCAGCGGCAAATACCAATGCTGACTGGTATTGTCGTATGGCGAAAGAGCATCCCGGACTTTCCGTGCCGGTATATGGTGTGCCCGTAAATACCCGCGAAGCGCTGGGCGTTTTGCATCTCAAGGGTTTTGTGATCGACGATCAGGTCATTTACAGCGGCGCGAGCCTTAACGATGTCTATCTGCATCGCCATGAAAAGTATCGTTATGACCGTTATCAGTTACTGACGAATACGGCGCTGGCCAACACAATGATCGACTTTATGAAGAAGTCGATCCTGACCGCGTCTGCCGTACAGCGACTGGATCGCGAAGATCGTCCAAAAAGTATCGAGATCAAGAACGAAACACGTCAGTTCCGCCAGACCTTGCGTACCAGTGGCTATCATTTTAAAGATAGCGCCGGTAATGATGAACTGGCCGTCACGCCGATTGTGGGTCTTGGCAAACAAAATGAGCTGAACCGGACTATCCATCATCTTATGGCCAGCACGGATCATAAGCTGACATTGTGTACGCCTTACTTCAATATGCCTGCCCTGCTGGCGCGCAACATTATTCATCTGCTGCGCCGTGGAAAGCAGGTGGAAATTATCGTGGGTGATAAAACCGCGAACGATTTCTATATTCCGCAAGATCAGCCATTCAAAATCATAGGTGCCTTACCGTACTTGTATGAAATTAACCTGCGCCGCTTCCTGAGCCGTTTACAGCGTTTTGTTGACAGCGGACAGTTAATTGTCCGTCTGTGGAAAGACGGTGATAATAGCTATCACCTGAAGGGCATGTGGGTAGATGACCGCTGGCAACTGATTACCGGTAATAACCTCAATCCCCGCGCCTGGCGTCTGGATCTTGAGAATGCCATTTTGATCCACGATCCGCATAAAGAAATGGCCGCTGCGCGTCATAAAGAGCTGGAAGAAATTCGCCAGCATACGCATGTGGTTTCGCACTATATGGAACTGGAGAGCATTCCAAATTATCCGGTCAAAGTTCGTAAGCTTATCCGACGCTTACGGCGGATAAGAATCGACAGACTCATCAGCCGAATTCTGTAATTGGCTATACTGAAAGCCTGATCATCGTGATCGGGCTTTTTTTTATCTGGGATTCCACCCTATGATGCAAAGATTATCTGTAGCGCTCAGACTTCCTCATATCGCGCTGATATTGGGATGCAGTGGTTGCACGCATTATGCGAATGACGCGTGGACAGGCAAAGATAAAGCCGAGCACTTTGTGGGATCAGCAGTATTAGCAGCAGCTGGAACTGCCTATGGTGATCATCAGGGATGGAATGAAGCACGCAGCCGCTCATTCGGACTGATGTTTTCTGTCGGACTGGGTGCGGCGAAAGAGCTTTATGACAGCCGGGAAGGTGGGAGTGGCTGGAGCTGGAAAGATTTTAGCTGGGATATCGCAGGCGCAGCTGTCGGATACAGCGCTTATCATCTGACTCATTACTAACAGGGGTTCTGGCAGAGCGCAAGCGGAGTAATAAATGCCAAAATCAAGGCAAGTAACGTCCAAACATCATCAGATTCCACATAGCAAAAAGCCCTGTACGTCAGTACAGGGCTTTCCACTTATTTGATGCCTGGCAGTTCCCTACTCTCGCATGGGGAGACCCCACAC
>NZ_SLYT01000017.1:0-38921 GCF_004346065.1 Rahnella sp. JUb53
TCGCGATGGATGACGGTCTGCGTTTCGCAATCCGTGAAGGCGGCCGTACTGTAGGTGCTGGTGTTGTTGCTAAAGTTATCGCTTAATCGCTGATAATTAAGAGCAAAAAAAGGGTGCTTCGGCACCCTTTTTTATTGCCTAAATTTGCATAGCAAAGAGAGCAAACTACATTTGCAATAATAACCATTCTCATTTACAGTTAGTTCAAGATTTATGCGAAGTGTGGTTTATATGTACGTGTGTTTGTGCAATTCAGTCAGTGATAAAACGATCAGACAGGCAGTCAGGCGTTACCAGCCGCAAACGTTCCAACAGCTAAGGAATTTTGTTCCGGTAGGAACGCAATGTGGCAAATGTGTTCGCATGGCACGACAGATAATGGAAGATGAATTACAGCAAATTCCTGAATACAAAAATATCGCTTAAAAATACTTAGTTAAAAAGTGTGCCTTTTTTTTGACTTACTCTGAACCGGATCTACGCTTTAGATACCGGAACGGAGGAGTTACCTATGAAAGGCGATAAAAAAGTCATTGCACACCTCAATAAACTTCTTGGAAATGAACTGGTTGCTATCAATCAGTACTTTTTGCATGCCCGTATGTTTAAAAACTGGGGACTTATGCGGCTCAACGGTATCGAATATCATGAATCCATTGATGAAATGAAGCATGCCGATATTTACATTGAGCGGATCCTGTTCCTTGAAGGCCTCCCAAATTTGCAGGATCTCGGCAAACTCAATATTGGTGAAGATGTTGAGGAAATGCTGAAGTCTGATTTGCTGCTGGAACTCGAAGGGGCGAAGGACTTACGCGAAGGCATTGCTTACGCAGACTCGGTTCATGATTACGTCAGCCGCGATTTAATGATTACTATTCTGGCGGATGAAGAACATCACATTGACTGGCTGGAAACCGAACTGGAATTAATCGGGCGTATCGGCATCCAGAATTACATTCAGTCTCAGTTGAAAGAAGAATCCCAATAAACTCCGGTGTCTTAGCTAAACATCAGCCAGACTATTTTGCTTTCCTGGCTGATGTAAATCAGCGCACCGGCCATTGCCAGACAAGGGCCGAAAGGGATTTGATCTGACATTTTACAAAGACCCATCCGCACCAGTGCGAAAACAATCCCCGCCAGCGCAGCCAGAATGCATAAATAGGGTAACATCTGCCAGCCCACCCAGGCACCCAGTGCGGCCAGCAGTTTAAAATCACCGTACCCCATTCCTTCTTTTCCACTGACGATTTTGACTCCCCAGTACAAAAGCCACAACGCCATATAACCTGCGGCTGCACCGTATAATGCATCCTGAAGGGTCACTTCTCCGGAAATGGAATGAACAAGTAAACCGGCCCAGAGCAGTGGCAGTGTAAGCCGATCGGGAAGCAGGTAAGTGGCCAGGTCAATCAGACTAAGCGCCAGAAGAAACCAAAATAATAGTAAGGCACTCAGTAAACTCAGGGGCGTGGTAAACAGAAACGAGAGACCAAGGAACATGGCAGCACAACCGGCTTCTGTCAGAGGATACCTTTTCGAGATCGCGGCTGCGCAATATTGGCATTTTCCTCGTAACAACAACCAGCTCAGCACCGGAATGTTCTGCCAGTATTTTAGCGGATGTTTACAGGCCGGGCAGTGTGATGCCGGAAGGCTCAGATTAAAGCCATGTCCGGTCAGTTGACCCTCGTTGTGAATCATCAGCGGCAAGCGATAAACGACGACGTTAAGAAAGCTGCCCAGCAGCAATCCCAAAACGGCGACACAGGTGTGAAAAAACCCGTCGGGTAATGAGGTGATATAAGTCAATTGCAGCCATCCTCCGTCCATACGAAACATCTCTCTTGTTGTTACATCTGCCCGTTAACGCAGAGTGAGTAGTGGAACACTGACGCTTCCGGTGGGTCCGGTACCTGTCACTATTGAGATGGCCACGACCTGAATACCGTATTCCTTATTGAGGATCTCAAGCCAGCGTAGAAGGGTGGCGTAAGGGACCTGTTCAAAGCTTAGGGTAACTCCCCGTTCATTCTGAGTAGTCTTAGGAAGTTGCAGGGATAAACCCGCCGCTGAGGTGTTAATCGCTTCCGTCAGCTTTTCTGTCTTAACTCGCAGTCCGGAAGGTGCCCCGAGACGCTGAGTTTGCTGAACCATCCATTCCAGCTGGTGACGTTGGGTATTGACCTGGATCCGTGATTGGGCAATCTGATTGTTGAGCGGCGTTAAAATGCCATACCAGACAAAAGCCACCGCCAGCAAAAAAACGGCAATCAGTATCAGTCGCCTTTCACTTTCACTTTTCATCATCAGCCACTGTTTCATGATTTACTCCGCTGAATGAGAGTGGCGGTGATGCCCGCTGATGACGTGGCTAAATTAGAAATGGCAAAGTGAAAATCACTGGCAGTCAGTTCGACAAAATCATCAATTGCCGCGCGATCATCGGTCGTAATCTGCAACGTGAGCAATTTCGTTTCCTGCTGGAAAGCCAGTTTATCGATGGCAATTTGTGGGATCTTGCCCTGGTAAGCCGTCAGTTTTGCCAGTGCAGGAAGAAAGGCCGTGGGTGCTTTTTTCATATTTTGTTCGAAATAGAACTTCAGATTGCGGGTGTGCTTGTCCTGCGGAAACCAGGTCTGATGAAGCGCCAGCATCTCGTTTTTCAATAATGATTCTTGCTGTGAAACTTGCCACCAGGTGAACAATTTAGTTCCGATAATCAACACAAGTGTGAATATCGCCATGCCTGTTGCTATCCGCTGTAAATGACGGCCCCATGCAGGTTCTTCTTCGCGTACGGCGAATTCGCCCTGAAGTAAATTCACGGCAGACGGGCAGTTATTTTTCATCATGATCAGAGGATGAATGGGCTGGTCAGCGCGAATCCAGTCAGCAGGGATATCCTGTTCAAACCCGTGATAATGCACTGACTCTGGCTTTGCGATGTCCAGCAGTGTATCGAGTAAAACCTGTTCTGCCAGACATCCCGAATAGTCTGACTGCCGTAGCAGCCACTGATGATCAATACGGGCTGCCGACCAGCCTTTTTCAGGCAGAGGTAAAAGCAATGCATCAATATAGACATGCCTTACCTTCAGACTGGCATCACTAATTATCTGTAGCCAACTTCTCAGGAATTCAGCTTCAACACCCGCCACAAACAGAGTCTGCTCCTCACGAAAAAGCTCAACCCAGTGCAAGGTATCGACATCGCTGGCGATACTTTCCTCCGTCAGCCAGGCAATCATCTGGCGGGTATTTTTACCCGCGCGCGGCGGCAATGTGACCTGTCGAAAAACAACTTCACTGGCAGGAATGAGCAGACAGACATTCTGTGCTGACGGCTGTGTGGCAAGTTCTGATAAATGCTCAACTTCCGGCAACAGATGAATGTCCTCATCATTTTCTGCCAGCTCCGTGAACCAGTGGAGTGAATGCTCTGGCGTGCTGCCAGCTCTGATAAACAGCCTGTTGGCCGGTTGAAGGTATTCCATTTACTCAATTACCCGATAGCGTCGCTGATAAATTTGGATTTTTGAATCCTTTGGATTGAACTGCACATAACTGCTCATGGTGTTTTGCTGTTCTTCGAACTTGCCTTGCGTATAGAGAACGAAGTACTGGCTGCGAACTGTCAGTAGCGGTTTCAGTTCCCCGCTTTGTACTTCCAGAGTCAGCTTTTGTTTTTTGACCTCTTTCAGAAAAGCATCAACTGAAATCCAGCCTCTGCGCGGGCGCGCAGCGATGAGTTTCGTTGCATCGTCCTCGTTAATGCCCCCGAGGAATAAGGCGCTCAGAAGGGGTGTCTGTTCCAGGGTCAGCGTATTCACATTAATTTGCTGGAACTCTTCCGGGAGAGTGCAAAGCTGATTTCGTATTTGCTTCAACGCTGTAAGAGGCAGGTCTGGCAGTAATGCCAGTTCATTTAGGGAAAAAAGACGTTGGTTAGCCGCAGCACGTGGCGGTGTCAGTGACTCGTAATAGTCGGATTCGGCTCCGGCGGCGCGGATGTCGTTATCGGTATCAAGATAATCGCTGAGAGTGTCAGTGAACCGTTCAGTTTGCACGGAGGTTGCCTGCGCATTGAGCAGTAGCTGCTTCAATATCTGCGTATTGTAAGGTTCATCTTCCTGTGTTTTGCCAGGTTCGTTATTACGCAGGCTGTTAAGGTTAAAGCAGTTTTGGCCATCCGCGACAATGTAGCTTACGGAGAAACCGTCTCGCCCGTTAAAAACGCCTTCCTGCATGGCAAACTGATCAAGGTTATTGTTATACGTGTTTTCAGTTAGCTCTTTCCGAAGGCGCGGCAATGCTATTTCCTCCGCGGCAAAGGTTAGCCAGCGTAATTGCTGCTGGTTGAGCAACCAGCTTTGACGCTGCTGGCTGACCTGAAATTGCAACGTCATTTTCGTGGCTAATGCCGCCATGATGGCCAGGATCATTAATACGATCAGCAGTGCGACGCCTTGTTGTTTATTCATTGATGATGCTCTCTCCACTCATTGGAACCTGCGGTGCGGGCGCCGAATCTGCCGGCACAGGTGCTTTGCCCGTAGCTTCAGCCACTGTGCTCCCGGGTGCAGCTGGCAGGAGGAAGAGCCGGCGTATTTCGCCCATGTCTTCCAGAGTGACAATGAGTTCGATGGCTGCAGGGAAAGTGCTGGCCTGGCTCCAGCGGTCAGTCCAGCCGGTGGAATAGAAACGCCAGTGCAAAGTGCGTACGCCGGTCAGCATGGTCAAGGTGGAAAGCGTTGATGCATCCGATAAAGACGGAGAAGGCTGGGGGTTCACACTGCGAGTCAACGCGTGGTCGGTGATTGACCACTCAACCTGGGCTAAATCACTGGCAGATAAAGGCTCTGCTGCCGCATAGCTGCCAATAGTGGTAAAGCGCAATGAAGTCTCAGTCGTTGATAAGAACGCCTCTTCTGTATTGGACTGTCTTGGCAATATTTGTATCAGGTCGCGTTCCAGCAGGGAAAATGCCGTCTGAATTTCGTTCAGCCGTGCAGTGTGTTCCTGTGCTATTTCACTGTTTTTCACCGATGCAGAAAGTATCTGATAGGCCAGCAGGCTCAGCATCGCAAATATTGCCATCGCAATCATGACTTCTATCAGCGTAAAGCCTTGCTGTTTGGTTGTGCGACTTTTACTCATGGTTTCTCTGTCGCTATATGTGTCCAGTTGCTGACGGAAAGGAGCGGTGTATGGGCACCTTCAGCCTCAAGAACAAGTGCGCGGTTCAGGAGAATTTTGTTTCCGGCGTCAACGGCATGTTGTTGTTCAACAAACCACTGCTGACCTGCAAGCGTGACGGTTTCCCTTTCTTTCTTTCCTGATTGGATCTGCGTTTCTACCAGAGCATTTTCGGCGACCCAACTGGCAAAAAGGGTAGTGCGGAAATGCTCTACCGCATTCATTTGCGAACTCATACTGTTCAGTAACGCCAGCGCGGCGGTGGCGAAAATAGCGAGCGCGATGATCACTTCAAGCAGAGTCATCCCTTGCTGACTTTTAGCGTCAGGTTTTACTGGCATACGCATTATTTTTCAGACCTTCTCACATTGAATATCAGAGGCAATCGTCCTTCTGAAACAATGCTGCAACAGGCTGGTCCAGATGCTGAAGAAGAGAAACTGAGTTCAAATATTGAAAGCGTGCCGTCGGGCATAAAAACAATCTGTGGTGGCCGGTCGATAGATTTGTTGAGCGGCAACGGAGTGAGTGAAAGAGTTTCTTCTTTCTCAAATTCACCACTAAGCGGCATGCGCTCGGAGTCTATTTCTGCCCACTCAGGCTCACGGCTCTCAGGAATGAGCCGTAACTCGTTACCCAAAATAACGAACTGATAGGCGCTGGCCGTTAAGGAAAGCCCAAGTGGCTTCCCTTCTAACACGGCGCGTTCAGAAGCATATTCCATTATCGTCTTCATCTGCTCAGCGCGCTGGAGTTGGGCGTTGTCGGAAGGTAAAACCATGACAACTACGCCAGCGGCAATGGCAAATATTGCCAGCACCATCAGGATTTCCAGTAGCGTAAAGCCGGATTGTTTAGCCGCAGACAAGGTTATTTATCCTTCTCAACCCAGTTCTTGATGTCATCTGCCGTATTAGGTTCACCATCTGGACCGGCAGAAAAGACATCGATAGCGCCATGTTCACCCGGGCTGAGCAGCATGTATTCATTACCCCATGGATCGGCGGGCAAACGTTTTATATATCCGTCATTGCGATAATTGGCCGGCAACGGGTTAATCGTGGGCAGGGTGACAAGGGCTTCAAGCGTCTGTTCGGTTGTCGGATAGCGGTGATTATCCAGTTTATACATATCGAGTGCGTTCTCGAGAGCGACGATATCGCTGATGGCTTTTTGCGTATCCGCCCGCTCTTTGTTACCCATGACATTAGGGACGACGAGAGCAGCCAGAACGCCAAGGATGACGATAACTACCATCAGCTCCATCAGCGTGAAGCCTTGTTGATTTTTATGCGTAGCAGAATGATGTTTTTGAATATTTAACATTGGGTTATTCCTTTAGCTGACCAGGTTATTGAGCTGGAGAATGGGTTGTAAAATCGACATGATGATGAACAAGACGATGCTCGCCATCGTGACGATTAACAGGGGTTCAAACAGTGCTAATGCCATCGAAAGCCGGTGCTGCATCAGCTTGTCCTGATTGTCTGCCGCGTGCGCCATGAGCTCGCCAAGGCGTCCGCTTTGTTCGCCGGAAGCAATCATGTAAAGCATCATGGGCGGAAAGAGGCGCGTCTGTTCCAGCACGGCAAAGAGCGAACTGCCCTGTCGGACATGTTCTGCCGCCTGGACAAGCAGGTAATGGATGCGCAGGTTAGTTATCCCTTCAGTCGAGATTTTCATTGCATCGAGTAAAGGCACACCACTTGATTGCAAAATGCTGAGGGTGCGGGCATAGCGCGCACTGTTTATCGCCCTGATAAGGGGGCCTAAAACCGCAACACTGAGCAACGCCGTATGAAAACGCATAAGGTTGTTTTGACGGCGGAGAAGCAGTTTTAAGGCAGTGACAGCTGCGAATATGCCAATGACCAACAGCCACCACGTACGTTCCAGGAATCCACTTACGCCGATTAAGATGCGGGTAGTGATGGGCAGCGTATGTTTCATATGAACAAACTGTTCGATGATTTGTGGGACGACGGCAACCAGCAGAATAATGATCACCAGGATGGCGACGATCGTGAGCATGGTCGGGTAGATCATAGCCTGAGACAGTTTGCTTTTGATCTGTTGCCGGATTTCATAATAATCCGCCATTTTTTCCAGTACGGTACCGAGCTGTCCGGTTCGTTCACCGGCGGTGACCAGCGTTCTAAACATCGGGTCAAAGATGCGCGGGTAATCAGCCAGAGCATCGGCAAGGGAGTGTCCTTCCACTACTTTATGACGAATGGCTGTAAGTACTTGCGTGAGTCCAGCGTGCTCTGTTTGTCGGGCGATCACGGCCAAAGCGGCTTCTACGGGCAGGGCTGCATTGGTTAATGTCGCAAGCTGACGTGAAAATAATGAGACAGCATGGGATGGGACGCGGGTTTTTAATCCTTTGTTTTTCATCTTGCTGGCAGTCAGCGAGTTGCCGACTTGCTTTATTTCAACAAGCGTTAACCCTCGCTCCCGCATAATCTGGCGAGCCTGGCGGAGAGTTTCGGCTTCAATTACGCCACGTTGCGTCTTGCCCGTCGAATCGATGGAATGAAAGGAGAAGCGGCTCATCAGACAGCGTTCCCTGTCGTAATCTCTTGTTCCGCGGTGACCCTGATCACTTCTTCAAGAGTGGTTTCGCCACTGATAGCCTTGAGCAAACCATTTTCCCGCAGGCTCCGGGCCTTTATGCGATGAATGTTCTCAATGGAAAACTCATCCTGATTTTCATGAATGGCCTGACGGATAGCATTATCGACCACCATGCATTCGTGGATCGCTGCCCGGCCTTTATAACCTGTGAAATGACATTGTGCGCATCCGACGGCTTTAAAAACGGCGGCCGGTGGCTCAGGTAAAAAGCGGAACAAAGGAATATGGGAGATATCCAATGGCGCGGGTTGAGCACAATGCGGGCACAGGCGCCGCACAAGGCGCTGAGCCACCACGCCTAACAGTGACGACGCGAGGAGGAAAGGTTCAAGCCCCATGTCACGTAAACGAGTGATGGCACCGACTGCGCTGTTGGTGTGCAGAGTTGACATCACCAGGTGGCCGGTCAGTGAAGCCTGCACTGCAATTTGAGCGGTTTCACTGTCGCGGACCTCACCGACCATAACGACATCCGGATCCTGGCGTAAAATTGCCCTTAGCCCGAGAGCAAATGTCATGTCTACACGCGGATTCACCTGCGTCTGACCCACGCCTTCCAGCTCATACTCAATCGGGTCTTCTACGGTAAGAATGTTCCGCTCGTTATTGTTCAGCGCAGAGAGCACTGCGTACAGGGTTGTGCTTTTACCGGAACCGGTCGGGCCGGTGACCAGAATGATCCCGTGGGGTTTGTGGATTAATGCTGTGAGCCGTTGCTCATCCTGTTGGGACAGGCCAAGCTTAGGGATATCGAGGCATAAATTGTTTTTATCCAGCAGGCGCATCACAACACGTTCGCCATACTGAGCAGGAATGGTTGAAACGCGGATATCAATCGCCCGGTGGCCGATACGCAGCGAAATGCGCCCGTCCTGAGGTAAACGTTTTTCAGCGATATCCAGTTTTGCCATGACCTTGATACGGGATACGAGGAACGGCGCCAGCTTGCGTGCCGGTTGCAGGATCTGGCGCAGGACTCCATCGATACGGAACCGAATACTCAGCATGCGTTCGAAGGTTTCGATATGAATATCTGAAGCGCCTTCTTTTACTGCTTCGGACAGCACCGCATTAATCAGGCGGATAATCGGCGAGTTTTCGTCACTGGCCAGCAAGTCTTCGTTGTCAGGCAGTTCTTCAGATAAAGACAGAAGATCGACCTCGTTATCAATATCATCAATAATTTGCTGAGAGGCTCCGCTACTGCGCTGGTAAGTTGCAGATAACTTTTCATCGAAAAGTTGTGCGTCCACGATTTCAATCGCCGTGATTTCACCCATGACCCGCCGCGCTTCAAGCAGCGTTTCTACTGAAATGTCATGACGGCAAAAAAGCACGCTATCAACCCGGGTAATGCCTTTTTCTTTGGCATAGCTATAAGGCAGAGCAGGGTTGACCTGTTCTGCTTGCGGAGCCTGTGGCGATTCGATATCCCTGTTCATGGCTTATCCGCTAAACGGGTTGCGAGGTTTGCCGTCATTTGGTGTAGCCGAAATGGACGTTTTAGGTGCAGTGCTTTCCGGGTAATCCGGCAAAACAGAACGGGTATTTGGTGTGAGCAGATCCTGATGATCTTCATCCTGACGTATTTTCTGTAGCTTTTGGAAATGTGAATATTTCTTGTTAGAAATTGAGGAATACACCTCATCATCACGAATAATTGTCGGCCGGATAAATACCATAAGATTGCGTTTAGCTGATTCTGTACTGGTATAGCGGAACAAATTGCCTACCCACGGAATGTCACCCAGCAGAGGGACTTTCGATTTGGTTTCTTTGGTACTGTCATCCAGCAAACCACCAAGCACAACGGTTTCCCCGGTTCGAACCAGCACGGCGTTGGAAATAGTGCGGGTATTGAAGGTTGGGCCCAGCGAAGAGTTGGTAGAGGTATCCACGCTGGACACTTCCTGTTCGATTTCCATCAGCACCGAGTCACCTTCGTTGATTTGTGGTGTGACCTTTAATTTCGTGCCGACGGTTTTGTAAACCACACTGCTATAAATGTTGTCGCCGGATGTGGTTTGCGAACCGGAGAGGGAAGGGACTTCCTGACCGACGTTGAATGAGGCTTCTTTATTATCGAGTGTGACGATGCTCGGCGTGGCAAGAATGTCGTTTTTATTACTGGTGGATAAGGCGGTCATTAAGACATTCCAGTCACCGCTAAAGAAACCAGCTGTCATGCCGTTGAAAGTTTGCAGTGTGCCACTGAGCGGGTTATCGCTGCTGATTACACCGTCTTTTTTGTACTGCCGTACGCCAGCCGCAACGGTCGATATCGGTGCTCCGGTACCGGTAAATTGTGTTCCGCCAAATTTGTCGTTGCTCCACTGGATACCCAGGTTGAGTCCGTTACCATCCTGAACCTCAACAATAATGGCTTCGACTAACACTTGTGCACGGCGGATATCGAGCTTGGTAATGACCTGCTCAAGTGATTGCATTACATCCTGCTGTGCAGTAATGACGATGGAGTTAGTCTGTTCATCAGCGGTGATACTCATCGGCTTGTTAGAGCCACTCCCTGATTGACTCGACTTGCCATCTTTCATCTCCTGCGTGATACCGGTCAGCACGGGAACAATTTTTTCTGCTTTGGCATATTTCAGATAGAAAACACGGGTGTTGCCCTGGGATGACTGGTCTTTATCAAGCTGGCTGACCAGTTTTGCTGCGCGGCTGCGTACGCCTTCTGGCCCGCTGACGATTAAGGTATTGGTTCTCTCATCTGCGACGATTTTGGCTTGTAATATGGAAGATGATTGTCCCTTGGATTCTTCGCGGATCAGGTTATTCATCATCTCTGCCATTTCTGGCGCAGAGGCGTATTTGAGTTTGATGGTTTGCCTTTGCTGGTCACCCATTGTGTCAACGCGTTCGACCAGATCAACAAGCCGGTTGATCACAGAAGCCCTGCCGGTCAGAAGTAAGACATTGGAAGGTTCGTAGTGAACGACATTACCGACTCCAGTACTGTCATTCATCTGGCGAAGCAAAGGCGCCAATTCCCTGACCGGCACATTACGAAGCGTCACGACACGGGTGACAATTTCATCTCCTTTGCCGGGACGGTTTTTGTCCGCGACAGGTACGCCTGACATCTTGGCATTCGCTGAACGCACGACCTTCAGCAGCCCGTTATCCATCGGAACCACTGCATAACCATAGACATCCAACACACTTAGAAAGAATTGGTAGTATTGCTCTTCATTCAGAACATCATAGCTTTTTACAGAAACAGTTCCCTGCACGGAGGGATCGATAAGGATAGTTTTGTTGAGATTCTTACTGACGGTGTCAATAAACTCTTTAATATCCGTGCCCTTAAAGCTCGCAGTAAATTCTTCCGCGTGGACAATTCCAGGAAGAGTGGCAAATAATATGCATGCCTTTACTAAGAGGGGGTTAATGAACTTCTTCATAACTTTCTGTATCCAACGATGTTTCGATAGTAGCTAAATTTATATAGATATTCTGAAGCTGATTCTCTCTCAGAACGGTAAGTTGCACATCTCTCAGACTTTCCAGTTGCTCAATGTGTTTTTCTGCGGTGGTAATGTCGTCGAGAGCTTGTCCATTTATTTTCATGACAACCTCGTCAGGAATAAGTCCCGTTCTAAGATAAATAGTACTGCCTGTTCTGGGATTAAACCTATAACCTGTAAGTTTCTCATCTTTATATATGGGGTTGGCAACTAAATAATGCATTAAGTATTTTACATGTTCTCTTTTTGCCTTCACTTTTAACGGTTCAGGAGGTTTAGTATCTCTTAATTTATCATTAAGGAATAAAGTAACCGTTCCCCGCGGTGTACGTATTAACACTTCATCAGGTTTGACTGACTGCAGGTAGACATTTTCCATATCAGCAATTTTCTCGCCCTCGCGATAGCTGTGCTGACCGGAAGGACCATGCAGGATGGCCAGCGAGTGGTTGCTATCGCTGCTTGCCAGAACCCCCTTGAGGACTAACGGCAGCTTAAGATTCACGGCAGAAGACTGTACTGCCTGTTTAAGCGCAGGTTTTCTACGATTCTCGAAGAGCGTATTTGGCGTATTGGCTGCGGGTTGGAACGTGCGAGAAGGCTGCTGCAACGACCCACCGCTCGTTCTTTCACTCATCACAAAAATGAATATGCTTGAGCAACAAAGCATTGAGCATATGAATATAATTACGATAAACATTGCCATCTTCAATGATATCTTTGGCCAATACCTTTTATTCTTGATGGCATACATGTGTTGGATCATTCCTTTGCACTTTCATTATTCCAGTGGGTTACTTATTAGGCTATATTATACGCAGAAAAACATTGATGCACATTAATACATGTTCAATATGAATGAGGTTGTGTGTCTTGATTTTTCAGACTGACTCCTCTTCCGGGTTCTTGTATTTATACACCATTCATTGAATGTGTAAAATGTTATGGAAATTGGCATGTACTGTGATTACTTTAAACTTATTACCCACCCGTTTCTGGACGGTAATTATTTCAATAATATACGTTTGTTAGCTGCTCAGGACTTTATTCGTCAGACGTTAAATCAAGGCGGCATCGCGATTATCGGTGGGAATAAAGGTGTGGGTAAAACGCGCCTGGCACATGAAATAGCCAGAGAGAGTCAGCGCAAAGTCCTGAACTTAAGTGCAGTCGCAGTGAACGATGCCGATAAAGAAAGCCTCGGTCAATTGTTAGCCTGTTGTTTTCACTTGAAAAAATGGCGGACTTTGCCAACTTCTATACTTCCTCTGCGAATTGCAGAATTTTTTGGCCAAACGGAAAATACCGCTCAGCCGTGGTTGATCGTTGTAGACAATGCTGAAAACCTCTGTGCAGAAAGCTATGAGTTTTTAAGAACATTTAAAAGCTATCCGCAATCCTCCCGCATTTCGTTTCTGTTAGTTGAAGAACGGAAAGGGATTTCTGTCGAGGGTAAAGGATGCAGGAAGCCTTTTCCACATACTGATTACCATCTGCTTCCAATGAGCTTCACCGAAACCTCAGAATATTTGTCACAACGACTGCAATCAGCTGGAGCGGAACCCGCATTAATCCACGGACCGGTGGCCAAACTGCTGCATAACGCTTCGGGGGGACGGTTCCAATTGATCAATGAATTGGCCGCGGACTCACTTAACAGCGCTTATGCAGAAAAAACACCGTCAGTCACCTACCGGCAGATGAAGGTTTGTATAGAAGCCCGCGGGCTGATGCCGGGCAGAAAAAAATGCCTCACGCTGCTCATCGCCTCGTACATGCTTTTTGGTGGTATTTTGGGTTGGACCTATTTCAACTATGCAAAACCTTATCTCCCCCTGCCCGTAACCCTTTCGCAAAAGCTGCATGAAATCCCTGCGGGAGCGAACACAATCAGTGAAGTTGGCAGTAATGAGCGTCACGGTATGCGTCAGCTCTTCCAGGTATGGGGATATGATGTATCTGCTGATGATGCGTTTTGCGATCAAGCTGCTCGGGCGCAACTGACCTGCAAAAAAGGTACAGCAATACTCGATACCTTAATAGAGGAAGGCATGCCCTGGCTGAGCCCGATTAGCGTCGATGGGCAGACTGTCTATGTGACCGTAGTGAAAGTGACAGATGAGACACTGGATATTCTCATTAAAGGCGATACGTGGACGGTCCAGCGCAACTGGTTTGATAGCGTGTGGGCGGGGGAGTATACCCAGCTATTGCCACAGACACCGAGCGGGAAGAGCGTCATCAACAATACCAGCCCAGAAACGGATACTGCCTGGCTGGATATGACCCTCAGTAAAATCCTGAACCTGCCATTCAGTAAAACCGGGCGATGGGACAACGATTTGACCGGTAAAATTAAATTATTCCAGCAACGGGAAAATCTGGCTGTTGATGGGCGGGTAGGTAAAGGCACCCTCATACAAATAGCTAAACGTACTGGCAACATGCCTGAACTGCTTACAAAAGAAGATCTCTAGGTCAAAAATGCAAAACATCCATTTATCGGCTTACACAAGCCACTTAAACAAACAAAAGGTGAAGGTGGCGGTTCGTCGCTCGCTCAGGAAAAGTCTATATTGCCTGATGTTTATCGGCCTTTTTCTGTTCGCAGGTGGGCTGGCCGGTTCTTATCTCCATCTGGCATACCTTAACTGGCAGAGTCACCGGATTGCCGTCAGTGAAGAGTCTCACCTTCCTTATAAGCAATCCCCCTTGCATTACATCTATAAGAACAGAACGCTGCCTGCAGTGAATCAAACGGCCTCTATAGATGACAATTCTACGCCCGAGGATGAATTACCTGTCGAAGCAGCGGATGCAGCGGACGATTCAGCGACTGAAAATGAGGCTCAGGAAGATGCCCCCGTTGATGAAAGTGATGACAATCAAATCATGGCGTTAGAAAAGAAGAGCCCTGACATGCCATTACAGGAATGGCTTAATAAGGCGATGATTGATCAGCAGCAAGAAGAGAAAAGCGCAAAATAAAAGCATTTTCAGTGTGGTTTGGATTGCTTCTTGCTGGTGTTTAAGTATAATGCGCGGGCTTACCTAATCTTGGTAAGTCTGATTCAATATGGGTCAGCGGGCCGATGAGTTTACTTGCCGGTCAACAATACTCCCGATATGGGGGTTATGTGAAGAACGATTACACTCTCCCATCAATCGAAATGGGTTTGAGGAGTAATCATTTACGTTTAAAATAATTGGAGCTCTGGTCTCATGCAGAACCAAAGAATCCGTATCCGCCTGAAAGCGTTTGATCATCGTCTGATCGATCAATCAACTGCGGAAATCGTTGAGACTGCGAAGCGCACTGGTGCGCAAGTTCGTGGTCCAATCCCGCTGCCGACCCGCAAAGAGCGCTTTACCATTCTGATTTCTCCGCACGTCAATAAAGATGCGCGCGATCAGTATGAGATTCGCACTCACAAGCGTCTGGTTGACATCGTTGAGCCAACCGAGAAAACCGTTGATGCTCTGATGCGTCTGGATCTGGCTGCTGGTGTAGACGTGCAGATCAGCCTGGGTTAATCAGGGTCATTGAGCGATTGAGAGGTTGAAACAATGATTGGTTTAGTCGGTAAGAAAGTGGGTATGACTCGTATCTTCACTGAAGATGGCGTTTCTATCCCTGTAACCGTTATCGAAATTGAAGCAAACCGCGTTACTCAGGTCAAAGACCTGGACAACGACGGTTACCGCGCTGTGCAGGTTACTACTGGTAGCAAAAAAGCTAACCGTGTAACCAAACCAGAAGCGGGTCACTTCGCTAAAGCTGGCGTAGAAGCTGGCCGCGGTCTGTGGGAATTCCGCCTTGCAGAAGGTGAAGAGTTCACTGCAGGTCAGAACATTAGCGTTGAAATTTTCGCAGACGTTAAGAAAGTTGATGTTACCGGTACTTCTAAAGGTAAAGGTTTTGCTGGCACAGTTAAGCGCTGGAATTTCCGTACCCAAGACGCTACCCACGGTAACTCCTTGTCTCACCGTGTTCCGGGTTCTATCGGTCAGAACCAGACTCCGGGCAAAGTGTTCAAAGGCAAGAAAATGGCAGGCCAACTGGGTAACGAGCGTGTAACCGTTCAAAGCCTGGACGTAGTACGTGTTGACGCTGAGCGCAACCTGCTGCTGGTCAAGGGTGCTGTTCCGGGTGCAACCGGTGGCAACCTGATCGTTAAACCTGCTGTTAAGGCTTAACGTCGAGGAGATAGGAATGGAATTAGTAGTGAAAGACGCGCAGAGCGCGCTGACTGTTTCCGAAACTACCTTCGGGCGTGATTTCAATGAAGCGCTGGTACACCAGGTCGTTGTTGCTTATGCAGCAGGTGCCCGTCAAGGTACTCGCGCTCAGAAGACCCGTGCTGAAGTAACCGGTTCCGGTAAAAAACCTTGGCGTCAGAAAGGTACTGGCCGTGCGCGTTCAGGTTCTGTAAAGAGCCCGATCTGGCGTTCCGGTGGTGTAACCTTCGCTGCAAAGCCACAGGACCACAGTCAAAAAGTAAATAAAAAGATGTACCGCGGCGCGCTGAAAAGCATCCTGTCCGAACTGGTACGTCAAGATCGTTTGATCGTTGTCGAGACGTTCTCTGTAGAAGCGCCTAAAACTAAGCTGCTGGCACAGAAACTGAAAGACATGGCTCTGGAAGACGTGCTGATTGTAACTGGCGAAGTCGACGAGAATCTGTTCCTAGCCGCACGTAACCTGTACAAGGTTGACGTTCGTGATGTAGCAGGTATCGATCCAGTAAGCCTGATCGCCTTCGACAAAGTAGTTATGACTGCTGACGCTGTGAAGCAAGTTGAGGAGATGCTGGCATGATTCGTGAAGAACGTCTGCTGAAAGTGCTGCGCGCGCCGCACGTTTCTGAAAAAGCGTCTACTGCGATGGAAAAGAACAATACCATCGTTCTCAAAGTTGCCAAAGACGCGACTAAAGCGGAAATCAAAGCTGCGGTTTCGAAACTGTTTGAAGTCGAAGTCGAAGATGTGAACACCTTGCTGGTTAAAGGCAAAGTTAAACGTCACGGTCAGCGTGTTGGTCGTCGTAGCGACTGGAAAAAAGCTTACGTAACCCTGAAAGAAGGCCAGAATCTGGACTTCATCAGCGGCGCTGAGTAAGTCGGAGGAGTAAGAACAATGGCAATTGTTAAATGTAAACCTACATCTCCGGGTCGTCGCCACGTTGTTAAAGTGGTTAACCCTGAGCTGCACAAGGGTAAACCTTATGCTCCGCTGCTTGAAAAACTGAGCAAAAGCGGTGGCCGTAACAACAATGGCCGTATCACCACCCGTCATATCGGTGGTGGCCACAAACAGCATTATCGTCTGGTTGACTTCAAACGCAACAAAGATGGTATCGCTGCAGTGGTTGAGCGTCTGGAGTACGATCCGAACCGTTCCGCGAACATCGCGCTGGTTCTGTACAAAGACGGCGAACGCCGTTACATCCTGGCGCCGAAAGGCCTGAAAGTGGGTGACCAGATCCAATCTGGTGTTGATGCTGCAATCAAGACAGGTAACACCCTGCCTATGCGCAACATCCCAGTAGGTTCAACGGTTCACAACGTAGAAATGAAACCAGGTAAAGGCGGCCAGATGGCTCGTTCTGCTGGTGCCTACGTTCAGATCGTTGCTCGTGACGGTTCCTACGTAACTCTGCGTCTGCGCTCTGGCGAAATGCGTAAAGTTCAGATCGATTGCCGCGCCACCTTAGGTGAAGTCGGTAACTCTGAACACATGCTTCGCGTTCTGGGTAAAGCAGGTGCTGCACGTTGGCGTGGTATTCGTCCTACCGTTCGCGGTACTGCGATGAACCCAGTCGATCACCCACACGGTGGTGGTGAAGGTCGTAACTTTGGTAAGCACCCGGTAACTCCGTGGGGCGTTCAAACCAAAGGTAAGAAGACCCGTAGCAACAAGCGTACTGATAAATTCATTGTACGTCGCCGTAGCAAAAAATAATTAGAGGATAAGCCATGCCACGTTCTCTCAAGAAAGGTCCTTTTATTGACCTGCACTTGCTGAAGAAGGTAGAGAAAGCGGTGGAAAGCGGTGACAAGAAGCCTTTGCGCACTTGGTCCCGTCGTTCAACGATCTTTCCTAACATGATCGGTTTGACCATCGCTGTCCATAATGGTCGTCAGCACGTACCAGTATTTGTTTCCGATGAAATGGTCGGTCACAAACTGGGTGAATTCGCGCCGACTCGTACTTATCGCGGCCATGCGGCTGATAAAAAAGCTAAAAAGCGCTAAGGTAGGAGGAAGAGATGGAAACTATCGCTAAACATCGCCACGCTCGTTCTTCTGCTCAGAAGGTTCGCCTTGTTGCTGACCTGATTCGCGGTAAGAAAGTGTCGCAAGCTCTGGAAACTCTGGCCTACACCAACAAGAAAGCTGCTGGTCTGGTTAAGAAGGTACTAGAGTCTGCCATTGCTAACGCAGAACACAACGATGGCGCTGACATCGATGATCTGAAAGTCACGAAGATTTTCGTAGACGAAGGCCCAAGCATGAAGCGCATTATGCCGCGTGCTAAAGGTCGTGCAGATCGCATTCTGAAGCGCACCAGCCACATTACTGTGGTTGTGTCCGATCGCTGAGACTCTGGAGACTAGCAATGGGTCAGAAAGTACATCCTAATGGTATTCGACTGGGTATTGTCAAACCTTGGAACTCTACTTGGTATGCAAATACCAAAGATTTCGCTGACAACCTGGACGGCGACTTTAAAGTTCGTCAGTTCCTGACTAAGGAATTGGCGAAAGCTTCCGTTTCTCGCATCGTTATCGAGCGTCCAGCGAAGAGCATCCGTGTGACTATTCACACTGCTCGTCCTGGCATCGTTATCGGCAAGAAAGGTGAAGATGTCGAAAAACTGCGTAAGGTCGTAGCGGATATCGCTGGCGTTCCTGCGCAGATTAACATCGCCGAAGTCCGTAAACCGGAACTGGACGCAAAATTGGTTGCTGACAGCATCACTTCACAGCTGGAACGTCGTGTTATGTTCCGTCGTGCTATGAAGCGTGCTGTACAGAACGCAATGCGTCTTGGCGCTAAAGGTATCAAAGTTGAAGTAAGCGGCCGTCTTGGCGGTGCTGAAATCGCGCGTACCGAATGGTACCGTGAAGGTCGTGTTCCGTTGCATACTCTGCGTGCGGATATCGATTACAACACATCTGAAGCGCACACCACTTACGGTGTAATCGGCGTTAAGGTATGGATCTTCAAAGGTGAGATCCTGGGTGGTATGGCTGCAGTTGAACAACCGGAACCGGCTGCTCAACCTAAAAAGCAGCAGCGTAAAGGCCGCAAGTAAGGAGAGTCGCTGATGTTACAACCAAAGCGTACAAAATTCCGTAAGGTGCACAAGGGCCGCAACCGTGGTCTTGCGCAAGGTACGGATGTGAGCTTCGGCACTTACGGTCTGAAAGCTGTTGGCCGTGGTCGTCTGACTGCTCGTCAAATTGAAGCAGCACGTCGTGCGATGACCCGTGCAGTTAAGCGTCAAGGTAAGATTTGGATCCGAGTATTCCCGGACAAACCGATCACCGAGAAACCGCTCGAAGTTCGTATGGGTAAAGGTAAAGGCAACGTAGAGTATTGGGTTGCTTTGATCCAGCCTGGTAAAGTCCTGTACGAAATGGACGGTGTGCCTGAAGAGCTGGCTCGTGAAGCCTTCCAGCTGGCAGCAGCCAAACTGCCTATCAAAACCACCTTTGTAACTAAGACGGTGATGTAATGAAAGCACAAGAGCTGCGCGAAAAAAGCGTGGAAGAGCTGAACACTGAGTTGCTGAACCTTTTGCGTGAGCAGTTTAACCTGCGCATGCAAACGGCAAGCGGTCAGTTGCAGCAAACACACCTGTTGAAGCAAGTGCGTCGTGATGTTGCACGTGTGAAAACTTTACTGACTGAAAAGGCGGGTGCGTAATGACTGACAAGATCCGTACTCTGCAGGGTCGTGTAATCAGTGACAAAATGGAAAAATCCATTGTTGTTGCGATTGAACGCGTGGTGAAACACCCGATTTACGGTAAGTTCATCAAACGTACGACCAAATTGCACGTACATGACGAGAACAATGAATGTGGTATCGGCGACGTTGTGGAAATCAGCGAATGCCGTCCACTGTCTAAGACTAAGTCTTGGACCTTGGTTCGCGTTGTAGAGAAAGCGATTCTGTAATACAGTAGCGCCTCTCGAAAATAGGTAAACGGCTCATGTACGTGGGCCGTTTATTTTTTCTACCCATAATCGGGAACCGGTGTTATAATGCCGCGCCCTCATATTGTGGGGATTTCTTAACGACCTATCCTGGGTCCTAAAGTTGTAGTTGACATTAGCGGAGCACTAACATGATCCAAGAACAGACTATGCTGACCGTGGCCGACAACTCCGGTGCACGTCGCGTAATGTGTATCAAGGTTCTAGGTGGCTCGCACCGTCGCTACGCAGGCGTCGGCGACATCATCAAAATTACCATCAAGGAAGCAATTCCTCGCGGTAAGGTGAAGAAAGGCGATGTGCTGAAGGCGGTAGTGGTGCGCACCAAGAAGGGTGTTCGTCGCCCGGACGGTTCTGTCATTCGCTTCGATGGTAATGCATGCGTTATTTTAAACAATAACAGCGAGCAGCCAATCGGCACGCGTATTTTTGGGCCGGTAACTCGTGAACTGCGTAATGAGAAGTTCATGAAAATTATCTCTCTGGCACCAGAAGTACTCTAAGGAGCGAACCATGGCAGCGAAAATCCGTCGCGATGACGAAGTTATCCTGCTTACCGGTAAAGATAAAGGTAAGCGCGGTAAAGTAAAAAATGTCCTGTCTTCTGGCAAGGTCATTGTTGAAGGTATCAACCTGGTTAAAAAACATCAGAAGCCTGTACCGGCCCTGAACCAACCAGGTGGCATCGTTGAAAAAGAAGCTGCAATTCCGGTTTCTAACGTTGCGCTCTTCAACACGGCTACTGGCAAGGCGGACCGTGTAGGCTTTAGATTCGAAGACGGCAAAAAAGTCCGTTTCTTCAAATCTAATAGCGAAACTATCAAGTAATTTGGAGTAGTACGATGGCGAAACTGCATGATTACTACAAAGACGATGTCGTAAAAAAACTCATGGCTGAGTTTGGTTACAATTCTGTCATGCAAGTCCCTCGGGTCGAGAAGATCACCCTGAACATGGGTGTTGGTGAAGCGATCGCTGACAAGAAACTGCTGGATAACGCAGCAGCTGACCTGGCAGCAATCTCCGGTCAAAAACCGCTGATCACCAAAGCACGCAAATCAGTTGCAGGCTTCAAAATCCGTCAGGGCTATCCGATCGGCTGTAAAGTAACCCTCCGCGGCGAACGCATGTGGGAGTTCTTTGAGCGTCTGGTCTCCATTGCTGTACCACGTATTCGTGACTTCCGCGGCTTGTCTGCTAAGTCTTTCGATGGTCGTGGTAACTACAGCATGGGCGTGCGTGAACAGATCATCTTCCCGGAAATCGATTATGATAAAGTCGATCGCGTTCGTGGTTTAGATATTACTATCACCACTACTGCGAAATCCGATGATGAAGGCCGTGCGTTGCTGACAGCCTTTAACTTCCCGTTCCGCAAGTAAGGCAGGGTTACTAATGGCTAAGCAATCCATGAAAGCACGCGAAGTCGTTCGCGTAAAACTGGCTGATAAATACCGCGCTAAACGCGAGGAATTGAAAGCTATTATCTCTGGTGTGAACTCATCCGACGAAGATCGTTGGGATGCAGTTCTTAAGCTGCAGTCTCTGCCGCGTGATTCCAGCCCGTCTCGTCAGCGTAACCGCTGCCGTCAAACTGGTCGTCCGCATGCTTTCCTGCGGAAGTTCGGGTTGAGCCGTATTAAGGTCCGTGAAGCCGCTATGCGCGGTGAAATTCCGGGTCTTAAGAAGGCTAGCTGGTAATTGTCACCAATTGAATCACGGGAGTAAAGACAGATGAGCATGCAAGATCCGATCGCGGATATGCTGACCCGTATCCGTAACGGTCAAGCCGCGAACAAAGTTGCGGTCACCATGCCTTCCTCCAAGCTGAAAGTGGCTATTGCCAACGTGCTGAAGGAAGAAGGCTATATTGAAGAATTTAAAATCGAAGGCGACGCCAAACCTGAACTGGAATTAGTACTGAAGTACTTCCAGGGCAAGGCAGTGGTAGAAAGCATTCAACGTATCAGCCGTCCAGGTCTGCGCATCTACAAGAAAAAAGATGAGCTGCCAAAAGTTATGGCCGGTATGGGTATCGCTGTTATTTCTACCTCTAAAGGTGTTATGACCGATCGTGCAGCTCGCCAGGCTGGTCTTGGTGGCGAGATTATCTGCTACGTAGCTTAATTGGGAGGAAAGAATGTCTCGTGTTGCAAAAGCACCCGTCGTCATTCCTGCCGGCGTAGAGGTAAAACTCAACGGTCAGGTTATTTCGATTAAGGGTAAAAACGGCGAGCTGTCACGTACTATCCATGACGCTGTTGTAGTTAAGCAGGAAGAAAATGCACTGACTTTCGCTCCACGCGAAGGCGCTGCAGACGGTTGGGCCCAAGCGGGTACCACTCGTGCACTGTTGAACTCTATGGTTGTAGGTGTTACCGACGGCTTCACTAAAAAGCTTCAACTGGTAGGTGTTGGTTATCGTGCTGCTGTTAAAGGCAACGTGGTGAATTTAGCCTTAGGCTTCTCTCACCCGGTCGATCACCAACTGCCGGAAGGCATTACTGCAGAATGTCCGACCCAAACTGAAATCGTGCTGAAAGGCGCTGATAAACAGGTTATCGGTCAGGTTGCTGCGGATTTACGTGCCTACCGTCGTCCTGAGCCTTATAAAGGCAAGGGTGTCCGTTACGCCGACGAAGTCGTGCGTACCAAAGAGGCTAAGAAGAAGTAAGGTAACACTATGGATAAGAAATCTGCTCGTATCCGTCGTGCGACCCGCGCACGCCGCAAGCTCAAAGAATTGGGTGCGACTCGTCTGGTGGTACATCGTACCCCGCGTCATATTTACGCACAGGTCATCGCACCAAACGGTTCTGAAGTAATAGTTGCTGCATCTACTGTAGAAAAAACTATCACTGAGCAACTGAAGTATACCGGCAACAAAGATGCTGCCACTGCTGTAGGTAAAGCTATCGCAGAACGCGCATTGGAAAAAGGGATCACGAAAGTATCCTTTGACCGTTCCGGTTTCCAATATCATGGTCGAGTCCAGGCACTGGCAGATGCTGCCCGTGAAGCTGGCCTTCAGTTCTAAGGAAGAGGTTTAAGATGGCTCACATCGAAAAACAAGCTGGCGAACTGCAGGAAAAGCTGATCGCGGTAAACCGCGTATCTAAAACCGTAAAAGGTGGCCGTATCTTCAGCTTTACCGCACTGACAGTAGTTGGTGATGGTAACGGTCGCGTTGGTTTTGGCTACGGCAAAGCACGCGAAGTTCCGGCAGCGATCCAGAAAGCGATGGAAAAAGCCCGTCGCAACATGATGAATGTCGCGCTGAATAGCGGCACCCTGCAGCATCCTGTTAAAGGTGCTCATACGGGTTCCCGTGTGTTCATGCAGCCGGCTTCCGAAGGTACCGGTATTATCGCCGGTGGTGCAATGCGCGCCGTCCTGGAAGTTGCAGGGGTTCATAACGTATTGGCTAAGGCTTATGGTTCCACCAACCCGATCAACGTGGTTCGTGCAACTATCGATGCTTTGGCAAATATGAAATCCCCACAAATGGTCGCTGCCAAGCGTGGTAAATCCGTTGAAGAAATTCTGGGGTAATTAACCATGGCAAAGACTATAAAAGTTACACAAATTCGCAGTTCCATTGGCCGTCTGCCGAAGCATAAAGCTACTCTGCTGGGCCTGGGTCTGCGTCGTATTGGTCACACCGTTGAGCGCGAGGATACTCCTGCTGTACGCGGTATGATCAACCTGGTTTCCTACATGGTTAAGGTTGAGGAGTAAGAGATGCGTTTAAATACTCTGTCTCCGGCTGATGGTGCCAAACAAGCGCCAAGGCGTGTAGGTCGTGGTATTGGTTCTGGCCTGGGTAAAACCGGCGGTCGTGGTCACAAAGGTCAGAACTCACGTTCTGGTGGTGGCGTACGTCGTGGTTTTGAAGGTGGTCAGATGCCTTTATATCGTCGTTTGCCGAAATTCGGCTTCACCTCCCGCAAAGCTATGATTACGGCAGAAGTTCGTCTGTCTGAACTGGCTCTGGTGGAAGGCGACGTGATCGACCTGAACGCGCTGAAAGCCGCTAACGTAGTTGGTATCCAGATCGAGTTCGCGAAAGTAATCCTTTCTGGCGAAGTTGGTCGTGCGGTAACTCTGCGTGGTTTGCGTGTCACCAAAGGCGCTCGTGTTGCTATCGAAGCTGCTGGCGGTAAAATTGAGGAATAAGTAGCAGATGGCTAAGCAACCGGGATTAGATTTTCAAAGTGCCAAGGGTGGACTAGGCGAACTGAAGCGCAGACTTTTGTTTGTTATCGGTGCGCTGATTGTTTTCCGTATCGGCTCTTTTATTCCGATCCCTGGTATTGATGCCACTGTACTTGCCAAATTGCTCGAGCAGCAAAGAGGTACCATCATTGAAATGTTTAACATGTTCTCTGGTGGTGCCCTTAGCCGTGCTTCAATCTTTGCTCTGGGGATCATGCCGTACATTTCGGCATCGATCATTATCCAGCTGTTAACGGTGGTTCATCCAGCGTTAGCAGAAATTAAGAAAGAAGGGGAGGCTGGCCGTCGTAAGATTAGTCAGTACACCCGTTACGGTACGCTGGTATTAGCAGTGTTTCAGTCGATCGGTATTGCTACCGGTCTACCGAACATGCCTGGTATGCAGGGCCTGGTGTTAAATCCAGGCTTTGCGTTCTACTTTACCGCAGTTGTGAGCTTAGTGACCGGGACAATGTTCCTGATGTGGCTGGGTGAGCAGATTACTGAACGAGGTATCGGTAACGGTATTTCAATCATAATCTTTGCTGGTATTGTAGCGGGTCTCCCGCCGGCGATTGCACATACTATTGAACAAGCTCGGCAAGGCGACCTGCACTTCCTCCTGTTGCTGTTGGTTGCAGTTTTAGTGTTTGCAGTGACTTTCTTTGTGGTGTTTGTTGAACGTGGTCAACGTCGTATCGTCGTTAACTATGCTAAACGCCAACAAGGTCGTCGTGTCTATGCAGCACAGAGCACGCACTTACCGTTGAAAGTGAATATGGCCGGGGTTATCCCAGCAATCTTCGCTTCCAGCATTATTCTGTTTCCTGCCACGATTGCATCATGGTTTGGGGGCGGGACTGGTTGGAACTGGCTGACAACGATTTCGCTGTATTTGCAGCCTGGGCAACCGCTTTATGTGTTACTCTATGCGACTGCAATCATCTTCTTCTGTTTCTTTTATACTGCGTTGGTGTTCAACCCGCGTGAGACAGCAGATAACCTGAAGAAGTCCGGTGCATTTGTACCAGGAATTCGTCCGGGAGAGCAAACGGCGAAGTACATCGATAAAGTAATGACTCGTTTAACCTTAATCGGTGCGATGTATATTACTTTCATCTGCCTTATCCCGGAGTTCATGCGTGACGCGATGAAAGTTCCATTCTACTTTGGTGGTACTTCTCTACTGATCGTAGTCGTCGTTATCATGGACTTTATGGCTCAAGTGCAAACTCTGATGATGTCAAGTCAGTACGAGTCTGCATTGAAGAAAGCAAACCTGAAAGGCTATAACCGCTAATCTGGTGAGTTTGCGAAGTTACGGAGAGTAAAAATGAAAGTTCGTGCTTCCGTCAAGAAATTATGTCGTAACTGCAAAATTGTTAAGCGTAACGGTGTCGTTCGCGTAATCTGCAGTGCAGAACCGAAGCATAAACAGCGTCAAGGCTGATTATCTCGCATATTTTTCTTGCAAAGTTGGGTTGAGCTGGCTAGATTAGCCAGCCAATCTTTTGTATGTAAGCAGCAATACTATTTGAGTATCCTGAAAACGGGCTTTTCAGAATGGTGTTGCCGTATATAAATAGTAGGAGTGCATAGTGGCCCGTATAGCAGGCATTAACATTCCTGATCAGAAACATACCGTGATCGCATTAACTTCGATCTACGGCATCGGTAAAACCCGCTCACAGTCTATCTGTGCTGCATCCGGTATTGCTGAAAATGTTAAGATCAGTGAGCTGTCTGAAGAGCAAATCGAAAAACTGCGTGACGAAGTTGCCAAGTTCATTGTTGAAGGTGATCTGCGTCGTGAAGTCACCCTGAGCATCAAGCGTCTTATGGACCTTGGGACTTATCGTGGTTTGCGTCATCGTCGTGGTCTTCCAGTACGCGGTCAGCGTACCAAGACTAACGCACGTACCCGTAAGGGTCCGCGTAAACCGATCAAGAAATAATCGGGGTGATTGAATAAATGGCAAAGGCACCTGTTCGTACACGTAAACGTGTAAGAAAACAAGTCTCTGACGGCGTGGCTCATATCCATGCTTCTTTCAACAACACCATTGTTACCATTACCGATCGTCAGGGTAATGCTTTGGGTTGGGCAACAGCTGGTGGTTCCGGTTTCCGTGGTTCTCGTAAATCCACTCCGTTCGCAGCTCAGGTTGCAGCAGAGCGCTGCGCTGACGCAGTGAAAGAATACGGTATCAAGAATCTGGAAGTTATGGTTAAAGGACCTGGTCCTGGTCGTGAGTCTACTATCCGCGCATTAAACGCGGCTGGTTTCCGCATCACTAATATTACTGATGTGACTCCTATCCCTCATAACGGTTGTCGTCCGCCGAAAAAGCGTCGCGTATAACGCTGCTTTTAGGTTTGTTGGAGAGAGAAAATGGCAAGATATTTGGGTCCTAAGCTCAAGCTTAGCCGTCGTGAGGGCACAGATTTATTCCTTAAATCTGGCGTTCGCGCGATCGATACCAAGTGTAAAATTGAACAAGCTCCTGGTCAGCATGGTGCGCGTAAACCGCGTCTGTCTGACTATGGTGTGCAGTTACGTGAAAAGCAAAAAGTTCGCCGTACTTACGGTGTTCTGGAGCGCCAGTTCCGTAACTATTACAAAGAAGCAGCACGCCTGAAAGGCAACACCGGTGAAAACCTGTTGCAACTGCTTGAAGGTCGTTTGGACAACGTTGTTTATCGTATGGGCTTCGGCGCTACTCGTGCGGAATCGCGCCAGTTAGTTAGCCACAAAGCTATCATCGTAAACGGTCGCGTTGTTAACATCGCTTCTTATCAGGTATCTCCGAATGACGTTGTCAGCATCCGTGAGAAAGCTAAAAAGCAATCTCGCGTGAAGGCCGCTTTGGAGTTGGCTGAACAGCGTGAAAAGCCGACTTGGCTTGAAGTTGATGCTGCTAAGATGGAAGGTGTGTTCAAGCGTATGCCTGAACGTACTGATCTGTCTTCCGACATTAACGAACACCTGATCGTCGAGCTTTACTCCAAGTAAAGCTTAGTACCAAAGAGAGGACACAATGCAGGGTTCTGTGACAGAGTTTCTAAAACCGCGCCTGGTAGATATCGAGCAAGTCAGTTCGACGCACGCCAAGGTGACCCTTGAGCCTTTAGAACGTGGCTTTGGCCATACTTTAGGCAACGCACTGCGCCGTATTCTGCTTTCATCCATGCCGGGTTGCGCGGTGACCGAGGTTGAGATTGATGGTGTACTGCATGAGTACAGCACCAAAGAAGGCGTACAGGAAGATATCCTGGAGATCCTGCTCAACCTGAAAGGGCTGGCGGTGAGAGTTCAAGGTAAAGATGAAGTTATTCTTACCCTGAATAAGTCTGGCATTGGCCCTGTGACTGCAGCCGACATTACCCATGATGGTGATGTCGAAATCGTCAAGCCGCAACACGTCATCTGCCACCTGACCGATGAAAACGCTGCTATCAGCATGCGTATCAAAGTTCAGCGCGGTCGTGGTTATGTGCCGGCGTCTGCCCGAATTCATTCGGAAGAAGATGAGCGCCCAATTGGTCGTCTGTTAGTAGACGCATGCTACAGCCCTGTAGAGCGAATTGCCTACAATGTTGAAGCAGCGCGTGTAGAACAGCGTACTGATTTGGACAAGCTGGTTATCGAAATGGAAACCAACGGTACGATCGATCCTGAAGAGGCGATCCGTCGTGCGGCAACCATTCTTGCTGAACAACTTGAAGCTTTCGTTGATTTACGTGATGTACGTCAACCGGAAGTCAAAGAAGAGAAGCCGGAATTCGATCCAATCCTGCTGCGCCCTGTTGACGATCTGGAATTGACTGTCCGCTCTGCTAACTGCCTTAAGGCAGAAGCAATCCACTACATCGGTGATCTGGTACAGCGTACCGAGGTTGAGTTACTTAAAACACCTAACCTGGGTAAAAAATCTCTTACTGAGATCAAAGACGTACTTGCGTCCCGTGGTTTGTCTCTGGGCATGCGCCTGGAAAACTGGCCACCAGCAAGTATTGCTGACGAGTAACCGGATCACAGGTTAAGGTTTTACTGAGAAGGATAAGGTCATGCGCCATCGTAAGAGTGGTCGTCAACTGAACCGTAACAGCAGCCACCGACAGGCTATGTTCCGTAACATGGCCGGCTCTTTGGTTCGTCATGAGATCATCAAGACGACCCTGCCGAAAGCGAAAGAGCTGCGTCGCGTTGTTGAGCCGCTGATTACTCTTGCCAAGACCGACAACGTTGCAAATCGTCGTCTGGCATTCGCCCGTACTCGTGATAACGAGATCGTGGCAAAACTGTTTAATGAACTGGGCCCGCGTTTCGCGAGCCGTGCCGGTGGTTACACTCGTATTCTTAAGTGTGGCTTCCGTGCAGGCGACAATGCGCCGATGGCATACATCGAGCTCGTTGATCGTGCAGAGTCAAAAGCAGAAGTAGCAACTGCTGAATAATCTGTAGATGCATGAAAAAACCGGGCTTATGCCCGGTTTTTTTACATCTAAAATTTGGACTATCCAATTTCTTCACTGCCGGCACAATTGAATCTGAATTCCCTCCCCGTTCGCGCTAAGCTGCAAGTATGTTCTATGATGATCCTTTCAATTTTCTAAAGGCAAAATCATGTTCCTTATTGACCAGTGGGTGGAGAAACACATCAAAGATGCTCAGGAAAAGGGGGAGTTTGATAATCTGCCAGGCAAAGGGCAGCCATTAAGTCTGGATGATGACAGCGCTGTACCCGAAGACTTAAGAGTCGCATTCCGCATCTTAAAAAATGCAGGCTATTTGCCACCAGCGCTTCAGGACAGAAAGGAAGCTGTCGAGTTAGAGCATTTATTACAGACGCTGGACAATGATGACCCACAGTTTGCCGTTTCTGAAAAACGACTCAGAGTTCTTCAACTGCGGTTGCAGCAGGCGGGTATGAATACTGGTTTTTTGCAGGGGCATTATAAAGATGCACTGCAGGATAAATTCAGGGGGAAATAGTATGTACAAAATTGGTGAGCTGGCCGGATTGGCAAATGTTTCCGCTGACACTGTCCGCTACTATGAGAAGCAAGGGATGATGAGCCCTGGCACCCGCAATCCTTCGGGTTATCGTCAATATGATGATAATGATCTGCAGCGGCTTCGTTTTATCCGTTATGCTAAATCGACAGGATTTACGTTGGACGCCATCAAGGAGCTGCTATCAATTCGCATCGATCCTTTGCAACACACGTGTCAGGAATCTAAAGCAATTGTGGACGAACGACTTGCTGAGGTTGAGTTCAAGTTACAGGAATTGACCCAGATGCGCGAGTCGCTACAAAGACTGAGTGCTGCCTGCTGCGGTTCGGCGCATACCAGCGTAACTTGCTCTATTTTAGAAGCTTTAGAGGATGGTGCAGGAAAAGTTAGCTAAATGGTTTAGTCGTTTTATATACCACTTTCGGACAGAAAATATTCGCAGTATGATGTGTACGGATTTTGTCCCAAATGTATTTCACATATCGAGGATCTATGACTCAGTATAAGCATCAAAAAGGTATCATTCAGGATAATGCGTTACAGGCTCTTCTCCATGACCCACTTTTCAAACAGCGTATTGAGAAGAATCAGAAAGGGAAAGGAAGTTATCGTCGTAAAGAGAAAAATGGGAAGGGGAGTTATCTGGAGGGCAGTGTTGAGTGTTCAGTCGAATATTCAACACTGCCCTTCTAAAATCAGTCAGAGTTTAACTGCCTGACTTTTACTTCTAGAGTTTTGGCGTCTGTTGTTCTTTCAGCAAATCACGAATTTCCGCCAGTAATGTTTCTTCTGCCGTTGGTTTTGGCGGAGCTGCCGGAGCATCTTCTTGCTTACGACGCATCTTGTTCATCAGCGTGATCGCCATGAATATCGCCAGAGCAACGATGATAAAATCAAAAACGTTCTGAATAAACACGCCGTAGTGCATAACAACGGCTGGCGTAGCGCCTTGAGCATCTCTCAGCACAACAGCAAATTGTTTAAAATCTACTCCGCCAATCAATAATCCCAGTGGAGGCATAATAATATCGGCGACAAATGATGACACTATTTTGCCAAATGCTGCACCGATGATGACACCCACAGCAAGGTCAACCACGTTGCCGCGCATGGCAAACTCACGAAACTCTTTCATAAAACTCATAAAACACTCCTTGGCAAATTCATCAAATATGTCAAAACAAGTAAAGACTATTTGTAGAGTCTTCGCTACAAAAGTTCTCACCAGAGTACTAATTAGCGGAAATTCCTATAAACCTCTTCACCCAATTATAAGAAGAATGGACTCGGCTGGAACAACCGCTCAACGTCTCTGACAAATTTCTTATCGGTAATGAACATCACAACGTGATCACCTTGTTGGATCCTGCTGGTACTGTTAGCGATGATCACATCGTTCCCGCGAACAATCGCACCAATGGTTGTACCTGGCGGAAGTTTGATTTGTTCGACTGTACGGCCAACTACTTTTGAGGTGGTTTCATCACCATGTGCAATGGCCTCGATGGCTTCAGCAACACCGCGGCGCAGCGAAGAAACGCTGACAATATCAGCTTTTCTGACATGCCCCAGTAATGCGGAAATCGTGGCCTGCTGCGGTGAAATCGCAATATCGATTACGCTGCCCTGAACCAAATCCACGTAAGCGCTGCGTTGGATAAGGACCATAGCTTTCTTCGCACCCATTCGCTTGGCCAGCATGGCAGACATGATGTTAGCTTCATCATCATTGGTAATAGCAATGAAAACATCAACCTGCTCAATATGCTCTTCGGCCAGAAGTTCCTGATCTGAAGCGTCCCCATAGAAGACGATAGTGTCTTGCAAAAGCTCGGCGAGCTCGGCGGCGCGTTGCTGATCGCGTTCGATAAGTTTTACGCTGTAATTTTTCTCAAGGCGTTGCGCCAAACCCGCGCCGACATTGCCACCGCCAACGATCATAATCCGCTTATAAGGTTTTTCCAGTCTCTGAAGTTCACTCATGACGGCACGGATGTGCTGCGATGCCGCCACAAAGAAGACTTCATCACCTGCTTCAATGATGGTCGAACCTTGAGGACGGATCGGACGATCCTGACGGAATATTGCGGCCACTCGCGTTTCAATATGCGGCATATGTTCACGCATAGAAGAAAGCGCGTTACCGACCAGTGGTCCGCCGTAGTAGGCTTTCACAGCGGCGATACTGACCTTTCCTTCAGCAAAATTGACAACCTGGAGTGCACCAGGATACTCGATAAGTTTGTAGATATAGTCTGTGACTAATTGCTCTGGCGAGATCAGATGATCAATTGGAACGGCTTCAGGCAAGAACAGCTTTTCAGATTCGCGGATGTATTCCGTTGAGCGAATACGCGCGATACGATTAGGCGTGTTAAACAGCGAGTAGGCTATCTGGCAAGCAATCATATTGGTTTCGTCAGAATTGGTCACAGCGACCAGCATATCCGCGTCTTCAGCGCCGGCCTCACGCAATACACGCGGATGCGAGCCATGTCCCTGGACAACCCGAAGATCGAATTTATCCTGCAGTTGGCGTAACCGGACGGTATTGGTGTCGACAACGGTAATGTCATTGTTTTCACCCACCAGGTTTTCGGCGAGTGTTCCGCCAACCTGTCCGGCACCGAGAATTATTATTTTCATGTGACTCTCTGCTTTGCCTCAACACTGTCAGCCAGCATCAATGCTGCTGACAGGAAATGATTAACTTTTAATAAGTTTAGCGTAATAGAAGCCGTCGCCATCTTCAGCATGAGGAAGATTTTGTCGTCCGGGATTTTCCAGCGTGCCAGTTTCGACCAATGTCGCATCCGGATGTGATTGCAGGAATGCGGCCACTTGCTGAGAATTTTCATCCGGTAATACTGAGCAGGTGGCATAGACTAATACGCCCTTACTTTTCAGTCTTGGCCATACCGCTTCAAGGATTTCTCTTTGAAGACCCGCGAGTTCAGCGATATCGCTGTCTCTGCGTAGCCATTTAATGTCGGGATGTCGGCGGATTACGCCGGTTGCCGAACAAGGCGCATCAAGCAAAATACGGTCAAATATACGATCACCCGCCCATACCTGCGGCTCGCGGCCATCACCCTGTTTGACTTCGGCACTCAGTTTCAAACGCTGCAAGTTTTCATGCACACGCTTCAAACGCTGCTCGTCCACATCAACTGCCAGAACGTGAGCTTTTGGTGCAGCTTCCAAAATGTGTGTGGTCTTTCCCCCCGGCGCACAGCACAAATCGAGGATCATCTCGCCATTCTGTGGATCCAGCAGATCAACGCTTCCTTGTGCCGATGCATCCTGAACGGTGACCCAACCTTCCGCAAATCCTGGAAGGAGATTGACCTGACAAGGCGTGACTAATCGCAATGCATCACGGTATTCAGGATGTGCAACGGCCTCAATCTGGGCGTCGTTAAGTAATTGAAGATACTCATCGCGGGTGTGATGCATGCGGTTTACGCGCAGCCACATAGGCGGTCTTTGGTTGTTTGCTTCGACAATACTTTCCCATTGCTCTGGATACGCTTTTTTGAGGCGGTTCAGCAACCAGCTTGGGTGAAGATAGCGACTGTCATTGTTCGCCATGCGTTGCAACAATTCTTCCTGTTGACGCTGGAACTGACGCAGAACCCCGTTGATAAGACCTTTCAACTGAGGGCGTTTCAGGGCAACGGCACCTTCGACGGTTTCTGCAAGAACGGCGTGTGCCGGAATACGGGTATGCATCAGCTGGTAGAGGCCAACCATCAGTAAATAATGCAAAGTTCTCTGCTTGCCGGTGAGCGGTTTTGCCATCAGTTGCTGCAAACACCATTCCAGCTGAGGAAGAACCCGCAAGGTACCGAAGCAGAGTTCCTGAAGTAATCCACGATCTTTATCTGAGACATTTTTTTGCAAACCAGGCAGAACGGTCGAAAGAGACAGACCTTTGTCCAACACCTGGCTAATGGCTTGAGCTGCAATACTACGGAGATTATAGGCTGTTTTCATAGTCAAAAAAGCTGACCGAAGCCAGCATTGTCAGAGAGATATGGCCCGACGAGATATCGGGCGTAGTCGTGAAGGTCAGGCTAAAAGTGTGCCTTCGATAAACCATTCACGACGAGAGTTAAGCAAGTCCTGTGCGGACATCGCCTTTTTACCCGAAGGTTGTAGCTGGGTGATATTCAGAACGCCGTCAGATGTCGCGACCAGAATCCCTTTTTTGTCAGCAGAGATGATAGTTCCCGGCAATTTATCGTGTTGTGTTGCCAGACATTCAGCCTGCCAGACTTTCACGGGCTGATCATCAATCATAAAGAAGCTGACGGGCCATGGGTTAAATGCACGAATACAGCGTTCAAGTTGTTCGGCCGACAGATTCCAGTCTAAGCGGGCTTCTTCCTTGCTGAGTTTCTCAGCATAGGTTACGTGCTCTTCGCTTTGAACTTCAGGTTTTGCTGTTCCGTTCGCCAGTTGCTGTAATGTTTCAAGCATACCCTGCGGGCCCAGCTCAGCCAGCTTGTTATAAAGCGATGCGCTGGTATCTTCCGGCAGGATGTCACATTCTACTTTGAGCAGCATATCGCCGGTATCAAGGCCGACATCCATCTGCATGATGGTAACACCCGTTTTAGCATCCCCAGCCCACAATGAACGTTGAATAGGGGCCGCGCCACGCCAGCGGGGCAGAAGAGAACCATGAACGTTAATGCAGCCAAATTTCGGCATTTCGAGCACGGCTTTTGGCAGGATCAAACCATAAGCTACGACCACCATAATATCAGCCCCGAGCGCTGAAACCAGAGACTGGTTTTCTTCAGGACGCAGAGATTTTGGCTGAAAAACAGGGATATCGTGAGTTTGAGCCAGAATCTTCACCGGGCTCGCGGTCAGTTTATTACCGCGACCGGCCGGGCGATCAGGCTGAGTGAAAACGCCCACCACCTGATGCTCTGATGATAAAAGCGCGTCAAGATGACGCGCTGCAAAGTCGGGAGTACCGGCAAATATGATTCGCAAAGCATTGTCCTGTGTTACACGAATATTAGTCAGCCCGTGCGTTCAGCTTGGCCATTTTTTCCATCTTCTGGCGGATACGCTGACGTTTCAATGGGGACAAATAATCCACAAATAATTTGCCCACCAGATGATCCATTTCATGCTGGATACAGATCGCCAGCAAGTCATCTGCTTCTAGCTCAAAGGTTTTACCGTCGCGATCAAGCGCGCGTACTTTGACTTTCTCGGCACGCGGCACGAGAGCCCGTTGATCAGGGATCGACAGACAGCCTTCTTCAATCCCTGTTTCGCCGCTTTTTTCCAGCAGTTCAGGGTTGATGAGAACCAAACGTTCGTCGCGGTTTTCAGAAACATCAATCACGATGATGCGCTGATGAATGTCTACCTGAGTCGCAGCCAGGCCGATGCCTTCTTCTGCATACATGGTTTCAAACATATCATCCACGATCTGCTGAATTTCGGTGTTAACTTCTTTGACCGGTTTTGCAGTAATGCGAAGCCGCTCGTCTGGGAAATGTAATATCTGTAATACGGACATATTTTTCTGGATCTTTATTCAAATGATTGAAGATATATAGACTCTATTCTAGACATTTCCCGCTGCGATTGACAGCATCCTCTGCCAATTGAATCAGTCGCTGAAAGGCATTAAGCAAGGAAAGCATAATGACACTACAGGAAGTGTGGGTACGTTTGTCGAGAGTTAAACGCCTTGATGCGGGTCTGGCCGAAGGGATTATCCAGTCATTATTTAACAGCGGAATTTATTCCCCCTCTGCATTAGTAAGTTGCGGGCTTTCAGAAGGACAACTCTCGGAGTTTCGACATTGTAATGCGAAATGGGTTGCAGAATCACTGAGATGGCTGGAAGGCGATCATCACCATCTGATTACTTTTGGCAGCGCTTTGTATTCGGCTTTGTTGGCCCAAATATCTTCTCCTCCATTGATTCTGTTTGTGGAAGGGGATCCTGATTTACTGTCCTCGCCTCAAATCGCGATGGTCGGGAGTCGTGAATTTACTCATTACGGCGAACAATACGCGCAGGTCTTTGCCAGCGGGCTGGTAAGTAGCGGTTTTACTGTGACGAGCGGTCTGGCTATGGGGATCGACGGAATTAGTCACCGTGCAACGCTTGAGGTGCAGGGGAAAACGATCGCTGTTCTGGGAAGCGGATTGTTAAAACGTTATCCGCCCCGGCATTCAACGCTAGCTCAGCACATTCTTGAAGCCGGAGGGGCACTGGTGTCCGAGCATTTAGTGACGGCTCCGCCGCTCGCTGCACACTTTCCTCGACGTAACAGGATAATTAGCGGATTAAGCGCTGGCGTGCTGGTCATCGAGGCAACATTACGCAGTGGTTCCCTTATCACTGCCCGTTACGCACTGGAGCAGGGAAGAGAAGTGTTCGCCCTCCCGGGCCCATTGGGCAGTGTGACATCAGAAGGCACGCACTGGCTCATTCAGCAGGGCGCTTATCTGGTGACGGAACCTAACGATATTGCCGAGCATATTGGCAGCGGGCTGACTTGGTTTCCTTATATTCGTGCTTCAGAATCTTTTAAAAAGCCTGCAAACAAGAGTTCCGTTGCTCCACAGACGATTATTTGTGCGCAAGATAGCGAAGTTGAATTGCCATTTGCTGATGTGTTGGCTAACGTAGAATATGAGGTGACATCTGTTGACGTCGTCGCCGAACGTGCCGGCCAACCTGTGCCAGAAGTGGTAGGTAAGCTACTCGAGCTGGAGTTAGCAGGATGGATCGCAGCTGTATCCGGCGGCTATGTCCGAATTAAGAGGGCAAGCCATGTTCGACGTACTAATGTACTTATTTGAAACTTACATTCACAACGAAGCGGAGATGAATGTTGACGAGGATAGGTTAACGGATGACTTGACCGAAGCTGGTTTCCACCGGGCCGATATTCACAATGCGTTGAGTTGGCTTGAAAAACTTGCGGATATGCAAGAGGGTGGAACCCCATCTTATATGCTGGATTCCGATCCTTCAGCATTACGTATTTATACCGATGAGGAAACAAGTCGGTTAGATAGCAGTTGTCGTGGCTTTTTATTGTTCCTGGAACAGATCAAAGTACTGAACTTCGATACCAGAGAGATGGTTATCGATCGTGTTATGGCTCTGGACACTGAAGAATTCGATCTTGAGGATCTGAAGTGGGTCGTGCTGATGGTTCTCTTTAATATTCCCGGATATGAAAGTGCATATCAGCAAATGGAAGAGCTGTTGTTTGAGGTTAATGAAGGTTATCTGCATTAAGAGATAACAGGTAAAAAAGTAAGATATGACAAAAGCAGCACTTTTTGCTGAGAAGCAAAATGAATCCTGTCCGGAATGCGGGGCCGATTTGGTGATCCGTAGTGGTCGCCACGGCCCCTTTCTGAGTTGTTCATCCTATCCACAATGCCAGTATATTCGTCCTCTGAAATCTCAGGCTGATGGCCATATTGTGAAAGTCCTGGATGGACAATTATGCCCCAAATGTGAGTCGACCTTAGTGCTGCGTCAGGGGCGTTATGGCATGTTTATTGGTTGTAGTCAGTATCCGGAATGTGACCATATTGAAGTGATAGATAAACCGGAAGAAACCAGCCTGGATTGCCCGCAATGTGGGAAAGGGCATTTGTTGCAGCGAAAATCACGCTTTGGCAAAGTGTTTCATGCCTGTGATCGTTACCCGGATTGTCAGTTTGCCATTAATAACAAGCCGGTGGCGGGGGAATGCGTCCATTGCCATTACCCTTTATTGATGGAAAAGAAAACGGCGCAGGGTATTAAGCTATTTTGTGCCAGTAAATTGTGCGGTAAAGCCGTAGAAATTAAAGATAACGAACAAGATGAATAAAAGCTTAGAAAACTCATTTACCCTCGTACTTGATGCGCTGCGTGAGCAACAAGTCGTTGCTTATCCGACTGAGGCCGTCTTTGGTCTCGGATGTGATCCGGATAGCGAACAAGCTGTCGATGCGCTTCTGGCGCTCAAAAAGCGGCCAAAAGATAAAGGTCTTATTCTAATTGCTGATAATTATCAGCAGCTTCTCCCTTATATAGATGACTCATCGCTCAATGAGCAACAGCTTGCGCATATTTGGTCATTCTGGCCGGGCCCGGTAACGTGGGTCATGCCTGCGAAACCGTCAACGCCTGAATGGTTAACCGGACGCTTTACGTCGCTGGCGGTACGGGTCACTGATCATCCTCTGGTCAAAGAGCTTTGCCAAAAATTTGGTAAGCCGCTGGTATCTACCAGTGCGAATCTCAATGGCGAGCTGCCATGCCGTTTGCCCGCAGAAGTCCGGCTCCAGTTTGGGGATAATTTCCCTGTAATTGATGGCGATGTCGGCGGAAGAGAAAATCCCTCAGAAATCCGGGATGCCCTTACCGGCAACCTGATCCGTCAAGGTTAAAGGAAAAAGTGATGCCATCTTTCGCGGTATTTGGAAATCCGATCGGCCACAGTAAATCCCCTCGTATTCATGCATTGTTTGCCAGCCAGACCGGGATCGATCACACCTACGGTACTGTGCTTGCTCCGCATGAAGAGTTTGAAGAAACGCTGCGAACCTTTTTTGCGGGCGGAGCCTGTGGGGCAAATATCACTGTGCCTTTCAAAGAGCGTGCTTTTGCAGAATCTGATGAACTGACTGACCGCGCTGCGATGTCCGGTGCTGTGAATACCCTGAAAAAGCTCAAAGACGGCCGGTTACTCGGGGACAACACCGATGGCATTGGCATGCTGAGTGATCTTGAGCGGCTGGCGCTTTTGAAGCAAGGTGATCGTGTTTTATTGATCGGTGCCGGCGGCGCGGCGAGAGGGGTGATACTTCCTTTGCTGTCTCATGGCTGTTCAGTGGTTGTCACCAACCGGACGTTTGAACGCGCACAACATCTGAGCCATATCTTCGAACAAAAAGGGGATATCCGGGCTATCGCATTAGCCGATCTGGCTGATGAGTCTTTCGATCTGATCATTAACGCCACGGCTTCGGGTATTAAAGGTGAGATCCCTGCGATCTCAGAAAAAGTGCTGACCGCGCAGACCCGTGTCTACGATATGTATTATCAGGCAGGTTTCACGCCTTTTCTCACCTGGGCTAAAAATAACGGGGTAACGGCTTATGCCGACGGGTTGGGAATGCTGGTGGGGCAAGCTGCCCATGCTTTCTATATGTGGCATGGTGTTATGCCAGAGATAGAGCCTGTGCTGGAGCAGTTAAAGAAAGACTTGCTGGCTTAACCAGTAATGCCTGAACAGTGTGCATTTTACTGTTCAGGCAACGCTATTCTTTATTGTTCCTGCGAACGGTAGAGATCTTTCCAGGTCACATAGTTATTCGAAGAGTATGTCAGCCCTGCTAGTTCCTCTGACGTCAGCTCGCGTATCTGTTTAACCGGACTGCCTAAATAGAGATAACCGCTTTCGAGGGTTTTTCCTGGCGGCACCAGACTGCCGGCGCCAATCATCACATCATCTTCAACGATCGCACCGTCCAGCAGTATCGATCCCATTCCTACCAGTACCCGGTTTCCGATAGTGCAACCATGCAACATAGCTTTATGGCCGACGGTCACGTCCTCTCCAATAATAAGAGGGTAGCCCTCAGGATTATGCCGCGACTGGTGAGTGACATGCAGCACGCTTCCATCCTGCACATTGGTTCTGCAGCCGATAACAACATTATTCACATCACCACGTATCACCACCAACGGCCAGATACTGACATCATCAGCCAGATCCACATCACCAATCACCACACTGGAGGGATCAACCATGACTCTTTCTCCTAATGTTGGTGTTAATCCTTGATAAGCACGCAAAGCCTGAGACATCTGAAGCACCCCATAAGTGAGTTTTGACCTTGGCAATATAGTTCGGGTCTGAGGAAATACCAATTTCGGCTCAATCAGATCGGCGTGAAAACCAGCGGATCGAACGAGATCTCCGCGAAAGGGTTGAAAAACACGCAGTCGATCCTTTTATTGGAAAAAAGGCTTGTGCAAAAAATTTGGATCCCTATAATGCCGCTCCATCGACAGGGAACAACGTGAACAACATCACGAAGTAACCGGGTCGGAAAGATTAAAAACAGCGGCAACCGGATGAAA
>NZ_SLYT01000018.1:0-27057 GCF_004346065.1 Rahnella sp. JUb53
TTTCCGACCCGGTTACTTCGTGATGTTGTTCACGTTGTTCCCTGTCGATGGAGCGGCATTATAGGGAGTTCTCAGCAGGCCGCAAGGGCTAATTTTAAGAAAAATCACTGTTTGCTGCATTACACAGCAAACACACTGCTTATACCGTGTTTTACACAGATTTATCCACAGAGGCACATGAATCTCAAATTTTGCGAGCGTCGCGCAATCGTTTTCGCTACAATTTCGCGCGTCAGTTTTCGCAGCCCTTTATGGGTAATAAATGAAATACCGGTTGCCAGAGGGGAGTTATCCGAGCTCAGTCCCGCGTTTTCTGCAAATTGCTCTCAATAATTTTCTCTATATAAAGAGAAGGAGAGAAGAAAAGCGTCACTGAACTCCGATAACGATCTTTACTGCGACTCCAAAGCCAAGGATACAACCACCATGCAACAATCTCGTCCAATCCGCCGCGCCCTGCTCAGTGTTTCTGACAAAGCCGGTATCGTAGAATTCGCCCAGGCCCTGTCTTCGCGTGGCGTTGAATTACTTTCCACTGGCGGAACTGCCAGTCTGTTGGCTAAAGCCGGTCTGCCAGTCACTGAAGTGTCTGACTACACCGGTTTTCCGGAAATGATGGATGGACGCGTCAAAACTCTGCACCCGAAAGTTCACGGCGGCATTCTCGGTCGTCGCGGGAAAGATGATGAAATTATGGCGCAGCATTCCATTGCGCCAATCGACATGGTGGTCGTTAACCTTTATCCGTTCGCACAAACCGTCGCGCGCCCGGACTGTTCACTGGAAGATGCAGTAGAAAACATTGATATCGGTGGCCCGACAATGGTTCGCTCAGCGGCGAAGAACCACAAAGACGTCGCCATCGTGGTGAAGAGCAGCGACTATGCATCTATTATAGAAGAGATGGATTCCAACAGCAGCTCACTGACGCTGGCGACCCGTTTCAATCTGGCGATCAAAGCTTTCGAGCACACGGCCTCTTATGACGGCATGATTGCCAACTACTTCGGCACCATGGTGCCGGCTTATCACGGCGATACCGAATCCGCTTCCGGACCGTTCCCGCGCACACTGAATCTTAGCTATATAAAGAAACAAGATATGCGTTATGGCGAAAACAGCCATCAGAACGCGGCCTTCTATATAGAAGAGAACGTCAGCGAAGCTTCGGTTGCCACTTCTACCCAGCTTCAGGGCAAGGCGCTTTCTTATAACAACATTGCGGATACCGATGCCGCACTGGAATGTGTGAAAGAATTTGCTGAACCGGCCTGCGTCATCGTTAAACATGCCAATCCTTGCGGCGTGGCCATCGGTGACAGCATTCTTGCAGCTTACGAGCGCGCCTATCAGACTGATCCGACATCCGCTTTCGGCGGCATTATTGCCTTCAACCGTGAACTGGATGCCGAAACAGCAAAAGCCATCATCAGCCGTCAGTTTGTAGAAGTGATCATTGCGCCATCTGTCAGTGCCGAAGCTCTGGCCCTGACCGCAGCCAAACAAAACGTTCGCGTACTGACCTGCGGGCAATGGGAAGATCGTCAGAAAGCACTGGACTTCAAACGTGTTAACGGCGGCCTGCTGGTTCAGGATCGCGATTTGGGTATGGTTGATGCGGCTGATCTGCGTGTGGTTTCAGAGCGCCAGCCGACGGAGCAGGAACTGACAGATGCGCTGTTCTGCTGGAAAGTCGCAAAATTCGTGAAATCCAACGCCATTGTGTATGCACGTGACAAAATGACCATCGGTATCGGCGCTGGCCAGATGAGCCGCGTTTACTCCGCTAAAATTGCCGGAATTAAAGCCGCCGACGAAGGTCTGGAAGTCGCTGGTTCTGTCATGGCTTCTGATGCTTTCTTCCCGTTCCGCGACGGCATCGATGCAGCAGCAGCAGTAGGCATCACCTGCGTTATCCAGCCTGGCGGTTCTATCCGTGACGATGAAGTGATCGCCGCGGCAAACGAACACGGTATTGCGATGCTGTTCACCGACATGCGCCACTTCCGTCATTAATTTTCTTTTAGCGGGTGCGTTGCGCCCGCTCACCGGAGTCTTCGAATGAATATTTTAATTATCGGTAACGGCGGGCGTGAACATGCACTGGCATGGAAGGCATCGCAGTCACCTCTGGCTGATAAAGTCTTTGTTGCGCCTGGCAATGCCGGTACCGCGCTGGAGCCGTTGCTGGAAAACGTGGACATCGCCGCCACTGACATCGCCGGTTTGCTGGCTTTCGCTAAAAGTCATGACATCGGCCTGACCATTGTTGGACCTGAAGCGCCACTGGTGATTGGTGTGGTGGATGCTTTCCGCGCAGCCGGTCTGAAAATCTTTGGCCCGACGCAGGAAGCCGCGCAGCTGGAAGGTTCTAAAGCTTTCACTAAGGATTTCCTGGCTCGCCATAACATTCCAAGCGCTGATTATCAGAACTTCACTGAAATCGAACCTGCGCTGGCTTATCTGCGCAGCAAAGGCGCGCCGATTGTTATCAAAGCTGACGGTCTGGCAGCAGGTAAAGGCGTCATTGTTGCGATGACGTTGAAAGAAGCGGAAGACGCCGTTCACGACATGCTGGCGGGCAATGCTTTCGGCGATGCAGGCCATCGCATTGTTATTGAAGAATTCCTCGACGGCGAAGAAGCCAGTTTCATCGTTATGGTCGACGGCACCAATGTGTTGCCGATGGCGACCAGTCAGGATCACAAACGCGTGGGTGACGGCGACAGCGGCCCGAATACCGGCGGCATGGGCGCTTATTCTCCGGCGCCGGTAGTGACCGATGAAATTCATCAGCGCGTCATGGATCAGGTTATCTGGCCGACCGTTCGTGGCATGGCGGCAGAAAACAACACTTATACCGGTTTCCTGTATGCAGGTCTGATGATCTCAGCTGACGGCCAGCCGAAAGTGATCGAGTTCAACTGCCGTTTCGGCGATCCGGAAACTCAGCCGATCATGTTGCGTCTGCGCTCAGATCTTGTGGATCTTTGCCTCGCCGGTGCTGAAGGTCGTCTTGGCGATAAAACGTCCGAGTGGGATCCGCGCCCGTCGCTGGGTGTCGTGCTCGCCGCAGGTGGCTATCCTGCCGATTACAAAACCGGAGACGTTATCCACGGCCTGCCGCTGGAAGAGGTGCCAGATGGCAAAGTCTTCCAGGCCGGAACCCGCTTGCAGGATGAACGTGTGGTAACGAATGGCGGCCGCGTATTGTGTGTGACGGCGTTGGGCAAAACCGTGGAAGCGGCTCAGGCACGCGCTTATGATTTAGCAAAAGATATTCACTGGGAAGGCAGCTTCTGCCGCAAAGACATCGGTTATCGCGCTATCGACCGCGAACGTAATCATTAATTTTTTCCGTCCCGACGATCAACAAAGGCACGCTTCGGCGTGCCTTTTCTTTTATCAAAACGGGATCAGAGGTCAGACTCTTTCGGTTCCCATTTACAGAAATCTTCATTGGCGACCAGCAACAGCTCGTTGCCCTGCGGTGCCGTCAGCCACGCTAGCCCCAGATTATCGTTACTGCGACTGGCTCGTTTCGCCAGCCAGACCTGTGAACGGACAGTGAGCGCCGGCGTCACTTGTTCACCTGCGCAGGTCGTTATGATGCCTTTGCGCCAGCGAGCCTGAACCAGGCGGACATTGCCTGCCTGCAGCGCATTGCTCAGGTCGAGGATTTTTGACGCTTCATATTTATAGCGTTCGATTTCATCAGAGGATAATTTTTCCCGACGCTCCGGGAGCTGTCGCTGCATAAAGCTGACATTGCCACCCTCGTCAAAACGCAGCATGACGCCCAAATCCGTTTTGGTGGCATGAGTTTCTTTAATCAGGTGCAATTGCCCCTGCTGGAATTCGTATCGGGTGATGATCGTATCGCCGCCGAAATAGGGGCTATAGACGTTGAGAATGGTTTGAGGCTCGTGCTGGGCGGTATCTTCACGCCAGAGCCGGTTGATTCCCTGATCAGCAACATAACCGCTGGCAAAGAATAACTCAGGACCTTTATCAGAACTACAACCCACCAGACCGAGCACCAGTAAACCTGCTACCAGCCTGGGGGTGATAAACTGAAGGGGCCTAAAAACCCCTCCGCTTATTCTTTTCACTGCAAGCAATTACTTAACAGCGTCTTTCAGAGCTTTACCAGAAACGAACGCAGGCACGTTTGCAGCTGCGATTTTGATTTCTTTACCAGTCTGTGGGTTACGACCAGTACGCTCGTTACGATGATTTACCTTGAAAGTCCCGAAACCAACCAATTGTACAGCATCACCTTCTTTCAGAGACTCGGTAATAGCAGACAGAGTAGATTCAAGAGCAACTTTGGCCTGTGCTTTGGAAAGATCAGCTTTGTCCGCAATTACATCAATCAGTTGAGTCTTGTTCATAAGTTATCCTTTACAGTGTGTTTATCGTTTGCAAAGCATCGAGTGCGACGGATATGCCGATTGACAGCACCCTCCTGCATACACGCACCGATAGCCACTTTTTTTACGCACCCCAAATGTAGACCAGACAGGGTGCGGATGTGAAGCCTTAAGGCACGACAAATCAGGCGTTAAATCACGTTTTATTGCCTTATTGCGCTAAATTTATGCCGATGTTACTGACAGCGGCTTCACGCAGGTCAGAACGTAACCCTTTTATTAATTCCAGGTCACGCTCTTCACAGTCAGCCAACAGGCGAAAAATCTCCCATTGGATGTCCCATTCTTCTTCAACGGCAGGAATGACCTTGAGTTCTTCATCGGTCATTTCTTTACCTGCCTGAGTCATTTCCAGCATCGCGACAGTACGAATTGACGTCTCACTCACCGCAATCGCATGAGACAGCGTTTCGCCGCTCAGACGCGAATGAATCAGTTCGCCTAATGCAATACACGCATCAATCGCCGGATAAACCCCGTAGAGATCGTAATCATCGGAAGAAGGCACCGCTTCCTCCAGTTTTTCGAGCTGTGAGTCAAAATTGACCTTGGCGTCTTTTACCACCAACGTTTCCCAGATTAAGTCCAGGATACGACGGTACAGCTGTGCTTCGCCAAACCCGGTTTCCAGGCAAAATGCCTGATAGTTCGGGTACATGCGTTCGCACAAGCTCGCCATAAACGTCACGTGTTGCCAGCTTTCCAGCTTTTCGAGACGTAAATGAATTGGATTACGTAACATGAGTTGATCTCGTTAACTTTTCTGCGCGGGAGTTTACCTGAAATAAATCAATATCCCTATTCCTTGATTCCTAAAGATCATCACTCAAGCGTTGCCAGCGTTGAAACGACGCCCGGTTTGATGCCACGGCATCAGCCCAACGGGTCGGTTCCGGCAGCCGATATTGCCGCATGCATTGTTCCACCCAATAAAGAGAGGAGTCCATGCTGATCCGATTACCAGGCGAGATGAACAATGGATTACAGCGTAGCTTGCTTCGCCACACCCAGCCAATCTGTTCATCGCCTTCATACAGCCCCTGTCTGCTGTGTAGCGCTTCACCTAACGGCAGGAACTGCCCGCATAAACGGCTTTTCGCCACACCAATGGTCGGCACGTGAATCATCAGGCCAAAATGACTGGCGACACCGAGGCGCCGCGGATGCGCGATCCCCTGCCCGTCAACCAGAACCAGATCAGGGTGCGATGAGATTTGCTGCCAGGCTTGTAAAAGTGCGGGAAGCTCACGGAAAGAAAGGAAACCAGGAATGTAGGGCATGACGGTCGGAATGCGGGCTATCTGATATTCGACCAGCTCCAAAGTTGGATAACTCAGAACAGCGACCGCCGCGCGGGTGACTTCACCGCCCTGCTCAAACCCGACATCCACACCGGCGATCAACGACGGTGTAGTGAATTCAGGCGGATCCTGCAGTTCTATCTGATCTGCAAGGATCCGTTGCTCTTCACGTAACGCGCGCGTGTCGATCATAACGCCATGTTACTCGTGATACTGGCGGGACAAGCTGTGTACCGCTTCCACAAAAGCGCCGGCATTTTCTGGCGGAACGTCCTGGTGGATACCGTGGCCAAGATTAAACACATGGCCATTACCTTTGCCGAAACCAGCCAGAATGGTTTCCACTTCCTGCTCAATCCGCACCGGTGAGGCGTAAAGCATGGAAGGATCCATGTTGCCCTGAATCGCCACTTTGTCGCCAACCCGACGGCGCGCTTCAGCAATATCGGTGGTCCAGTCCAGACCCAGCGCGTCACAACCCGTTGCCGCCATCGCTTCCAGCCACTGGCCTCCGCCTTTGGTAAACAAGGTCACCGGCACACGGCGGCCTTCGTTTTCACGGATCAGGCCATCGACGATTTTGTGCATGTAGTTAAGGGAGAACTCGCGGTAATCGCGAGGTGTCAGTACGCCGCCCCAGGTGTCAAAAATCATCACCGACTGCGCGCCCGCTTTAATCTGAGCATTAAGGTAAAGAATGACGCTGTCGGCCACTTTATCCAGCAACAGGTGCAAGGTAGACGGATCGGCGTACATCATTTTTTTGATTTTGGTAAAGGCTTTGCTGCTACCGCCTTCAATCATATACGTCGCCAGAGTCCACGGGCTACCGGAGAAACCAATAAGCGGCACTTCACCTTTCAGGTTTTTACGGATGGTACGCACGGCGTTCATCACATAGCCCAGCTCCATTTCAGGATCCGGAACCGGCAGCTTTTCGACATCAGCACGATTGGTCAGTGGCGAAGAAAAACGCGGGCCTTCACCGGCTTCGAAATACAGCCCCAGCCCCATCGCATCAGGAATGGTCAGGATGTCCGAGAACAGGATCGCTGCATCCAGCGGATAGCGACGAAGCGGCTGTAAAGTCACCTCACAAGCCAGTTCGGCATTCTTACACAGCGACATAAAATCGCCGGCTTCAGCGCGGGTTTCTTTGTACTCCGGCAAATAACGGCCAGCCTGACGCATCATCCACACCGGTGTAATGTCCACTGGCTGACGTAACAAAGCACGCAGGTAACGGTCGTTTTTCAACTCATTCATTCTTGCTCTTTCCTTCAATATTCGGGCCGCACGACAATCATATGACGGCATTCTATCACGCAAAACTGACGCTAGACCTCGTCGTCTTCGCTTTCTGCGCGGCACTGCGCAACTGTGTCTTCAATCAGACGACGGGCAATCGTGCCAGGCGGTGGCAGCTGTGGCAGCTGGTCAAAGCGGTACCAGTCAGCGTTAAGCAGCTCTTTCGGGTCGTGTTTAATATCGCCGCTGTCGTAATCCGCCATAAATGCCATCATCAGCGAATTGGGGAACGGCCACGGTTGGGAACTGACGTAACGGACATTCTTCACGCGGATATTACTTTCTTCCATGACCTCGCGAGCCACGGTTTCTTCCAGTGTTTCACCGACTTCAACAAATCCAGCCAGAACCGTGTGAATGCCATTACGATGACGGACGTGCTGCGCCAGCAAAATCTCATCACCTTTGCGGATTGCTACAATGATGCAGGGTGCAATCTGCGGGTAATAGCGTTCGCGACAATTCCCGCAAAGTGCGGCCCACTCGGTCTTACTGACGTGCATTTCATGCCCGCAGTATCCGCAGAACTTATGAGAACGATAAAACTCTGACAGCTGCACACCGCGCCCGACCAGCTGGAATAATCCGCGATCTTGATCCAGCAGCTGACGGGCGGAAACCATATGATTTGGCATTGTCTGACGGACCAGCCAGACAGGTTCACCCTGCCATTCGCCAATCTGACGCGCCGTTTTACCGGTCAGAGAATATTGTGCGGCGCTGCCAAACGGCAGTTCGCCCTCAGGCAGCCACAGCTTGCCTTCCTGGCTGATAACCCACCAGCCGTTATGTTGCTCAGTAATCTGTAATTCCATAATTGTTGTTGCATAACCTCGTCGGGACTGACAATCTGAGTAAGATATTCACATATTAGTAACTTTTAGTTACTTTTTTATCGCTCACGGAGTCAACCATGCTAAATCGTCTGGAAAGACTGACCCAACGCGTTGGTGGCAGTAATGAGTTAGTGGATCAATGGCTGCACGCGCGCAAAGAGCTGCTGGTTTCGTACTGCACTTTGGTCGGCCTGAAACCCAATAAAGAAAAACATACCCCTCTCAACGAAAAAGCGCTGGATAACTTTTGCCATAACCTGGTGGACTATCTTTCAGCCGGTCATTTCCATCTGTATCAGCGGATCATTGATGAAGTCGAAGGTGCGAACAGTCCGATAAAATTGCAGGCTGCGAAAATATACCCTGCACTGGAGCTGAACACTGAAGCTATCATGGCTTTCCATGATAGTTACACTGAAAATGATATTGATGATGACAATGCTTTCGCATTTCATTATGCATTATCCGATGTAGGTGAAGCGTTGGATGCGCGTTTTCAGCTGGAAGATCAATTGATTATTCTGGCATTTGACCGCAGCAATCATGAAGAAAAACCACCTGCAAATGAAGAACATCTCGCCAGACCGGCTTAACGCTTTGTCACATTAAAACTCTGCACCTGTTTGTAGTTTTAATTGTAGTTTTAGTTGTAGTTTCAAAAAACGCCTCCTATATTGAGGCTTCTTGTCGGAGTGCCTAGCGCATAATTTTCTCGCGAAGATTACGCCAGGCTGAGACCGTTAATTCGGGATCCGCGGAACCTGATCGGGTTAGTACCCGCGAAGGGAACAAGAGTAATGTTATGCGTTCAGCTCACTCTGGCATTCGCCTGCATCAGGCCGCCTGTGCTGCACCGCCCATTTTTACTCCTGCCGTAAACCTCCAGACAAGCAATTTTCCATCACGTTTTTTTGCGAGGAATTTGCTATGTCGAGTACCCAGAAACCCGTTATTTCCGAAAAGAAAGCGTCTAATCGCCGTGAACAACGCGCGCAGGCTCAGTCGTTTATCGACAGTCTGCAGGGCGAAGCCTTCCCCAACTCCCGCCGTATTTATCTTGAAGGTGACCGCAAAGATATTCGCGTGCCGATGCGTGAAATCCAACTCAGCCCGACACTGGTCGGCGGTGGCAAAGATAATCCGCAGTTCGAAGAAAACGAAGCCATCCCTGTTTATGACACCGCCGGATCTTACGGGGATCCGTCGGCAGTTATCGACGTGCATACCGGTCTGGAAAAATTACGTGCCCGCTGGATAAAAGAGCGTGCGGACACGGAGGAACTCCCACAGGTCAGCTCCGGCTTTACCCAGCAACGGCTGGCGGACGAAGGGCTGGATCATCTGCGCTTCGAACATCTGCCGCGTCCGCGAAAAGCCATGTCTGGCAAAAATGTTACGCAGCTGCATTACGCACGCAAAGGCACGATTACCCCGGAAATGGAGTTCATCGCCATTCGCGAAAACATGGGCCGCGAGCGGATCCGTGGCGAGATTTTGCGCCAGCAACACCCCGGTGAAAGCTTTGGCGCGCATTTGCCTGCCAATATCACCGCAGAGTTTGTGCGTCAGGAAGTCGCCGCCGGGCGTGCGATTATTCCTGCCAACATCAACCATCCTGAATCAGAGCCGATGATCATCGGGCGTAATTTCCTGGTGAAAGTGAACGCTAATATCGGCAACTCAGCGGTGACATCATCCATAGAAGAAGAAGTCGAGAAGCTGGTGTGGTCAACGCGCTGGGGCGCGGACACCGTGATGGATCTCTCCACCGGCCGTTATATTCATGAAACCCGCGAATGGATCCTGCGCAACAGCCCGGTGCCGATCGGCACGGTGCCGATTTATCAGGCGCTGGAAAAAGTGAACGGCGTGGCCGAAGACCTGAACTGGGACATGTTCCGCGATACCTTGCTGGAACAGGCCGAGCAAGGCGTCGATTACTTCACCATTCATGCCGGTGTCTTGCTGCGTTACGTACCGATGACGGCCAAACGTCTGACCGGCATTGTGTCGCGTGGCGGTTCAATCATGGCGAAATGGTGTCTTTCACATCATCGCGAAAGCTTCCTGTTCGAGCATTTTCGTGAAATTTGCGAAATCTGCGCTGCCTACGATGTCTCCCTTTCATTGGGCGACGGCTTACGTCCGGGCTCAATTCAGGATGCCAATGACGAAGCACAATTCGCTGAATTACGCACGCTGGGCGAACTGACCAAAATTGCCTGGGAATACGATGTGCAGGTGATGATCGAAGGTCCCGGGCATGTGCCGATGCAGATGATCCGCCGCAATATGACCGAAGAACTCGAGCACTGTCATGAAGCGCCGTTCTATACCCTCGGCCCGCTGACCACTGATATCGCGCCGGGTTACGACCACTTCACCTCCGGTATTGGTGCGGCGATGATTGGATGGTTTGGCTGCGCCATGCTGTGTTATGTCACGCCAAAAGAGCATCTCGGCCTGCCGAACAAAGAAGACGTTAAGCAGGGTTTGATTACCTACAAAATCGCAGCACACGCCGCCGATTTAGCCAAAGGTCATCCGGGTGCGCAAATCCGCGATAACGCCATGTCCAAAGCGCGTTTTGAATTCCGCTGGGAAGACCAGTTCAATCTGGCTCTGGATCCGGCCACTGCGCGTGCTTACCACGATGAAACGCTGCCGCAGGAATCCGGCAAAGTTGCTCACTTCTGCTCGATGTGCGGCCCGAAATTCTGCTCAATGAAAATCACTCAGGAAGTTCGCGATTACGCCGCCGCGCTGGAAGCCAAAGCCCAGCCAATAGAACTCGTTGCATCCGGCATGGCGCAAATGTCGGCCGAATTCCGTTCACGCGGCAGCGAGCTTTATCACCCTGCCACGGAGGTCAACAAATGAATCAGTCCGCTCAGCCCTTTCCTGCCGTTCCTTTTCACCTCGGTTTATATCCGGTCGTTGATACGGTGGAATGGATCGCCCGCCTGCTGGAAGCAGGAGTTAAAACGCTGCAACTGCGTGTAAAAGATTTACCCGATGAAGAAGTTGAGCCAGCAATTATCGAGGCTATCGCACTAGGGAAAAAATATCAGGCGAGGTTATTCATCAACGATTACTGGCGTCTGGCGGTAAAACATCAGGCTTATGGCGTGCATCTGGGTCAGGAAGATCTGGATACTGCCGATCTTGAGGCAATCCGTCAGGCCGGTTTACGACTGGGCGTCTCCACCCATGACGATACTGAGATGGCGCGCGCTGTCGCCGTGAATCCTTCATATATCGCACTCGGACATATCTTCCCGACGCAGACCAAGGACATGCCGTCAGCCCCGCAGGGTCTGGAAGAACTCTCCCGACATATTAAGCAACTCGACGGAAGATTCCCGACGGTAGCTATCGGCGGGATCAGCATTGAACGCGCGCCGTCGGTTCTCGATTGCGGCGTCGGCAGCATTGCCGTGGTCAGCGCCATTACACAGGCAGCGGACTGGCGTGCCGCCACCGCCGAACTGCTGGCTTTATGCGCCAGCAAGGTGCCGGAAGATGCTTAATGACCAGGAGTTCTTAAGATATAGCCGGCAATTGTTGCTGGAAGACATCGGTACTAAAGGGCAGGAGCAATTAACTAATTCCAAAGTGTTGATTGTCGGGCTCGGCGGTTTAGGCTCCCCTGCTGCGCTGTATTTGGCAGCCGCCGGAGTTGGCACACTCCTACTGGCTGATGACGATAAATTGCATATATCTAATTTACAAAGACAGATTTTATATCGTACGAATGACATAGGACAAAATAAGGCCAATCTGGCGAAGTACCATTTGCAGTCATTAACTCCGCAGCTCGACTGCATCGCCATTCACCTGCGTCTTCAAGAAGATTTGCTTACTCAGGCTGTTTTAACGGCCGATCTAATTTTGGATTGCAGCGATAATATGGCCACTCGCCATGCAGTAAATGCCGCTTGTATCGCAGCTAGCAAGCCTTTGATTAGTGGAAGCGCCATTGGTTTTAGTGGTCAGCTGCTGGTAATTGAACCACCTTACTCTCAAGGTTGTTACGCCTGCCTCTACCCTGAAAAAATAGAACCTCAACGCAACTGCCGAAGCGCTGGAATACTCGGCCCCGTGGTCGGAGTGATCGGTACACTACAAGCGCTGGAAGCAATAAAAATGCTAGTCGGAATGCCTTCATCCTTAAGCGGCAAACTGCGGCTGTTCGACGGAAAAACACAAAACTGGCGTTCGCTGCAACTCACGCGATCGTCCAGCTGTGCCGTCTGCGGAGGCCACGCGTGAACATTCTGGTTAATGATGAATCTCACCACTTCAGTCAACCGCTCACGTTACTTGCCCTGCTCGATGAACTGGCGTTAAACCCTGCAGGCAGCGCGCTGGCAGTTAATCAGGTCATTATTCCCCGTGATAACTGGCCTGCTCACTTGCTGGAAGATGGTGATGAGATTTTGCTCTTTCAGGCGATAGCCGGAGGCTGACATGTTAAAAATTGCTGATACCACATTCACATCGCACCTTTTTACAGGTACGGGAAAATTCGCCAGTCCGGCGCTGATGCAACGAGCGCTCGAAGCATCCGGCTCTCAGCTGGTGACCATGGCGATGAAACGTGTCGATCTGCGTCGCGGCGGAGACGACATTTTGTCTCCCCTGCAACAGCTAGGTGTACGTTTGTTGCCGAATACCTCAGGCGCCAAAACGGCGGAAGAAGCGGTGTTTGCCGCGCAACTGGCAAGAGAAGCGCTGGGAACAAACTGGGTGAAACTCGAAATTCACCCGGATGTAAAATATCTGCTGCCTGATGCCGTTGAAACGTTGAAAGCCGCAGAGATTCTGGTGAAACAAGGCTTCGTGGTTCTGCCGTATTGCAGCGCGGATCCGGTGCTGTGTAAGCGTCTGGAGGAAGCGGGTTGCGCAGCGGTCATGCCGCTGGGTGCGCCGATCGGTTCAAACCAGGGGCTGCAAACCCGCGAGTTTCTGCAAATTATCATCGAACAGGCGCGTATTCCGGTGATAGTGGATGCCGGTATTGGCGCACCGAGCCAGGCCGCAGAAGCACTGGAACTGGGTGCCGATGCCGTACTGGTCAATACCGCGATTGCCGTCGCGGGCGATCCGGTCGCGATGGCAACCGCATTCCGGCTGGCAGTAGAGGCTGGAGTAATCGCCCGACAAAGTGGTTTAGGCAGCAGACAGCGACACGCCAGTGCATCCAGCCCGCTGACCGGTTTTCTCAATACCTCACAGGCGACGTCATGAGCAGCTTTACGGATGTCTGGTCAACGCTGAACTGGGATGACCTTTCCCTGCGTATCAACAGTAAAACAACACGTGACGTCGAACGGGCGCTCAGCCGGAATAAAATCGACCGTGAGGATTTTATGGCGTTAATTTCTCCGGCGGCGCTGCCTTATCTGGAACCCATGGCGCAGCGGGCTCAACAACTTACGCGCCAGCGCTTCGGCAACACGGTGAATTTCTTCGCACCGCTGTATTTATCCAATCTTTGCGCCAACGAATGTACTTATTGCGGCTTTTCTATGAGCAATAAAATCAAACGTAAAACGCTGGATAAGGATGAAATCGGGCGGGAATGCGAAGCGCTGAATGCGCTGGGCTTCAAACATCTGTTGCTGGTCACCGGCGAACACAAAGGGAAAGTTGGCATGGACTATTTTCGCCTTCACTTCCCGGCGATCAGAAACCATTTTGATTCGCTGATGATTGAAGTTCAGCCGCTGCAACAGGAAGAATATGCTGAGCTGAAAACGCTGGGGCTGGATGGCGTGCTGGTTTATCAGGAAACCTATCACGCACCGACGTATGCATTACATCATCTGCGAGGCCAGAAACAGGATTTCTTCTGGCGACTGGAAACACCAGACCGGCTCGGGCGAGCGGGAATTGATAAAATCGGGCTGGGTGCACTGTTCGGACTTTCAGGAAACTGGCGGACTGACAGTTATATGGTGGCCGAGCATTTGCTGTATCTGCAACAAACTTACTGGCAAAGCCGTTATTCGGTGGCGTTTCCGAGATTGCGTCCTTGCGCCGGTGGAATAGAACCGGCGTCATTGCTGGAAGAAAATCAGCTTGTTCAGCTGATATGCGCTTTCAGAATGCTGGCACCGGATGTCGAGCTTTCACTGTCTACACGCGAATCACCTTATTTCCGCGATCACGTCATTCCGCTGGCGATCAACACCGTCAGTGCCGGATCTAAAACACAGCCCGGCGGCTATGCTGACGATCATCCGGAACTTGAGCAATTTGCTCCGCACGATAACCGATCGCCACAACGTGTTGCGCAAGCATTAACGCAAGCCGGGCTTCAGCCGGTGTGGAAAGACTGGGACAGTTTTTTGGGGCGCGTCTCGCAGGAAAATGTCGGCGGATGGCAAACCGGTAAATTCTCAGGAATGCAGATTCCATGAAATGATTTTGCCCCTCGCGCCAGCAGGCCGGGGGCATTACTGTGCTTTTGCCGCTGCACATTCGCAGATGGCCGGCGCCACTCATCCCGGCGCTGCTTCCAAATAGCCGGAACAGGTTATCGTCCAGTTCCCTGTTTCGGCTCCTCTTTCTCAGCATTATCAATTCCCAGATTTCAGGCAAAAAAAACCGCCCCCGAAGGAGCGGTTTTATGCGTTTCGACAGAAGACGATTAATCGTCGCTGTTACCGAAACCTGCGTTCAGCAGTTCAGCCAGGTTAGCCGTTGCTTCATCCGCGCTGACTTGCGGTACAACTGGCACTTCGCCCTGAGCTTTACGGCGTGCACGATCCTGGTGATAAGCGTAACCGGTACCGGCTGGGATCAGACGGCCAACGATAACGTTCTCTTTCAGGCCACGCAGTTCATCACGTTTACCGGCAACAGCCGCTTCGGTAAGAACGCGCGTGGTTTCCTGGAACGACGCAGCAGAGATGAAGGATTCGGTCGCCAGGGATGCCTTGGTGATACCGAGCAGGTCACGGCTGAATGTTGCCGTGATTTTGCCTTCAGCTTCCAGCTTACGGTTAGCGATTTTAACGCGAGACATTTCTGCCTGCTCGCCTTCCAGGAAGTCAGTGCCACCAGCGCTAACGATGGTGCCTTTACGCAACATCTGACGAACGATAACTTCGATATGCTTATCGTTAATCTTAACGCCTTGCAGACGGTAAACTTCCTGCACTTCGTTGGTGATGTAGCGGGTAACCGCGTGAACACCACGTAAACGCAAGATGTCGTGCGGAGACTCTGGGCCGTCGGATACGACGTCACCACGTTCCACAACTTCGCCTTCGAACACGTTCAGCTGACGCCATTTAGGGATCATTTCTTCGTAAGCATCGCTGCCATCCAACGGAGAAATTACCAGACGACGTTTGCCTTTGGTTTCTTTACCGAAGGAGATGATCCCACTGATTTCAGCAAGGATTGCAGGCTCTTTCGGACGACGTGCTTCGAACAGGTCAGCAACGCGTGGCAGACCACCGGTGATGTCCTTGGTACCGCCGGATTCCTGAGGAATACGCGCCAGGGTGTCACCAGAGTGGATCTGAGTACCATCTTCCAGCTGAACAATCGCTTTACCTGGCAGGAAGTATTGAGCAGGCATATCAGTACCTGGGATCAATACGTCGTCGCCTTTAGCGTCAACGATTTTCAGTGCCGGACGCAGGTCTTTACCGCTACCGGTACGCTCTGCAGAGTCCAGAACCACCAGAGAAGACAAACCGGTCAGGTCGTCGGTCTGGCGTGTGATGGTCTGAGTATCCACCATATCGGCAAAGCGAATGAAACCACTCACTTCACTGATAACTGGCATTGTGTGCGGATCCCAGTTAGCAACGGTTTCGCCGCCGTTAACTGATGCGCCATCGCCTTTGCCCATCACGGAACCGTAAGGCACTTTATAGCTTTCTTTGGTACGACCGAATTCGTCGATCAATTTCAGCTCAGTGTTACGGGAAGTGATGACCAGTTTGCCGTTAGAGTTGCTAACGTGCTTATGGTTGCTCAGTTTAATGGTACCAGTGTTCTTAACCTGGATGCTGGATTCCGCTGCCGCACGAGATGCCGCACCACCGATGTGGAACGTACGCATCGTCAGCTGGGTACCCGGCTCACCGATGGACTGTGCTGCAATAACACCGATCGCTTCACCTTTGTTGATGATGTGACCACGTGCCAGGTCGCGACCGTAGCAGTTTGCACACACACCAAAGTCGGTTTCGCAACTTACGACTGAACGTACTTTCACGCTGTCGACTGAGTTCTCTTCTAACAGATCACACGTCTTCTCGTGAAGCAGGGTGTTACGTGGAACCAGAATATCCGCCGTACCCGGCTTGAGGATATCTTCTGCAGTTACACGACCCAGAACACGTTCGCGCAGTGGTTCTTTAACGTCGCCACCTTCGATAACCGGAGTCATCATGATGCCTTCGTGAGTACCACAGTCGTCTTCAGTCACAACCAGATCCTGAGCGACGTCAACCAGACGACGGGTCAGATAACCGGAGTTAGCCGTTTTAAGTGCGGTATCCGCCAAGCCTTTACGAGCACCGTGAGTAGAGATGAAGTACTGGAGTACGTTCAGACCTTCACGGAAGTTCGCGGTGATTGGCGTTTCAATGATGGAACCATCTGGTTTCGCCATCAGGCCACGCATACCGGCCAGCTGACGAATCTGTGCAGCAGAACCACGCGCACCGGAGTCGGCCATCATAAAGATACTGTTGAAGGAAACCTGCTGTTCAACAACACCGTCACGGTTGACGACGTCTTCAACAGACAAGTTTTCCATCATTGCCTTAGCAACACGTTCGTTGGCCGCAGCCCAGATGTCGATCACTTTGTTATAGCGTTCGCCAGCAGTTACCAGACCAGACTGGAACTGTTCCTGGATTTCAGCAACTTCGGTTTCTGCTTCTTCGATGATCTCTGCTTTCTTCGCAGGGATTACCATGTCATCGATACCTACTGACGCGCCTGAACGGGCAGCGTAAGCAAAACCGGTGTACATGATCTGGTCAGCAAAAATAACGGTCGGCTTCAGGCCCAAAATGCGGTAACAAGTGTTCAGCATTTTGGAGATAGCTTTTTTGCCCAAAGGCTGGTTGACGATAGAGAACGGCAGACCTTTTGGTACGATCATCCAAAGGATGGCGCGACCAACAGTCGTGTCAATAATCGACGTCTTGTGCGTAACTTCGCCTTCGGTATTTTTGATCTCTTCTGTAATACGCACTTTGACACGCGCATGCAGAGAGGCCAAACCGGCGCGGTAAATACGCTCAGCTTCTTTAGGACCGGTCAGAACCATGCCTTCGCCTTTGGCGTTAACACAGTCACGAGTCATGTAGTACAGACCCAATACAACGTCCTGAGAAGGAACGATGATTGGCTCGCCGTTCGCAGGTGACAGGATGTTGTTGGTAGACATCATCAACGCACGCGCTTCCAGCTGAGCTTCCAGCGTCAACGGTACGTGAACAGCCATCTGGTCACCATCGAAGTCGGCGTTATATGCCGCACAAACCAGCGGGTGCAGCTGAATTGCTTTACCTTCGATCAGAACCGGTTCAAACGCCTGGATACCCAAACGGTGCAGGGTTGGTGCACGGTTCAGCAGTACCGGGTGTTCGCGGATAACTTCGTCCAGGATATCCCAAACGACAGCTTCTTCGCGCTCAACCATTTTTTTAGCGGCTTTGATGGTGGTGGCCAGGCCACGCAGTTCCAGCTTGCCGTAAATGAACGGTTTGAACAGTTCCAGTGCCATTTTCTTCGGCAGACCACACTGGTGCAGACGCAGGTATGGACCTACGGTGATAACGGAACGACCAGAGTAGTCGACACGTTTACCCAGCAAGTTCTGACGGAAACGACCCTGTTTACCTTTAATCATGTCTGCCAGAGATTTCAGCGGACGCTTGTTAGAGCCGGTGATTGCACGACCGCGACGGCCGTTATCCAGCAAAGCATCTACCGCTTCTTGCAGCATACGTTTTTCGTTACGTACGATGATGTCTGGCGCAGCCAGATCCAGCAGGCGTTTCAGACGGTTGTTACGGTTGATAACGCGACGATACAGATCGTTCAGATCCGACGTTGCGAAACGGCCGCCGTCCAACGGAACCAATGGACGCAAGTCTGGTGGCAGTACCGGCAACACGGTCAGGATCATCCACTCTGGTTTGTTACCAGACTGAACGAACGCTTCCAGCAGCTTAATACGCTTCGTCAGCTTCTTACGTTTGGTTTCGGAGTTGGTTTCATTCAACTCTTCACGCAGTTGCTCGCACTCTGCTTCCAGGTCCATGTTTTTCAACAGAGCCTGAATTGCTTCCGCACCCATCTTCGCGTCGAACTCATCACCAAACTCTTCCAACGCATCCAGATACTGCTCTTCAGTCAGGATCTGGCGTTTTTCGAGGTTAGTCATGCCGCCTTCGATAACCACATAGGATTCGAAGTACAGAACACGTTCGATATCACGCAGTGGCATATCCAGCAGCAAACCGATGCGCGACGGCAGCGATTTAAGGAACCAGATGTGTGCAGTCGGGGAAGCCAGTTCGATGTGGCCCATACGCTCACGGCGTACTTTAGTCTGGGTCACTTCAACGCCGCACTTCTCGCAGATCACGCCGCGATGTTTTAAACGCTTGTACTTACCGCACAGGCATTCGTAGTCTTTTACTGGTCCGAAGATACGGGCACAGAAAAGGCCGTCACGTTCTGGTTTGAACGTACGGTAGTTAATGGTTTCTGGCTTCTTAACTTCACCAAAAGACCAAGAACGGATCATGTCTGGCGATGCCAGAGCAATTTTGATCGCATCAAACTCTTCGGTCTTAGTTTGCGCTTTCAGAAACTTTAGTAAGTCTTTCACGGATTGGCTCCCGTCGGGTTAGACCTGTTAGGCACCTGGTCTGTATTGATTAACAGGCAGGTGCCCCTGTGATCAGTGCGAATTCGAGTACTTACTCGTCTTCCAGCTCGATGTTGATACCCAGAGAACGGATTTCTTTCAACAGTACGTTGAAGGATTCCGGCATGCCTGGTTCCATACGATGATCGCCATCTACGATGTTTTTATACATCTTAGTACGGCCGTTCACGTCATCGGACTTAACAGTCAGCATTTCCTGCAGGGTATAAGCGGCACCGTATGCTTCCAGTGCCCACACTTCCATCTCACCGAAGCGCTGACCACCGAACTGAGCTTTACCACCCAGCGGCTGCTGAGTAACAAGGCTGTAAGAACCGGTAGAACGCGCGTGCATCTTATCGTCAACAAGGTGGTTCAGTTTCAGCATGTACATGTAGCCGACAGTAACCTGACGCTCGAATTGCTCGCCGGTACGGCCGTCAAACAGTGTGATCTGGCCAGAGGTTGGGATTCCGCCCATTTCAAGCAGTTGCTTGATCTCTGACTCTTTCGCACCGTCGAAGACTGGTGTTGCGATCGGCATACCTTTTTTCAGGTTCTCAGCCAGACGCAATACTTCGTCATCGGTGAAGGTGGTCAGATCAACTTTCTGACAAACGTCGTCGCCCAGATCATAGGCACGCTGGATGAACTCGCGCAGCTTAGAAACTTCTTCTTGTTTCTTCAGCATGGCATTGATTTTTTCACCAATACCTTTCGCGGCCATACCCAGGTGGGTTTCCAAAATCTGACCAATGTTCATACGTGATGGAACGCCCAGCGGGTTCAGTACGATATCAACAGGAGTCCCGTTTTCATCGTAAGGCATATCTTCGATCGGGTTGATCTTGGAGATAACACCTTTGTTACCGTGGCGGCCTGCCATCTTGTCACCAGGCTGGATTTGACGTTTAACGGCCAAATACACTTTAACGATTTTCAGCACACCTGGTGCCAGATCATCGCCCTGAGTGATTTTACGACGCTTAGCTTCGAGTTTTTTCTCAAACTCGGATTTCAGTTCGTCGTACTGTTCAGCAAGCTGTTCCAACTGATTCTGTTTGTCTTCGTCAGTCAGTGACAGTTCTAACCAACGATCGCGAGGCAATTTGCCAAGTTTGTCAGCTTCAACACCGCCAGCAACCAGCGCAGACTGGATACGCGCAAACAGACCCGCTTCCAGAATCTGCAGCTCTTCAGTCAGGTCTTTCTTAGCCTGCTTCAGCTGCATCTCTTCGATTTCCAACGCACGCTTGTCTTTTTCCACGCCATCGCGGGTGAAGACTTGCACGTCGATAACCGTACCGGAAACGCCGTTTGGTACACGCAGAGAAGAGTCTTTAACGTCAGACGCTTTCTCACCGAAGATCGCACGCAGCAGTTTCTCTTCTGGCGTCAGCTGGGTTTCACCTTTAGGTGTCACCTTACCAACCAGAATGTCACCACCGGTCACTTCAGCACCGATATAAACGATACCGGACTCATCCAGTTTAGAGAGCGCAGCTTCACCCACGTTAGGGATGTCAGCGGTGATCTCTTCAGGCCCTAACTTGGTGTCACGGGACACACATGCCAGTTCCTGGATATGGATGGTCGTGAAGCGGTCTTCCTGCACAACACGTTCGGAGACTAAGATGGAGTCTTCGAAGTTGTAACCGTTCCAAGGCATGAACGCGACACGCATGTTCTGACCCAGTGCCAGTTCGCCCAGATCTGTTGACGGACCATCTGCCAGCACGTCGCCGCGCTCGATTGGCTCGCCCAGATTCACACACGGCATCTGATTGATGCAGGTGTTCTGGTTAGAACGGGTGTATTTGGTCAGGTTATAAATGTCGATACCTGCTTCGCCCGGGTACATCTCTTCTTCGTTAACACGAATAACGATACGGGATGCATCCACGTACTGAACAATACCGCCACGTTTAGCTACGGCAGTAACACCGGAGTCAACCGCTACAGCACGTTCCATACCAGTACCTACCAGCGGCTTATCAGCGCGCAGGGTCGGAACTGCCTGACGTTGCATGTTCGCACCCATCAATGCACGGTTGGCGTCATCGTGTTCCAGGAATGGAATCAGTGAAGCACCAACGGATACAACCTGTTGGGTGGAAACGTCCATGTAGTCAACCTGATCGCGGCTAAACAGGCTTGATTCGCCTTTGCTACGACAAGTGACCAGGTCTTCAATGAAGCGCCCTTCTTCGTCCAGGTTGGAGTTCGCCTGAGCGATTACGAAGTTACCTTCTTCAATTGCAGACAGATAGTTGATTTCATCAGTCACCAGACCATCACGCACGCGACGGTAAGGGGTTTCCAGGAAACCGTACTCATTGGTCTGTGCATACACAGACAAGGAGTTGATCAGACCGATGTTTGGACCTTCTGGCGTTTCGATTGGACATACGCGACCGTAGTGAGTCGGGTGTACGTCTCGAACTTCAAAGCCAGCACGTTCACGGGTCAAACCGCCCGGGCCCAATGCAGAGATACGACGCTTGTGCGTGATCTCAGACAACGGGTTGTTCTGGTCCATAAATTGTGACAGCTGGCTTGAGCCGAAGAATTCTTTCACCGCAGCCGAAATCGGCTTAGCGTTGATCATATCCTGAGGCATCAGTGTGTCGAGGTCGCCCAGAGACAAACGCTCCTTAACAGCACGCTCAACACGAACCAGACCTACACGGAACTGGTTTTCAGCCATTTCGCCGACGGAACGAATACGACGGTTGCCCAAGTGGTCGATATCATCCACTTCGCCCTGGCCGTTACGAATGCCGATCAGCTTTTTCATTACCTGAATGATGTCGTCTTTGCTCAGGATACCTGAACCTTCGATTTCATCACGCAGCAGAGAACGGTTGAACTTCATACGACCAACAGCAGACAGGTCGTAGCGATCTTCAGAGAAGAACAGGTTCTCAAACAGGCTTTCGGCCGCTTCACGCGTTGGTGGCTCACCAGGACGCATCATTCGGTAGATTTCAACCAGTGCGCTCAGGCGATCGCTGGTTGGGTCGACGCGAATGGTCTCGGACATGTACGCGCCATGATCGAGGTCGTTGGTGAACAGCGTTTCAATGGTTTTGTGACCGGACTGGCTCAGTTTAGCCAGCAGATCCAGAGACAATTCCATGTTAGCCGGGACGATCAGCTCACCGGTATTGGTGTCAATGTAGTCTTTAGAGACCACTTTCCCTGCGATGTACTCAACAGGAACTTCGATGCGCTGAATTTCGTCTTTTTCAAGCTGACGAATATGGCGGGCAGTGATGCGGCGGCCTTTTTCTACATAGACTTTGCCGTCAGCTTCGATATCAAAGGAAGCTGTTTCACCGCGCAGGCGCTCAGGTACCAGTTCCATCTGCAACTTGTTGTCGCGGATCTGGTAAGTCACCTTGTCAAAGAACAGGTCAAGGATCTGTTCAGTCGTGTAATTTAATGCACGCAGAATGATGGTCGCAGGCAATTTACGGCGACGGTCAATACGCACAAACAGGTTATCTTTCGGGTCAAACTCGAAATCTAACCATGAACCGCGGTAAGGGATGATACGTGCGTTATAAAGCACTTTACCCGATGAGTGGGTTTTACCCTTATCGCTGTCGAAGAATACGCCCGGACTACGGTGCAGCTGAGATACGATAACCCTCTCAGTACCGTTAATCACGAAGGTACCATTTTCGGTCATGAGCGGAATTTCGCCCATATAGACTTCTTGTTCCTTGATGTCTTTGACCGTACCTTCTGGTGCTTCACGTTCATAGATTACCAGGCGCAGTTTCACGCGCAGTGGCGCGGAGAACGTCACACCACGGATCTGGCATTCTTTAACGTCGAATACAGGCTCACCAAGACGGTAGCTAACGTATTGCAGCTCAGAGTTACCGCTGTAGCTCTTGATAGGGAATACAGAACGGAATGCAGCTTCCAGACCGTACTGGCCTTCCGGATCTTGCTCGATAAACTTCTGGAACGAGTCAAGCTGGATAGAAAGGAGATATGGAATGTCCAAAACTTGTGGACGTTTACCAAAATCCTTACGAATGCGTTTTTTCTCGGTATAGGAGTAAACCATAGGGTTCCTCAGCTCGCTGATCAGTGACCCAATCTTGTCTGCCCTGAGAAGGACAGTTCATGCAACACCGTTTATGTCGATCGGAAAGCAGAAACGCTTCCCGCAATATCTGTTTTCTACCACTCTTAAATCATTTCGTTGTGCGTTATCTGTAGATGAGCTACAGCAAGGGGCATCAATATATTAAGGCGTCTATAGAAAGAGATATTAGAGTAGTTCAGTGCTCAAACAGTGTGAAACACCACTGACACTCTATAGCGCAAAAAGGCTGGTGACTAAAAAGTCACCAGCCATCAGTCTGTTAGGACAGACTGCACTCCGGGAAGTTAAACTTACTTAACTTCAACAGAAGCACCAGCTTCTTCCAGAGATTTTTTCAGAGCTTCAGCGTCGTCTTTGCTGATGCCTTCTTTCAGAGCTGCTGGAGCAGACTCAACCAGGTCTTTAGCTTCTTTCAGACCCAGGCCAGTTGCGGTACGAACAGCTTTGATAACTGCAACTTTGTTCGCGCCAACAGCAGCCAGAACAACGTCGAACTCAGTTTTTTCTTCAACAGCTTCAGCAGCAGCAGCAGGACCTGCAACAGCAGCAGCAGCTGAAACGCCGAATTTTTCTTCCATAGCGGAGATCAGTTCAACGATTTCCATTACAGACAGAGCTGCAACGCCTTCAATGATTTGTTCTTTAGTGATTGACATTTCAAGTGTTCCTAGAATTCAGAAATAGTGTATACGTAAGCAAATGAACGAGATAGAAAAGGCTGATTAAGCAGCTTCTTTCTGATCGCGTACAGCAGCCAGAGTGCGAACCAGTTTGCCTGCAGAGGCTTCTTTCATGGTTGCCATCAGGCGTGCGATTGCTTCTTCGTAAGTAGGCAGAGTTGCCAAGCGGTCGATTTGAGCCGCAGGAATAAACTCACCTTCAAAGGCCGCAGCTTTAACCTCAAATTTTGCATTCGCTTTAGCGAAATCTTTGAACAGACGGGCAGCAGCGCCTGGGTGTTCAGCAGAGAATGCAATCAAGGTTGGACCGACAAACGTGTCTTTCAGGCACTCAAACTGAGTACCTTCTACGACGCGACGCATCAAGGTGTTGCGAACAACACGCATGTAAACGCCAGCTTCACGACCTGCTTTACGCAGTTCAGTCATTTTATCTACAGTTACGCCACGAGAATCCGCAACAACCGCAGACAGCGCGCCTTTGGCTACTTCGATGACTTCAGCAACAATCGCTTGTTTGTCTTGAAGATTTAATGCCATTAGCTTTTTGCTCCTGGATTTGGCCGGGGAAAATCCCCGGAACTCACATCACTTGTTATCGAGAATCGATATCAAGCGTTCAAACACGGTGAGCAGAGAATCCAGCAAAGACAAATCTTAATTCTTTATAAAAAAGACAAAGAAATATTTTCTTCAGGCTCTGTCACCGTCTACGCAGGAAGGATTAAGTCCCTTTCGAGACACCTGCGGTCTTGGACGGAGGTCTGGATAGGCCAGACTCCAACCGAAAAATCTTGGTTTCGCATTAACGAAACAACGGGCCATAGATTCTAGACAAATCTACCGCCCGCGTAAAGCGATAAACGTCAGCAGTTAATTAGTTAACTGTTGCGCTCAGGCCGCTTTGATCAACAGCAAGACCAGCGCCCATGGTAGTGGACAGGCTTACTTTCTTGATGAAAACGCCTTTAGCCTGAGAAGGCTTCGCTTTTTTCAGAGCGACCAACAGAGCTTCCAGGTTTTCTTTCAGCTTGTCGGATTCGAAATCAACCTTACCGATAGTGGTATGGATGATGCCGTTTTTGTCGTTACGGTAACGAACCTGACCAGCTTTAGCATTCTTAACCGCTTCAGCAACGTTAGGGGTTACAGTACCAACTTTCGGGTTAGGCATCAGACCACGTGGGCCCAGAACCTGACCTAATTGGCCAACAACGCGCATTGCATCTGGAGATGCGATAACAACGTCGAAGTTCATTTCGCCTTTCTTGATCATGTCAGCCAGATCTTCCATACCTACCAGCTCAGCGCCTGCAGCTTTAGCAGCTTCAGCATTTGCACCTTGGGTGAAGACGGCAACGCGAACAGAACGACCGGTGCCGTGTGGCAGTACGGTTGCGCCGCGAACGTTTTGATCAGATTTACGAGCGTCGATGCCGAGGTTAACAGCAACGTCAACGCTTTCTACGAATTTAGCAGTGGCCAGCTCTTTGAGCAGAGCAACGGCTTCGGTGATGTCATACTGTTTAGTAGCATCAACTTTGTCACGGATCACGCGCATGCGCTTGGTCAGCTTAGCCATTTATTAATCCTCCACTACCAGGCCCATGGAACGAGCAGTACCTTCGATGGAGCGAGTCATCGCTTCAACGTCAGAACCAGTCATGTCCGCAGCTTTGGTTTCTGCGATTTCACGAACCTGAGCACTCGTTACTTTACCCACTTTGTCTTTGTTCGGCTTGCCGGAACCAGACTTGATACCAGCCGCTTTCTTCAGCAGTACTGCTGCAGGAGGGGTTTTGGTAACAAAGGTGAAAGAACGGTCAGAATAAACAGTAATAACAACAGGAATTGGCAGGCCTTTTTCCATGCTATCAGTCTTAGCATTGAACGCCTTACAGAATTCCATGATGTTCACGCCTTGCTGACCCAGAGCTGGACCAACTGGCGGACTTGGGTTTGCCATACCGGCTGCAACTTGCAGCTTAACGTAGGCTTGTACTTTCTTGGCCATGGTAAATATCCTCGTTTGGGTGATATCGCCTGTTTGAAGAGGCTCCCCGTTATTTGCAGAACTTGGTTCTTTACGTTTCACGTGCAGAGGCTGCACATAAAAACAAAAGGCGCGAAATTATAGTTCAATTTCGCGCCTTGTACAACATCTGTTCTAACGAATATTTAGAAAGCTGCTGTTAGCCTTTTTCAACCTGACCGAAGTCCAGTTCAACCGGTGTTGCACGGCCAAAGATGGATACAGACACTTTCAGGCGGCTTTTTTCGTAATCAACTTCTTCAACCACACCATTGAAGTCCGCAAACGGACCGTCGTTAACACGTACCAGTTCACCTGGTTCAAACAATGTTTTAGGACGTGGCTTATCACCCACTTGTTGCAGGCGATTCATGATCGCATCAACTTCTTTATCGCTGATTGGTGCAGGACGATCTGACGTTCCGCCAATGAAGCCCATCACACGAGGAACGCTGCGAACTAAGTGCCAGCTGGCGTCATTCATTACCATCTGTACCAGCACATAACCCGGGAAGAATTTACGTTCACTTTTACGGCGCTGGCCACCACGGATCTCAACCACTTCTTCAGTTGGAACCATGACTTCACCAAACAGTTCTTCCATGTCATGTAATTTGATGTGCTCACGCAGCGATTGCGCTACGCGGCCTTCAAAGCCAGAAAACGCCTGAACGACGTACCAACGTTTTTTAGGTGCTTCAGACATTTAGAACCTCAAGCCAGTAATGAAAGATACCAGGCGGACTAAAATACCATCCAGCCCCCACAGAATCAGAGACATAACGGCAGTCACCGCAGCAACGATCAGTGTGGTATGCAATGTTTCCTGGCGCGTTGGCCAAATGACTTTACGTACTTCAGTACGCGCTTCACGAGCAAACGCGACTGTCGCTTTGCCTTTAGTGGTCAGTAATGCCACTGCGCCTGCAATTGCGATAATAACAACTACGGCTAACGCGCGTAACGGCAGGCTGTATGCACGGTAATAATAGTTACCGACAATAGCTACAACCAACAAAACGGCAACAACCAGCCACTTTACCGCTTCCAGGCCGCGCCCGCTCCCTTGAGCCTCGGTATTCGCACTCATAAACCAACCCGTCACAATGATTCAGAACAAACAACTTTGCCTCGCATTGCGAGGCAAACCAAACCGATCGATGCTCTACTTGAGCGCAATTCGGTGTTTTACGCTATATCTCAGAGCCTATCTCACCAGTGATTATGACGTAAAAATCGCTGATGAGATAGGTTCTAGCGCCACAGCGTAGAAAAAAGGGCATCGAATGATGCCCTTTTAGTGTGTATTGCGTCAACGAATAGTGACAAAAAACTATCAGCGATTAAGCGATAACTTTAGCAACAACACCAGCACCTACAGTACGGCCGCCTTCACGGATTGCGAAACGCAGACCGTCATCCATCGCGA
>NZ_SLYT01000019.1:0-20918 GCF_004346065.1 Rahnella sp. JUb53
GAATTCTTCTGTGAACGTTTTGACTGACATAAACACTCCTTCATTAGGCCTCCATTATGAGGCAAAAAAGTGTCTACGAAACCCGGGTCTATTCAGTTTCTGTAGTTGATGAAGTAGGAAAGGCGGTTTTTCATGGTGCTGAATATTTGGACGTTACCGGGGATCAGGCATACACAACTAAAGGTAAACGCGCTGCCATTTTCAACGGTGAAACGCTGGTAATAGTCAAGAAGGATAAAAAAGGAAATTCAGAGGATGAATATTTTTGCGCCTTGTGAAGTGAAACAACGGCTTAATAATTTCTGAAAATTAACTTTAGCGAATCGTGCGGAAATTTGATTTAGATCACTAAGAAAATTCCTAGTATGTACAAACATTACGCATTCTTAAAGATAGGTAAATTTATGCAATTTCTAATTGTCCCGGCGGTTCTTTGGGCTTTGTGGTTCTTTGGTATGTGTCCAGCCTTTCCCGGCTTTGCTTTTGTTCTTTTAGCTTGTATTTACCTGATGGTGTGCGTGATTGAAACGCAAATCAAAAACGCACGGGCCGCACAGCTTGCGCAATTCAACCAGTTAATGGACAGGTTAGATCGGCTTGAGCGTGAGTTATCCAGACAGGTCGAAAACGTACAGAGTGAAGTCAACGATCTTACTTACCGGGTGAACAGATGAACATACAAGCCCTTATAGAAGCCTCTAAACAGGCTCAGGAAGACACGAAAGAAGCAGGACAGGCTAACCCACACTATCAACGCTTACAGGCCGTACACGCTGATCTGATGGCCTCTAAGGATAGCTTTGCTGTTACTCCCAGGATCTACGAACCTACCCAACATGAGCAAAGCGGTTATATAAGTTTTTGCGTATCGAGCTTTACCGGGAATGTTTGTTACAGGATCAGCCTGAACAGCAACGGGGCTACACAGTTTGAGCAATCAAACTATGGCCCACGGTGGGGGCATCAAGGGAGCTATTCACTAAACGCGATCAGTATTGAGGAAGCGTTAGCGCAGTTATTCAAAAAGCCGGGGATCTTGAAATGAAAATTTGGCGTTTAACGTTTGTTCTTTGCGGGTGCTTTTGGTTGTTCGTGGCAGTGGGTGTTATGTCACTGGCTCATGCAGAGCCGATCACATATACCCCGGCACAATCTTTAGAAATCGCTAAACACGGCACGTTAGCGGTAAGGCTTGCGGAGTGTGCGCAACTAGGCCAGCAAGCTAAACAGCCTAACAACGTTTTACAGGCTCAAGCAGACGGCTTTAATCGTGAGTCTGATCTTTTCTTAGCAGCACTTGAAAAGGGAAATTTAACCAAAGAGGCAGGGAATAAGATCCCTATAATTTGGGGGATGTTACTTAGTGATTATCACACTTCTTTAGAATTTATTAAGGGTGAATTGTGGTACAGCATGAAAGAACAAGCCCGAAAAGATTACACAGAAGGGGCTAACCCGGTTCAAGCATGGAAGGATTACGAAAAGGATTTAACAAATAAAGCGGCGATCCTCTATAGCGATAAAAATTGCGAGTTATTGAAATGAAAAAACTATTAATAATCATATCGTTACTTTCTATTTCTACGGCGTCACAAGCTACGATGTTTAGAACCTTAACCGTACAAGTGTACATGTCTGATTCTATGCTTTGTATGGGTGGTTATGACGGCGACAACTTAGGAAAACTCTCTGATTTTCTTGAATCCGTCCGATATGAAACAGGCCCGGAAGGTGACGCAGTAGATCGCAGTTTTTCTAAATTCTTTGTACAGGAAGATCACGCAGCTTACTGGGCTGGGAAAGATATTAAAAAGGCTGGATTACCTAAAGACACTTGCAAAGCCTACGCACAGGACAGGTTACGCCAGTTAGCAATTAAAACAGGTAACGCTGATTTCATCACTGATAACCCGGATATGTTTGGAAAATGAAAAAATTCATCTTGCTGATCGCTGTTACTTTGCTTTCAGGTTGCACCAGTTGCTAATTGCCGTCACCAGGAGAAATGGGCGGTATATGCCCTTTTCCGCCTCGAAGGGCATACTGTAAATCAGGCGGGTGAACGGAGCGGAATGTCGCCTGGTGCCGCTGAGCACAGGGATAAGATGATCGGTCAGATGCTGACTGAATGCTGGCCTGCCCTGCATTTCTGGTGGAGCGGGTTGCGTCAACTGACGGCAGAAGGTAAGCCAGCGCCGCTGCGCAGTACCCCCTTCACCAGCTTAGAAGAGGCCCGCGCCCATCACGAACACGAGTATATTCAGTGTCTAGAATGCGGGAAAATGTACTCGCAACTGTCGGGGCATTTGGCCATGATCCATGAAATGACGACATTAGCGTACAGCCAGAAATGGCAGATCATGAAGCAAATCCCGCTGGCCGGGCTGGGTTGTCGTAAAAAACACAGTGACTCTATCACCGAAAAAATCGCCAGCGGCGATGTCGACCCGCTGGCGTTGGCCGCGCTAATGCAGGAAACCAACCGACTGCACCCTAAAAAGAAACCGTTTAAAACGCAATACGATTTGGAAACATCAGGTCAAAGTATGCTGGAAAGGCAACCCTGGCATATTTCACCGGCGATTAAGATTGCGGATGAAGAAACCAAACGAAAGGCCGTTGAACGGGTGAATAGTCGGGGAGCTGATGAAACAATAAAATCAGTGGCCAAAGAACTAGGAGTATGGCCAGGTACCCTTTACGCATGGCGCAAACAGTTCGCTAACTTTACTGACCTGAACAAGCAACTGCAGGAGCTGTACTGCACCAGAGACCCATCGGCATATAAAAAGTGCCTGATTCAGCCTGCCGGACAGATTGACCTGAACCTTATCACCCGAGAAAAAAGCAACCTCGAACGCATCGTCGCCACGCTGGGACTGAGAGAAATGACGCAGGGAACGCTGATCCGCAAATTGTGTACGTACACAACAACCAATCCGACAAGACAGGCGATATTTGAATATGACCGGCTGGTTCGCAGCATTTACACGCTGAAGTATCTGCGAGACCCGCAACTGGAACGCATAACCGTCGTTCCCAGAACCGGATTGAATCGTATCACCAGCTACGCGACGCAGTCGCCAAAGTCGGAGGAAAGAAGGAGTTAACCGGGAAAAACGACATTGAAACGGAAATAAGCAATCAGTGCGGGCGGTTGATCTCCAACGCGATCATTTATTACAACTCCGCGATCCTATCGCGACTATTGGAGCGACTGGGAGCAGAAGGTAACGACAAAGGCATTGAGGCTCTGAACCGAATATCCCCGGTGGCCTGGCAGCACATTTTGCTGAACGGGCATTATACCTTCCAGAGCAGCAATGAAATTATTGATCTGGATGTGCTGGTTGCTGTGTTGAAACTTATCTGACAAAAAATCTAAAGTTCCAGTGCAGTGGTGTCAAACCCTATGTTAAACCGAAAAAGGATAGATACTTTCTTCGAAACGTGGCAAATCCAATGTTGACCTAGCTCAATGTGGGTACATCTAATATAGTGCTAACGTGTTGTTATATTGAGTAAGAAAGGTAAGGATTACTAATGCCGATTCGTCAGTCAGACCTTCTTAACGCAGGCCAACGAGGGCATTTTGCCAAGCGATTTGGGCAGCCCACAGCCTTTCTGAGCCACAGCCATAAAGACGCGCAATTAGCACTAGGTTTACAGGCATTGCTGAATGATCAAGGGTGGGACGTCTATATCGACTGGCAAGATCAGACTATGCCCGACAAGCCGGACACCGAGACGGCCCTCAATATTAAATCAGCCATTGTGCGCGCCGACTGGTTTCTCTTTCTCGCGACACAACATTCGACGACATCACGCTGGTGTCCTTGGGAAATCGGTTTTGCTGATGGTAAAAAAGTCTATGACCGCATCGCTATTATCCCCACGCAGGACAACCTGGGCCATTTCTATGGTAACGAATATCTAAATCTCTATAACAAAATCGACGTATCTTCTGGCCATACTGGCCTTGCATTTTTCGACACTCGCGGCAATGGCAAATGGGTACGCAATCTTTAATTCCAATCAGGAAGGTACCGAAGCATGAAAAGAGAACACCTGCGTCTCATCGACAGCCTGTCTAAAGAGCTAGCAGAAGGAAATCTGGCAGTTTTTGCAGGTGCAGGTTTGTCCAGATCAGCAGGCTTTGTGGATTGGAAGTCATTACTGAAGCCAATCGCTGACGACCTGGATCTTGATGTAGAGAGGGAATGGGATCTGGTTACACTGGCGCAATACCACGCTAATGCCAATGCGACCAACCGCTCGAAGCTGAATCAGATACTGGTCACTGAATTTTCGTTAGGCGTAGCACCGACTGAAAATCACGAGATCCTAACCAGGCTACCCATTCAGACCTATTGGACAACAAACTACGACAAACTCATCGAGAACGCCCTCGAGCGAAATGGTAAAGTTCCTGACGTTAAGTACACAAACAAGCAGTTGGCTACGACCCGTCCCAAAAGAGATGCTGTAGTTTACAAGATGCATGGGGATGTTGATCACTCATCCGAGGCGGTACTAATCCGTGATGACTATGAACGCTATCACGTAAAGATGCAGCCGTTCATCACTGCTCTCAGCGGTGACCTAATAGCTAAAACCTTTCTGTTTCTGGGTTTCAGCTTCACTGATCCCAACCTTGAGTACATCCTAAGTCGAGTTCGAATTCAGTTCGCGCAGGACCAACGCCAACACTACTGCATCCTTCGTAAGGCAAGCAGGTTGGAAGGCGAGGATTTGGCCGAATTTGAATATCGTCAGCGCAAAGAAGACCTTTTCAAACACGAACTTCTACGGGTTGGGATCAAGACTGTATACGTCGATGAGTTCTCAGAGATCACTGACATTCTGAGAGAGATTGAACGTCGTCACAAACGTAAAACCATTTTTATCTCTGGTGCAGCCCATGACTACAGCCCCTGGACCGAATCCGAGGCGGAACAGTTTGTTTACAAACTAAGTAAGGCGATAAGCAAGGAGCACTACCGGGTTATTTCTGGGTTTGGCTTGGGGGTTGGCAGTGCTGTTATCTCTGGCGTACTCGAACAGACCATCATGAATGGTGGCCGCCTCGATAACGATCAATTAGTCTTGCGCCCTTTTCCTCAAAGCCAATCCGGCGAACGCTCACTACCAGAGCTCTGGACGGAGTACCGCCGCAACATGCTCGCTCATGCCGGCGTCGCACTCTTTCTATTCGGCAACAAACTGGACCGTTCTGGAGCTGTGGTGCCATCCAGCGGTATGCGCGAAGAGTTTGATATTGCAGTTGCTAACGGTCTTTTCGTCATCCCCGTTGGCATTACCGGCTCGATTTCTGCTGACCTATGGAAAGAACTAATTATAACGTACGACGAATCGAAGCATGATCAAGGTAAGAAGATTACCCCTCTGCTTCACGAGTTGGGCACCCAAGGTTCTGACTTGGAGCGTGCTCACGACATCATCCTGTCTCTCCTTCCCCTCATTTAAGGACAAAGTCATGGCAAGAAAAGTGTTTTTCAGTTTCCAGTACGAAGATGTGCAACGTGCGATGAATGTACGAAACAGCAACGTAATCGCTTCAGATACCAAGGCTGGTTTCATCGACAAAGCTGATTTCGAAGAGGTTGAGCGTAAGGGCGATGCGGCTATAAAGAAATGGATAAACGATCAGCTTCACGGTACGAGCGTCACTGTAGTTCTTATTGGAGCCACAACCAATAAGAGTAAATGGGTAAAGTACGAGATAGAGCAAAGCATTGAGCGCGGGAATGGCATCTTAACCATCGATATCAGCAAAATCGCAGATCTCAAAGGGAATACTACCGACTGCTGTTCGCTTCGTGTTCCTGGCACCACCCACTATCTATGGAACAACGGAAATGGTCGGGAAAACATAGGTAAGTGGGTTGAGGCTGCGGCGAAGACAGCTGGCAAATAATCAAAGTTCCCCCTTTATCCCAAAATATTAAAGCTCTAGATCTTTGTACGCTCTTTTAGGGCACTATTAATGCCACCTGCAGTGCAGGTGGTTTTTTTTTCCGGAATGGTCGCAGGCAACCTTAGGCGTTGCATAGTGATAGATACATCGTTTTTCGTGTCAACCTGGCCGGAACTAGTCGCTCCTGCACTAGGCAATTTTTATGTGTTCTGCATCTGAGCATCGAGTTCATATGTGCTAACAGCTCACAGGGAAAGGGCCGCGTTGAGAGAGCCAATCAGACACCTCTGGACCGTTTAATCAAGAAATGCGGCTCGAAGGTAGACACATGGTGCAAATTGTCAGGTTGAAATTGAGGTAACGGAAATTTCGGCGGTTCCGGCGTAGAACCCCAAGACTGTATATTGAGGGTGCGACTCTGAGGTCTAGTAGTCGATATTCTTAGCTAAATAAGATGTAGATAATCGCGTCATAATACTTGTAACTAGTTAGTGTTTTACACTCAATATTGAGCAAACTCTTTTTTTAAAGCCTTAAGTGATTTGACGATTTTAATCACATATGCATTTTGAGGTTCTACGGATAGAATATACATTCCTAATCCAAGTATCTCATCTATATAGTTAGGGTTAAACAAACCTCTTTCGCCGTTAAATACTTTGAATTTATCTTTTAGAAGAATATACGATTCCGTTCTGAATCTCCGGCGCATATGTTTTGGTGCCCGTATTTCTTTTTGGTTAACAATAATTCCAGTTACTATTTTTTTGTGATGACTTTTGTATATCTTGCTTTTTTCTTCATTAATGACCATGCCGAAATTGTTAATGACCCCCTTTATCTTACTGAAAAAACCTTTAGACACATGTTTCCCTGAGAAGTAAATATCATCAGCATATCTGGTATATAATATTGAGTTGGAATTGGCTATTGTAAAAAGTGTTTCGTCCAGTTCTTTAAGGACAATGTTGCTTAAAATTGGACTTGAAGGAGCACCTTGCGCGATTGATGAGTTACAAGTGCATAGACGTGCTAACTGAAGGCTTAATTTGTCAGTATACCCTAACTCACTGAATATTTTTTTTACTCTTTGGTCAGATATCTGTCCAAAAAAATCAAGTAAATCAATTTTTAGAAAAACATCCGAGCCGATGTGTTGGCGTGCGTGTTCTATATGCGATAATCCGTTAACATAGGCATAAGCGTTATTGCTTATTGGCACCTGAGATAATATTTTATCTTTAATCCAATTTTGCACGTAAGATATTTTCGGATAAGGTGAATTAATAATCCTACGACCACCGTTCCTTTTTTTTATGCTAAAGCTACGATAAAAAAAACGATTTATACCAGACATCCTACTAAGTAACGCATATTCCATACCCAATAGTTTTGAAAGGTGTTTTAATTCGTAAATAATTGGAAGGTTCTTGCTTTCAAGATTTTTAGCATAAATGTCAAGTTTTATTGACTGAGATTCACTCAGACCATTCTTCTTAAAGAAAATTTTACGATCTAAGTTATTATCCGCCATACAACGCCTCTTTGTAATGTGCTGTCCAGCACTACCGAATCAAAAGAAAAAATGCAGAACTCGTGAGGTTAAAGAAAACCTTAGCATCCATAGGCGATACACCTATTAAACTAGAGCTGGACAGCATTGGTAAGTTTAACCCTTAGTCAATCAAATTTCAACTTTTAATTCTTCACTAATTATCGATAAATCAGGAAGGTAATGACATTCTGATTTTAAACTATTTGAAATATATTTATCAATTTCTTCTTTTTCTAGTTTGAAATCTGAATGCCTGACCATTTCATAAAGTTGATGAATATCTTTTGTGTTAATGTTATATTTGAGACTGAATTCATTTTCTGAAACTTCAATAATATTGTTATCATTAAGCCACCCTAATGCAATCATGGATTCACTGTGAGTCAATCTGAATCGCTGATGCAATTCAAATATCGCGTGGGGCTTGTTGTTATGTAATAACTTAATTATAGATTTTATATTATTGTTAATCATTATCGTAACCTATTAAAGAGAGTGAATCTGAATTCATTTTCTTTATCTTTTTTCACCAAAATATGGGGAAAACGTTATTTGGACAGTTTCCGCGATTAATCTGGTATAGAGACTGGGAGTTTTCATACCCTAGAGAAAATGTATTGATTTTAAGTCCGTTAAGAGTTTCTAATAGCTTACATTCCATTTTTTTCATAAGGTTTATTTTATGTTCTTCGTTAGAATCTGAGCGTTCTTCAATGCCCTTTTCAAGCATTGTAGGACAAAAAATATCGACGTTATTATATTTTTTCTTTATTGCATTAATGCCAAAAGTCATTCCAACGAAACTAAAAACCTTAATATTAACCAATACTATTCTGTCTCCTCCTATAGAGTTCATTAAACGTTCAATGTTTTTCATAATGGTTTTTCCAGTACCAATGAAATCATCAAAAAGAACAAAATTTAAATAGTTACTATAGTTAGCCTTCTTCTTGAAATTTTTAAAGTTTTCCATGGAGGCACACATATTATTTGACTCTGACCATTCAATTTGTTTGGATCCTAAACATTGCTTAAGATTGTACAAACCTGCTACAGAACCATCGATACCCTTACCATCAGAGACAGCAATAAAAAGCGTGTTTTCAGGAGCTAAGCAAAGTTCATCAATTTTTGATGAGATACTATCAATGTCATTGTCTCTGTCTTCATAACTATGATAGACAAGTCTTTCCAATAAAATCTTTATTAACTCTCTTTCTTCTTTTTGTGTATATTCTTTGTATAGGCCTATGAGGGCTTTTTCAGAATTGACGTTATTTGCCCAAGGTAATGAGATAGACAAATTGTAAGCGGCCAGAAGGCTTTCCTCATCTGCAACTTTGGGTGCTTTGATTGACATATTTTCTCGTTGAAGAGTTAGTTAAAAGGAAATACAAGATTTATGCAAGCCTGCGCAAAATCGCTATGCTCTCGAGGCTCTTACCTGTAAGCGTAACATCATATGATTAAAGTTATATCATTTTGCTATTTGTTTGCCTACTTCCGCCTACTGTAGGATACATCAAGTGCCTTCCTAACATCATATAATAAGCCTCATATCAGTCTGACTGATGCCCATTGACTCCCTGTCACAATTGGGTTGTTGAGTGCACATCTAACTTCATATAATGGGACTTATATAAAGTTAGCCATCTACTGTATGAGCTGGTAATCTATCCAGTAGTTACAAATGCAGATGATTTTCTCTGTAGATCGTGCAGGTTACGCTACGTGAAATCTGCAAGGCAATTTGCCCTGCATCCTTCTCAGAATCCACGTAGCATCGCCATTGACGGGGAGTGCGCTTTTTAAGCTATATATGGGCAAATTAACACCAATCCACCAGGCGCTACCGGCTATCCAGGCTGAAGAGGATGTTCTGGCCAGGCTTAAGGAATTTGTTCAGGATAAGGAGGCTTTTTCTCCCAATACGTGGCGACAACTAATGAGCGTGATGCGTATTTGCCATAAATGGTCGGCAAGGAATGGACGTTCATTCTTGCCTATGCTTCCGGCTGACCTTCGCGATTACCTGAACTGGCTGCAGGATAATGGCCGGGCCTCTTCAACGATTGCGACGCATGGCTCATTGATTTCGATGTTACACCGTAATGCTGGCCTGACTCCTCCTAATTCTTCACCGCTGGTTTTCCGGGCTGTTAAGAAAATAAATCGTGTCGCAGTTGTCACGGGTGAACGTACTGGCCAGGCCGTACCCTTTCGTCTTGAAAATCTGCTTGAGCTTGATGCGCTCTGGTCTGACTCAACATCGCTTCGCCTTAAACGTGATTTAGCATTTCTGCATGTAGCTTACAGCACGCTGCTGCGTATCAGTGAATTAGCCCGTCTCCGCGTTCGCGATATCTCCAGGGCAACAGATGGCAGGATCATACTTAATGTGAGTTACACCAAAACAATTGTCCAAACTGGTGGCCTGATCAAGTCCCTAAGTTTACAGTCCTCCCGCCGGCTAACTGAGTGGCTGTCGGTGTCTGGTATCAATTCAGAACCTGACGCCCTCCTCTTTTGTCCGGTGCACCGATCTGGGAGTGCAACTCTTTCGTTCACCCGTCCGCTGAGCACGCCTGCGATTGAATCTATCTTCGCACAGGCTTGGCATACGATCGGCGCAGGTGAAACCACCATTCCAAACAAAGGGCGCTACTCAGCCTGGACGGGTCACAGCGCCCGCGTAGGAGCTGCGCAGGATATGGCTGGGCGTGGTTATGCTGTCGCTCAGATTATGCAGGAAGGAACTTGGAAAAAGCCTGAAACATTAATGCGTTATATCCGTAATCTTCAGGCTCATGAAGGGGCTATGGTAGATCTGATGGAAAGAAGTAATAAATAAAGATTCCAGACATTAATAATTCATACTTAATAAAAATTAATTATTACCTTTTTTGTACCCGCAATGGTTTAGGTTCATCTGGCCACTGCCTTCTCGTTCTTAGCCCGGCCCTCCAGTAGTAAATAACATACCATTGCCAGCAACAACGGCAGGAAGTAGTAGAGCAGGTGGTGGGGTGTGAGGTCTGACCCTGACCCAAAATCCTGTTCCATTCAGAAACAAAATTCCGGCATGATAAACACTCCTCTGAACGGAGGTGGTGCCGATGAAAAAATCACGATTCACCGGTCTTTGCCCTCAAGCAGGCCGAGCTGGGGACATCCGTGCCGGATGTCTGCCGTAAGCTGGGCATTTCTGATTCCACGTTCGATATGTGGCGTAAGAAATACGGCGGAACTTCCCCATCAGCTAAAAACCGGTGCGGTCTGCGCGGGAGATCAACGTCCCCCGCTTTTTAATGCCTGTTATCCGGTTAGCCGGGGCAATGTTCGCGAAATCCTCTTGAAACGTATGTGGAAAGGTCAAAAAATAGCCTTAACGTGTAATAATTTTCGATATCCAAACTGCCCCCAATTAACCCTTAAGTAGGAGTAGCAATAAGATATACAAAAGCAACAAATGATGGGATGGACAGATATTTAATAATTACTACGCAAATCGATTCTATCCAGGGGTTATTTCTAAAAAATTTTGAAGACTTAGATTGCACTGAGTTAGTGCAACTCCATAAATAAAATATTATTGCGGAAAATGAAAAGAAAAGATAACTGGTGGTAAATATTATTGCAGCTAATCTCATGATGTTAACTTCCTTATTGTTTAAGTCGCCCTTATCCTGACAAATAGACTCTATGATATTTATTTATTGTATCCCCTTTGTTCCTTTATGAGGAGTGAATTTTGAAGTGGTAACTTTTCCTCATTACTAATCTTATTGTACTACTGCATTTTGACTCTTAGCACTTTCTGCCTCCTTGTATAAAATTCTCTAGCCACCGAAGAAAAGCTGGCACCCTCTGAAAGCCTGTCTCCTGCCAATTGATGATGTTCCGGCGAAAGTGATGGTGGGTGCCCAAAACGGTTGCCTGCCGCTTTTGCCCGGACACTACCCGAATGAGTACGCTTGATGAACAAATCCCGCTCGAACTCGGCCACGGCCGTGATAACATATCGGTGAGATCAACCCCACCCAGTGCCAGGTAGTGAACCCAGAAATTGGCGCCGGCTAGTTGCCCTACCGTCTTTCGGACGTCCATTACATTTCTCCCAAAACGATCGAGCTCTGTGAAAATCAGAACGTCACCCGTTTTCCATCCGATCGAGCCAGATCGCTCACTGGGGGCGATAGAGCCGCTGATGCTTTCCTCTATATACCGATGTGCCTCGACCACAAAACCCGCTGCATTAATTTACCGTCCGACAACCATGTACGAATAAAGTCATGTGTCCGAATTCTAGTAAGTTATATTTCAGACATCTGTAAATGTACATGTCCGAAATCGTACGTGTTCGTATGGTTGGGCTTCAGACACCAATCATTACCTCTTTTTACGCCCTCCCAATAATTCTGACCGACCATAGCTAACTTTATCTTCTATGTGTTTTCTCATACCTGAAAAACCTTCTCTATCAAGTAATTTTTCGATTGGCCCAATTACTTGTGCTGATTTGGTGTGCTGCAATGAATTGATCCCTTCGTTCCATGCATGGAGCATATGCTTTGTCATATCTCTCCATTGCGTTTCATTCCTGGATGCCTCAACCATCTCCTTTCCCACCTCAACTGCAGATTCTGAAAGTACGTCGATCATTTCTGTAAATCGGCGAGGCGAAATCCCCAACCTGGCATTAAAAAATCGTTCCAAGGTCTTACGCGCATGCCACGTTTGCTTTCCTTCAATCGACAATGCTGGAGGGTTATGTGAAAAACGTGGGTAGGCCTGAGTTGTTACTAAATCGTACACTGGCGTATATTTCACATTTGACAAAGTCGTGTAATAGAGGGCAATATTCTTTGAATGACAGTCCGCGTTGCGAACAATGAAATTCGTCAAAATTAACCATCCCAGACCTTCCAACTGCGAACGTACTGCCGTACCAGGTAAGTACACGCGAGTCGCGTTTAATACCTTTTCCATCGTTGTCGCATATTTCTCATGCGGCGGCATCCCCAACAATCCACATGCATCTTCTAAACCGGATACAGGATTGCCTATTTCATCAACGTCGAATCGTTCAACAAGGAGTACTTTGCCATCATCAGACATGATGCTACGAGCCACGGGAGTGACCCTAAGTCGCTCTAACACTCTCATTGTGTAGAATTCATTGAAACCGAGATAAGGTGTAGTGTCGTCTGAGCCCTTAATAATGAACTGTCGGGTTTTGAGAGTGGGTTTGCCCAGTGGTATCTCTTCTTTGCCGGCAGGAGCAAGAAATTTAGGTACAACACCTGATACTGCGGCTCTCGCATAACGCCTTACTAAAACTGCAAAGTGGTCGGCTGTATTATTGCCTTTCAGCAGGTCGTTAATTTGCAAAAGATCAGGTTCTTCCCCTGGAGCTATACCTTCTGGCGTAACGGTTACACGACCTACTCCTGAAGAGCCTATAACAGCCAAAAGCGATAAATCTGTTCCATCGAGCAGTGGACCAAATTCTTCACGAATGACCCCGAGAAGATAACCTTCAGGCAGATTCTGTCTAAAAAACGGATGTAAATCCCGTGGCCAACGCCATGCTGCTTCACGAACAGGCATCGACAGGCTGATAAATTCGTTACTCTTAGTTTCTGGTAAGTATTGAAGCACATACTCATCCCGGTCCCGGAATAGTGTCGCGACTTTCTTACCCAAAACTTGCACATCTAACTTCATGATGCTTCCCCATTGCGCTGTTCCAGGAGAATGTCATCCAGGGTTCGGACATGCCCTATTTTGACTGCACGTAAGTCATAGCCCGCGGCCTCTAAAAGACGGACAAGAATCGACACACTCATATCGCCTTTTGCAAGTGTCTCCATTCGAACAACGGTCACACGTGAAACACCTGCTTTCTCAGCCAATTCAGCCTGCGACAAGTCTGCTTCGATCCTTGCAGTTTTAAGCATTTCTGCAACATTATAGAGAGTAGTCATGTGTGTCTCCTAGGATACTATAACCCCAGCATAAAGCAAAAATGTATCCACTGGGACACAAATTACCTTTTTTTCATGAAAATATGATCATGAAAGCGGTCTTTAAATCTAAGTGATAAAGACTACACGTATAAGTATTCCCGAAGATACTTAATGATGAAATATACCATTAATGTATCTCATGGGATACATTAATGGTAATAGGGGTCAGTTTGGAGCTCGGAAATTTTTGTACGTTAAGCACATTATTTAAGCAAACCAGATACGTAATGGATTGATTTAGCGTCACTGGCTATCGCTCTAGTTTTATCGCATTTAGGTTATACGATTAAGGCCAAATCCTCTGAAAATGGAGGCCGCTTGGAAAACGAAAATATCCTACTATAAGGGCTTCCCCGAACAGTCAACGCCGGTTTTTAATTTCTGTCTGTTCATCATTGAAGGGCAAGGGATAAGACTGCGCTACTCTAAACGGTCACGTTGAATCTCTATTGATTCGGACCCTGATGAAAGACGCTCGTGAGATCCTCCTTCGCTAATCGGATAGTGATATCCAGTAGGATATGCAGATACTTCTCACGGAGGTCTAACCCTTTACCATCAACGAGTTGCAGTTCAGTTACTACACAGTTAAATTTTTCATGTTGCCGAATACAGTCTGAAGTCATCGCCGTAATGGAATGATGCCCAGCACAACCTCGCATTCTTGGCAGCGATTGCAACGACAGCACGCCAGTACCCCCGCCTGCCGATCAACGAGCAGACCCAACGGCTAAACGAGTCCGTTCTATTCTCTGCCCCTATCATCACAGAACGAGCTCCCTGTACCAGCAGCGTTTTCAGATATGAATCACCGGCTTTCGTTATTCTGCCAAGTTTTGATTTTCCACCACTGCTGTATTGCGATGGCGTTAACCCCAGCCAGGCTGCCAGTTGGCGCCCGTTTTTAAAATCATGTGCGTTGCCAATACTGGCGACCAGTGCACTCGCTGTTGTGGGGCCAATACATTTCAGTTCCATTAACTGCTGGCTGCGATGGTCTGTTTTGGCCACACGAGATAATACCCAGTCATATTCGGCGATTTTTTTCTTCAATATTAGTTATATGAGCCAATAGATCATCAATGCAAAGCCTGACCTGTACTGGCAGAGTTTCCCTCTGGTCAGAAACAATATGACGTAGAGCATCAGTGCTTTGTGGGGCGATAATCCAAAATTCTGATACCAGACCCCGAAGACGGTTATACGTTGCCGTTCTTTCCTGGATAAATCCCTGTCTTGTCCGATGTAAGCACTGCATTGCCTGCTGACTTTCGTCTTTGACGGGTACAAAGCGCATATGCGGCCGCTGCATAGCCTCACAAATAGCTATTGCATCAGCTGCATCATTTTTCCCGGTCTTACCCGCCATGCGATAGGGTGAGACAAATTTGGGGGCCATCAACCGGACATCATGACCATACTGCCTGAATAATCTTGCCCAATAGTGGGCAACCGAGCAGGCTTCCATTCCAATTACACATGGAGGTAAATCTGCGATGAGTTCAGGAAGTGCTGCACATGACACCTTGGGTTTAACCAGAACTGCTTTACCATTTTGGTCAACGCAGTAAACTGCAAACACATTTTTAGCAAGATCGATACCGACAGTAGTGATGGTCATAACGAATCCCTCTGGGTCAATATTTATTCCATGATTGCACGAAAGTTGATCAGGTGCATATCCAGGGGAAGTCCCTTCCATTCGCTAAGACTAACCGACGGGTTTATGACGAAATTTTGCTTATATTAGAAAGGGGGGAAGCTGTTTTATGATCTGATGATTCATGCCCTTGTCTGCAAACACAAATCGATCCTGAAACGGAAACGTTACCTCCCTTTAAGGTGATCCCTTCCCAATATTGATGCCAGGATAAATCAGAGATCCGGGTCTGTTTGCAGGCTTCGGACAAATTCTTCCGGAGTCTGGTTATTTAATGAGGAATGTGGCCGGTACTGGTTATATTCCTGCCGCCAGTGCTCGATCTTCTCCTGAGCATCTTTCAGTGACAGGAACCAGTGCACATTCAAACACTCATCGCGCAGGCTCCCGTTGAATGACTCGACCAGAGCATTATCTGTCGGTCTGCCGGGCCGTGAGAAGTCCATTGTCACCTTATTTTCGTATGCCCATCGGTCAAGCGCTTTAGAGATAAATTCGCTGCCATTATCCGTCTGCAACCGGTGTGGTATACGGTGCTGCATTTGTTTCAGGCGCTCCATAACAGCCACCACATCCTCTCCGCGCAGCCCCTGACCAACTTCGATCGCCAGGCATCCACGACTAAAATTATCCACTACAGTTAGGGCACGTATCCGACGCCCGTTGAACAGATTATCAGCAACAAAATCCATGCTCCAGCACTGATCTAATGCGGTCACTTCTGGACGGGCGTGTCGGTGCCTGGCTGTAACATGCCTGAGTGGGCGTTTTGCTCGCAGATTCAGTCCTTCCTGACAGTAAATTCGGTGGGTTTTCTTGTGGTTGACTAACCAGCCTTCCCTGCGCAAAAGAATATGAATGCGCGGGCAACCATAGCGGATCCGTGTCTCCGCAATTTCTCTTATCCGGTGAGTCAGTGCCCTGTCATCACGACAACTGCGATAGAGGTATACCGTGCGACTCTGCATCATTAAACGGCAACCACGACGCAGCCCGATACGATAGGCGTCCAGCAGGTAAGTCACCGCTTCACGCTTCTGAATGGGCCTCAGAACTTTTTTCGGATGACATCCTGGAGCATTTCCTTATCCAGACTGAGGTCCGCCACCAGACGCTTAAGCCGTTGGTTTTCGTCCTCAAGCTGCCGCAAACGGCGCAGTTCTGTTACGCCCATACCGCCAAATTTTTTCTTCCAGTTCTAAAAAGTGGCTTCAGAAATACCCATCTTTCTGCACACTTCCTCCACCCGAGTGCCTGTTTCGGCCTGTTTAAGGGCGAATGCTATCTGTTCTTCGGTATAACGGGTCTTTTTCATGGTTGATATGCCTCTCAGTGAGATGAAAGAAAGACCGGATACTTTAGTTTAGGCTGGCACTGTTTTCAGGGAGGAGATCAATCTGTTAAACACGTGGCGACTCATCCTTTAATGCTACATATATTCCATCCATCGAATTACTCTCGAAGAATTTTAAAATCTTTTCTCCTGATTGCGTTCTGTTTTATAGCCGTTGAGCATTATAACCACCCACGCACTCAAAAAACTCTACATCATCATAATCTTTACAATAATGAAAATTGATTTTGATATGCAATAATATATTAATTTTCTTTTTGTTAAACAATTCTAGTTCTTCATGTTTTCCTACACGCCTCAGATAAATTTGACGCTACCTGTTTTATCGTCTGATACCGCAGCCATTGTTTGAATCTTAGCATGAGAAATGACATTTCAATCACTTTTAGGATTTATAATGGCGGTTAACAAGCAAGCTAAACCTGCCCCTACCAAACAACTTGGCGTGCTTACGATGACGTTACTCGTTATCAGCGCGATGTTTGGTGGGGGGGTATACAACATCCCGCAAAACATGGCTCAATCAGCCGCACTGGGCGCGATTTTGATCGCCTGGGTTGTTACCGGATTGGGCGTTTTTTTCCTCGCAAGAACCTTTCAGATTCTCGCCGACATTCATCCAGAAATGACGTCGGGTATTTACATGTACTCCCGGGCTGGATTTGGAAAACTGAGTGGTTTCTTAATCGCCTGGGGATACTGGATGTCAGCCGCATTCGGTAATGTCGGTTACGCCGTCTTACTGATGGACGCACTGAATTACTTTTTCCCTCCCTATTTTCAAGGCGGCAACACCTGGCAAGCCATCACTACAGCTTCGATCATCATCTGGGCACTCAGTATATTTGTTATGCGTGGCGTTAAAGGCATCTCGGTTCTTAACCTTATTGGCACCATTGCTAAATTTATCCCTGTTGCTGTCTTTATTTTCGTGTTGGCCTTTTTCTCTCTGCGTTATCACATGATGGGAACTGACTTTTGGGGACACTTAAGAGATAACGCATTACATGACCGGCCACTTAGCGGCCTTTTCGATCAAGTTAAAAGCACCATGCTGGTAACGCTATGGATGTATATCGGGATAGAAGGCGCGGTTGTCATGTCTGATAAAGCCGATGGACGCACCGTAAGTCGTGCGACGATTCTCGGCTTTATCATTTCAACTGTCCTGTTTATGTTAGTCAGTATTTTGCCTTTTGGCGTGTTCTCTCAAGGGGAACTTGCCGCCATGGATGCACCCTCCACAGCGGCAATTCTGAGCGCGATAGTTGGCAAATGGGGTGGCGTCTTTATCAATGTTGGCGTCATCATTGCCTTACTCTCTTCATGGCTGGTATGGACACTACTGGTAGCCGAACTGCCCTGGGCATGTGCCAAAGACGGAACCTTTCCCAAGTTTTTTGCAAGAACGAATGCCAACGGCGTTGCTTCAAGCTCACTATGGGTTTCAACGCTGGTTATGCAGGCAGCGATGGCACTTGTATTCTTTTCCAATAATGCCTGGAATGCCATGCTTTCTATTACCGGCGTGGTAATTCTTCCTGCCTATATCGGGTCCGCCGCATTTTTGTGGAAAGTTATAGCCAAAAAAGATTATCCCAAAACAGCTCGCTATAGCATGAACAGCGCATTAGTGACGAGCGTATTAGCAACGCTGTATGGATTTTGGCTGGTTTATGCTGCCGGGATCTCCTTCATCCTTGTTGGATGTGCAATCTACGCCATTGGATTATTAGTATTCGTTTGGGCACGTAAAGAACAAACCCCTAAGGAGCCGTTATTCACAGGCTCAGAAAAAGTATTGGTGATGCTGATTATTATTGCTGCGCTGACCAGCTTGTGGATGCTCTTTACCGGCCATCTTCCGCAGATCTATAAGCCATCTTGAATCATAATTTTTATTATATAACCTATATCTGGAGTCAAAATGCACGCTGCTTTAAAACCTTGTAACAAGACCTATACCGCTGGAAAATGGATGCCATCCGATCAGCGTACTCTGCGAAAGTGGATGTTAAAAATAATGGAAAAGGCCGAGAACGATACCGGTGCATTATTACCCTGTGTCGAAGACTTTAAAAACTTCATCGAGAATGACCCGAAAGCATTTATGCTCTTTACACAAATGTTTGACCAGGTCAATAAAGATGACGCTCATGCACTTTCGCCATCAGGATTACCGCAAGTACGCGATTACCAGCATATGCTGAGCTTAATAAACGTCATCATGACTCATGCGCCAGAGTTCGATGAAACAGGATTAGTGGGTTTTCCTTTTAACGCCATCTTCAACTGGTCTATGGTAACGCAAGGCGGCTGGAGTGGTTTCCTGGACGAACGAATCAATAAACATATTAAAACCATTCTTAATGAATGGGCGGTGTTTCTCAGTTCAGCTCAAAGCACCTGGGTTTTAAATGACGATCCCCGCTCAGGCTGGTTTGGTGAAGATGCCCGTAAAGCTATGCCGACATTTGTGGATGACTTTATTTGCGACCCATCACTTGATCATCACGGCTTCAAATCATGGGATGATTTCTTTACGCGACAGTTCCGCGAAGGCGTCCGCCTTGTTGCTGAACCCGATAATGATGATGTGATTGTAAATGCTTGTGAGTCAGCACCTTATCGCCTAGCCGAAGATGTGAAACAACGCGATCAATTTTGGATTAAATCACAGCCCTATGCTCTGCAATATATGATGGATAACGATCCTTTGACTGAGGCTTTTATAGGAGCGACGGTATATCAGGCATTTCTGAGCGCCCTGAGCTATCACCGCTGGCATGCGCCCGTATCAGGCAGGATTGTTAAAACACGCATTATCGATGGAACCTACTACTCCGAAACATTATGTGAAGGGGAAGATGTTGCAGGCCCAAATGCTTCTCAGGGATATATTACTGAACTGGCAACCCGAGCATTAATTTTTATTGAAGCTGATAATTCGGATATTGGATTAATGTGCTTTATGGCCGTGGGTATGGCTGAGGTATCAACCTGTGATGTGACCGTTTACGAAGGGCAACATGTTAACAAAGGTGAGCAATTAGGCATGTTCCACTTCGGTGGTTCAACTCACTGCTTATTCTTCCGCCCGGAAGTCAATCTTGAGTTTGATTTTCATGGTCAAACGCCGGGACTGGAAAGCAATAATATTCCTGTTAACAGCACGTTAGCCCGTATCAAACGAAGTTAAGTCACGTTGCCGGGGCAGGTCCCTGCCCCAAATGTACCCCATGCCTTAGACTACCTTGCAGGATTGGCGGGTTGAAGCGGGCTTAACATCTGCGCAGGTCGCTGAACGCATGGGGGTAAAACCACCTACCGTTAGCAGGATGGAGAAAAACGCCATAAAAATGAGCTATGAACCCCTCATTTGCTATGCTCGAGCCTGCGGAGTTAAATTTAACTTACAGCAGATTTGATGATGACATGTTTAATTAGCTACTAACTTAATAAGCTCGTAGCTAATTTTATAGATTTTTTTATCAATCTGGAAAGTTGCCGCCTTCGAGCATTTATTAGTTTTTGATTCACTCGATAGTGGGCGGATGCATCATTTGAAGCATATTACGGTAAATATCGGCTTCACTTACGTCCTTTCCGTTTCCAATTTTTCAACCAATCCCCGAATTATGTCCTTCCTGCTTACCGTCTTATACATTGAAGTAAGTTCGGCAAAGAGTTTACAATATGTGTGCTTTTCACTAAGCGATCCTTCATTCATAGCCCGGAAGTAATCATCAATTTGATTAGCTGTGTTACTTTCCTTCCCCATTCATACTCTCCCTTACGGCCTCACTTTTAGGTGAAACCACTACAACCCACTCTTCGGAATTTATCCCTTTCACAGGTTGCTCATCCATTAATAAAAGTAAAAGTAGTATTCATTTGGAATAGGTCAATTTTGGGAAACAAAATTTACAATTACGGAATTAAGTAGCTGCTTCGAATAGTGCGACAGTTGAGATTCTTCCCATCTGAAAGGAAGGGGCTAACCGTACAATATGATGGGGGCAGTTTGGGTATCGAAAATTATTGTACCTTCAGCTGAATTTTGTACCTCTAGGCTGTGTTTGGGCTTGACCACGTTGACAGGCTGCTTGAGCGAGATATAGTCATTCGCACCCTGAGAATTACACTATTAAGTGATTCAGGGTATGCGCTTACTGGTTACGAATATTGAGCGAGAATCATGTGATGATCGCCGCTTTTCTTTCGAGCCAGTGGGTGCTCCACGTTCGCTAATGAATACTCAGGGCATGCAGATAAACTGCTGGCTGTATCACGCTCTGAGACATTCGACAAGATTTTTATGGCTTCAGTAAGGGCGAGTGGCGCGCTTCGAGAGCCAGCAAATATTTTGCTTCATCGTACTG
>NZ_SLYT01000020.1:0-9413 GCF_004346065.1 Rahnella sp. JUb53
CCCATGCCCGGAAGTGATTTGAACAACTCCGCATCTGGCAATGTGTCAAACAACGCTTCGATTCGTTCGTCATAGGTTTTGATGATTTCACTCACAACTTTAATTTGTGTCGCCAGTGCTGTTGCCATCAAAGCATTAGCCTCTATAACGCTCGGGTCTGTAGTCAATAGGATCGCGTTATCAATACTCGCAACACGTTGCTCGGTAAGGGCCATTGCGCGGTCACCTTTGGCATTCAGAAAGTTGCGGATCGTGTCGCGCCTCGATCGTTTCAGTTGTTGCAGGCTGGGCCACCGGATAATCAGCTCACACAATAGTAAGCTACCCCGATGTGAGAACCACTCCAGTGGCTGAGGATAATACTGTTTAAGTGTGTTGATTATCCGGTTCACAAAACGGCGTTTGTCTTCAACCAGCTGACGGCGCTGCTCAACCAGTTGCTGGAGTAACCGGATATCCGCATTGCCGGGTTCAATGGTGGGGATAACGCAGCATTAACTCTAATGCCAGCTCGGCATCCTGCGGGTCATCTTTAGCGCCGCTGGGCGAGAAGGCTTGCCGGTAACGAGCCAGGGACAAAGCGCGGACGGGGAAAACGGTGATAAAGGGATATTTCTGAAGAGCATACACCACGGGACCTTTCTTCAGCTCAACGGCGATAGCGATCCTGCCTTTTACCTTCTGGTGTAACTCGGTAAGCCAGACATCAAGAGCTTCCGGCGTATGTTCAATCACATGGAATGTGCGTTCACCGTTTTTAAGCTGAACACAGACATCGTGCTTTTTATCTGCCCAGTCCAGACCAACATGCGCAGAAAATTGATTAGTAGCAGTCATCACCACCCCCTTTTTATCGGGGATTGGTATGCATTCCACGTTCTTCGAAAGAAATATAGCCAGCAGTTTATCTGCATGCCCTGAGTATTCGTTAGCGAACGTGGAGCACCCACTAGCTCGAAAGAAAAGCGGCGATCATCACGTGATTCTCGCTCAATATTCGTAACCAATAAGCGCTTACCCTGAATCACTTAAAAGTGTAACTCTCAGGGTGCGAATGACTATTTGGCACTTAGCAGACCTTCAGTTCGGTCAGAAGGTCTGCTAAGTGCCAAAAGCGGACGTTGCAGAATTTCGGCATTTTATGCTAGTTAGTATCCTAATTTCTAATCAACCTTTTCATCATAGGAGTGAGTAAATTGAAAATTGATTGGCATAGCTCATTACTGACCAGTGCCACTAGCATTGATAAAAACTACAAAAATACACAAAACGTTCGTCGTTTCATGATTAAGGAGTGTGGCGAAGATTTTCGATTCGATCGTGAATTTATGATGTGGATACGTAATGATGATCCAAAAACTTTGGGTGATGTTGTAAATGAGTGGAAGCGCAGACATTCGTTTTAATAAGCCAAGCCCGCTTCTCGCTCAAAGCTGAAACTCACCAAAGCCAACGTCGCCAGCTCTCTCTTTGTTCAAGGCACATGAATCACTCGAGGTTTGAGGCTATCAGGGCTGCGACAGCAGCCCTGACGGGATGCATCTAGATCTTTTGTGCAGCCGCTTGTCTACGACGTTTCGTCATTGGGCCTTTTGTCAGCTGTTCGCTCGAAGCAGCCTGATGGGCTTCACCTACAGCAGTTTGGTGCCTAAAGCGGACATTGATTAACCCCGGAGCCAGGGGGTGAAAGTAAATCCGGTAAGCAACCCTTCAGGGCTGAGTAGCCGAGTGACTGTTTGCGCTCATAGTTCTGTGCAATCACTTTAGTTTTTATTCAAAAAAATTGATGAAAAACACATTCACTTACATTTGTTTACTTAAAGCAGGCGATTTTAGAGAATACATTACACAAAGAAAATGTGGCTATCCTCCTGCCGTAAAGAAACAAAAAAAAACGTGTCAAAATGATTTGCATATTTAATTTTCCATTTATGTTGTGAAAAGGAATTCAAAATAATGAGACATGTCCATTTTAGTATTTTTTCCATTTTTAATCATCAAGTGATGGCTTCAGCATTTTTGATTGTCTTTTTATTTTCCCCGGCACCATGTGGAGCATATGAGGAGATCGATCTCCCGGACGTGAAGGTTCTTTTAGATCCTCCTGAAATATATAGCAGGGGGGATGTGCTTTATTATAATGGAAAAATTACAGACACTTCTTACGTTGCTGTTTTGAATCTAACCATAAATCATGACATCAAAAAAATATCTATAAATAGCATTGGTGGTGATGCCAGAAATGCTATGGAGATAGGTGACTACATCTACAAAAATGGCCTCAGTGTTGATGTGCGTAGTGTTTGCGCTTCTGCCTGTGCTAACTATATTTTCCCGGCCGGGAAGAATAAATATCTAGGTAATAATTCATATCTTCTGTGGCATGGTGGTGTCAACGGCCCTGAGAGAGAAGTAACAGTATCAGGAGATATTTCTAAAGATGATTTTTTTATGCTTCAGGAATTTAAAAAATTAAAAAATGATGACATTGCATTCTATAGAAGAATTGGTGTGAACATCAGGGTGTCATTTTGTCCGCAATTAAAAGATGACTATAAAGAAAGATTTCCGGAGAAATGGTTTTCATACCCTCCGGAAGACTTGGAAAAATTTGGTATAAAAAACATTCACTATGCCATTTCAGCTTCTCAATGGATTCTCTCCATGAGAAATAAGCACGTTATTTTTGCCAGTTACTGTAATTAAGAGAAACAACAATGCGTGAGCTTTCTTTAAGTGAAATCCTTACGTCCTTTGTGAGTACCGCCCCATAATCTGTATCGGGGCGGATCGAGTGTGTATTTATTGACAGTGCAATCGCACTACGTTCAGAAGCTATATGTCACTTTCAAGCTTCCAGTGGGCGATGCTTTTCGTTGCACAATCGGGCTGTTGCGTGCATCACCAGCCAACTGCGTAAAGCCTGTTGCGGCAACCACGCTCCAGTCTTGGTTGAACTTGTGTGTCCAGTCCATATTCAGTGAATAGGCATAAATCCCGGAACCGGCATCATATTGACTAAACCCCGATGCGGCTGACTGTGATGAACTTACCCCGTAGTAAGTTTGCATATAGTTGCCTGTTCCCCAACTGCTGGTCAGCGCCATCGTCACGGTATTTTCCGATGAGCTATAAAGCGGGCTGATAATGCCGAAATGCAGGGCCGCGCCATTGTCCCGCTGAGAAAATGGCACCTCAGCCTGCAATTGCAAATGAAGCCAGTCGGTGACCTTATACCCCAGACCCAATGCCCCGATAGCCGAGCCTTTGACATCGCCCATACCCCGCAAGTCGTCACTGCCATCGCTCAGTGAGTCGCTGTCCACGTCATGATCCTTACGGCCTGCGCGATAGCTCAGCGCAGTACTGTAATCCAGCTTGCCGGTGCTGTTGCCGTAACCGATACCCCGCGTGGTACTCACGAAGAACCCATTATGCATCGAGTAATCAAGCACCAGGGCTGTCGTGACGCGGTTTTCATCCGAACCAGAATAAAGTGGCGTAACATCCACGCCTCCTCCCAACGTTAAGGCGTTACCCTGTTGTGGTTCTGCCGCAAGTGTTGGGGTGGCCAGTAACGCCAGCAGCGCGCCCGGCAGCATTTTTATCAGGGTGCGTCCTGAGAGTGAATAGGGGAACTTATGACGCAGTTCGAAGTTGCTCATTAAAGAAGTCCTTATGGATTCAAACGATTACGATGCAAGCGGGTTTTAAACGCCAGAACGCTCAGTTTGAATACGCACCCTAAAGTTCTCATGAGCTAAAAATGAAGAAATACTTAAGCACGTACCGGTGACACAAACCTGATAAATTTCCTGATACCGTTTTTTTCTTCAGACGTTCTTCATTCACTGTTGATAACGTAACTATTGTGAAAATTCTCCTCATCGAAGACGACCTGGATCTCGGCAACGGCGTACGTATTGCCCTTGCAGATCAAGGATTAGATGTCATATGGGTTCGCCGCAAAGTGGATGCGCTGCATCAACTCGATGCCTGCGTGCCGGAACTTGTGTTGCTCGACCTCGGACTGCCCGACGGCGATGGCATGAGCCTGATGGCGTACTTGCGCCAGCAGCTCAAGGGGATCCCCGTCATCATTCTGACCGCGCGCGGCACTCTGCAGGATCGCCTGTGCGGGCTGGATGCCGGTGCCGACGACTATCTCGTCAAACCTTTTATTCTTGCCGAGTTATTGGCCAGGGTGAGAGCCCTTGCGCGACGCAGTTACGGTTTTGAGAATGAGGTGATAGAAATTCGTGGGTTATCTCTCCACGTGCCGACTCGTCGCGTGACAGTGAGCGCGCGGAATGTTGAGTTGACGGCAAGTGAATACGCGCTGCTTGAAACTTTAATGATGCGCACTGATCGCGTGCTTACACGAAGGTTTCTGGAAGAAAGGATATTCGGCGCAAAAGAAAATATGAGCAATGCACTCGATGTGCATATGGGTAATTTACGTCGCAAAATCGGCGACGGCTATGTACGAACGGTGAGGGGCGTAGGGTATGTCATTGATACTGTGCCGATTCAGAAAGGGGCTGGTTGATGCGAAATTTTTGGCGCCACCTGAGAACTCCAACGCTCGTACGGCGAATTATGATCGCCCAGATGCTACTGCTTACACTGCTTTGGTGTCTTTTTCTGACCTACATTTTGTGGGAGAACTTGCGTAGCCCCCCTATGCTAACGGGCAACAATACCTACGAAACCATTCTTACATTGGTTGATCGTATGGATGATCGCCCGCAGGATCGCAACGCGGTGCTGGAAAAGTTCAGCACCGCGTTGCGGGAAGGTTATGGCGGAGGTGAAGATCCGAAACTGTCAATCAGCCTAATCGTTCGGAAGAATAAAGAGATAATTTATTCATCTGATGGCGCTCCGGCAGGGGTGACAAACACCCTGTATGGGAAAATTCAGAGCATTCAGAGTGAAGGTCGCACCTGGACTAGCCGTACTCTCAAGTCCGGGAGATCCGATGCGGAGGTAACACTTGTCACGCCTGCCGGCGGCTGGAACTTTTTTATATACCTGAACTCGCGTGGATACTACATATTGCCGCTACTGGTGTGCATTCCTTTTCTTTTGTTTCCCGCGTGGCTGTCAATCCGTATTGCAATGCGCCCCTGGAACAAGGTGATAAATGAAATTTCCTTACGAACTTCAGAAGATCTCTCTCCCTTAAAAGAAGTGCCAAAGCACATGGAGCTTCGCCAAATGGTGGACGCTACTAATCTATTTCTCGCCAGGGTGCGAGAGAGTTCTGATAGGGAACGGGTTTTCATTGCAGATGCCGCTCACGAACTGCGTACCCCACTGGCTGCGATGCGAATCAATGTGGAGGCTTTGCAGTCCTATGTAAGCAGCGATAATCAACAGGAGTTGCTTGCAGGGATTATTCGCAGCAACAGCCGTGCAGCGCGTCTTGTCAATCAGTTGCTGCTGATGATGCACAGCGAAGTGCGCATTGACACTGTTATGGAGCCTGTGCCGCTGACAACGCTCATACAAGAGCGAATGGCTGCACTGGCACCCCTGGCGGCTGAGCGCAGGATTGAGCTCGAATTCTACTCTGATGATGAAGTCTGGATCACAGGCGTCAGGGAACGCCTGATGTCGCTGATTGATAATTTAATTGAAAATGCCGTGAAGTACAGCCCTGAGGGCGGACGGGTTGAGGTAGATGTACGATCACTTGATAAATCTGCTCAGCTACGTGTTTCAGATGCAGGGCCCGGCATTCCATTTGAATTGAGGGAGCGCGTGTTCGATAGGTTTTTTCGCGATCCCAATCAGATACAAAGCGGGAGTGGACTGGGGCTTGCCATAGTCAAAGCGGTTGCGCAGCAACATAACAGCAGCGTATGCCTGAGTACGTCTGCAGAAGGTGGGCTCATGGTTACTGTTGACTTTCCAAACCACAAGTCCGCCTGAAAGAAAACATGATTTTGATACTAGCCCAGCGGAGGGCCTCTGTCAGAACAATGGAGTTGAAATTGAAATATTTGACGCTGTCTACACTATTATTTTCTATCTCAATCAGCGGGTGCGCCATAACCGTCAGCGAATTAAAAAGCAGTCAATCATCCTATGACGGCAGCTTCACGAGCAAGACGGAGCCCTCCGATACCTATCGAACCTTAAGACACATGGCAAGGCAGTGCCTGGAATATGAGGCATATTCAGGAAATCCGGTCATCGTATTAAGCGAGTTTGACGGTGAGCGCAATGAAGGTGAGATCAATCAAAAGCTCCTTGCGCAGGGACTGTTGATTAACAACACGCTAATTGAAATAGAAAGACATGATGGGGACAAAGCACAGGTCAGCCTATACACAACCAAGAACATCTTGAGTGTGGGCATCAGGTCGCCAAATATAAGTGATATCAAGCGCTGGGCTGACGGCGATAGAGCTTGCTAGAACGACACTCTCGTCAATACCGTGAAGCATCTCAGGCCATATGACTTAATCCCCCGTTGATTTACACACCGCGATTTAAGTAATGCCTTCATCAGTAATGATGAACAACTGCGAACGTCTGCTGTTCGCTCATGAGGGACAATCATACTTAAATCTCCCACATTGCAGGAGGTTTGAGCATGAACACGTCACCGTGGAACAAAGACCGTATCATCGGACAAAAAAGACCGCTTCAGATATCTCATATCTGGGGGATTCGAATTAGACTTAAACTGGAAGGCAAAACGCGCGATTTAGCCCTGTTCAACATGGCCTTAGACAGTAAACTCAGGGGCTGTGATCTGGTAAAACTCAAAGTATCAGATGTTGCATATGGCAGTTCTGTTTCGAGCAGAGCAACGGTGTTACAACAGAAAACCGGTAGCCCCGTCCAATTTGAGATAACCAAAGGGACAAGAGAAGCAGTTGCAGCGCTAATAAAGCTGGGTAATCTGCACAGTAAAGACTACTTGTTCCAATCTAGGGTCGGTTCTTGCCAACACATTTCAACCCGGCAATACAACCGTATTTTTCATGGATGGGTAGGAAAGCTTGGTCTAGAAGATTCGCTGTACAGCACACACTCCATGAGAAGAACAAAACCTTACCTGATATACAAGAAGACCAAGAATCTCCGGGTCATCCAACTTCTGTTAGGTCATAAGAAACTGGAAAGCACAGTGCGATATCTGGGCATTGAAGTCGATGATGCGTTAGAGATCTCTGAGTCGATTGAAGTCTAAGGTTGTCAGGGCTGCAACAGCAGCCCTGTGCCAGGCGCGGACATTTCACGATTCTGCTTATGTGGCCAAAATCGGTATTCCACTACACTTTATAGAATTTATATCAATAGGTAAGATAAAATGAAGGTTAATTGGAGTTTCATTCGGTTACACAGACTCACCGTTCAGTTCATGATGCACTCAGAAATTATCACTGTCAGAGTTCATGAAAAAAATACAGGTAAGGGATTATCAGATGCCGTCTCTATACACACTCAATGACCTACTCGGGTTGCTTGTTTTTTCCCGGAAATATCACTTTCTCCACAATGATCTGGACCGCCTGTTCATTGCATGGGCTGAAGACCAAATCACCGAAGGAAATGATTCAGAGACTCTTTTAATTCTCGCTTCACTGGGGCTTGATAACCAACCTGAGCGGACCGAGGTTGAATTATTTATCTCACGGTACATGGCAGAGCAGCGGATAGATCTGCCACCGCTAAAAACAGCAGCATTGGTCTGGATTAAGCTGTTTGTGCGTCAACTTTCCCAGTTTGCGTCCATCCATGATGCAGAACAGAAAATGTATTTTCTGGTGTGTCATTGGCTTGAACCTGACGTAAAGATTTTCGCTGCGGTCGTCGATACCCTGAAATCGCTATACTGGCATCTCTTTGATGAATGGGGGGGACCAGGCACAAGCGAAGCAGCAAGGATGGATGAGTCAGAATTCTTTGAGCTGATTAATCGTGCGATACTGCCCTATTCCCGTAAAATTGAGGACCCAGATTGGCTGGATCTGCTTGTTCGGTAATTTTTCCCAGCATCCTGAAAGATGCATTTTCTGTGTGCATAATTCCATCAGATTTGACTTCCCTTTCGCATTTTACTTGAGTATATCCAGCAAGAATATCATCGTTCACCCGAGGAACCTTGGCATAAGATCGAACGTGATTTAACAGCCGCTCTGTGCCAGGAGCGGACATCAAATCATGCTATCAACATAAATGATGGTTTAGTAAAACCTCAAAGAAGTTAACCGGAGTAAAAAATGCGTAGGATCATTGTTGTGGAGTATGAAGAGCAATGGCATACCCGATATGAGGCTGAAAGGGGCTTATTACAGAACACGCTGGGGAAGGTAATTTCACAGGTTCATCATATTGGCAGTACGTCTATACCGGGGCTATCAGCAAAACCAATCATAGATATATTGCTGGAGGTATATGATCTGGATGAGCTGGATAAATTAAACTTTGCAATGGAGCGTGCCGGATACTGCGTTCGTGGTGAAAATGGAATTTCAAATCGAAGATATTTCACTAAAGGAGAAGAGCACCGTAGTCATCACGTTCATGCTTTTGGTGTAGGCAATCCTCAAATAGTAAAACATCTGGCGTTCCGCGATTATTTGAGAAAAAACAAGAAAGAAGCTGATGAGTATGCTGAGATAAAGCATGCTGCAGCACTGGCAAGTGAGGATAATATTCCTCTCTATAGTACTCACAAAGCCGACTTTATCGCTCATCATCTCCGGCTGGCACTTAGAGACTACAAATAACAAAAGTTACTTTCGGCACAAATGCATGATGTGGTGGTATGTCCGCATTTCGCTCACAGCTGCCGGTGAGATACCTCAGATCATCGGATGAACGGCTCGGGCAAGCAATATAAATGCCGCTTGCGCGGCTTTTATACGCATAGATGCACAGTCAATTTGAACGTAAATTCTCTATGGCACTATTATTAAGCATGAGCACCGATTTAATGCTGACGCTGATCCTATCAATAATGTCCTGCCGAGGGCCAAGACGCCATTCTTCACTGTTGTAAAAAGTTTCCTGAGAGGATTTGAGATGGGAGAGGCTGTCATAAGCTCTGATCAGATAGTATGCGTCGTTGTCATGTGCGGATATGCCAAAAGAAATAATATCCATACCCGCTGAATGGTGAAGTGGAGCACTCTCCTCCTTCATGATTTTGTGGAAGTCTTTCCCGGTGCCTGGTTTTAGAGTGTACAGCAGAAATTCGACTGCTTTCATCTTCGATATCCTATTCATTTTTTTCATCATAGCGAATTATTGCGCGTGGAACAGTTGAACTTGTCAGTATTGGCGGAGCGCGCAGATTGACCTGCTCCCCGTTGATTAGTACACCCCGATGTTAGTAATGTCTTCATAAGCCACATGAGGACACCCCCATGAAGAAGCGTTTTTCCGACCAA
>NZ_SLYT01000021.1:0-6771 GCF_004346065.1 Rahnella sp. JUb53
CCATCATAAAAAAAACAGCATGTTACCTGACGACACCTTAATGCGACAGAACCGAAATTTCTGAGTGGTTAATATATATAACCAGACCTAATAAAGAGAAAGCTTGGGGCTTTATGTGCAGCCCCAAAAACTCTTAAAACGCCATGTATATTAATTTATACTATTATGTTGAGTATCCCAGAAAAAATTTTTTGGCCATCTTTGCTCATTTCGATAATAACTTCTGATTTCATCTTTATATGTGTTGTAAATCGATAGGATGCGTGATTCATACTCCATCAATAGCGTCCTATCATTATCATTTAAGATCTTCAAAACTGCCTGAGCACCTCGTAGGCCAGTATAGATGGCGTTATAAATTCCTTGAGATGATAATGGGTCGAAAGATAAAGCAGCATCACCAATAGCAACCCAGTTCGCGCCTGAAACTTTAACCATATGACTTTCAGTTGCATCTGCTACATGTACTCGAACATCACAGATTTTATAATCTTCAAAATATTTCAGCATATACTGAGTTTTGTTCAAATGTGTAATAAAAGAAGCAGGCTGCCGATAACGTTTGGCGTCTTTAGGGCTAATATGTAAGGCCAGTACCCTTTTATCTTCAGGAAGACCTGCGGAATACCACCATCCATTAGGAACAGCTTCTACAATGCTTCGTGTATCAAGATGATAATTAGAATGCCATGTGTATAGTGAGAGTAATGGGGGCCCCTTAAGAACAATGCCACCTAAACGTCCCGCCACGACGCGGGACCTTCCACTTGCATCTATAACCCATCTCGCCCTTATAGTGCAGTCGCCAGCATTAATCTCTATTCCATAATTTGTAGCATTTACTGAAATGATGGATTTATGTATAAAATGTGCATTTGCATCTATCGCTGCTTCTCGCAATGAAAGCTCAAAAAGAGACCGGTCAACATGCCATCCACACCCATAAGGATCATTAATAAAATCGGTTTCTATCGGTTTATCCATACCCCAAACAGATATATTCCCATAATTTCTTAATGGTTTACTCTTTAAAAACCAAGGATAAACACCAATAGCTTTTAACAGGGGATTAATAGCCCCTGGTAAACTTTCACCAATCTTAGGTTTTGTCAAAATTGTTTTGTCCAACAAAATTACATCCACTCCTTCCTGAGCTAAAACACGGGCCGCGGTAGTACCAGCGGGTCCAGCTCCAACAACGAGTATATCACAGGATATTAGCTTCATAGGTCCCTTAGGGATTTATAGTGTTCCTCACACTTTGATGAAGATTCTTTAATTTTTTTCAGTCATAATACTGTTAGATAACTTTTTGTATCATGCATTATTTTAGACTCATTTTTTTAGTGCTCAACTTTATTATTTCTTAAGTTGCTCTACGAATACTGTCGGATATTTACCAGCATAATCTAGTGGTGGTAGATGGCGCTGTACAATTCCCATCTCATCGAATCGTTTAACCATGGCCTGCATTATATCCTCTGAGTTATCAAATTCATTTAAAAACTTGCGCATCCAAGCTTCTCGATCTTGAAAAGCTTTTTGGCGAATCTCATCACTCAGTTCAGTATTGGAGTAAATTAAAAAATTTGTCTCTGTTAATACATGATTAGGAACGCTAGATGGCCAATATGATGGTAGATATGGATGAAATTCTGGATCATATCCCGAACGGCAACGAGCAGTATCTCCATGCCATGGCACAGCCATCCAACGTGTTAAGTCACCCGCGCGCTGTGCATGCAATGGACCATCTTTAGATAATGCATGATCTGGGGTTAAAACATCGCCATAATCGCTTGCCGGAATATTAGCATCGCAGTGTTTAATACGAGCTACCTCACTGTATATCGATGCATGGCGCATAATCCATGTTAGTTCACAGCCCGGATGAAAAGCATCAGCACAGCAATAGGATAATGGACCAGCATCAAGTCTATCCGGTTGTTCTGACACTGCTGATTGGTCAAGGGGTTTTGCATAAACAGGTGCTGGAAATTCTGAGTTCAACGGATAATCTACCTCATTTAAATCTGAACAAAACTGTGACTGACTGAAGTTGGTAAGATGTCTATACACCTCTGAATCTACTGGCAAAAGATCTCCTTTTAAGGCTGGAACTGAAGCACCATAAGCATCCCCGTACAGCTGTGGCCATTTTAAAGCATGACCACCTTCAGTTGTCTCATCATCAGGCGAACGGAATTTCTTAAAAACTTCTTCGCGTTTTTCTTGATTAGTGGCTTTAGAAATTTCATGAATAAGTGAAGTATTGATAGGATAAAAACCACCCGGGCCATGAGCTTGTGCCGAACCTAAATTAACCCATTGCAATCCTGAAAGACGCTCTAATTGCGGTAAAATATGTTTAGTATATGATGTCATTTTCTCGGGGGGTACCATTCCCGCTTCTATGGCAGTATGAAGAGCTAAATCATACAATGACCGGAATGGAATGATACCAGGAGCATAATCTGGTGGTGCTACCACGACCCATGCGCCAGTTACAGGAATGCTTTTACCTCCGAGTTCAACTTTTGCGGATACAGGCCCATCTGAAATATCGTCAAACCAGTCAACTGAGTTATTAAAATTGTGTTCTTTACCCTCATCATCAAATACCAGCAGTGGTGCACCACTAGGAGATGACGCGACTCCATGACCGCCTAATACGAGTAACCTGCCATACTCATCTGTTCTAAGCTCTCCCAAGTTGACAGATACTCTTTTATTAGCTGGAACACTTAAAAAAGTACCGCCATCTAATTGGACTGCCTCAGCGTTTACTCCACTAATTTTTTTTGCTGGTGGTTTAATTTCCAATTCACTACGTAATTCTTTGACATCTGGATTACGGCGAGCAACTGCTTTTGCTGTTCTCTGGTCCATTGCCGAATCAAAGACATACCATGATGCTTTTGTATTAGCGACTTCAACTGTCCATTCAATATTAGCAAATTCTGAGGTGAGTTCTCTGACTGCTTTACCTGCTTTATTGTATCCATAAATTCTGAAGCGGGAAGCCTGTCTTTTAATCGCGCCTGAACTGTCACGGAACGAACCGTAAGGTAATGGAGGTGCTAATGGATACTCAGCACCAATAAAATATTCATTGATACTGTTGCCAACTCGTGCAATCCCGATACCAGGATGGATTTTTGCATAAACAATTTCATTGCACATTTGCTCGTTTGCTATTTGGGTAAAATTGTTTGAATCATTTTTTTGAGTCATAAGAGTTCCGTCCATTAAAAAAAACATGACCATCAATGTTTATATGTGGTCCTAAGCATTGCATATTCCAATATTGAGCATTTAGTAAAATTCAATAAAATCAGCCTACTCATGTTATGTCTGGGTAGTGGCTAATAAATTCACCATAAACTAAGCTTATAAAGCCAGTTGCCATCCCAACGATAAACGGGCTTGTAAGTAGTTATTAATACTAAATGGTCTCGCTAAGCAAATAATATACAATATAGCATTTCATGCTGCTATTGAGTTTTATTGAAACGAAAAGTAGAAAAACTACTGCTAACTGATCTGTGTATATTCCATAATCCAAGCATTAAATCTTCGGTAATAAGTCCAATGAGTAGAATATGTATTTTTCGATAAAAGCACCAATAACTTTTTCATCGAGCTCAACAGAGCGGGAGAAGCAGAGGGTTCTGCGTACCAGAGCCAGTGCTGTCAGGCCTTACTACCGATAAAGCGCCATTGCTTGTCGAGTTCACAGATAAGCGCTACATCAGCATGAGCCACCGGAGATGATGTTATTCGTCGTGGCGAGAGATTTTTAACGTCCGGATGACAGTATTGATACCCACTTTCAGCGTTCGGGCGGTATTGTGAACACCGGCACCGTTGAAGGCTATTTCGGTAATTTGTTCTTTAACTCCGGGTTATGGGCTCTATAGGCGTAAGTGAGCTGGAACAAGCGGTAGCAGCCTTGGCAGCGAAACCGATTTCTGCCCGTGAAGATAAACCTGAGAAGACTGACAGCGGGGACAATGAATGGTAACGCTGGCCATAAGTAAATCTCAAAAGCGAGTATTATACATCGAATCCAACCGATTAGAGGCACCACCTAGAGTAGTTAGGCTTATGAATTTATAACATTATAAGAAAAACTTAATTGCTATTAATTTTTATTAAACCTCATCTTTAATAATTTGTAATAAATTACCTTCGGAAACCGATTGAAAACCTAAGTGGTGATTGTATGTCAAAGAAAATTTATGAGAGTTCTAAGGATTTACAAACGTTAAGTACTAATAAAGCTATAGAAGATATTCGCAGAATGTTTGTTGATGAGATACAAGTTGGGCGCATTGTTAATGATTCGCAGACCCCAGCAAGAAGAGCCGCTTTTGTTAAGCAACATGGTATTGCTCATGGCACCTTCAAAGTTTTGGATGATATCCCTGAATCCTATCAAATTGGAATTTTTAAACCAGGGTCCACATATCCAATATGGGTTAGATATTCTAGTGATATACCATCAGATACAGAAGATAAGAATTCCACTGTAGGCATAGGCATTAAATTATTCGAAGTTCCTGGAGGGAAAATTATAGGGCAAGGAACAACGCTAGACTTTATTTTACAAAATACTGAGGTTTTTTTTGCCAAAGATGCCGAAGAAATGGCTGAATTTAAAAAAGCTGCAATGACAGGTAAACTAGATGAGTTTAATAAGACTCATCCAGAGCTTGCTGAAGTTTTAAATAGTATGTCAAAAAAGGTTGAAAGCGTTTTAACAGAATCACTCTGGAGTTGTGTACCATTTAGATTTGGCGAAAATGATTATTGTAAATATAAAATTGATATTGAAATGGTTTCAGACCCTGGCCAATTTATCCAAACTGACGCTAAAAATTATCTATCTCTAGACTTGGCTAGTCGATTAATGAATGGTGATGCGATACTTAATTTTTACATTCAATTGCGCAATAATTCCACAACGCAATCAATTATAAATGCTCGCAGTTTATGGAGTGAGAGTGAGTCCCCTCCTTTTAAAGTTGCAGAATTAACCTTGCCTCGACAAAACATTAATGCACGAGAACAAGAAGAATATGGAGAGGCTTTAGCATTTAATATCTGGAGAACACTGCCAGAATTTGAACCAGTTGGTAGCATCGCTGAAGCAAGAAGGGTAATCTACGAATCATCCTCGCAAGTTAGACGTAATATCAATGGACAAAGTATTGGTGAACCATCTAAAGCTAGAAAAACAGATTTCTCAGGATATTCCATATTCGAACCAACATTGGAAAGCCCTTGGCCAACTGGTACACTTGGTAATGTTACTGAAGATTTCAGAAAGTTCACTGATTATATGATACCGACAAACTCCTTTGGGACATATAACGAGGTGACAGTTGATACTCGAGATATGTCATCGACTGTCTACATTAATTGGTTAAAAGATGTTAATGGTAGGGCAATGAAAGAAGGCATAAGCTTTTTAAACACTAAATTATCAGAAGGTAAACTAAGGATTTTATTCGAAAAAAACAAGATGAAAAAAGTTAGCTTTGATCTAATTGCTGAAAATATGATAAGTACCAATGGGATTTTAAAAATAACAACTCATACATTGGGTAATGAGACAAATATTGTAGGAAGTGTTACGGAATTAATGAATTTTAACGGTCGCGTTGATATGGAATGCGCAAAAGAAGCATGCTTTGATTTGATAGTAATAGAGTACAGTAAAGATTTGAACTTCTTTAATTTGAATAATTTTATAATGCACTTTGCCACTAAGTAAGAACATAAAGATGAACTTAATTTAGCGCGCATTTTAGTATGGTAATAGTTTCATAGTCAGTGGTGAATTTTACATTCTCACGCTGACTGTGATTTTAAATATTTAAATTGAATTTGTAGGCACATATTTTAAATTTTTGTGCGATTGTTTCATTGTGAATTCCATGACGGATTAGTAGAGGTGTGTTAATTTGACTACTCTTAGGTTTAATATAATTAATCATTGCGTAGTAGGAATGTCATATTTACCTGTAAACACGCTGCTGAGCGGACTATTTATCATTTAGTGCACTTTGTTACTCTATTACGGTTGGTCTGACGCATCTTCAGAAACTCATTAACGGATCCAGGCAGTACTTGATGACCTGTTATTTGTTTTCATCCTGGCTCATATCACTACGAGTCTAGGTACTTACGGGTCGTACCCCAGATAACCGTTAAATCTGATGAGCTGGCGTCAACGGTTAAGTGGCGGGGAGAGCCACCGAGAGGCACTTTGTATGCTTAGGCAGAACCATTATTAATATGAGTCTTCGGCTTAGAGACGGTTGAGGCAGCAGCACTGTCGTACTCACCCCGTAAGGGCGCTACGTTCAATCATTATGAAAACCATACGTAAAGTGCGTTGGTATCGCTTCTCGAAAGAATATTGATGCCCGCGCTCATCGTTAACCCAAAAGGCAAAAGCTGTCTGGTGATGGCGAGTAATAATGAGGAGAGAAAATGAAGTTATGTAAGGCAACAAAATGGGAAAATGCGTTTTATCTGTCTGATAATTCATCCGAGAGTTGTGAAGTGGCTCTGTCGTATTAACAGGGCGGAGTCAGCAAACGTTGCGCTGCCGATATTTTAGGCAGCCAACGGCTTTGTTGAATAAATAGGATTGAGACAAAAGCTTTCCCGAATTGACGAGCTATCAGGCAACACGCACACTTTTTGGGGTTCTGTCGCATTCAGGTGTCGTCAGGTAACATGCTGTTTTTTTTATGATGA
>NZ_SLYT01000022.1:0-6675 GCF_004346065.1 Rahnella sp. JUb53
CAGTACGATGAAGCAAAATATTTGCTGGCTCTCGAAGCGCGCCACTCGCCCTTACTGAAGCCATAAAAATCTTGTCGAATGTCTCAGAGCGTGATGCGGACGTTATCCTTGGAAATAAATGGCATGGAAGTGTTGAGATTACCCTTGGCGATACAATAGCTGCTGACACCGCAGTACCCATTAGAAAAACTTCATTCAGACCCTAAATTTTATCGGTTGCGGCCAACGGCCAAATCCATCAAATTAAGCGCGAAAATCCCTTTGACTGTTATTTATGGAAGATAGACATGATACAAAAAATCCTTTCCTGTGCACTGCTGCTCGCCGCATCAGGTTCCGTATTTGCAACAGCTCAACCGGAAAAAAAGCTAAGGGGCATTGTTGATAACGTTGTTATTCCTTTAATGAAAGAACAGGCCATTCCAGGTATGGCAGTGGCGGTGATTTATCAGGGCCAGCCTTACTACTTTACCTGGGGAATGGCAGACGTAGCAGGCAAACAGCCCGTCACGCAGCAGACCTTATTCGAGCTCGGTTCTGTCAGTAAAACCTTCACCGGCGTACTGGGTGGCGATGCAATTGCTCGTGGTGAAATTAAACTGAGCGATTCTGTGAGCAAATACTGGCCCGCACTCTCCGGTAAACAATGGGAAGGGATAAGTTTGCTGAATTTGGCAACCTATACCGCAGGTGGCTTGCCGCTCCAGGTGCCGGATAATGTTACAGATGAGGCGTCGTTGCAGAAATACTATGAAACCTGGCAGCCACAGTGGACACCTGGCACAAAGCGTCTTTATTCGAACGCCAGTATTGGGCTGTTTGGTTCCCTGGCAGTTAAACCATCAGGCATGAGTTTTGAAGAAGCTATGAGCAAGCGCGTGTTCCAGCCATTGAAGCTAACGCATACCTGGATACACGTTCCGCAACGCGAAGAAAAACACTATGCCTGGGGCTATCGCGGTGGGAAAGCCGTTCACGTTTCTCCGGGGATGCTGGACGCTGAAGCCTACGGCGTGAAATCGTCGATAGAGGATATGGCAAGTTGGGTGCAAGCAAACATGGCGCCTTCGGAAGTAAAAGATGCCACACTTCAAAAGGGCATGATACTTGCCCAGTCGCGCTACTGGCGTGTGGGTGACATGTATCAGGGGTTAGGCTGGGAGATGCTGAACTGGCCAGTGAAAGAAGCAATCGCGGTCGGTGGTAGTGATAGTAAAGTCGCAATGGCACCGCTGAGTGCCACGCAAATTAATCCGCCATCGCCAGTATTAAAAGCCTCGTGGGTACATAAAACTGGCTCAACCGGTGGATTTGGAAGCTACGTTGCTTTCATTCCCGAGAAGAATCTCGGTATCGTGATGCTGGCTAACAAAAGTTATCCTAACCCTGAGCGTGTGAAAGCGGCTTATCACATTCTTGCAGCTTTACAGTAAATGGGGTCTGACGCTCAGTGGAACGAAAACTCACGTTAAGCAATATCGTCCTCCACTGGCTCTTCTTTTGTTCCAAGCTTCAGAAGATTTAGTTTATTCAGGGAATGGGGTATTATTTTGCTGCATACCACAGAGGTGTTGTCGATAAATTTCATCCCCTGTGGTAACTAATCACTCCAGGGAAAGAGCGGACATGTCCATAACCATCAGCGTCTTGCTGGAAAACCGGCTTAACTCCGGCTCTATAAATTTGCTGCGTGCTAAAGCCGGGCTAAGTCTGTTTATCCAGGATGAAAATGATTCAATCTTGTTTGATACCGGACCCGATGATAGCTTCCTACATAACGCTGCCCTGATGGGGATCGATTTGACCAGCCTAACTGCGACTGTACTTTCACACGGACACTATGACCATTGTGGCGGTGTTCCGTGGTTGCCTGATAAATCCCGGATCGTATGCCATCCCCAAGTGGCCAGCGAGCGCTACTCGGCCGTAAGGTTTTCAGGCTATACCGCCAGAATAAAAAAATTGTCTCTGAACATTGATTATTCACATCACCTTATGGAGTACAGCAGTGCCCCGCTGCATATCGGAGAACGCTTTATGTGGTCAGGGGAGATCCCGGTGGCCAAACCGGAGGCATATGGTGTTACCGGAGGGAAAAATGCGAGAGTGGATTATGTAAAAGATGAAGGGGTTCTGATCTATAAATCTGAACGCGGACTGGTCATTTTTATCGGTTGTGGACATCGCGGACTCATTGATATCGTGCGTCACTGCCAGAAAATAACAGGAATAAATCATATTCATGCCCTTTTTGGTGGTTTTCACCTGCGCTGTGCTTCACCCCGTAAGCTCTGGGAGGTGAGACAGTTTCTACGCTACCAGAAACCAGATAAAATAATGGGCTGTCATTGCACTGGTAAATGGGGTTGCTTGTGGTTGCCGAATGCAGTCACTCCAGCAACAGGAGATATTTATATTCTGGGATAGGGCTTAAATAAATAGTGTTGCTATCACTGCAGTACCACTAAGCAACACCAAAGAACCGATGATTTTCAGCAGCATTTTTCCCTTCATTATAAAAAACACTGAGGGAATAAAGAATACCGTGATAACAATGACCGGCATCGAACCGTTAGCAATTATTTCTACTATGCTTGGATTTGCAGTTCCGATCACAGTGCAGATGAGAATATTGCAACTCAAAATAACCCTCTTGTTCAATACGCCGAAAGAACCTATCCCGTCGATAACGCCAGTCAGGGTTCCTGTATAAGCGCCAGCAGTCAATAGAGAAAGAAGTAGTGCTGCACAATACCACACTAGATGTTTACCGGTAAGACTCGCCGTGTAAGAAAGAGCATCAATATTTTTGGCGCCAATAATGTTAATATCTTCCGGTGTTAACAATCGGCTGACTGCGATGACAAAGACGAGAATAAAAGTAAAAATAATTAACTTTCCGACGATCAGTTTTCGTACATCCGGAATTTCAGAGCTTTTAGTGAAACGCTGGATACATGGAGTAAAATTGAAGGTAAAAAGAAAAACAGGCAGCAATTTGAGGTTGTTAAAAGAACCCATATCCAGTGAATGTAATAATTGATGTCTGACTGGTTGAAAGAAAAAAAACACGGTAACCCCGGCAACTGAAATAATTGAAAGAAGCGCAATTCGAGAAATAAGTCTTTCAACCTCAGTATTGAAACTCAGCCAGGCCACAGAAAGCGCTGAGCTTAACAACAGCGAGACACAAAATCGTATAAATAAACTGTCATTGAAAAAAGAACTTACAACATTAACCAGTGCGATGAAGTTTATCAAAACGATAATCATCATCGATACGATAAACAATGCACAAATTACAGATGCATATCGGCGGCCAATAAAATATGAGGAAGCTACCAAAAAATCTTTCTCTGGATTAAAACTGATAAATTTAAAAAATAGATAGTGAGCCATCAACGAAACCAGCATAGCACCAGTGATAAAAACTAAAAAAGGCATCATCCCAAGTACAGTCGGGCCTACTGCCTGGGGTAAAAAGAATATTCCGGCCCCAAAGGCAGTGGAAAAGAATGTGACAGGCCAGTATAAATCTGAAATTTTCATGGTATTACTCAGTTATAACGCCCATATCAGAGGTACAACCTTTTCATTATTCACAGCTGTTATTCAAAACAAGATTTTCCAAAAAATACCAGTAGCGAAGGTAAAGATAGGCCATCATAGAACGCTGACGCCGCACGATACCCGTTAAGTACATTGATCCGAGAACAAAGGGGGAAAACACCGATATGAGAAGTGTAATTATCAAATATTTTATTTGAGGAAACTTTATACCTGATAGCTCTGAACGTGGCTGCATTACCTGCAGCGCAAGTAGGTTTGTTATTCTCTATAATGGCAAAGGTATGTTCGTCTACTGTCATCAAGAGATTGCGATCCTGTCGATTAAATAAAAGATTTTTATCTACTGTATTTTTGATGTGTCTTTTAAACCGATCGGCCATAGTTTTTTCACTAACATAAAATGATCTTATATCGATACCATAGCATTTGTTAATATCTTTGATGTAAGAATTTATTCTTTCCGGAATAATATACGGGGATGTTGCCTTTTTTCTGTACTGATTGGCGCCGTCAATTTCATTGCCGTCTTTTTTCTCCATATAAAAATCATTGATCTCCATAAGAAAATCGGGCTGGATGTTTAACTGTTCCTTTGATTTCACGATATAATCTATGCAGAATCTGGCTGATTTTTCAACCTCATTACTGACTGAAAATCGGTCATCCAGATTAACAACCGTATGTCCTCCTGAAATAACAACTCTATCGCTAAGATAACCCTTTGCCATTTCAATCAGAGCATCTAAATTACTGTCGCCCACTTCATCACTAAATATTTCAGTTACTCCAGACTCATCTGCCCTGTAGACCATGAATCTGTCCGCATCTTTCCATCCTTTAGTGCAGTTGCACTTGTAATCCCTGAAAATGACGCGCTCTGCTGTTTTATAGAAGTTGTCGTCCCTTAAGGTCAGTAACTCAATATCAGCCATAGTATTTTCTCCTTGGATAAATCATAAACCAAGAGGAACCTACATCAACCGTATCTCTGATTTTGCTACTCACATCAAATACTAAAGACTGATAAATAATGCGATTCATTTTTTGCAACTTGCGTCACAAAAAATCACTTAAGCCATTTAATCCATGCTGTGTATGTGGTTTTATGTCTGCGAATCAAATGCGGAGAGGTGGGCGAGTGGTTTAAGCCAGACAGAGAAAACTGTAAGGTTTTCTCTGTCCACACGATTTATCGTGTCGTAGGTTCGAATCCTGCTCTCTCCGCCACTTCTGAATATATTTGAGGGGCAGCTCAATAACGTCCCCCTCAATTAAAATGCCTACTGTAATTCAATCATCTAACGCTACTTAGTTATCATATATTAAATTGAAAATGATAATTTCATCATGGAATATATCTCTTTATAAAAGAGCTGCCGTTGTCTTCATCACCATTATTCAAAATACGTAATCTTGTCTTTTATCTGTACCTAAAATATACCCTATTTAAACAAGTTTTCAGGTTGACTTATATATCATTAGATTTTCTCATCTTCCAGAATCTTATATACCGTGGAACGAGCGATGCTGAGCTGCCGGGCGATCTCAGTTGCGCCAGTTCCCTTCCGGTGAAACGCCAGCACACGGTTTCTGTCGATGGTACGTTTGCGACCAAATCGGATACCTTTCAGTTTTGCTTCCTGCCTGCCCTCATTTGTGCGCTCCAGTATTCTCTGACGCTCGGCTTGTGCTACAGCCGACAAAATGGTGACCACCATTTTCCCCATTTCTCCATCAGTGCTGATCCCGTCATCAATGAACCTGACGGCCACGCCCTGGGCATCGAACGCTTTTATCAGTTGAATCATATCTGAGGTATCTCGACCAAGACGGTCAAGTTTCTTCACCAGAATGACGTCGCCTTCTTCCACCTTCATACGCAGCAGGTCCAGACCTTCCCTGTCGGTAGAGCTGCCGGATGCCTTATCGGTAAAGATACGACTTGCTTTTACGCCTGCGTCCTTGAGTGCCTTGATCTGAATATCGAGGGATTGCTGACTGGTTGATACCCGTGCGTAACCAAAAAGTCGCATAAAAATGTATCCTAAATCAAATATCGGACAGATGCTGTCTGTTATAACAAAAAATCGATTTAACGGACATGCAAAAGAAGCACTTTTTATATGTCTGATAATTTATATATATCAGATAGTTACTTCAATAGCGTACGTTTTCGTTCCATTGGCTTTCAGACACCGGATAATAAAATCCGGCAGCACAAAGCCTTTCTCCCCCTTGACGTCCACCTCAATATCAAACAGGGGTTTCACCAACTATTATTCCCGTCTGAATGCGGGACTGTTGTGTGGCACGAAACGGATGCGCTTTCGGGCCTCATTCACTTTTAGCGACTGTATGAAGCCGGCCGACGCAAGCAGATCGGCCATGCGGCTGAATGGCTCTGTATAGACCACTGAGCGGTGTTCTTTGTTGCTGAGAAATACGTGGTAATCGGGATCAGTCAGTGAGCTGAGGACCTGACTGATCGCAGTATGCGGAATATCCCCGGCTTTCAGGCTTTGTACAAGCAGCGCGCGTCGCATGTCGTCATCTACGAGCCCGGGAGCCAGTTGCGGAAGCATTGCCGGTGCGAAAAATAGCGATCCAGCAAACAGTTCACTGTCGTAATTCCATAGCCAGTTAAGAGCATGCATGCAAACCTGGGGCGATATTTTCCCGTCCGTTAAAAGTAGTGTCGCCAACGGGCGGTCAAATTCATCGTCATTTATCAATACAAATTCAGTTTCGGCTTCCAGCAGGGCAGGATGTTGCGTAACAATATTTGCTAGTAGCGCAGTAAGTCCGTCGCCTTCCTCCTGAAATTTTTCGTAAAGCTGTTGGAAAACATGTGCTGATGGTGCCAGCCGATTTTGGTTGATAAGCAGTGCTGCACACTCAAAAGGAGTATTTAGGGGAAGTTCCATGAAGCAAATCTGAGCACTGATGAGAATCTTGTGCCTGGCAGACTCGCTTAATGCCCCTGAATAAAACAGCCTCTGCATAATCTGTTTGAATAGACCCGGGTTTCGTAGACACTTTTTTGCCTCATAATGGAGGCCTAATGAAGGAGTGTTTATGTCAGTCAAAACGTTCACAGAAGAATTC
>NZ_SLYT01000023.1:0-5044 GCF_004346065.1 Rahnella sp. JUb53
ATGGTAGTGTGGGGTCTCCCCATGCGAGAGTAGGGAACTGCCAGGCATCAAATAAGTGGAAAGCCCTGTACTGACGTACAGGGCTTTTTGCTATGGGGAATTTGGGATTTTTTGTTCGATGTTTGTACTGGTATTGGCGTTTGTTACTCCATTACGGCCCACAAAACCCGAAGTAACGGGGTTTGGGATCGGTTAAACTAGCCACAACTAAGTCACTCATGAGTAATATTGTTATGTCGATTGGCGACACTTCTCTTCAGTCTCTGAATACCTTTTCTCTTGCAGCCCATGCTGCTGAAATTACTTTTGCTCACAATGCAGAACAGTTATCAGATGCCTGGAAATTGGCGCAGGAAAAGCAGCAGCCCTTTTTGCTTTTAGGTGAAGGTAGTAATGTTCTTTTCCTTGAGGATTTTGCCGGAATCATCGTTCTTAACCGGATTAAAGGTATTGAGCTGATTGAAAATGCCAATGAATGGCTCATGCATGTGGGGGCCGGTGAGAACTGGCATCAGCTGGTTTGTTATGCCCTGGAGCATAATATTGCCGGTCTTGAGAATCTTGCCTTAATTCCAGGTTGTGTCGGTTCGGCCCCCATTCAAAATATCGGCGCGTATGGAATCGAGTTGCAAAGCATTTGCGATTACGTTGATGTTTTGGATCTTAAGGCTGGGAAGGTTACCCGTTTAACGTCTGCTGAATGCCAGTTCGGTTATCGCGAAAGCATTTTTAAACATGCCTATAAAGAAGGTTACGCCATCGTCGCTGTCGGACTCAAGCTGGTAAAACAATGGCAGCCAAAACTTACTTATGGTGATTTAAGTCGTCTGAGCCCTGAAACTGTGACTCCCCGCCAGATCTTCGATTCCGTATGTGCGATGCGCCAAAGTAAGTTGCCAGACCCTGCGGTGACGGGTAATGCGGGAAGCTTTTATAAAAATCCGACCGTCGATGCCTCTGTCGCCAAAAGAATCAGTCTAGAGTATCCCTCCATGCCTGCTTATCCTCAGCCGGATGGGCAAATTAAACTCGCAGCAGGCTGGTTAGTAGAACAGGCTGGTCTGAAAGGCTTTAGCATTGGCGGCGCGGCTGTCCATGATAAACAAGCGTTGGTGCTGATTAATAAAGACCATGCCACCAGCGCAGATGTACGCGCACTGGCTAAATACGTGCGTGATACTGTGGCTGAAAAATTTGGGATCTGGCTCGAACCAGAAGTCCGTTTCATCGCCTCTCAGGGCGAAGTGAATGCCGTAGGGGCGTTGTCATGAAAGATATTACGGTTCCGTTGCAGTTAATCTCTATCCTGGCTGATGGCGAGTTTCATTCTGGTGAGCAATTAGGTACGGCCATGGGAATGAGTCGTGCGGCGATTAATAAGCATATTCAGACGGTAAGGGACTGGGGGGTAGATATATTTACCGTTCCTGGGAAAGGTTACAGCCTTCCGCATCCGATCCAGTTGCTTGATGAAGCTAAAATTCTCGAGATGCTCCCATCTGGGAAAGTTAGCGTTCTGCCTGTCATTGATTCAACAAACCAGTATCTGATGGATAGAATCGGCGAGCTGAGTTCTGGCGATGCCTGTGTGGCCGAGTATCAGCAGGCGGGGCGTGGTCGCCGGGGCCGCAAATGGTTTTCGCCATTTGGCAGCAATCTCTATCTTTCAATGTACTGGAAACTGGAACAAGGCCCAGCCGCCGCGATGGGACTCAGTCTGGTGATTGGGATAGTGATGGCCGAAGTGCTTCAGCGTCTGGGAGCCAAAGATGTCCGGGTTAAATGGCCTAACGATCTTTATCTTAATGACCGTAAACTGGCGGGGATCCTTGTTGAGCTGACAGGTAAAACCGGAGATGCCGCGCAACTGGTTATCGGTGCGGGTATTAACCTCAAAATGCGTGAGCCTGCGACTGATACGATTAATCAGGGCTGGATTAACCTGCAGGAAGCCGGCGTTAATATAGATCGTAATGAACTCACTGCCACACTTTTAAATGAGCTACGTTCTGCTTTACTGCATTTTGAGCGTGAAGGACTGACACCGTTTATCGCCCGCTGGCGTGGTCTGGATAATTTCCTTGATCGTCCGGTTAAGTTGCTGATCGGTGAACAGGAGATTCATGGTATTGAACGTGGAATTGATCCTCAGGGCGCTTTGCTGCTTGAGCAAGACGGAGTCGTTAAGCCTTATATCGGTGGGGAAATTTCACTGCGTGGCCTTTGATCAAAATAAAGGAGAGCCCGGCTCTCCTTTATCGTTATATCGATGGATGAACGTTTATTTTCTCAGCCGGACACTTTCGACCGCGTGATTGGCGCTCTTTGTCAAAATCAGACTGGCTCGCTCACGTGTTGGTAGTATGTTTTCTTTCAAATTCAATCCATTAATCTCATTCCATAACTGCGTCGCAATATTCACTGCTTCTTCTTCTGGCAGTTTTGCATAGTGATGGAAATAAGAATCTGGATCGGAGAAGGCGCCCTGACGGAATTTGAGGAACCGGTTGATGTACCAACCCTGTAATAAGTCTTCCGGAGCATCAACGTATATTGAGAAGTCAACAAAATCGGAAACAAATACATGGTGCGGATCGTGCGGATAATCCATTCCACTTTGCAGTACGTTAAGCCCCTCCAGAATCAAAATATCCGGTTGCTCAATGACTTTATTTCCCTCCGGAATCACATCATAAATAAGATGTGAATAGACCGGCGCAGTCACATGTTTAGCACCTGATTTGACTTCGGAAACGAAATTGACCAGCTGATGCATATCGTAAGACTGCGGGAAGCCTTTTTTCTTCATGATCCCGCGCTCCTGGAGCGTCTTATTGGGATACAGGAAACCATCAGTCGTAATCAGCTCAACAGAACGATGCTCTGGCCAGCGGCTCAGGAGTGCCTGAAGGACACGCGCCGTGGTGCTTTTACCAACTGCAACGCTGCCCGCAATACCAATCACATAGGGTATTTTTTGCCCGTCGGTGCCGAGGAACTGCTCGAGCACGGCCTGGCGGCGCAGGTTGGAGCTGATATAAAAATTGAGAAGGCGCGAAAGCGGCAGGTAGATCTGCGCCACTTCTTCAAGGGACAAGTCCTCGTTGATGCCTTTCAGGTTTACCACTTCCGCTTCTTTAAGCGTGAGGGGTACTGAATCTCGTAAGGCTGCCCACTGCGCACGGTCAAACTGCAGATAAGGAGTTGCCAAAGATGGGTCTCTTTTTTTCATAAGTTAAAGTCTGCCTGTTAGCGCAGGTCAGGAAAGGCGATCACGCCAACTCCAGACAGTAAACCAGCAGCATATTATAGACACCTTAATTTTTGGGGGAGATCTTTTTCTTATAACTTATCGATTTCTTTGATTGAGTTTAAAAATTTTTAAGAAAGTTATGCAAACAGGGAAAAGTCTCTTGTAGTGCGGCGTGCAATTCACCGCACCATAGCGGACTAGAAATGAGGATAGGACGCGGGGCTAAAGAGGGAGAGCTGCTTGTAATAGACCACTTCTTTTTTTCGGCTGTAGCCGCTCGTGTCGTGCCTGCATTCTATGCAGCGATATCCCTGAGAGCGATAGAAAGCTTCAGCCTCTGAGCCTGACTGCATATCTGAGGAAAGCACAGTGCAACGCAAATCCTGAGCGGTGTTTTCCAGAACTCGCATCAACTTTCGTCCCACACCGCGACGTCTCGCCCGAGAACACACCAGCAGGGTGCTAATTTCAGCCTGATGGGATAGCTCAGTCTTACCGGCTAAATCAAGCTGAACGGTACCGACGACACCCTGCTCGTCTCTGGCAATCCAAAGCAATACTTCGTTTTGAGAAAGAGCAGGGCGCAAATCATGAAATGAATCTTCAGCCTGCTTTTGTTCCATAACGTGAGGGAAGCCTGCAGAAGCTCCCTGGCTGTTAGCCTCTACCAGCAATCGCGCGAGTTCATCTCTGTAGACCGGTAATGTCGCGGCATTAAGCATAACAATCTTCATCGCTGCACTCCTTGGATGATAAAAACAGTGCGTTCATGAAGGAGATTGCAAAAAATACGCCAACAAATTCGGCTGTAAAATCAGCCTCCGTAAAAGAGAAAGCTGCTTTTCGCGCTCATTACTGAAGCAAAGGTACTTTTGTGGTGCATAAGCCTGGCTTAAATGTAGGTAAAGAAGATTTTTAGAGAGCAACCGGAAAACAACAGAAGGAAGCGGCTGCCATCACCGCACAGGGAAGCAATATTTTCGCGCGTTATTTAACCCTTTAAACGCTTAAAAATGTAAAAAAACAGGTTTTTTGAATAAAACATGAGCGATAGCGCAAAACATGCAATTTTTTTGTTGCATACCCCTTAAAGTCTCCCTAGAATGCGCAGCACTTGATGCCGGCATAGCTCAGTTGGTAGAGCAACTGACTTGTAATCAGTAGGTCCCGAGTTCGACTCTTGGTGCCGGCACCATTCAAGTACTAACAATTAGGTGGGGTTCCCGAGCGGCCAAAGGGAGCAGACTGTAAATCTGCCGTCATCGACTTCGAAGGTTCGAATCCTTCCCCCACCACCATACAAGCCTTAGCAATGAGGCAGCTTGAAGTGAAAGAGTCGCTTCAAGTGAAGGTGAGGAATTAAGTGTCTCACGTCCTTTTCCCCGTCTTCGAAGTTCTTCAGAACAATCAGGTAGCCGAGTTCCAGGATGCGGGCATCGTATAATGGCTATTACCTCAGCCTTCCAAGCTGATGATGTGGGTTCGATTCCCACTGCCCGCTCCAAGTATGTGCTGATATAGCTCAGTTGGTAGAGCGCACCCTTGGTAAGGGTGAGGTCGGCAGTTCGAATCTGCCTATCAGCACCACTTCCAAATCCTCCCTCCTGATTTTCTTTCTGTAAACTAATTCGTCAAGCAAATGCTTGGTTGATGTGGTGATACCACCGATTTAACCGTGTCTTAGAGGGACAATCGATGTCTAAAGAAAAATTTGAACGTAACAAACCGCACGTTAACGTTGGTACTATCGGCCACGTCGACCACGGTAAAACTACCCTGACTGCAGCAATC
>NZ_SLYT01000024.1:0-4789 GCF_004346065.1 Rahnella sp. JUb53
TTCATTCCCCACATAATACACTCATTTAGGTAAACGATTCCTAACAGACATGAAAAATTGAACGCTCAATGTAGCAACAGAACTTCCGCCCCCCCCATAACCTGGCAAGCCATACCCACTAAGCGGATGATTAGAAGAGGTGAGCTGCTCCCATTAAACTAACATAGCACGATGTAAGCAATGTCTGCTTCTGGCACAAAGCGGACAGCACATCCCTCGATTTAAATCTAAATCTGAAAAAGAACTGTTTTCCAGCTTTACACGATACTTCAACATTTGCCTAAAAGAGCAGCGTCCGCTGCTCATGAGGATCGGCAAGTATTTAATCCATCGCCATTATAATCTGTTAACACAACGGGGATGATTCTCAAGAACTCATTTCAATAAATCATGCCGGATCACTTCATAGAGAGTTGCATAAACCTCATTTGTTCATAGTATGTATTTGTTCATGATTCATGAACAAAATTAAGGTGTGAACAAATAACACCTCAACGACTTATCACAAAAGTTGCCGAAACGATGCCCCCTGGCATCTTGTTAGAATATGAGCTTGCCCAGGAAGACGATGACACTGATGGAAGAGTCACGCTGACCACTGCGGGCGGGGGGAGAAAAAACTTTACTCTTCAAATAAAAACAGTACATAGAATTGAGACTCTCGCCGGCGTTGAAAGGCGCACTAACCAGTCAGTGAATGGTCTGCCGGTGCTGCTCATTTGCAATCGACTTTCTCCGCCGTTGTCGGACTACTGTACGCAAAACCGCATTAACTTTATCGATAGTGCCGGAAATGCGCACATTGATGTGCCGGGGCTTTGCATCATTATTCAGGGAAAGCAGGAGGAAAAAACAAATGTTGCAGTCGGTGGGATATTCCCTGAAGGCGTGATGAAACTACTGTTTGTATTACTTTATGAACCCGATGCGCTCAACAAAACGTACCGTCAGTTGGCAGAACTATCGGGTATTTCACTGGGCATGGTTAGCAAAGCCTTTGATATTCTTGAAAAGAGGCGACATTATCGAAAGGCGAAAACCGGCAGACGCCTGATAGATACTGACGGACTTAGTGCTATGTGGATTAATGATTACGCCCGTTCTTTAAAACCGCGGCTTGATCTGCTGACTTTAGAAGCCCCAAGTTCCTGGGAGCATTTGCCTCTGGAAACTGGAGAATATGCGAGCGGTGAGCTTGCTGCTGCCTCATTAAGCGGCGGCTATCTGGCACCTGTGACGGGTATAATCTATACGCCCTATTCATTAGTGGAGCGTCGAAACAGGCTGGCGTTAAGACCAGCACGGGAACCAGGTTTGCAAATTATTGCGAGTTTCTGGGGTTCACTTACTCTCAATTCACGAGCTAAAGCCATGCTTTGCCTTGGGGATTTGCTGGATGGTGGCGACGACAGAAGTCGTGAAGTCGCAAGGATTATCAATAACAAATATCTTAACCTTAAAGATTCCGCTCTCTTCAGTTACTGAGACCTTGCTGTTACAGATAAACCAAATCTGCAGCGCTCAGGGTATCCCTTACTTTATTGCGGGTGCGACTGCGCGCGAAATCCTGATACATCATGTGTATGGAAGAGCGGTCGGCCGGCGGACTCGTGATATTGATTTTGCGGCATTTGTTCAGGAATGGCAGCTGTTTGACAACCTGAAGCAGGCATTAACTGCGGCTGGCGGAAAAACTATAAAAGGGAATGCCCACCGATTAGTGCTGGAGGGTATTGAACTGGACATCATTCCTTTTGGCGGCGTTGCCGAAGCAAATAAAGTTGCCTAGCCACCGGATCGTGAGGTTGTGATGGCTGTTGATGGCTTTGAGGAAGCCTTCGGGCATACAGTATCGATAACAATGCAAGCTGGGGAACAAATCCCTTTCTGCTCCCTGCCTGGTCTCGCGTTGCTCAAACTTTTCGCCTGGCGGGATCGTGGAATGGCAAATGGAAAAGATGCGGTAGACCTTTATAAAATTATCAATGAGTACGGGCAGATTGAGAATGAGCGTGCGTTTGAAAATTCCGCTGAGTGTGACAAGCGTGACTGGGATGTTGATCGCATGGGGGCGTTTTTGCTGGGAAAAGATATCGCGATGATCAGTACTCCAGATTCTATAGTCGAACTTTTTAAACTTGACGCAGATGCACTCACTGATGCAATTGTCCGTCAGACCATGACAGACAATACTGATGCCATCGAGGAGAGAGTTTTAGATTTCTGGACCGGACTTCATAGTGAATAACCAAGTGTTGCAGAGATTGCTGGCTGTCCTAGTAACGAGGGGAATTCCATGGTAAGAGAAATAAAGCCGCCAATGCGACCAGATAACTACTATTTCGGAGTTGGCTGTGTACAGCCAGCAATCTGCGCTGGCGGATATGTTTTTGCAGCAGAGTTAGCTCTACCATACTGCGGTCGCGTATGACCGTCACATCTACCAGTGGAAAAGCATTGCCGAAGAGTTTTCCTGCAAGTTCCGGGTCATCAAATTCCTGCAGCCAATTAGTGGAGTACGGATACGGGCCGGTATAGGGGTTCTATGCCGGAACCGCCGAAATTTCCGGCATAAGGTGGTGTGAACGAGATTTTTCAAATTTTATCTCGTCTGTCACTAAGTTGTGTGCCAGTGCAGAACAGCCTAAATGTTCGGCACTGTGGTTTCAGATGGGCATACCCTCATCCCATTCGTTGTGCTTATTCCTCCGTAAATATGTTCCTCATCTGCCGCTTACGGTGATGAACAAATAGCTGAGCACGGAGACGCTGCCGTTCATTATCATGTGCAGGGCAACGGGCAGGCCGAGGCCTTTTGTCTTCACCCTGGCGGCGGTGAGAACCAGCGACACCAGAAACAGCAAAAAGAATGTCCGTGGGTCCGTATACTGCGTGTGCAGCAGTGAGAATGTCGCCGCCAAAACGAAGGCTGACCAGTACACCCTGTCGTTGAACCAGTACATCAGGGCGTTAAACAGGCACCCCCTGAAAATGATTTCCTCGTAGACGGGCACCACAAAGGTCAGCAGCATTGCGTTGAACAGCAGGGTCCAGCCCGGCAGTGACATCTGCCCGGTGAGCCAGTCCTCGGACTTTGTTAATCCCAGCGCCCGGGGCAACACGAACTGAATGACAAAAATGCAAAAGATAAAAACGGCAAAATAGCGCCCCTTCATCTCCCCCTTGCCCAGTCCCTCTCTTTTTCTGAAAAACAGCAGATACAGCGTAAAAATCACCAGAAATTGCGTAAGGTATATCAGCGGATAAAACACCCCCTTCCTGATTAATGCGTCCCTGCTCTCGAGAAAGTACGGAAGCGTGGCAAGAATAATGCTCAGTAAAAGCATCGAGAGGCAGCCGTTAACCGCCTTTGTCCTGTCTAAAAACTCGTTCTCTGCCATCTTCCCTGTCCTCCTTAGTTTAACGAGATAACCCTGTCAGCTGACGCTATCGTTGACGGCCGGTGAGCAATAATCACCCGCGTGATGTTGAGATGCTTAATTGCAACGTTGACGCAGCGTTCGCTCCTGGCGTCCAGGGCGCTGGTCGCTTCGTCCATAAACAGGATGCCCGGGCGGCGGTACAGCGCGCGCGCAATGAAAATACGCTGCTTCTGCCCGCCCGACAGGCCTTCTCCCAGCTCCCCAATCAGGGTTTCATAGCCCATGGGCATGTTGGCGATGGTCTCATGGATGTGGCTGGCCCGGGCGCACTCGGTCATCCAGGCATCGTCGGGGCTGTCCACAAACCCGCAGATATTTTCCCGGATTGAGCCCGAAAACAACCTGTCGTCTTGCATGACGCAGCCAATCATTTTTTGATAGTTGTTCACGCCCAGCAGCCGGATATCTGCACCGTCAATGAGAACCTCACCCGCCTCTGCCTCGAAGAGGCCGCACAGCACTTTCATCAGCGTCGTTTTCCCCGCCCCGGAGGGGCCGGTTATCGCCACACACTCGCCGGGGGCAACGGCAATGTTTAACCCGCTAAAAACCGGTGCGGACTGGCTGTCATAGCGGTAGCTCAGGTTACGGGTGGACAGCCCCAGGGGCACCATCCTGGCCGTATAAGGGATATCCGGCTTTACGGCCTCGCTTTCGTTCAGCGCAATGTCGGCAACGCGCTCGTTGTGCAGGCTCATCATGCGCAGCTGGAGCACGAACCCCGTCAGCGACTCGACCCGGTCGGAGAACTGACCGCGAAATACGCCAAACGCCACAAACATTCCGAGGCTCATCTGGTTGTCTATCACCAGGCTGGTCCCCAGCCATAAGATGACCACCTGGTCGCAGGCGGCGACGAACGTACTGATGCCGCCAAACAGCAGGTCCATTTTCGTGACCCTGATGCCGGTGTTAATGGCGTCAACGCTCAGGTTGAGCCAGCGGCTTCCCCGGCGCTGGCTCATGCCCTGCATTTTGACCGTTGCAATGCCGTACAGGGTTTCCATGAAATACGAGCCGGCGCGCGCACTCCTGACCAGCGCCTCTTCCGACAGCTGCCGGTAGCGTCCGTACGTCAGCAGGCGGATAAGGACGTACGCGGCGGTAAAACCCAGCACGACCCAGGTCAGCATTCCGCCGTAGAGCACCATCATCACCAGCACGCCGGCCACCATGATGCCGTCCATTATTGCCCCGACTATCCCGGTCGTAAACGCGGTGCGCAGCGTATCCAGCGAGCCAAACCGGGACTGAATGTCGCCGAGCCTGCGTCGTTCAAAATAACTCAGGGGTAAACCCAGCAGGTGGGTAAACAGCCCGGATTGCCACTGCACGTTGATGTGGGT
>NZ_SLYT01000025.1:0-4184 GCF_004346065.1 Rahnella sp. JUb53
AGATCGACGGTGACGTTGTTCGAGATGGTTACGCTGTTGCCGGACACGTCGGTGCCGGTCACGCTGATATTCAACGCACCCGCTGGCCAGTTCGCCACGTCGGCTGCCGGAACCGCCGCAGACCATGCGCCGTTCGCGCCAACGGTCGCCTGATAATCGACGCCGTTGATGGTCACGGTGACTGAACTACCCGCTGCGATATCGGTGCTGGTGCCGCTGACGATCTGGTTCTGCTGGATCTCGATGCTGTTGACGACATCGTCGCCCGCCACGGTGTTGATACGCAGACCCGGCAGACCGGCGTCGATGTTGATCTCGCGATCGTTGGTGCCGGTGTTGCCGTGCTGATTGGTGACTGATGCATTGATGGTCAGGTCACCGTCGCCAAATCCTTTCAGATCGGCAGAAGGTACGCTGACGCTCCAGCTCAGGTCACTTTGTACTTCAGCCGTATAGGTTTTGCCGCCCAAAGTAATGGTGACGGTATCGCCCGCCGCCGCATTGGTGACTTTGCCGCTGATCAGCTGATCGGCGTTGATTTCCGTCGCGTTAACGATGTTGTCAGTGGCAACCGGGCTGATGCTGACGGACGGCAGAGAACTGTCGACCAGAATGTCGTGCGTGGCGCTGCCGGTGTTACCCGCCGCGTCGGTGCTGCTGGCGGTCAGGGTGTAATCCGCTTCACCGAGTTTCGCGACGTCGGATGCCGGAACGTTCAGCGTCCACGCGCCGTTGCTGACGGTCGCAGTGTAGTTCTGGCCGTTGAGGTTCAGCGTAATCACGCTGCCGTCCGCGCCATTGCTGGTGCCGCTGACGGTCAGGGCTTCGCCTTTCTCGATGGCGTTGATCACGTCGTCGGCTGCAACGGTGTTAATGGTCAGAACCGGCGCAACGGTATCAACCGTGACGTCGTGCGTGACGGAACCGTCGTTGCCTGCGGCATCTTTGACGCTTGCGCTGATGGTGTAGGAACCATCGGTCAGCGTGCTGACTACGTTTGCCGGTACACCAACGCTCCAGTTGCCATTGGCATCCACGGCGGCAGTATAACTGTGGCCGTCGATTTCAACGGTCACCAGACCGCCAGCCGGAACGCCCGTGCTGCCACCGGAGATCAACAGGTTCTGCTGATGCTCCTGCGCGTTGATCACGTCGTCGGCGGAAACGGTGTTAATAGTCAGAGCTGGCGCAGTGATATCCACCAGCACCGAACCGCTGACGCTGCTGCTGTTACCGGCGACATCTTTCACCGTGGCATTCACAGAGTACGTGCCGTCGGTCAGCGCCGAGGCGTCCGCCGCCGGAACTGAAGTGCTCCAGCTGCCGTCGGTGCCAACGGTCGCGGTGTAATCTTTGCCGTTCAGGGTGATGGTCACCACCTGACCGGCTTCTGCCGTCGACGTGCCGCTCAGTACCACATCTGCGCCCGCTTCCGCGCTGTTCAGCACATTGTCACCGGCGATGGTGTTGATGGTGATGGCTGGCGCAACGGTATCAACCGTCACATCCTGTGCCGCACTGGCGCTGTTACCGGCAGTGTTGGTTACCGACACCTGAATTGAGGCATCGCCATCTTTCAGCAGGGTCATATCCGCAGCCGGAACGGTCAGGCTCCATGTCCCACCGGTTTGCACCTGAGTGGTGTAGCTGTGACCCGCAAAAATAACGGTCACCGTCTGACCAGCTTCAACGTTTAACGTAGTACCGCTCAGGGTTAAATCTGCCGCTTTCTCTGCGGCATTCAGCATGTTGTCAGTGGAAACCGTGTCGATGGCGATACTGACGCTGCTGAGATCAACGGTGATGTCATTGCTGATGGTGACGCTGTTGCCCGCTGTACTGGTGCCGCTCACAGAGACCGTCAGCTCACCGGCAGGCCAGTTCGCCACGTCAGCCGCAGGAACTGCCGCTGACCACTTGCCGCCTGCGCCGACGGTCGCCGCATAATCGACGCCGTTGATGGTCACGGTCACGCTGCTGCCCGCGGCCAGACCGGTGCTGGTACCGCTGACAATCTGGTTCTGATTAATTTCGATGCTGTTGACGATATCGTCGCCGGCAATGGTGTCGATGCGCAGACCCGGGATTGCCGCATCAATGACGATATCGCGTTCACCGGAACCGCTGTTGCCGCTGGTGTTGGTCACGCTGGCGGAAATGTTTAGACTGCCGTCGCCCATGGCGGCCAGATCGGCTGCCGGAACGGTCAGGCTCCAGGAGAGATCGTTCTGCACCTCTGCGGTGTAGGTTTTACCGCCCACGGTCACGGTGACGGTTTGTCCCGCTTCCGCGTGTGTGACGGTGCCGCTGATCACCTGATCCTGCGTGATTTCAGTGGCGTTGATCACGTCATCACCGGCGACCGTATTAATGGTCACTGCCGGGCTGTCGGACGAGGTTTGCAGCGTTTTAGCAGAAGAACCGCTGTTGCCATAAATGTCGGTGCCGCTGACGCTGACCTGATAAAGCGCCTGCCCCAGATTCGCCAGGTCGCTGGCCGGAATATCTGCACTCCAGACGCCGCCGTTGACGGTGCCCTGATAGTTCAGGCCGTTAAGCGTCACGATAACTGTCGCGCCATCAGCCAGCCCTGTCACCGTACCGGTGACAGTCAGCGTGGTCTGCGCTTCGGCAGCGTTAAGAATGTTATCGCCACCCGCCATGTCATTGATGACAAATACCGGCGCAGTGGTTTCCACCGTCACGTCACGACTGGCAGAACCGGTATTTCCGGCAGTGTCCGTAACCTTCGCGGTGATGGTGTAGCTGCCATCATTCAGGCCGCTGACCACATTCGCCGGAACCCCGACGCTCCAGTTACCCGAGCCATCACTGACCGCACGGTAATCGACGTTGTTGATGGTCACCGTGACCACAGAACCCGCGTCCACACCGCTTACGGTGCCGCTGATCACCTGCGCCTGGCCGTGTTCGGTGCTGTTGATGACGTTATCGCCCGCCACGGTATTAATCGTGACTTCCGGCGCGGTCAGATCAACCTGCGCGGTGCCGGTGGCGGTCGCCGGATTACCTGCGATATCGCTGACGCTGGCGGTCAGGGTATAAGAACCGTCGCCCAGATCGGAGAACACGCTGTTCGGCACGCCGGTTGTCCAGGTGCCGTCTGCGGCTACCGTCGCGGTGTAAGTTTCACTGCCCAGCGTGATAGTGACTGTCTGCCCGGCCTGCGCCGTACTGGTGCCGCTGAGTGTGACCTCAGTACCCGCATTGATGGCGGTCAGCACATCACTGGCGCTGATGGTTTGAATAGTTACCGTCGGTGCAGACGCGTCCACTTCGGCGGTATTCGCTGCACTCGCGCTGTTGCCCGCTACGTTGGTGACGCTGGCGGTTGCGGTCACGTCGCCGTCTTTCAGGCTGGTCATATCGCCTGCCGGAACCTTCACGCTCCAGCTGCCGTTGTCCTGCACAGTCGCGGTGTACGTATGACCCGCAAAGTTCACGGTCACGGTCTGACCGGCTTCGACGTTTTGGGTTGAACCGCTCAGCGTCAGGTCTGCCGCTTTTTCGGCGGCATTGATCATGTCGTCCACCGCGATGGTATCCACGGTGATCGCCACGCTGCTCAGATCGACGGTGACGTTGTTCGAGATGGTCACTGAGTTACCCGAAGCATCGCTGCCGGTCACGCTGATATTCAACGCACCCGCAGGCCAGTTCGCCACGTCCGCTGCCGGAACCGCCGCTGACCACGCGCCGTTCGCGCCAACGGTCGCCTGATAATCGACGCCGTTGATGGTCACAGTGACTGAACTACCTGCTGCGATATCGGTGCTGGTGCCGCTGACAATCTGGTTCTGATTAATCTCGATGCTGTTGACGACATCGTCGCCCGCCACCGTATCAATGCGCAGACCCGGCAGACCGGCGTCGATATTGATCTCGCGATCGGCGCTGCCGGTGTTGCCGTGCTGATTGGTCACGCTGGCGGAAATCGTCAGGTCGCCGTCGCCAAATCCTTTCAGATCGGCAGAAGGTACGCTGACGCTCCAGCTCAGGTCGTTCTGCACTTCAGCGGTGTAAGTTTTGCCGCCCAGCGTAAGGGTGACGGTATCGCCCGCCGCCGCGTTGGTGACCTTGCCGCTGATGGTCTGATCGGCGTTGATTTCCGTCGCGTTAACGATGTTGTCGGTGGCGACCGGGCTGATACTCACGGACGGCAG
>NZ_SLYT01000026.1:0-3105 GCF_004346065.1 Rahnella sp. JUb53
CGAAAGAAATATAGCCAGCAGTTTATCTGCATGCCCTGAGTATTCGTTAGCGAACGTGGAGCACCCACTAGCTCGAAAGAAAAGCGGCGATCATCGCATGATTCTCGCTCAATATTCGTAACCAGCAAGCGCATACCCTGAATCACTTAATAGTGTAATTCTCAGGGTGCGAATGACTATATTTCGCTCAAAACCGCCTGTCATTCCTGCTTAAAAAACAGGCTTAACGAATGGAAGGGACTTCCCCTAGATATGCGCCTGATTAACTTTCGTGCAATCATAGGATAAACATTGAACCAGAGGGATTCGTTATGACCATCACCACTGTCGGTATCGATCTTGCTAAAAATGTGTTTGCTGTTCACTGCATTGACCAAAATGGTAAAGCTGTTCTGGTTAAACCCAAGGTGTCGCGTGCAGCACTTTCTGAACTCATCGCAGGTTTACCTCCCTGTGTCATTGGAATGGAAGCCTGCTCGGGTGCCCACTATTGGGCAAGATTATTCAGGCAGTATGGCCATGATGTCCGGTTGATGGCTCCGAAATTTGTCTCACCCTATCGCATGGCGGGTAAGACCGGGAAAAATGATGCAGCTGATGCAATAGCTATTTGTGAGGCAGTGCAGCGGCCGCATATGCGCTTTGTACCAGTCAAAGACGAAAGCCAGCAGGCAATGCAATGCTTACATCGGACAAGACAGGGATTTATCCAGGAAAGAACAGCAACGTATAACCGTCTTCGGGGCCTGATATCTGAATTCGGGGTTATTGCCCCACAAAGCACTGATGCTCTGCGTCATGTTGTTTCTGACCAGAAGGAAACTCTGCCAGTACAGGTTAGGCTGTGCATTGATGATCTATTGGCACATGTCACTAATATTGAAGAGAAAATCGCCGAATATGACAGGGTATTATCTCGTGTGGCCAAAACAGATCATCGCAGCCAGCAGTTAATGGAACTGAAAGGTGTTGGGCCCACCACAGCGAGTGCGCTGGTCGCCAGTATTGGCAATGCCCATGATTTTAAGAACGGGCGCCAACTGGCAGCCTGGTTGGGGCTAACGCCATCACAATACAGTAGTGGCGGAAAATCAAAGCTTGGCAGGATAACAAAAGCGGGTGATGCCTATCTGCGAACCCTACTGGTCCAGGGAGCCCGTTCTGTAATGGTAGGGGCAGAGAATAGAACGGACTCGTTTAGCCGTTGGGTCTGCTCGTTGATTGGTAGGCGGGGATACTGGCGTGCTGTCGTTGCAATCGCCGCCAAGAATGCGAGGTTGTGCTGGGCATCATTACATTACGGCGATGACTTCAGACTGTATTCAACAACGTGAAAAATTAAACTGAGTAGTAACTGAACTGTAACTCGTTGATGGTAAAGGGTTAGACCCCCGTGAGAAGTATCTGCATATCCTACTGGATATTACTATCCGATTAACGAAGGAGGATCTCACGAGCGTCTTTCATCAGGGTCCGAATCACTAGCGATTCAGCGTGACCGTTTATAGTAGCGCAGTCTTATCCCTTGCCTTTCATTGATGAACAGACAGAAATTAAAAACCGGCGTTGACTGTTCGGGGAAGCCCTTATAGTAGGATATTTTCCGTTTTCCAAGCGGACCCCTAACAGAGTTGTGTGGAAAAGTGTGCCCCTGCAGTTCTGCGAGAAATGAAGCCGAAGCAGTAATATTCTGCGGGGAAATACATAAAAAGGGGAGACAACAGTCTCCCCTCGGTACAGTTTAGATTAAGGGGTTCTACGCCGGTACCGCCGAAATTTCCGTTTCCCCAGTTTTAGCTCGGCAACTAGCCCATTTAAATCAATTATTTTATTGCTGTTCTGGAGGGTATAATGCCCGTTCAACAAAATGTATTGCCAGCCACCTGCGATATCCGGGGCAGAGCGCTTTAGAATACCGGACCGGAGCCTCGGCCTGATTAAAATCGCGCAACTTTATGTGGCAGTTCATTCAGGTCGGGTAGAATGTCAGCAGAAGTGTGAAATGATATCTTTAAAATTCCGGTCTAAGCACGCTACCGTTGGGCGAAAAAACCCGCCTTCGATGAAGGCGGATTTTCATTTAGTAGTGTGGGCACCCTAGGATTTGAGCAGGGGGGTTACATAGCATTGGTCTGCCACTGTAGTTAGGATTAAAAGATCCTAAACCTTGTTTGACTCCCGGCGCAGTCTGATAGCCGTCACGAATCCCACCATAAACCTCTTTCCCAATGAAACCTCCCGCAGCCTGGCCGATTCTTACACCTAATGGGCCAAATTCTGCACCAAGTGTACCTCCAACAAACTGGCCAATCGCCCCAGCTGCCAGCTCGCCATGGTCAATACCACCAGATACGTTTTTCATGTTCTTAAACGTTATTACTTTCATTTATAATCCTTCATTTAATGAGATAATAAAGCTCACACTTCCTTTTTTTTATCTGTAAAAATTAGTACAAGACCTAATATGGAGCAAATTAACAGTAAGAAAGCTGTAGTGGAGTCCGCTTCCCCTGTTATAAAAAGCACGAGCGAGAATATATAATAAAACGAACCAGTCTTATTTATGAATCTTAAAATATAGGGTGTGGAAATTATCATATAGTGCCACTCCGTTAAAGCTCGAAAAACGCTGAAAAATATAAATCCCACTCATTGATGCATTTGGGTGTCATAACAACACACACCCTAAGTTAATGCTGAAATATTTATTAAAGAAGCAAGTAAAATAAATTAACTTTCCAATGGAGGTCAATATTTACTCATGTTAATGCAAGTGATACGCATTTGCAATATGCTGAGGTGAAAAAAAATGAAATCTTTAAAAAATAATATTTATCTTTAGTATCAATGATTTAAGATTAAAAATCCGAAATCTCTTTAAAGTTTGCGAGCGTACTTGCATGTGTTGGTGACTTATTTTATATGTATTGTTTTGCCGTTTAAGAGTTTCGTTGCGAAGTTGATGTGTCGCACTGAATAATTCCAAACGGTTTGTCACTTCAGGAGGATATTATTTTGTTTCGCAAGGAAGCACTCGAAAACAGGCGGCAGACGTGGCGCGGCCGCGCTATTTTACTGCCCGATATCCCCGCCTGGCTAATTGCC
>NZ_SLYT01000027.1:0-3003 GCF_004346065.1 Rahnella sp. JUb53
ACCCACATCAACGTGCAGTGGCAATCCGGGCTGTTTACCCACCTGCTGGGTTTACCCCTGAGTTATTTTGAACGACGCAGGCTCGGCGACATTCAATCCCGGTTTGGCTCGCTGGATACGCTGCGCACCGCGTTTACGGCCGGGATAGTCGGGGCAATAATGGACGTCATCATGGTGGCCGGCGTGCTGGTGATGATGGTGCTCTACGGCGGAATGCTGACCTGGGTCGTGCTGGGTTTTACCTCCGCGTACGTCCTTATCCGCCTGCTGACGTACGGACGCTACCGGCAGCTTCGACAGCGCCTTTATCCTTGCTGGTGGCGTCGCCGCACTCGGTGCCATTCTGGTATTCTTCGTCATTAAACCTCCTAAGCATCTGCCATTGAATGGCGTTACAGAGTCTTAAAACACGCTGAACTGACCATAAAAAAACGCCTTCTGTTATCAGAAGGCGTTTATCTGTTTGCGGCTTAAACCTTTTTACTGCTTAGCACTTACTGCTTACCTTTTTCAACATAGCTCATGTCACCCACCTGACCGACGGTGAATTTGCCGTTTTGATAGGTGATTTTAGTTACGCTGGCGTTTTTGAGAGGTTCACGCAATTGATCATCAGGAGCCCAACCTTTGAGCATGGTGAGGATCGCCATGCCATGCGAAACCACCAACACGTTACCGCCACCCGCAGCACTGACTTTCCCGGCAATCGTGCGCAACTCATTTTGCATACGGGTACGCACCTGCGCGGCGGTTTCAGTTTGCCCGCTTGGGTCAGTGCTTGCCAGAGTATCCATCATCTGGTCCAGCGTGATCTCGCTTTTACCCAGCCCTTTGCCCATGGATTCAAAGTCTTTAAATCCCAGCTTTTTCGCGACAGGCTCCCAAGTCACCGATTCCAGCGTTCCTTCAAAGGAGCCAAAGCAGGTTTCACGCAAAGAGGACTCTTCAATAATCGGATTGGATTGTCCGGCAGCCGCCAGCACTAATTTGGCCGTCTCCCGCGCACGGCCTGAATCGCTGGAATAGACGGCGGTAAATGGGACATCTTTCAGTCCCTTGCCTAATTGGGTCGCTACTTCCACTCCGGCAGCAGTAAGAGGTGTATCCGACCATCCTTGCATGCGATGTGCAGTGTTGAACATGGTTTTACCATGACGGGTGACGTAAAAGGTGACCGTTCCCGGGGCCTGCGCCACTGGCCCATTACTTTTTTGGTCGGCCTGCACGGGCGAAATACAAAGCGGGGCTAATAATACTAATGCGGCAATCAATTGCTTTTTCATTACCTATTCCTCTTCATGAATAAATCAGAAAATGTTGAATTTATAATCAATGCGGAATTCATAAGCCATGCTATTGGTCTTTTTAATGATTCCGTTACTATCTTCAATGGGGGTGGTGCCGTTATGTTCGAAGGTGCGCCCCGGCCCAGCCAACGTAAAAATAGACAAGTTTTTGAGCGCGGGTGATGAAGGTTTCCATAGCGTATAAACGTTAAACTCGCCTTCCTTAACCTGCTGACCTTTATAGTCAAAGAAACCGTAGTGAGTATTTATTCCCACCAGGAAGTCTGGCGTCAGGTTATAACCCATATCAAAAGAGATAACTTTTTCTTCATCCCGCATATAATCCAGGCCGGCGTAGGCCATTGAATTAAATGTACCCCGTGAGTTTTTACTCATATGGCGTGGGAATTGCCCTATGCCGTCAGTTTTATGCGCCTGCGTATATTCAAAACCCGGTTTAATGATCCAATTACCCGGTTTCCATGTCATATCCACGGCATAATGGTTGGCACTTGAATCAAAATCTTTTTTACTGGTCCGCATGCTGTCATATTTATCCAGCGTGTCAGTGCTGTAGATTTGCACACCATAAGCCAGCGTTTTATTCTGTTTCAGGACCAGCTCAAGCCCGTTACGACGTAAATAGTCTTCACTCTCACCGTACAGGTATAACGCTGTAAAATTGTCGGATTTATACTGCAGATCGCCGGTATAAATAGAATCAATTTGCTTACCGTCACTGGTTAGAAATTGTACTTTATCTGGCGAGTCGCGGTTTGACGATCTGTCGACATACGCCATACGCAGCCGGTAGGCATCCCAGCTAAGATCACCGCTGACGCCCTGGTAGGTATTGGGGGCGGCGCGCATCGATGTCGTGAGGACACCGAGCTTTAACAGCTTCCATCCACCATAAAGGTTGCCCTCAACCCCCGATTCTGAGAATTTTGCTTTACCATAAAGCTGTCCAATTTTGTTAAAGCCACTGGCCTGGCCATTATCATTATAAAGAATCCCTCTTGATGCGAAATTATCGGCAGCAGCCAGTTTAATAACACCATAGTAAGAAGCATCTACACCGATAAAGTTATTGATATAACCTGATTTATAATCCAGGGTAATACCTTGCCCCCAGGCATTGTGAACGTTACGTTTTCCAGTCTCACCTTCATCCAGATACTTCAGAATATTATGGGTCCCCAGCGCCAGTGAACTGTCCTTAACAAAGCTGGAGTCTTTAATCTCCGCCACAGATGCCGCCGCCCAGGCGGGCAACCCTAATATACCCAAAATAAAACAGTACTTTATCTTCCTCATAACTTTATCACTCCCTGTAGTTATTTTTAGTTTGTAATCAACGCCTAATCCCAGTGAGTGGATTTTAAAAATAAAAAAACCCGAAATGATCACATCCTGAAAAATCCGGACGATCTCATTTCGGGTTTTGCCCGACTGAACGGTAACAATCCACTGCGGCGAATTATACCTAACCTGAATTTTTATAAACACCGATTTGCACTATTTCCGAGCTGTAAATTACAGGAATGAGATATCAATCTCATTTTCTGATTCATGCAGAAAATACCGGCAGAGAGTAACGCACTGAGCGCGGTTGGCTTCTTGGCTCTGTCGTATTAACAGGGCGGAGTCAGCAAACGTTGCGCTGCCGATATTTTAGGCAGCCAACAAGTAAAACTGTCCTGCCGGTGACAATCCG
>NZ_SLYT01000028.1:0-1519 GCF_004346065.1 Rahnella sp. JUb53
CGGATAACCCCATCAATTAACCTTCCGGCACCGGGCAGGCGTCACACCGTATACGTCCACTTTCGTGTTTGCACAGTGCTGTGTTTTTATTAAACAGTTGCAGCCAGCTGGTATCTTCGACTGGCTTCAGCTCCGGGAGCAAGTCCCTTCACCTACGCGCCAGCGTGCCTTCTCCCGAAGTTACGGCACCATTTTGCCTAGTTCCTTCACCCGAGTTCTCTCAAGCGCCTGAGTATTCTCTACCTGACCACCTGTGTCGGTTTGGGGTACGATTTCGTGTTACCTGGAGCTTAGAGGCTTTTCCTGGAAGCTTGGCATCAACTACTTCACCACCGTAGTGGCTCGTTATCACGCCTCAGGGTTGATATGCGACCGGATTTACCAAATCACACCCCCTACACGCTTGAACCGGGACAACCGTCGCCCGGCTAGCCTAGCCTTCTCCGTCCCCCCTTCGCAGTAACACCAAGTGCTGGAATATTAACCAGCTTCCCATCGACTACGCTTTTCAGCCTCGCCTTAGGGGTCGACTCACCCTGCCCCGATTAACGTTGGACAGGAACCCTTGGTCTTCCGGCGTGCGGGTTTTTCACCCGCATTATCGTTACTTATGTCAGCATTCGCACTTCTGATACCTCCAGCAAACCTCACAGTTCACCTTCGACGGCTTACAGAACGCTCCCCTACCCAACAACGCATAAGCGTCGCTGCCGCAGCTTCGGTGCATGGTTTAGCCCCGTTACATCTTCCGCGCAGGCCGACTCGACCAGTGAGCTATTACGCTTTCTTTAAATGATGGCTGCTTCTAAGCCAACATCCTGGCTGTCTATGCCTTCCCACATCGTTTCCCACTTAACCATGACTTTGGGACCTTAGCTGGCGGTCTGGGTTGTTTCCCTCTTCACGACGGACGTTAGCACCCGCCGTGTGTCTCCCGTGATAACATTCTTCGGTATTCGTAGTTTGCATCGAGTTGGTAAGCCGGGATGGCCCCCTAGTCGAAACAGTGCTCTACCCCCGAAGATGAGTTCACGAGGCGCTACCTAAATAGCTTTCGGGGAGAACCAGCTATCTCCCGGTTTGATTGGCCTTTCACCCCCAGCCACAAGTCATCCGCTAATTTTTCAACATTAGTCGGTTCGGTCCTCCAGTTAGTGTTACCCAACCTTCAACCTGCCCATGGCTAGATCACCGGGTTTCGGGTCTATACCTTGCAACTTGACGCCCAGTTAAGACTCGGTTTCCCTACGGCTCCCCTATTCGGTTAACCTTGCTACAAAATATAAGTCGCTGACCCATTATACAAAAGGTACGCAGTCACCCAACAAAGTAGGCTCCCACTGCTTGTACGTACACGGTTTCAGGTTCTATTTCACTCCCCTCGCCGGGGTTCTTTTCGCCTTTCCCTCACGGTACTGGTTCACTATCGGTCAGTCAGGAGTATTTAGCCTTGGAGGATGGTCCCCCCATATTCAGACAGGATGTCACGTGTCCCGCCCTACTCATCGAACTCACAACG
>NZ_SLYT01000029.1:0-2458 GCF_004346065.1 Rahnella sp. JUb53
TGATCGTTATAAACAGGTTTCCTTAATGTTATATTTTTGATTATTGTTATAGTGGATAATATTAAATCCTCATCCTCTGTCTTTGAGTTTTAAGGTTTAATGAAACTCACATAAAATAACCAATAAACGCTGCTTGCATAGGGGGAGGATAAAGAGATTCTAAGGGAGTGATACTCATTTGAAACATGCTCAGTCGTTGCGGAAAGATAAAGAAACAGTTGCTTTCCACCCTGTCTAAAATTAATAATCAACATGAGCGATCAAAGATGGCAAGTTACAATTTGAACAAAAATAATATAGGAAGACTGATTGATATATAGAGAAGAGCCAGCATAAAAAAATAGGCTGGCACTGTTTTCAGGGAGGAGATCATTTCTCAGCCATCAGCCGGTATTCTTCCTGTGTCAGGTTATTCAGGGATTCATGGGGCCGCTCACTGTTGTATTCATTCAGCCAGCGCTCTGCGATTTCCCGTGCTTCGTTCAGCGTTCTGAATAGGTAAAAATCCAGTATTTCTGTCCGGTACGTCCTGTTAAACCTCTCAATAAACGCGTTCTGTGTCGGCTTACCCGGCTTGATAAATTCCAGCAGCACACCATGGTCTTCAGCCCATTGCGCCAGAGCCAGTGATATCAGTTCCGGGCCGTTAAGCGGGATACTTACATTATGACGAGCAGTATGAGCTGCAAGGGTCACTGTCTGAATAATGCCGTTACGAAGAGGTTCTTCCGCAGCCTTCAGATAGAGTTAACGGAGAATACTTATGCTCTGTTGGTCTGAAAAACGTTTCTTCCTGGGAATGTCTTCATGTGGTTTATGAAGACATTACTAACATCGGGGTGTGTTAATCAACTTGGAGCAGGTCATCTTATTTATTTTCTCGGCTTCGATAATTGCTTGTGTTGATCCTGAAGGGCGTAAGCGTTATGTGAACGCCGTATTGACGGCTATTTATCGGTGAGAATCATGTTCCATGGCAGAAGTTCTGCCACTTTATTACAAGGCCACTTCGGCAGTACGCTCAGGATATGACGCATATAAGCCTCCGGGTCTATACCATAGAGTTTGCACGTACCGATCAGGCCGTACAATAGTGCACCACGCTCACCACCATGATCGCTGCCGAAGAAGATATAGTTCTTTTTACCCAGGCATACCGCCCGTAACGCCCGTTCTGCTGCATTGTTATCAGGTTCCGCAAGGCCGTCATCGCAGTAGTAGCACAGGGCACCCCACTGGTTTAGCGCATAAGCGAACGCCTCGTCCAGCCAGGATTTTTTTTACAGTATCGCGCTTTTCTCCACCAACCACTCATGCAGGGAAGCCAGCAACGTTTTGCTCCGGGACTGCCTGGATGACAACCTTTCTGCTTCCGGCCAGCCGCATATTTCTTCCTCTATTGCGTACAGCTCACCGATACGTTTCAGGGCTTCCTCTGCTGTGGCCGTTTGAGTACTTATATAAACATCGTGGATTTTTCTGCGCGCGTGGGCTTGTAAGCATCCCGCTTCGGTTAACGGACCTTCCTTCACGTTCTGCGCTGAACAACCGATCGTAGCCTGCGAAGGCATCCGCCTGCAGCACACCATGATAGTGCCGAAGATGTTGCTGAGGATGCTTCCCCTGCCTGTCCGGTGAGAAGGCGAACCACGCCGCTGGCGGGTCTGACGAGCCAGCGTTCCGGTCATCGCGCACATACGTTCAGATACGCCCGGTCTTCGTCTTCTTTCTCCCCGGTGCTAGTACCGGCACCGGAGTATCACCCGTATGCAGTTTGCGGGAGTCCGTCACGAGTGGTAAAGGGCCTCATCCAGCGGGGCCATTAACCGGCAACAGGCATCCACCCAGTTGGAGAGTAGTGCACGACTCAGATCCACACCCTGACGGGCAAAGATTTCGCACTGGCGAAATAGCGGCAGGTGTTCGCAGTATTTGGCCGTTAACACGCGGGCCAGCAGACCCGGCCCGGCGATACCCCGATCGATGGGACGTGATGGCGCAGGCGCTTCAACGGTACAGTCGCATCGGGTGCAGGCCTTTTTCACCCTGACCGTGCGGATCACTTTCTGGGCGCTGGAGACCAGTTCAAGCTGCTCCGCGCTGACTTCGCTGATGTACTCCATATCGTTGCAGCATTCCGGACAGCAGCTTTTCTATCTGTGCCCGCAGATGTTCTATTTCGCGCTCTTCGTTTTCTATTTTTTCTTCAGCACGGGCCAGCGCTGAGCGCAGGAACGACTCAGTCTCTGCAATGAGGATGAGTTTGGCTTCCAGTTCTGCTATACGGGCGAGATAGTCCTGACTCATGACCACATTTATAATGCGGTTATGCTTTTTTTACAACATTGTCAGTGAGTTAAGGTTGACCTGCCCCCAGGATTAGATACAACGCTCACTTAGTAATGTCGGATCCTTCACTATCAGAATTACCCTTTCTCCAGCCCGCCGCAAACTCAGA
>NZ_SLYT01000030.1:0-2093 GCF_004346065.1 Rahnella sp. JUb53
TTATTTTGTTTCGCAAGGAAGCACTCGAAAACAGGCGGCAGACGTGGCGCGGCCGCGCTATTTTACTGCCCGATATCCCCGCCTGGCTAATTGCCGGACTCTGCGTTTTATTCTTTATCGCCTTTCTGACGTTTGTTATGACGGGCACCTATACCCGACGAATTAACGTCACGGGAGAGGTCACCACCTCCCCCGGGCCCGCCAGAATATATTCCGGGGTGCAGGGTACCGTGGTGCAGCAGTTTGTCACTCAGGGACAGCTTATTAAAAAAGGCGCGCCGGTTTACCGGATTGACGTCAGTAAAAGCACGTCCCGCGGCGTGGTCAGCGACAATCAGCGTAAGGATATTGAAAGTCAGCTGCTGCGCGTTGGCGATATTATTTCAAGGCTTGAGGCGAGTAAGCAAAACACCCTGAACATGCTCGAAAAGCAAAAGTCACAGTATAGCGAAGCGCTGAGCCGCTCCTCCGCCATCGTCAGGCGTGCGGAGGAAGGCATTAGGATAATGAAAAACAACATGGATAACTACCGCCGCTATCAGTCCCGGGGCTTAATTAACAAAGACCAGCTGACCAACCAGGTCTCGCTGTATTATCAGCAGCAGAATAATCTGCTAGGACTGAGCGGGCAGAACGAACAGAATGCGCTGCAAATTACCAGCCTGGAAAGCCAGATACAGACCCAGGCGGCCGAGTTTGACAACCGCATTTACCAGATGGAGCTTCAGCGCTATGAGCTGCACAAAGAGCTTAGCGGTACGGACGCGGGGGGCGAGGTCATCGTCAGGGCGCCGTCGGACGGGGTCATCGACTCGCTCAGCGTCACCGTCGGGCAGATGGTCAGCGCCGGAGACAGCCTGTTTCAGGTCATCCCCCAAAAGATAAGCGCCTACTTTCTGGTACTCTGGGTGCCCAATGATTCCGTGCCCTACATTAGCCCGGGAGACAGGCTCAACGTGCGCTACGAGGCCTTTCCGTCAGGAAAGTTTGGCCAGTTCGCCGCCACGGTCGACACCGTCTCTAAAATACCGGCCTCACCTCAGGAGATGCTGACCTACCAGGGGGCGCCTAAGAATACTCAGGCTGTCCCTGTCCCCTGGTACAAAGTGATTGTCAGGCCCGAGAAGCAAACGATTACCTACGGCGGGAAGACCCTGCCGCTCGAAAACGGCATGAAAGCGCAAAGCACGCTGTTTCTGGAAAATAGAAAAATTTATCAGTGGATGCTTTCCCCGCTCTATGACGTGAAATACAGCGCTGCGGGGCCGGTCCATGGATAAGAAACCGTTAAGCCGCCTCCTTCGCAAGCTTGACTTAGGGCTGCGCCGGCGCGTTCCCATTGTGCACCAGACGGAGTCCTCCGAGTGCGGCCTGGCCTGCCTGGCCATGGTCTGCGGCCACTATGGCAAGAGCCTGGACATGATGACGCTTCGCAGGCAGTTCAACCTGTCCGCGCGCGGCACCTCGCTGGAGGGGCTCAGCGGCATCGCTGCGGGGCTGGGAATGCGCACCCGTGCGCTGTCGCTGGACCTGGACGAAATGACTCAGCTAAAAAAGCCCTGCATCCTGCACTGGGACTTTAACCACTTCGTCGTGCTGGTGAACGTCCGGGGCAACCGCTTTATTGTGCATGACCCGGCGAGAGGGCGCAGAACGGTGGGGCGCGCTGAAATGTCGCAATACTTCACCGGCGTGGCGTTTGAGGCATGGCCGGGCGCAGAGTTTACTGCCCGGTCGGAGAACAATCGCATGAGCCTGGGGACGCTCATCCGCAGCGTGCACGGTATCCGGAGGGCGCTGGCGAAGATATTCTTTTTGTCGCTGGGCGTTGAGGCGGTTAATCTGCTTATGCCCGTAGGCACACAGCTTGTCATGGACCACGCGATCCCGGCGGGCGACCTCGGGCTCCTGACCCTGATTTGCGCTGGGTTAATATTTTTTATCCTGCTGCGGGCGGCGGTGAGCACGGTGCGTGCCTGGTCATCGCTGGTGATGGGCACCCACATCAACGTGCAGTGGCAATCCGGGCTGTTTACCCACCTGCTGGGTTTACCCCTGAGTTATTTTGAACGACGCAGGCTCGGCGACATTCA
>NZ_SLYT01000031.1:0-1718 GCF_004346065.1 Rahnella sp. JUb53
CGGATTGTCACCGGCAGGACAGTTTTACTTGTTGGCTGCCTAAAATATCGGCAGCGCAACGTTTGCTGACTCCGCCCTGTTAATACGACAGAGCCCGATATTGTCGCAGCATCGATGAAGGCACTGGATAGCATCTGGCAAGATGGCTACCGTTTTCAGAAGGCGGGGATCGTGCTGAACGACTTCTGTGGCAAGCCCGGACAGATAGACATGTTTGACGAATCGCCGCCGCGCCCCCACAGCGAGGCGCTAATGCACATACTCGATCACATCAACACAACAGGCATGGGAAAAGTGTGGTTTGCAGGACAGGGCATCGACAAAGGCTGGAAGATGAAACGCGAGATGCTCTCCCCTTCTTACACTACTCGTTGGGGAGAACTTCCTACAGCAAGCATTGGATAACCTAATAGGGGTTCTACGCCGGAACCGCCGAAATTTCCGTTACCCAGTTTTAGCTCGGCAACTAGCGCATTTAAATCAAATATTTTATTGCTGTTCTGGAAGGTATAATGCCCGTTCAACAAAATGTATTGCCAGGCCACCTGCGATACCCGGGTCAGAGCGCTGTAGAATACCGGACCGGTGCCTCGGCCTGATTAAAATCGCGCAACTTTATGGGGCAGTTCATTCAGGTCGGGTAGAATGTCAACAGAAGTGTGAGATAATTTATTAAAACTCCGGTCTAAGCACGCTACCATTGGGCGAAAAAACCCGCCTTCTATGAAGGCGGGTTTTCATTTAGTAGTGGGGGCACCCTAGGGTTTGAGCAGGGGGGTTACACAGCATTGGTCTGCCACTGTAGTTAGGATTAAAAGACCCTAAACCTTTTGTGATCCCAGGGGCTGTTGAGTAGCCATTTTGAACCCCGCTATAAACTTCTCCCGACAACCATCCAGCACCCATCCCAACATAGGGATTACCACCAGATAGCCAAGTGCCAGCTGCGGCTCCTGCCAATTGAGCCACATCTTTTCCATTGGACCCACTAACTAATGATAATGTTGCGCTATTGATTTCTTTCATATCAAATACCATTCCTTTTTTGTGAAAAATAAGAAAATACAAAGCCCACAAAAAGACATCCAAGTAAAATAATAACCAGATCTAGTACGTTATTCGATTTGAAACTTTTAGAAAGATAATTAACTGCAGAAAAAATCATAAAAAAATATGTGGACTTATCCAACCATTTTACTAAAAACTTTCGATTAATCATCCATTACACCTTACGTACAAGCGTCGAAACAATTTATTACCCATACTATTAATCCTCACATACTCTAATTTTCCCAATCGTGGCTAATACTAAAAAATCAAAAGCAATGTGGGATGTATAGAATATTTAGCAAGACAATTTTAGATAAAGAATTATTATCAATCACAATAACGCCAATGATAATCATTTGCAATACGGTGGCATAAAAAAAAGGCAAAAAAAAATTAAATCATTATTTTTCATATATTTATAATTATGTTAATGGCTGTTGCGATAATCAAAAAACTCACTTGCATCTGTATGCTTATTACTTTATACGTATTGCACTTACCGTATGAGTGTATTTTTTCAAGTAGGCATGCCCTACCAAAATAATTAAGCGTTGTTTCATTTCATGAGGGAGGTTATTTTGTTTCGCAAGGAAGCACTCGAAAACAGGCGGCAGACGTGGCGCGGCCGCGCTATTTTACTGCCCGATATCCCCGCCTGGCTAATTGCC
>NZ_SLYT01000032.1:0-1221 GCF_004346065.1 Rahnella sp. JUb53
TGACCTGCCCCCAGGATTAGATACAACGCTCACTTAGTAATGTCGGATCCTTCACTATCAGAATTACCCTTTCTCCAGCCCGCCGCAAACTCAGACGGCGTCTGATAATTCAGCGTGGAGTGCGGGCGGCACTCGTTATAATCCTGACGCCATTCACTGATGGTTTTCCTGGCATGGCTGACGTCGCTGAACCAGTGTTCATTCAGGCATTCATCGCGAAAGCGTCCGTTAAAACTCTCAATAAATCCGTTCTGTGTCGGCTTGCCGGGCTGAATGAGCCGTAGCTCCACGCCATGCTCAAAGGCCCATTGATCGAGCGCGCGGCAGGTAAACTCCGGGCCCTGATCGGTTCTTATCGTCGCCGGATAGCCACGAAACAGCGCAATGCTGTCCAGAATACGCGTGACCTGCACGCCTGAAATCCCGAAGGCAACGGTGACCGTCAGGCACTCCTTCGTGAAGTCATCCACGCAGGTCAGGCACTTGATCCTGCGACCGGTGGCCAGCGCATCCATGACAAAATCCATCGACCAGGTCAGATTCGGCGCTGCCGGGCGGAGCAGCGGCAGACGTTCTGTTGCCAGCCCTTTACGACGACGTCTGCGTTTTACGCCGAGTCCACTCAGATGGTAGAGCCGGTATACTCGCTTGTGATTAACATGAAGCCCTTCGCGGCGCAGCAGCTGCCAGATGCGGCGGTAACCAAAACGCCTGCGCTCCAGCGCCAGTTCGGTGATGCGCCCGGATAAATGCGCATCCGATGCCGGACGCTGCGCTTCGTAACGGCAGGTCGACAGGGACAAACCTGTCAGCCTGCAGGCACGACGTTGCGACAGACCGGTCGCATCACACATCAACACCACGGCTTCGCGCTTCTGGTCTGTCGTCAGTACTTTCGGCCCAGGGCCACCTGAAGCGCCTCCTTATCCAGCATGGCTTCGGCCAGCAGCTTCTTGAGTCGTGCGTTCTCTTCCTCAAGCGACTTCAGGCGCTTAACCTCGGGCACCTCCATGCCGCCATACTTTTTACGCCAGGTGTAAAACGTGGCATCGGAAATAGCGTGCTTGCGGCAGAGTTCCCGGGCGGATACCCCGGCTTCAGCCTCGCGGAGAATACTGATGATCTGTTGGTCGGAAAAACGCTTCTTCATGGGGGTGTCCTCATGTGGCTTATGAAGACATTACTAACATCGGGGTGTACTAATCAACGGGGAGCAGGTCA
>NZ_SLYT01000033.1:0-1091 GCF_004346065.1 Rahnella sp. JUb53
TCCACAACGCTTTACGGTGGAACCCTCACCTCGCAAGATTACCTTGCGGGAAGCGTGGGGTTAGGGAAAGGACTGGGGGGATTGGGCTCTGTCTCGATTGATGCCACCTGGGCGAGGGCGCGGCTGGATAAACTTGACCGACGTGGGGCTTCATTACGCTTTCAGTACTCGAAGGACTTTACTGAAAGCGGGACCACATTCACGCTCGCAGGATACCGCTATTCGACATCCGGGTATCTGGACTTCAACGAAGCTAACGGTTTTTACGACTCGCGCCCTCAGAATCAATCAGACGAAGGGCTGACAGAGTCCGAACTGGAGGCTGAACAGCGTGCATATGCGACGTGGCGCTACCAGCACAACAAGCGCAGCCGTGCGCAGCTCAACGTCAACCAGACGATGGGCAACTACGGCAGCCTCTATCTCTCTGCCTACCAGCAACAGTACTGGGGTGTCAGCGGAAGAGAAAGCAACCTCGCGGCTGGCTATAACATCAGCCGCAACAGTATCAACTATTCGCTGAACTACTCATGGGCAGAGTCCCCTTATTACAGCCAGACTGACAGGGTGATATCGGTGGCCGTTCAGATACCCCTTGACCGTTTTCTGCCTAAAAGCATGCTTAACCTGTCGGCAAATCAGGCCAGTCGTGGTCAAACCGTGTCTTCCGCGGGGATATCGGGCAGTGCGCTGGCCGATAATACGCTCAGCTATAGCGTTCAGCAGGGGTACGGCAGTGATGGCAACGGAACGTCAGGGAGTGCCTCGGCAGATTACAAGGCCAGATTTGGTGAATATACGGCGGGCTATAACTATGCCCAGTCTTCACGGCAGCTCAACTACGGGGCGATGGGCGGAGTGGTGGTTCATCCCTATGGCGTAACCTTCTCCCAGCCACTGGGGGATACCCTTGCTCTGGTCAGAGCGGACAGGGCGTCCGGGGTGAAGGTAGAAAACAATACCGGCATATATACGGACGGGGGCGGCTACGCCGTGGTGCCTTATCTGACGCCCTATCAGAGAAATTCGGTGAGGCTCAATACCGCTTCGCTGGGCGATCGCGTGGACGTTGTCACGGATACGCGTTTCGT
>NZ_SLYT01000034.1:0-1069 GCF_004346065.1 Rahnella sp. JUb53
GTGCCTTATCTGACGCCCTATCAGAGAAATTCGGTGAGGCTCAATACCGCTTCGCTGGGCGATCGCGTGGACGTTGTCACGGATACGCGTTTCGTGACCCCGGGACAGGGGGCGCTCGTGCTGGCGGATTTTCCGACCCGGTACGGGCAGAAAATTATGCTGACGCTGGCGTCTTCCCTTTCAATTCCATTGGGTGCGTCAGCAGAAGTTGTCAACGGCCATCAGACCTCGTCGGGAATGGTTGATGACAGGCATCAGGTTTATCTGAGCGGCGTGCCCGAGAAGGGAACCGTGCGCGTCACGTGGCGGGGCGGAAGCTGTAACGCGAAGTACGCGACCGATGCGCAACGAACGGATGTGCAGCTTATCCATTCGCGCTGCCAGTAAGAGGATTGAGGGGATGAAAAAAAGACTTTTGGTCGGCATAGGTGGCGTTCTTTTCTGGATGATATCGCCTCAGGTTCAGGCTTATGATTGTAAGGTATTGGCCGCCGCGCCTTTGAACCCCCCTGACCTGATAGTGCAAAGGGACCTGCCGGTAGGCTCTCCTATAGGTAGTGAAGTGGTCTCCGGGGTGATGCCGGTTTTCAGCTGCACGAATGAGGCTCCTGCACTGACTAAACAGGAATTTGGGGTAAAGTCTTGGGGTGCTTATGAAAAGATGCTGGGTGGGAGACGCATTTACAGTAGCGGTGTTGCGGGCATAGGTTACGCCGTGGGCGCCACCTCGGTGAGTAGCTGCAACGCTACCGGATATGTTGATGGAAGTAATACCGGTGATACTAACTTAAATAACCGTATTCTCTGCGTAACCAATGGATTGCTCCCTAATCAGCCAGTGACCGCAAAAGCACATATCCAGTTTTACAAAACGGCGAAAACGACGGGAAGCGGAAGCATCTCTTTAGGAAGTCCAGTTTCGTTCATACTCCGCAACCAGGGAATCGATTGGACCGCAGAATCATTAGTTAACATCGCATCATTTAATGTCAAGAGTGTGGCATGCAGTGTGAAAAATACCGCGATAGCCGTCCCAATGGGAGCGATAGTAAAACGGGCATTCAAAGGC